>CAMCVN010000066.1 GCA_945881845.1 Bifidobacterium breve | reverse complement strand
GCCAACCTGCTCCATCAGCGACTTGGTTGTGGCGCCGCCGCAGCCGAAGTTGACGACCTTGAGGTTGTATCCGCGGCTCTTGACGAGGCCGGGAACCTGATAGACGAAGCCGTTGCGCGTCGATCCACGCCCGGGCTGGTAGCCGACTGCGTAAGAGTCGCCGAGCGAGACGTAGAGCTTCTGCGGCTTCGCTGCGTTTGCTGTCGGAGCGACCGAGAGAGCGGCGAGCAGCGCGATTAGGAGGGCCGGGGCGGTCAGTCTGCGAGTGCGGTTGGTCATTACCCGACGATACAGCTCGCGCCCACAGCCTGCGCCAGTTTCACACGGCGACACAGGGCGGCGGTTCTCGTCATCATTGCTCCGCAAGCACTGACAACCGCGCCCGAGCCGATGGAGAACGAATGATCGAAGCAGGCAAGATCGACGACGTCGTAGTACTGACAATGAAGGCTGAGGAGAACCGCTTCAACTTGCCGATGCTCGATGCCTTCAAGGCGTCGCTGGACGACGTCGAAGCGGACGAAACGGCGCTCGCCGTCGCCCTGACCGGCGAAGGCAAGTTCTTCTCCAACGGGCTTGATCTCGAGTGGATGATGGAGGCTGGCGAGGAGAGCACGAAGCTTGTCGTCGAGGGCCTCCAGGCTCTCTACATGCGGCTGCTGACTTTTCCGGTTCCAGTGGTCGCAGCGGTAAACGGCCATGCTTTCGCTGGCGGCGCGATGCTCGCGCTCGCCTGCGATGAGCGCGTGATGCGCGAAGATCGCGGCTACTTCTGCCTGCCAGAAGTTGACATCAACATTCCTTTCGTTAGCGGAATGTCAAAACTGATCCAGGCGAAGCTGACGCCAGCCGCGGCGCATAAGGCGATGCTCAGCGGGCACCGCGTCGGCGGCCCCGAGGCGGTCGAATGGGGGATTGCCGACGAGGCCACGTCGGAGGATCAAGTGCTGGCAGCAGCGATCGAGCGGGCTAAGGCTCTTTCCGGCAAGAGCCGCCCCGTCGTTTCGGCGATCAAGAACGTCATGTACCAGGACGCAATCGAAGCGCTAGCGAAGCTCGAGACTTTCTAGTCGCGAACCGCAGTAAACGGCAGCCCAACCATCGGGCAAGTCGGGCGCGGACTCCGACGACGAACCTTCCTCGCGCTAGCTATCGCGCAGTTCCGAGCTCTTCTCGTGATCGGCCTCGCCGCACGGCGCATTGGCTCGGTCGTCCTCCGGTTTCCCCTGCAAGCCGAGGATCTCAGTCGTTGAACGTTCGTTGCCGTGGCTGGCGTTCTCAATCAGCGCAGCCTCTGACTGCTCGAAGCCTTCCGATTCCCCTCCGCCAGCCTCGTTGACGGCCTTCATCGCCGGATCGCCCTCGTCGGCGCGGCCGCCGATCGCCCCGGCCTCGCGGGCGGCGAGCTCTTCCTCGTGCTTGACCATCTCTTCGTCGCTTGACGCGCGTGGATTGGGACTCATCTGCTGGCCTCCTGAGGTCGACGGGGTTGATCGGCTACAGCGCCAAGGCTCCGGCACAGATCAAATGATCGTTCTTCGTCCGCGATCGTCGCCACTCGGAAGCTCTGTGTGCGTATCCCAGCCCAAGCTAAACGGCATAAGACGGGCAAGCATCGGTAACTTGCCGCACCACGCCCCCCGTTCCCCCACCGCTCCCCGGAAGGGCAGCAAATCGAAAGTCAACTCCGTTGAGCCGGAGCGGCGGTGGATGGAGCGCGACGAACGTGGAAGGGCATTAGTGCGCTAGCACGGTGCCCGACCACGGGCGGCGCGATCCGCCGCCGCAGCCCGGCTCAACCGCAGCCGGTGTTGTTGCCGCAGGACGTGCACGTGTAGCAAGCACCCGTCCGCTGCATCATCCCGCCGCACTGGCTGCAGGCAGGCCCGAGTTCCAGGCCGCCCATCTTCGCCGGTGTTACCGGTGGGGTGTCGGTCATCGCTGAGGCTGCCGGCTTCGTTTCGCTGTCTCCAGCCGAGGCCTGTGGCATTGGGATGTTGCTGCCGCCGTTGGCCGGGCCTGCCGTGTCGGAGGTGAATGAGCTTGCCGCTTCTTCCCCGGCCTTCTTGGCACGAACCGCGTCGGTCATGATGCCGAGGCCTTCCTGCGTCTCTGTGTCGAGGAAGCGTGAGGCGAGCCAGCGCATGATGTAGTCGGGCATCGACTTGGCGAACGGAATCTCGGGGTTCTGCGTGATCCCTTCTGGGTCGAAGCGCATGTAGCTGAACTTCTCAACCAATTTCTCAAGCGGCACGCCGTATTGGAGCGCGATCGAGATTGAGGTTGCGAAGGCGTTCATCATCCCTCGCAGCGTTGAGCCTTCCTTGCCGATGTCGGTGAGGAAGATCTCGCCGACTGTGCCGTCTTCGTAGACGCCGGCGGTGATGTAGCCCTCGTGACCGCCGATTGAGAACTTGTGCGTCAGCGATTGACGCTCACGCGGCATCCGCCGACGGGCTGGCATTGCGTCGCCCTTGGCTTCAAGCACCGCGTGCTCGAGCAGTGCGTCAACGTCGGCCTTGGTGTAGAGCCCGCCTGGCGCGGCGGCCTCGTCCTGAGCGTCGGTGCGTAGTGCCTGCGCGGTCTTTGAACCGTCGCGGTAGATCGCAAGCGCTTTGATGCCGAGGCGCCAGGCGTCGATGTAGGCGCCTTCGATGTCCTCAACCGTTGAGGAGGCTGGCATGTTGACGGTCTTTGAGATCGCGCCCGAGATGAATGGCTGTACTGCACCCATCATCTTGATGTGGCCGTGGGCGGAGATTGCTCGCTCGCCGACGGCGACGTCGAATACTGAGAGGTGCTCGTCGAGCAGCCCTGGAGCGCCAACGATTGTGCCGTGCTCTGTTACGTAGGCTTCGATCTGTTCGATCTCAGCGTCGTTGTATCCGAGCGTCTGCAGTGCCAGTGGAATCGTCTTGTTGGCGATTGTCATCTGACCGCCACCGACTAGCTCCTTGAACTTGACGAGTGAGAAGTCAGGCTCAATGCCGGTTGTGTCGCAGTCCATCAGGAACGAGATCGTGCCGGTCGGCGCGAGCACTGTTGCCTGCGCGTTGCGGTAGCCGTAACGATCTCCTACCTCTACCGCTTCGTCCCATGAGTGGCGGGCAGCTGCGAGCAGCTGGTCGTCAACGACGGTTGAGTCGGGGATCGCGTATGAGGCGTCGCGGTGCATCCGCATTACCGAGTTGTGCGGCTCACGGTTCTCTTCGTACTTCTCGTACGGCCCGATCGCTGCTGCGATAACGGCCGACTGGCGGTAGGCGCGGCCGGTCATCAGCGCCGTGATTGCGGCTGCCGTGCCGCGGCCCGGATCGGAGTCGTACGCGACGCCGTTGGCCATCAGGTAGGCA
>CAMCVN010000065.1 GCA_945881845.1 Bifidobacterium breve | reverse complement strand
GTGCGCCACGACCTCGCCGAGCTCGGCGCGGCGATGAAGGACAACGACACCTTCCTGATGGCCGACTGCGTCACTTCGCTCGGCGGGATCGAAGTCGCGCTTAGCGACTGGGGCGTCGACTACGCCTACAGCTGCACGCAGAAGTGCCTCGCGATGAGCCCCGGCATGTCGCCGATCTCAATCTCGCAGCGGGCGCTGGAGTTCATGCGCAGCCAGCCGAAGCCGAACACCTTCTACCTCGATCCGCAGCTCTTGGAGGCCTACTGGCTCACCCGCCCGCCGGCCTACCACCACACGCTGCCCTCGCCGCTCATCTTCGGGCTCCACGAGTCGCTTCGCGAAGTCCTCAACGAGGGGCTCGAGGCTCGCTGGGCCCGCCACGCAGAGGCCGGCGGCTACCTGCAGGCCGCAATGGCCGAGCGCAGCATGGAACTGCTCGCCGACCCAGCCCACCAACTGCCGCAGCTGACTGCAGTGCTCGTGCCTGAAGGGATCGATGGGGCAGGCGTGCAGAAGCAGATGCTGCGTGAGCACGGAATTGAGATCGGCGGCGGCCTACCGGGCGCGCCTGCGATGTGGCGCTTCGGCCTGATGGGCTACAACGCCAACACCGCCACGGCCGACAAGGTTCTGGCCGCATTCGACGCAGTGATGGCCGACGCACCGACGCTGGCTGCCGCTTAGGAGCAGCTAGTCGGCGTCGAGCCGCTTACGGATCTCGCGTGGCACATCGACAGGCTGCGGCGCCTTCCAGTCGCGCGAGCGGGCGGCGATGCGGAGGCCGAAGATGATGATCGCGGCAACGACCGCGGTCTCGTTTGCGGGCGCGCCGAGCTTGATCGCGACGACGTAGAGAACGAGGCCGACGAAGGCTGCGGTTGCGTAGAGGTGGCCGCGCTGGAAGATCGCAGGCGGCTTCGTCGTCATCAGGTCGCAGATAACACCACCGCCAAGCCCCGCTATCAGGCCTACGAGAACCGCTGGCACTGGACTGATCCCGTTGGCTAGCGCCTTGTTTGCGCCGGTTACGCCGTAGAGACCAAGAGCGGCAGCGTCGAAGAGCAGCAGCAGCCAAGCCAGCTTCGTCATCTGATGGGCGAGCACTGCGACTACCGCCGAGGCGAGCACGGCGGCGACGATGTACCAGGGGTTCTTCAGCGCGACAGGGAGCTGGTTGAGCAGAATGTCGCGCAGCAGGCCTCCTCCGAGGCCGGTGAGAATGCCGAGTGCGACAACGCCGGTGATGTCGAACTTGGCTCGCACCGCAACTAGCGAGCCGCCCAAGGCCGAGGTCGTTACAGCCGCGAGGTCGAGCCAGAGCGGTGTCTGTACGGGGTCAGGGATCACGCAAGGGAAAACTAGAGCGCGCGGCGGATGCGTCAGAGCACATAAGTAGTCTTCCGCGGATGACAACCGCAGCCGCTGCAGTCGACAACGTCAACCCAAAACGCTGGCTCTCGCTGCTTGCGCTCTGCACGCTGACCGGCCTGGTCTGGCTGACGGCCACCGACATCTCGATCGCATTGCCCACAATCGGCAAGGCCTTCGGTGGATCGATGGACAGTCTGCAGTGGGCGGTCAACGGTTACTTCCTCGCCGGCTCGCTGATCGTGCTCGGTGGGCGGCTCAGCGACATGAAGGGCCGCAGGGCGGTCTTCGTGACCGGTGGCGTGCTGCTGCTGGTCGGTTCGATCATCGCCGGCAGCGCGAACGGCACCGAGCAGCTCGTGATCGGGCGCGTGATCGAAGGGATCGGCGCGGCGGCGATCCTTCCGTCGTCGCTGGCGATTGTCGCCGTTCAGGTCCCGGCTGACGAGCGCGCGCGGGCGATCGCGATCTGGATTGCCGTCGCTTGGGGCGGACAGGGGATTGGGCCGCTGATCGGTGGTGGCCTGATTGAAGCGTTCGGCTGGGCTTCGATCTTCTGGATCAATCTGCCTTTCGGCATCGCCGCGATCTGGCTTGTGATTCGCACAACACCGGAGACGTACAACACACGCGAAGGAGCGAAGCTCGACATTCCAGGCGCCGTAGTCATCACGGGAGCACTGGTGCTGCTCTCCTACGGGCTCGTCCAGTGCGACACGGCCAGTGCTTCGCAACTGCTGCTCTACTTCGGCGGCTCGATCGCGCTCTTCGCACTCTTCGTCCTTGTCGAGTCGCGAGCGAAAGAGCCGCTCGTGCCGCTCTCGGTATTCCGTCGCGCGGCCTTCATGGGCGCGGTTTCGGCCAACCTGCTCGCCAACATTGTCTTCTCGGCTGTGATTTTCATCATGGCGCTCTACCTCCAGGTCGTGATGGGGTACGGCGCACTGAAGGCCGGTGCGCTGCTGCTGCCGGCGACGCTCGTTGTGCTCGTCGTCAACGTGCTTGGCGAGCACCTGACGCAGCGGCAGGTTTACCGCTTGCCAATTGCGCTTGGGATGGTGATCCTCGGCGTAGGAAGCCTCCTGCTTACCGGGCTTGGTGGCAGCTACGCCTCGCTGCTGCCGGGATTCATCCTCGTCGGCGCGGGGATCGGCTTGCAGATCACACCGGCCGCCGAGCTCGCGGTCGGCTCGTCCGGCGCCGGCGAGGGAGTCGCTTCGGGCGTCTTCAAGGCGATGAGCATGATCGGCGGCTCACTCGGCGTAGCGATCTCAACGGCGGTCTTCCAGAACTTCGCCGTCAAGACCTTCGACGAGCCGGCCAACAGCGCTGTGCTAGCTGGTACGCCGCAGTCGAGCCTGCTCGACGTGCTCGTCGGTTCACAGCCAACCTCGACGCTCTCCGACGGTGCGCTTCAGATCGTCTACGAGGCCTTCGACAACGGCGGCGGTGCGGCGATGATCTTCTGCGCAATCGTCTGCGTTATTGGTGCGGTGCTCGCCTTCTTCCTGCTGAAGGGCGCGAAGACAGACTCCGACACTGAGCTAGCCGGGCCGTAGCCAACTGGAGTGGTCGCTCTGTGCGCGACCTATACTTTGCCGATGGGGAAGAGGGGACTTCTAGCTGCTCTGGTCGTGAGCGCCGTGATGCTCATTCCGAGCGCTTCGGCATTCGCCGCGCCGACCGAGATGACCTTCACCTCAGCGCCGGTCAAGGTTGGCGGTTACTCGGTTGAGCGCAATTCCTCCTACGGCCCGCCGCTGAAGGTTGATCGGCCGGTTGGCGCCGGTTTCATCACTGCGATGTCGGTCGATGTCGTTGACGTGAAGACCGGCAAAGAGGTGCCGATCAACCGGATCATGCTCCACCACATCGTCTTTGCTGCCTACGGCGGCCCAGCCGGAGTTACGCCGTTCTACGGCGATGGCGAGGAGCGGGCGGTCATGAAGCTGCCGGAAGGCTACGGCTACCCGGTCGACGCGGCTGAGAAGTGGTACATGGT
>CAMCVN010000064.1 GCA_945881845.1 Bifidobacterium breve | reverse complement strand
CTCAGCGGCGTCTACGCGCAGCCAAGATCGAACGGCGCGCAGATCGACCTACTCAACGCCGGAGGTAGAACCGTTCGCTCGCTCGGCGCCGGTGCTGGGCTGGTGGCAGCGACCGCGCTCGGCGAGCAGCCGCCGGTCTGGGCTATCACCGGCACCGACGACGACGGCATTGCGGCCGCGGCGGCAGCATTTAATGAGCAGCAGCTGGCGCGTCACTACGCGGTCGCGCTCGATCCAAGCTCAGCGGCTGCGCTGAGCCTTCCGCTGAGGGGTGGTGCGAAGTGATCGCGGCCGCCAGCAGCGCAGTTCTGCTGCGCGCACGCTCGTCGGTCTCAGCGCTGTATGGCCTCGCGCTGATCGCCTTGGCCTTGGCCTTCACACACCCGCTCGTCCTGCTCGCGGTCGCCGCAGCAACCTTCGGCGCGGCTCGACTCAGCGGCTGCCAGCAACAACTGCGCGGCGCCGTTCGCTTCGCGATCCCACTGGCGCTGATGCTGGCCGTGATCAATGCGCTGCTGGTACGCGACGGCGTGACCGTGCTCTGGCGCTTCGGTGAGCTGCCGCTCTTCGGCCAAGTTGACGTGACCGGCGAAGCGTTCGTCTATGGCCTGCTGCTCGCGCTGCGCGTTGTTGTGATCATCGCAGCCAGTGCGCTGATGGTGGCGATCGTTGATCCCGACGATGTTCTTCGACGGATGCGCCGGTCGGCATTTCGCTCAGCGCTAACGGCTGCGCTGGCAACGCGGATGATCGGCGTTCTGACGCGTGACGCCCGGCGGATGGATCAGGCACGGTGCTGCCGGCCAGACGGCGGCGGTAGCGGGCGGCGCGCGCAGCTGCTGATGGTTGGCTCGGTTGCTACCGGCGCCCTTGACCGCGCAGTCGACGTCGCGGCGACGCTCGAGCTGCGTGGCTACGCGACGCGCGTTGCGCCGCCGCGCGGCGACAGCCTGCCCTACTCGCGCGCCGACAGGGCTGTCTTGGCTTCGGCACTCGGGCTGCTGGCATTGCTCGTCGTTGGCGTCATCTTCGGGCTCGCCCATTTTGAGCCCTACCCGCGAATCACGATCGCGGCCGGCCTGACGGAACTTCTATACGCGGCGTTGATTGTGTTGACTGGGCTCGCCGCACCGATCATCGGCGAGCGAGCGAGGCGGCGATGAGCGCGCTGATCTTCGATCGCTTCTCCTACACCTACCCGGGCCAGCGTGAGCCAGCGCTACGCGAAGTTTCGTTGACGCTCGAGCCAGGCGAATTCGTCGTCTGCGCCGGCCTCTCGGCCTCCGGCAAATCAACTCTGTTGCGTGCGGCCAGTGGGCTAATTCCGCACTTCCATGGAGGAACAGCCAGCGGCCAGGTGATCGTCGGTGGCTTAGACACGCGCGAGCACGGCCCCGGTGACCTCGCTCAGGTTGCTGGCACGCTGCTGCAGGACCCAGAGACCCAGGTCGTGATGCAGACCGTCGGCGCCGAGCTTGCCTTCCCGCTCGAAAATCGCGGCCTGACGCGCGCCGCGGTCGCGCGCGGCGTTGAGGAGATAGCGCTGACGCTCTCGATCGCTGAGCTGCTCGATCGCCCGGTCGACGAGCTCTCTGGCGGCGAACTGCAGCGCGTTGCACTCGGCGCCGCACTGGCGGCGCGGCCCTCGCTCGTGCTGCTCGACGAGCCGACCTCGCAGCTCGATCCCGTTGCCGGTGATGAACTGATCTGGACGCTGCGCCGCCTCAACGAAGAGTGGGGGACGGCAGTGCTGCTGGTCGAGCACCGACTCGAGCGTTGCCTCGCCCACGCCGACCGTGTCGTTGTCCTAAGCGAAGGTGAGCTGGTCTGTGACGCGCCGCCGAGCGAGATGCTCGGCTGGGCGGCCGAGCATCAGCCGGCGCTGCAGACGCCCGCCGCGCGGCTCTTCGAGCGCGCTGGGCTGCGGCCGCCGCCCTCTGGCGTGAAGGAGGCGCGGGCGACGCTGCAGTCGCACGGGCTGCTCGACGCCAGCGAAGGCCCCGAGCCGACCGAGCCGGAGCGCCAGCGCAGACGGCCACATTGGCCGCGCCGCGCGGAGCCTGGCCCGCCGGCAGCTTTGAGTTGCCGCGGCCTTACCTTCGAGCTGCCAGACGGCCGCGAGGTCTTGAGCAACCTCGATCTCGCTCTGCTGCCCGGCGAACGGACGGCGCTGATGGGTCGCAACGGCGCCGGCAAGTCGACACTGCTGAGGATCCTCGCGGGGATCGAAGCGCCGACCGACGGCAAAGTTGAGAGCGAAGGGCGCGTGGCATTGTTGCTGCAGAACCCCGGCGACTACCTGATTCACGAACGAGTTGATCGCGAGGTTGCCGGCGACGTGCTCGCCGATTACGGGCTTGAGGCCCTGGCAGCCAGCCATCCGCGTGACATCTCTGGTGGACAGCGCCAACGGCTGGCGCTGGCAATTGTTCTGAGTGGTGAACGCCCGGCCGCGGTGCTGCTCGACGAGCCGACGCGGGGGATGGACCGGGCCGCCAAAGGCGACCTTATTTCGAGGCTGAATGCGCTCTCTGCGGCCGGGACCGCTGTGCTGGTGGCAACGCACGACACCGAGCTGGCAGCCGCGATGGCGCAGCGCGTCGTGCTGCTCTCCGGTGGTCGAATCGTCGCCGACGCGCCGACCGCCGAGGTCCTAAGCGGAGGCTGGCATTTCGCGACTGAGACGGCGCGAGTGCTCGGAGGCCAAGGGCAGGCCTGTACGCCCGAAGAGGGCGGGGCACTGCTGCGTGCACGGATGACGATCGAGGCGACTCCATGAACTGGGAGTTCGCTGCGCTTGCGATCCTTGCGGCCGCCTTGATCAGCGGCTTCATCTGGTACGAACGCACACACCCCGGGTCAAGGATGCTCGCGTTAGTCGCAACGCTTGCTGGCCTGGCCGCGATTGGCCGAATCGCGTTCGCACCGATTCCCAACGTCAAGCCGACGACCGACATCATCTTCATCGCTGGCTTCGCGCTCGGCGGCGCGCCGGGCTTCGTCGTCGGCGCTGTTGCAGCGCTGGCCTCCAACCTGCTCTTCGGTCAAGGGCCATGGACGCCGTGGCAGATGGTCGCTTGGGGCCTCTGCGGAGTCTTTGGCGCGCTGATTGGGCGCGCTACCGGCCAGCAGATCGGCCGGATCCCGTTGGCGCTGCTCTGCGGCGCAGCCGGGCTCGGCTTCGGCGCGATCATGGACGGTTCAATCTGGGTCACCTATGCCGGCGGCCAGGGAATTACTCAGTATCTAGCGATCGCGGCGACCTCGCTGCCGTTCAACATTGCGCACGCGCTGGGCAACGTCGTCTTCGCGCTGGCGTTCGGGCCGGCGCTGCTGCGCGCCGTGATGCGCTACCGCACGCGGCTCGATGTTAAGTGGACCGCGCTGGCTCCAA
>CAMCVN010000063.1 GCA_945881845.1 Bifidobacterium breve | reverse complement strand
CGTCGTCTTCCGCGCCACCGGCCAACTCGGCACCTACATCTGGGACCTCGACGGCGACGGCGCCTTCGACGACGGACGGGGCAGCGAAGTGTCGCGCTCTTATCGCTCCGCCGGTACCTACCCAATCCAGGTCCGACTGACCGACCCCTTCGGCCGAGTCGCCACCCGTGGCTCCTCGCTGACAATCGCTCGACCGTCTGATCCCGAGCCTGCGCAACCCCTGCCGCCGTCAGCCCCCGAGCGGTGACCCTCGGCGACAGGCTGGCCGTCAGGTAGCAAGTTCTCTGGGAGGCCAACCCGTGGAACCGAGCAGCGCGGCGCTCAGGCCGGCCGCTCGAAGACGGCGATCAGGCAGCCGCCTACGGTGTGCGCTCAGGAGGGTGGGGCCTCGAGCAGCGCAAGCAGGACCGTCGCGAACTCATGCTCCAGCGCAGGGATGCCCTCGGGGCCGGACGCGTAGAGCGCGTGCCGGAACATCTCCGATAGCGCACCGACGATGGCGAGAGCGCGTAGCTGGGTGATCGGTTCCATCGACGGGTCGGCGCGGCGCAGATCGTCACGGAGCGCAACGAGCCCATCAGCCAGCTGGCCTCTGATCTCACGCTGACGCTCGGCGGCCGCCGGTCCCAGTGCCTCTGCGTCGGCCGCGACGAGCCGCACGAGACCGGGCTCTTCGAGCGCCAGTTCTAACAGGACCGCCGTGTACGCATGCGCGGGCGTAGCGTGTTCTCCGCGAGCTGGCAGCTCGACCGTGAGCACCCGCTCAAAGACCAGCGCGGCGGCATAGTCGAAGGCCGCCAGAAAGCATTCCTGCTTGTCGCTGAAGTGCACGTAGAAAGTGGAACGCGCGACACCCGCCCGGCCGACGATGTCCGTCAGCGTCAGGGATGCGAACCCGCGCTCAGTGCCGAGATCGACCGCAGCCTGCAGGAGGCGCGTTCGTTGCGACGCCGCAACCTCCTGACGACTGAGGCCGTGGCGACCCTTCGGTAGCGGTCCCTTTACCGGCACGTCTCGCATCCTACTCCGCCACACTTGACAGTCCATGGACCGCCTGCTCTAATCGCCGCCGAGCCATGAACTAGAAAGTTCTTTGAAAAGGAGCGTCGGTCGAATGCGGAGAATCCTAGGTCTAACAGCTGTCACGATCGCATCCTTGGCTCTTCCAGCTGGCGCGTCGGCCGCGATCACGGGAGTGTTTGGCGGACACACGATGAACGGTCAGCCAATCACGTGCGAGAGTTCGAACGCAGTGCGCCTCTGCACAGGCGATGTGAACGGTGACATCATGCCCGACCTGCGCCTGAAGAGCTTCGACGGCACGCCGCTTGCGCTTTACGTCACGCTCCCGTCGGCGCCAGCCTCCGGCACCGACGGCCGCTACCCGCTGGTGGTACAGAGCCACGGCTGGGGCGCGCCCCCATCAGGCCCTAACGACAGGCAGTACGGAGGCCCAACTGCCACCGAGTGGGCCAGCAAGGGCTACGCGGTCCTGCAGCTAACGGCACGCGGATGGGGCAACTCCTGCGGCAAAGTCGCTTCGCGGACTGTGAACCCGGCAGCCTGCGCCAAGGGGTACATCCGCCTCGGCGACATGCGTTATGAGGCCCGCGACGTACAGAACGCCGTCGGCCTCCTCGTCGACGCGGGCATCGCCGACCCTAAGCGCGTCGGCGTGATGGGCGATTCGTACGGGGGCGGGATTTCACTCGACCTAGCAACGCTCAAGGATCGGGTAATGCAACCCAACGGCTCACTTAAGCCGTGGAAGAGTCCCCGCGGCACACCGGTACAGATAGCCGCTGCCGCGCCGTGGGCCTCGTTCAGCGACCTTATCTACGCGCTGGCCCCGAACGGTCGAACCGCGGACGGGCAGATAACCCCAGAGACCACCGCCCTTTCGCCCATCGGGGTGCAGAAGTCAACAATCATGGGCGGACTGTTCGGCGCTGGCCAAGTTCTGGGCTACTACGCCCCTGCTGGCACTGACCCATCGGCCGATCTCATCGCCTGGCTAGCGAACGTTTCGGCCGGCGAGCCATACACCACCGCCAAGGTCCAGGCGATGATGCGACAGATCGCGCAATTCCGCTCGTCGTACTACCTGCTGCGCGGCACCTACGGGACGAAGCGTGAGGCGCCAGCGCCGCTCCACCTAGCGAATGGCTTCACTGACGACATCTTCCCGGTCGACGAGAACCTACGTTATTACGACTATGTGCGCTCAAAGTACCCGTCGAACCCAATCACGCTCTTCGCATTCGACGGCGGGCACCCGCGCGGCCAGAACAAGGCAGCCGATGGAGCGCTGTTAGCACCGCGCGTTCTGGCGTTTTTCGACCGCTACGTGAAGCGAACGAAGACGCGCGCTCCCGTCGGCGTGACGGCACTAACGCAAACCTGCCCAATCGGTGCCCCATCAGGAGGTCCTTACACCGCAGCGACGTGGGCCAAACTCCACCCGGGCAAGGTCACTTACAGCGGCACGCGAGCGCAAACGATCCTTTCGACGGCTGGCGACACCACGATCTCAGGCGCGTTTGATCCCGTGATCGGTGGGCTGGCGTGCACGACCGCGCCGGCAACCGACCAGGGCGCCGGCGTCGCGACTTACCGTTTGCCGGCCGCCACCGGCTCGGGCTACACCCTGCTCGGCTCGCCAGCGATTACGGCGAATCTGAAAGCGACCGGCAAATATCCGTACATCGCCGCGCGGCTGCTAGACGTCGACCCAGCAACCAACACTGAAACGCTGGTCGCCCGCGGCCTCTATCGGCTCGACACAAAGACGCCAAACGGCCGTAAGCAGTTCGAACTCCATCCGGGAGCTTGGCGCTTCGTCGCCGGTCATGTTCCCAAGCTCGAGCTGCTGGGCCAGGACTCGCCTTACGCCCGTCCGTCAAACGGAGTCTTCAGGATCGCCGTGTCGAACCTGCAACTCCGGCTACCGGTCCACGAAGTCGCAGGCGCCCGCGGAACGCCCCCCGCCGTCAAGAAGTACTAACAACGCCGCTAACTCGTCTCGGGATTGGCGAGCAGCGCGGCGGCTCAGGCCGGCCGCTCGAAGACGGCGATCAGGCAGCCGCCTACGGTGTGCGAATTATGGTTCGTGCCGGGTGCGTAGCTGACGAAATCGCCGGGGCCAAAAACTGTGCCGTCGCTGTCAACGAGGTCGCCTTCGACGACCAGGAACTCTTCCCAGCCGACGTGGTCATGGGCGACGGTCACCGCGCCTGGCTCCATCCGCATTGCGTAACAGCCGAAGCCGGTCTTCTGATCAAGGCTCAGCGAAAGCCAGCTGATGTCGTCCTGGACTGGACCCTCCATGTCGTACTCGCCAAACTTGTCGGCATGGAGGTTGATCTGCTTGCGCTGCTCGCCGCTCATCGTCCGCGGGCCCTTAGCTGCGCCAGCCGGTTG
>CAMCVN010000062.1 GCA_945881845.1 Bifidobacterium breve | reverse complement strand
GGGCGCTACTTGGAGCCGACCCGCGTTACGGTTGCTACCCCGAACGGCGGCTTCGATCTTCCCGTGTCGCGGGCAGGGGTTGTCGTACTGCCGACGGCAGTCACGACCCGTGAACTCAAGCTGACGATCCGATCGGTCAAGCGGCTGCGTCGGACTGCGCGCGGCTCGCGCGTGCCGCGATCGGTTGCCTTCTCGGAGATTGATATTCCCGGGGTGCCAGCGGTGAAGCCGCGCCGCTCGGGCGCGTTCCAGAGCGCCTGCGGCGCCGTATCGGTCGCATCAAAGGGTCGCTCGCTGCCGGTCCGCTTCACGGGCGACCTTGCCGCGCTTGACGCCGGGGACGCGCTCAAGTTCGGCGGCTGCGAAGCGGGCGCGCAGCTGCCGCTCGCGCGCGGCTCCAATCTGGTCACCGCCAGCCCCGGCTCGGTCTTCTCGGTCGACTCGCTGCTGCTGCGGGGGGACGCTCCACGCAGCGTTGGCAGCCAAGGAACGTCCGTGGCGGGGATAACGCCAGCCGGCAAGGTCGCACTCCGCGGCGAAGGTTGGCTCGTCCTCGGGCAGAGCTACTCACCGGGATGGCGAGCCTGGTGCACCGATCGCTCTGGCTCCGAGCGCGAGCTTGGCAGTCCGCGGCAGATTGATGGCTTTGCCAATGGTTGGCGGATCAACGGAGCTACGTGCCTGTCAGCCCGGTTCGCATTCGGTCCGCAAAGGTTCGCTGACGTTGGCTACTGGATTTCCGGGCTGGTTGGACTGTTGCTTCTGGTGCTGCTTGGCGTCGGCGCGTGGCGCCGACGCGGGGGCGGCGGACCAACGCGCGGCGCGACGTCAGTTACTGCCAAGACGGCAGTTGAATTGAGGACGTCAGAAGGCGTTGAACTGATCGTTTCCCCTAGCCCTGACAACGCCAAGCGATCAGCGCGTGGTGATCGAGGGCCGCGTGCCGCGTGCTGGCTCTTCGGCAGCTCGGCACTCGCGGTCGTCGCAGTCGGCCTGCTCTATGTCGTCAACCCTTCGAACTCAGCCCAAGGGATCAATTTCGATTACTCGATCGACCACACCTTCGAACACTGGATCGCGCTTGCCGCGATGATCGTTCTCCTAGTCGGAGCGGTGGTAGACATTGTCGCGCGTCGTCGCGGAAGCTCCGATGATGGCTAAGGCCGCTGCCAGCGAGGGCCTGCTGAGGGCACAGGCAGAGGGATGCAAGCGCTGCCCGCAGCTCGTTGCCAGCCGGAGCCAGGTTGTTTTTGGGAGCGGGGCCGTAGATGCGGATCTGATGTTCATCGGCGAAGCGCCAGGTGCGACAGAGGACCGCGAAGGGGCTCCATTCGTCGGCGCGTCGGGGAAGCTTCTGGACGAGCTTCTCGCTGGGATCGGCATCGATCGCAGCCAGGTCTACATCGCGAACGTCTTGAAGTGCCGGCCGCCCGACAATCGCGATCCGCGGCCGGATGAGATCGCAAACTGTTTTGAGTACCTCGAGCGGCAGGTCGAGGTGATCGCGCCGGTCGTCGTCGTGACTCTGGGTAACTTCGCGACGAAGCTTCTGCGAGCCGACGACACCGGGATCACGGAGATCCACGGTCAAGTGGAGGAGTGCACGGTAGGCGCTCGCACCGTCTGGCTATGTCCGGTATTCCACCCGGCAGCAGCTCTATACCGGCGGACCAATCTGGAGCTCTTGCGAGCCGACTTCGCGCAACTTCCCGCGTTGATCAAGCTAGGAGCGCCCGTGCAGGCGCCACTCTCGCCGTCGGGAGAAACTCTTCGCGAGGGCGAGAAACCGGTCGTCAAGACCGCGCCGCCAGAGTCGCCCGCGCCGGAGGGCACTGACGATGACGGGAAGCCTCAGCTCGATCTTTTCTGAGCTGCCCGCAGTGCCTTGAGCTGAATCAGATTTCTTTCACGGTCGCGCTGTGCGGCCGCGCGAAGAGCAAACGTCAGCATCTGGCTGCGGTCGTCGCGTGCCAGAGCGAGCGGCCCGAGCTGCCGTCCTATGACCTCCCGCCGTCGGCGCACCTGAAGTTCCAGTCGCGACTGGTCGTTCCGGGTCGCGCTTGTGTGGGCGCCGCTGTGAATCAGTTCCACCGAAGGGTCGAGGATCGTCGGAATCGCAAGCGCGCGAGCCCGCAGGCAGAGGTCGAGATCCTCCGCGAAGAGGAAGTCATCGGGGTTGAACGGCCCGAGCTTGCGAAGCAGCGCGGTCTGCCCGGCAATGCAGGCACCTATCGCCCAGCCCACTTCGATCTCGTGATCAGAACGGAATGGTTGGAGTCGCTCGCGTAGGCGGCGTGGCAGCAGACGAGGGGCTGTGAGCGCGGCGAGGTAGCCGTCCCAGCCGCCCGGTAGCGGGTGGGCGCTGTCCTGAATCGTTCCGTTCTCGTTCAATAGACGTGGCGCCATCAGGGCACGGCGGCTGCCAGCGGCGGCGGCGAGCCGTTCAAGGCTTGCATCGATCAAACGGCAGTCCGGGTTCAGCAACACCGCGACGTCCTCCGTCGCTGTTGAGACGGCTGCGTTGTTCGCAGCGCCGAATCCAGGGTTGCCGTCCATCACGATCACGTCGGCGCCACGGGAGCGTGCCAGCGCGGCTCCATCGTCGGTTGACCCGCTGTCGACACAGATGATCTGAGGACGAACGGTCAGGTGGGCGTCGATCGAATCGAGCAGCGCTCCGAGCTCCCGCTCCGAGTTGTGCAGTACAACGCAAAGCGAAAAGCTCATCGGCTCTCCGTTGCCTCCACGAGCACGGCGTGTAACGACTGAGCAGACGCCGCCCAGGTCAGCTTTCGCACGGCTTCATGGGCCTCTGAGCCGAGCTTCGCGCGCAGCTTGGCATCGCCGCTGATCAGGACCAGCGCTTTGGCCAGGGCGGCGCTGTCGTTCACGGGGAAGCTGAGCGTCGCCTTGCCTAACGTCTCTTCGAAGATCGGGAGGTCGCTGACGACGCTCGGCACTCCGTGCGTGGCAGCTTCGACAGGAGGCAGGCCAAACCCCTCCAAGGTCGAGGGCATCACCAGTGCAAGTGCTCCCGAGTAAAGCTCCTTCAGCTCCGCGTCGCTCTGCCTTCCGACCAGGCGAACGCCGGGGAGCCCTTCGAGACTCGCCGCAAGCCGGCCCTCTCCGACTACCAGCAGAGGCGCGCGCAGTCCTGCCTTGCGTGCTTCAGCCATCGCTTCGGCCAGCGTCTCAATTCCCTTGCGGGGTTCAAGTGCTCCGACGTAGAGCAGGTAGCCCGCCGGATCGGATCCGCCAGTGGGGTGATCGGCGTTGCCGCTGACCGCCGTCGATGGGGCTGCGTGAACGACCGTAACCCTGGTCGGGTCAACTGGCCAATCCGCGTCGAGTAGCGCGCGCCGCGTTGCTTCGCTATCGACGACAACTTCTGCCGCCCGTGCTGCCAGACGCCGCGGTCTGGCA
>CAMCVN010000061.1 GCA_945881845.1 Bifidobacterium breve | reverse complement strand
TTACGACGTGCTCGCGCAGACCAGCTTCTCGGTCCGTTAGACCCGCTCGGCTGTGCAACTGCCCGACAGACCCTGAGCCGCTCCCCATCAAGGTTACATAATCTACATTATCGAGCATTACGGCTCGAAATCGGCCTAGATCACGGCCTTTTCCCCCGCTCACTCCCAGATCCGTTGCTGCAAGCGAGGGTTATGCGAGCGGGCCGCTGGCGAAGAGCGAGCTGCGCTCGACTGTCCGGCCGCCGACCGTCAGGCTGTAGAGATCGCCGTCGGCGGCGATCCAAAGCGGGCCTGTGTAACGCTCTTTCGCGTCGCCGAGGTACGGGCCTTCAAGCGCCTTGATCGGCAGCGGCGGAATCACGTGGGTCATCGCGAGTGCGCCGACGCTGGCGTCTGTCGCGGCATCGGCGGCCTGAGCGGGCGTAGCGTGGTAATCGATGACGTCGGCGAGAATCTGGGCGCGGTTTACGAAACCGGCTTCTCGGCTGGCGTCTTCAACGAGCTTGAGCAGATCGGCAGAGAGCGCGTCGTGGACCAGCAGGTCGGCTCCTTGTGCTGCGTCGACAAGGCTCTTCGTGTAGACCGTGTCGCCGCTGACAACGATGCTGCGGCCCTTGTAATCGAAGCGGTAGCCGACCGCAGGGGTGGCGGGAGAGTGGTCAACCTCAAAGGCGGTAATCACCAGTCCCCCATCCTCCAGCACGACCTTCGAGGTCTCGCCGGCGTCGAACTCGAATGGCTCGGCAACCATTCCCGCAGTCGCCGCTGGTGCGATTCCTTCGCCGTGATGGGCGGTGCGGTACGAGTTGTCTAGCGCGTAGGCCTCGTTGTAGCCGTTCACGACCCGGTCCACCCCCACCGGCCCGAGCACGCGCAGTTTCGTCTTCGCAGCATTGGCGACCCAGCGCTGCAGCGTGACGCTGCCGAGCCCGCCGATGTGGTCGGAGTGGAAGTGCGTCAACAGCACGGCCTGGATCTGGTCTGGGCGAAGCTGCATCCGGTTGAAGGTTTCTGAAGCCTGCTCGCCGGCGTCGATCATGTAAATCTTCTGGTTGACAATCACAGCGGTGCAGGGGTTCCCGCGCTGCTCGTCTGGGATTGGCGAGCCAGAGCCGCAGATTGCTATGTGTAGGCCGTCAGGGAGCGCCGCTACTGGGTCGGCTGAGAGCCGCTTCGGCAGTGCCTTCTTCGTAACAGCGACGGCGATGCGGCCGCGCATGAACCAACCAGCAATTGCACCTGGAACGAGCAGTGGGAGGAGCTTTTTCATCATCGCCTCGGTCGGTCGGTTTCGTGGCCCGCGATTGCGAGCCGGTAGTGAACCTATACAACTGCGAGCGCAGAGAAGGGCACCGCGACGCGGACGGTGCCAGCGCCCTCACCGTTTGACAAGCCGCAATTTGCGCGATTAGTGTCGGCCGATGCGCCTCCGAGTCTTCCTTGTACTACTCGGCTGCGGCGCTGTCGGCGCGCTCGCGCCGAGCCAAGCCCTCGGCGGAAGCTACACCGTCAACGCCTGCCTAGACGATTCACGAGGCGCGAACTTCAGTTGGACGTCAGCTTCATCGAACGCTGACCTTCCCTCCTACAGCGCAGGCTGCACTGGCCCGTCAGCAGAGGGCCTGATTGCGCGGGCAGCGGCGAAGCCCGCGGGCTCGCTAGTTCCGGCGTTCGCCTCAGCCGGTTGGAGCTTCGACGCGCCGGCTTCGACGACAATCGACCGGGCCGACATTGCTGTGCGGCTATACCGCTACGGCGGTGGGCTGAGCGACCGCTGGGGTGTTAGAATCGGTGATGAGACCGGCGCCTATCTTCTTGGCGGCATCGGCCAGAGCGCGCTGTCGAGTGGGTCCCGGGGCAGTTACTTCGCGCTCTCGGTCTCGAACCGCACGAGCCTACGGCTAGGCGTGGTCTGCGCCAACGGCGACGGCTGCTCAGTGGAAGCAACAGACGTCGTCGCCGCCCGCTACTCACGCGCACGTACGGAGCTGTTCGGCGCACGCGTGAGGATCAGCGACCCGACAACGGCCGCACTCTACGCAGAGTCCGGTGCGCTGTGGACGTCGGCGGCTTGGCTCTCAGGAACCCAACCGTTGTCTTTCTCGGCCTCCGACAATGTCGGCATCGCCTCACTCGCGGCCAGCGTCGGCAGCGAGCGGCGCAGGGTCAGCTCAGCCTGCGACTACGCGCGGCCGATCCCCTGCCCTGCGACACGCGAGTTTTCGACCAGTTTCAACACCAGCACGCTGACAGTTGGCGCTCACTCAGTGACGATTGAAGCGACCGATAGTGGCGGTAATGAGAGCAGCAAGGCGCGCCAGGTTCTCGTTGACAACACTGCGCCGGGGCCGGCCGGCACGCCACAACTGGGCGGCCCTCCATCATCGACTTGGCGCGTGGTCAACGATTTCACGCTCAGCTACACGAACCCCGCGAAGGCCGGCGGCGCTCCGCTCAGTTCGCACGACGTCGAGCTTTGCGCAGTCAAGGCCGACGACGCTATCGACCCCGTCCGTTGCAACACAGAGGAGCGCGCCGGCGCGCCAGCGGTCGACTCTGTCAGCGTCCCCGCCGTCGGCCGCTACAAGCTTCGCGTCCGCGTCAACGACGAGCTTTTCAAAGGGCAATGGAGCGCTTGGTCGCCGCTGCTGCAGTTCGATAACACGTTGCCGGGCACGCCGACGGTCGCCTTCCCTTCCGGATGGGTAAACCGTCAACAGAGTGCGGCGTCGCTGGTGCTAGCTGCCCCAGCCTCGTCCCCTCCCCCTCCGTCCGCTTACGCCTCATACCGCGTAACGGTCGGCGGCGGTGCGGTCGTGACCGTCCCGGCAGAGGGAAAGGATGCAATAGGACTGTTCGACATGGCGACTCTCAGCGACGGCCGCCACAGGCTGAGCGTCGTCGCTGTGAGTGGCGCAGGTCTAGCGACGCCGGCTCTGGTGGCTGCCAGCGGGGAGCTGAGTAAGGACGTCGTAGCGCCCGGGCTGGCGGTGACGGGCGCACCGGCCCACGGCGCGTTTGTGACAACAGCGGTCGAGCTACGGATGAGCGCAAGCGACGCTACATCGGGAATGGACGGCGCCGTCAGTCCAGCGCCAATATCGGCGGGTGGATACGTCTCGACGCAGCTTGACCACGCCGCAAACTTGCTCACAGCCGGCCCGCTCGCGCAGATGGTCCCAGGAGAGGGTGAGCATGTGGTTCAGAGCTACGCGGCAGACGTGGCTGGCAATCGCAGCGCCGTCCAATCGTTCAGCTTCACCCAGGACACGGTTCCGCCAAGCGGTGGGCTGCGTCCGATAAGAGCTGACCATCCTGACCTGCTCGAGTTCTACATCGACGAGCGCTGCCTCGGCCGCGCTTCTATCGAGATCTCCGTCGCTCCGGGAGTTTGGCGCCCACTCGCGACCAGTGAGTCGTTTCAACGCGCCAGCGCGGCCGTCCCC
>CAMCVN010000060.1 GCA_945881845.1 Bifidobacterium breve | reverse complement strand
TTCGCGATCCTGTTCGGCCTCTCAATGGATTACGAGGTCTTCCTCGTGACCCACATCCAAGAGGAGTACGAGAGCGGCGCCGACAATGAGACGGCCGTTATCCGTGGCCTCTCGCGCAGCGCCCGCGTGATCACTTCGGCGGCGCTGATAATGGTCTGCGTCTTCCTTGGCTTCGTCACCGACCCTGACCCGACGACCAAACAGTTTGGCCTTGGATTAGCCTTTGCGGTCGCAATCGACGCCACGATCGTCCGCTGCGTCTTAGTACCGGCATTGATGGTGATCGTCGGCAGGCGCAACTGGTGGCTGCCGAAGTGGCTGGCGAAGATCCTGCCGAAGGGGAGCATCGAAGGGACCGGCTTCTTCAAGAAGCTCGACGCTGAGCAGAAGGCCGCCGGGCAGCAGGGCTAAGCCGGAAGGGGCTCGTCGTCGAAGCCTTCGACTACGCGCTCAAGCTCAATCTCCGGGTCGATGTCGTCCTCAACGCGGCCAGCGCGCAGTCGCATCGCGATCAGAGGGAAGAAGAGAGTTGAGAGGATGGCCGCGCCAACAAGGGCAGCCGAGGTTGAAGCCTTCATGTTGCCGGCCTCAACGGCGACGGTCGTGATTGCGACGACCAACGGCAGCTGGGTCGCCGAATAGAAGGCGAGCGCGAAGCGATCACGCAGCTCAAGCACGCCGCGATAGAGCAGCAGTGCTGGCACTCCGCGCACAACCAGGAAGAGCGCGACGAAGAGCGGCAGCTTCAGTAGCCCCTCTGTGCTGCTGATCAGTGAATCGAGGTCAAAGTTCATGCCGCTGTAGATGAAGAAGAAGGGGATTAGGAAGCCGTAACCGATCCCGACCAGCTTCGATTCGAGAACCGCGACTTCGCGCCCGCGGACGGCGAGGCGAACGATCATGCCGGCAGCGAATCCGCCGAGCAGCAGTTCCAAGCCGAGCCCAGAGGCAAAGAAGACGAGCACAAAAATCATCACTACCGACAAGCGCACAGCGAGCTGGCTGCTCGATTCAGGATTGTGCACTCCTGTCGGCCACATACGCGGGACCAAGCGGACCGCAGCGACGGCGGCAAGCACGGCAAGCACGACAAACGCGATCAGGACCTCGGTGTTCTTCGCAGTTGTCGTAGTCAGCACGAGTGTCAGCAGCAGGATCGGGCCGAATTCGCCGATCGCGCCGGCGCCGAGCAGGTAGGTACCGAAGCGGGTGCGCATCTCGCCAGCGTCGGTGATTATCGGCACCAGCGTGCCGATCGCCGTCGTCGCCATCGCAGAACCGGTGTAGAGCAGCGAGACGACGACCCCTGCCCACGCCAAGACGCCACCGATGCCATAGGCGAGCACGAGCGAGAGAACCCAACCGCCGATCGCCAGGTTCAATGCTTTTCCGCGGATCCGCTGGAAGTCGATCTCGTAACCGGCGAAGAAGAACAGCATCCCAAGGCCAAGGTTGGCGAAGAACTGGATGAAAGCATCGGGCGTCGCGATGTCCAGCACCTGCGGGCCGACGACGATCCCGAACAAGAGCTCCAAGACGACGACCGGAATCGCCACGCGCGGCCCAAGAAAGGTGACTGCGAGCGCCGCCACTGCGGCGACGCCCACGATCACAAGAAATGATGCCTCGTCGACGTTAAAAGTGGACGAAGCTGCTGCGTTGATAAGTGTCATCGGCGGCCGCGAAGCCTAACCGATGGTGACCTCGGGTCCCCCTAGTTTGTCGCCGCCTCGCCAACGGCGGTGCCTTCGGCGGTGGAGAGATCACCGATCGACTTCGAGAACGCCGAGCTGTTTGTAGGAGCGAGTTCATCGGAACTGTTGACGTCCATTTGAACGTCGACTGTCTTCCCGCTCAGTTTGCCGGTGACGGTGCAGGTGAAGGGGGTTTCCTTTTCTACGTTGGTCGGACACTTGAGGTCAACACCGGCGTCGGTCGCCGCTGAGCCAGTGAGTCCAGCGGAGCTAAGCGAAGATTGGATCTGCGAGTTGACCTCTTCATTGAAGTTGTTAACCGCATCGGTCGGGTCGTATCCACCGCAGGCGGCTAGCGCGACGGTTGCTACTGCTGCTGCGATTACTGAGGCGAGCTGCTTGGTCATTGAGAGTTCCCCTGGTAGTTGGCGTTGCTGAAGGCGCGAGATTTTCACAACCCCCGGACAATGTCAAAGGAACTCCGGGCCGTTCAATTTGCTACTGGGCGAACAGGCAGCGGACCACAAGCCATGTTGAAGTCGGTGAAGGCGGTACCGCCGCCGTTCTGTGGCCAGACGCTCGGGACTGCCGGCATCGGGTTGGCGGCCGAGTAGACCTTCGCCGAGCTGTAGAGATAAGTGTTCGGGCCGGGCTGGGAGTCGGCCAGGAAAGCGGACTCAATCTTGCTGATTCCCTCGACGCTCTGGAGGCTGGGAAGGCCGCTCGCCACCTTGGTCGGGTCGGCGCGGTTGGTCAGCATCAGACCCAGCTCGCGGTTGTAGTTCATCGAGCCGTATCCGAAGTTCTCGGAGCCAATGAAGCCGTCAACGCCGTCGGCGACGATCGCCTTGGCATGGATGTAGAGACCCTTTTGCGAGTTGAGCAAGGTCACTTTGACGCCGTTCTTGGTCAGGTAATCGAAGTAGCCGCTCGGCACTGGCTGGCCGGGAACGCAGGGAGTCTTCGTCGACGAGGTAGCGCAGATCGAACTTGCCATCACTACCTGAACGTCAACCTTCTTCTTCGATGCCGCCACGAGCGCGTTCATCACGTCAGGGTCGGCCATCTCCTCGTTGTAGACAATCAGCGTCTTGCCGGCGCTGCCAATCAGCTTCAGCGTCCGCTCGCGCGAGTTGCCCTGCGGCCCGGCCTGCAGGCCGGGGTTGATCTTGTCGCCGCCGTAAAACGCGGTCGAGCCCATCGACGGATAGGTCGAGCCGTCGGCGAGCAGCGTTCCATTGGCCCAGGTGTCAGCCATCGTGCTGCCTGAAAGCTTGTTGTAAACGGGGCTCGTGGCCCACGTCTCGCAGTTGGCGTCGGAAACGTAGACATCGGCAATCCGCGCGAGCAGCGCTTGGTCTTCGACGAGGATCGTGAAGTCGCGCGCCGACCAATCATCGTCGCAGGGCGCACTGGCGGTGGTGCAGCCTGCGGCCGGGTTGCTCAGATAGCTCGGGTTCTTGTAGCTGTCCCCCCAGCCGTAGGTTCCAAGGTTGCCCGTGGAAACCAGCGCGAGCGAGTTTGCGCCGATGTTCGGCTTGCCGTCGGCGCCGATCATGTCGATCAGAATCGACTTCTGGTGCGTGATCTGGAAGTTTTGTGAGGAGAACTGGACGATGAAATCGCCGCCGCTACCGGTTCCGCCCTGCGAGGCAGGCAGCGGATTCTGCTGAGCCCACTTGAGCGAAGCCTGGATCGCGTAGGTGCCGTCGAAGCTTGATCCTGCAGCGCAGGCCTGTTGGTCGGCGGGGCTCAGTGACTTGCAGCCCTTGTTGCCTGAGTTGAGAATGAGCCGCACGTCCACTCCCTTGCGTACGGCCGTCATCAGCGCGCCGGGCTTGCTCGCCTGCCCGACGATGTCAGGGCCGCCGAAGGTGTAGCTAACCACGTCAACCCGGCTCTTCGCCTTACCGATTTCGCTGACAATGTCGGCGCCGTCAGTTGGCAGACTGAGCGCACCTTGCTCGCTCGCTGGCCAGGCTGCCTTGTCCAGCGACACGTCGATCAGGTTGGTGCCCGTGAGGTCGGTCGTGACGAGCTTGGCGCCGGCGAGCGTGCCGCCTTGAAGGCTGGCATAGCTGAAGTTGACGCCGCTGAGATCGGCGTTGGCGAGCGCCGCGCCGGGAAGGTTGCAGCCGCTCAGGTTGGCGCCAGCCGTGATCGCCGTGGTGCTGCAGGCCTTGATGACGAGCCCGCCGGCCTTGCCGGCCACCGTCCGCAGCGCTACACGGTTGTGCTCGAAACGCTTGTCAGCGTCGGCGGGGCTGTCGTACTGCTG
>CAMCVN010000059.1 GCA_945881845.1 Bifidobacterium breve | reverse complement strand
TGGTGCTGGTGACGGCGGTTTCAATCATTATCGCCGCCTACGACGTTCAGGCCCAGCTCGCCGACGACAAGGCCTACCTCGATCAGGCCACAGCCAGTGGAGTCGGGGCAGCTTTGCCGCCACAGCTGTTTCCGCTTCAGCTGCTGCGCGGTGTGATCGAGTATGTCCAGATCATTGGCGCGGTCATCGCAATCGGCCTCGGTTACCTGACCGTCGCACGCGAACGCTCTGGGAAGACCCTGCAGCTGATCTCGGTTAGGCCGGTCCGAACACGCGACCTGTTCTTCGGCCGGTTGCTCGGGGCCAGCGCGCTGATAGCGACGGTCATTGCCGCCACAGCCATTATTTCGGTGCTCCTGATCGGTCTCGTGGGCGGTCAATGGTTGAACGCAGGAGAGCTGCTCAGGGTCGCCATCACCTTCACAGCGGCGGTCGCCTACATGCTGATGTTCTATGCGCTCGGGTTCTGGCTGACGGCCCGCAGCAAGAGCCTCGCTAACGGCCTTGTCGCAGCGCTCGTCGTCTGGCTAGCGGTTGTGCTGATCATTCCGCAGATTGGCGACACGATGGACCCCGACAATCAGGTGCCTGGCGGCCTTTTCGCGGCACTTCAGGTCAAGAAAGCCGACGAGAAGCAGGTCCTCGCTCACTTCAAAACCTATGAAACCGTGCGGAACACTCTGGAAGCGACTTCCCTGACGAAGCACTTCGAACGCGGCACCTTCGCCGTGACGGGAATCAAGGACAAATACAACGGCAAGTCATTGGGCTTCATCGCCGGCGACAAGCGAAGCGACATCGCATGGTTTGCCTTCTACGGGGCGCTGATGAGCGCTCTGATGTGGGCTGGACTCAAACGCGAACAACTCAACCAGAAGGAGTAGCAATGCTTACACGAAGAAACGCCATCAATGGAACGCTCCCTCTTCTCGCGCTAGCCGCTGCGGCGGCCTTCGCAAGCGGCTGCGGGGGAAGCGGCGCATCGACCCCGGCCGGCACGTCTGGATCATCCAGCGCTGCCACGTCGGCTTCACCCGCCGCCCGCGTACTCCCGGTGGCGAAGAACCCAATCACGAATTCCTCAAGCGCTCCGGGCCTGACGATCACCAAGGCGCTGGTCGAAAACAACGTCGCTCCTGACACAGGCAAGGGCGTAGCTGATCACCTTGAGATCGCGCTCAAGAACAGCACGAGCAAGCCCGTGGACCAGGTCGCTGTCTACTTCAAAATCACCGATACCGGACTCGGAAAGTCTGAAGGATATTTCACCAAGCTGAGCGGCCTGATCATCAAGCCGGGCGCGACGCGCGTAGTCCATTTCGACAACACCGTCGCTGCGGACCATTACCCGGTCAACCGCTACAGCCTTTTCTACACCGATAAGGGCGCCATGACAATCAATGTGAGCGCGAGCTCTCGCGGCCTGAAAGTGGCCACATTCACGGTCAAGAAGGCCGCTGGCGGCGCTGAGGCCGGAGTCGAGTAGCTCGATCAAGTCAGGCGGTAAATCATCGGCCACTAACCAGCAGTCTTAAGGAGGTCTGAGCCGCATGAGGCACAATGGAGCTGTGCACGAACGCGTGATGGTCGTCGAGGACGACCCTGAGCTCCGCCGACACCTCGCAGCCTCGCTGACCGAGGCTGGCTTCGACGTTGCGGTGGCTGCGACCGGTTCGAGGGCCTTGGAGGTCGCCGCTAAGGAGCCACACCCGGAGCTGATCATTCTTGACATCGGGCTCCCCGACGCTGACGGCCGCGATCTCTGCCAGGCGATCAAGGCCCAGGGCTCGACTGCGCCCGTGATCTTCCTCACCGCTCGCGAAGCACTAACAGACCGAATATCCGGGTTCGGCGCGGGCGGCGACGACTATCTGGTGAAACCGTTCGCTTTCGCAGAGCTGCACGTCCGAATCGAAGCGCTGCTGCGTCGGCCGGTCGTGGCGACCGATTCGTCGGGAATCGTCCTCGATCCGCTCGCTCACGGAATCAGCGGCGGCAACCGTCGCGTTGACCTCACGCCGACGGAGTTTCGCCTCCTGGCGACCTTGATGGCACGCCCCGGCGAGGTCGTGCGACGCCGTAGCCTGATCCTCGCCGCCTGGCCAGACGGCGCGGCCGTGAGTGAGAACACGCTCGACGTCTATCTGTCGCGCCTAAGGCACAAGATCAGGGAAATCGGGACCGACAGCACGATCGTGACCCTTCGCGGTGTCGGTTATCGGTGGCAATGAGCTCCCCCCGTGCCGCATCCCTCCGCGGCAGACTGACTCTGATCAGCGTCGCCTCCGCGGCAATAACCCTGATTATCCTGACTGCGGCGTTCAACATTGCGCTCCGCAGCGCCCTCTCGACTGACCTTGACGCGAGGCTCAAGAGCAGCGCCCAGCTGGAAGCGACGAGCATTCAGGTGAGCGGTGGCCGGATCACGGCGGTCGCGGAGAGCGCAGGCGACACTGGCCTCGACAGCGGTATCTGGATCTTTGTTGGCCGACGAGCAATTGAACGACCAAAGGCGCCGCTCGCGGCCCAGAGGTCTGCTAGCGCCTTGGCACGCCGTGGCGGTGGGTTCACCGATGCGCCCGGCGAGCTCAGAATGTACGCGAACCCCGTCATCTCCAACACGGGCCAACAGGTCGGCGTCGTCGTAGCGGCCCTCTCGCTCAGCGCCTACGCCCGTACCACCTCTATCGCGCTACTTGGGTCGATCATTCTTGGGCTGCTGCTGCTAGTCGGCCTGGCAATTTCTGCCTGGCTAGTGACCGGCGGTGCTCTCCGGCCGGTCCTGCGAATGACAGGACAAGCCGAAGCATGGAGCGAAGACGAACCGGACCACAGGTTTGGGCCGGGCCAGCGGCCCGACGAGCTCGGTCGCCTCGCCCACACCTTCGACCTGCTCCTGGCCCGTGTGGCAGCCGCACTGCGAAGTGAGCAACGGCTCTCATCCGAGATCTCACACGAGCTGCGGACCCCGCTCGCACGGATAGTTGCACGCTCCGAGCGGATCCTGCGAACCGCAGGCCACAATGATCCAGTCCGCGAGGAGGCTGAAGCGATCAACCGCGACTGCCTTCGCATGGCGAGCATCCTCGACACGCTGATGACAATCGCGCGGTCTGAGACTGGCGCAAAGCAGGGCCGCTGCGACCTCAGCGAAGCGACCATGACGGCGACCCAGACGTGGCAGGACGAGGCGACAGAAAACGCAGTCCATCTGGACTTGGTGACTGACGCGCCAGTTATTGTCGGCGTCAGCGAAGCGGTTGTGGAGCGGATCCTGGGTCCGCTGCTGGAGAACGCAATTCGGCACGCGAAGACGCTCGTCAAGATCGCCGTCCACGGTGGCGCTGAGCCCTGTGTGACGGTCGAGGATGATGGCGGTGGAGTAGCCGAGGGTGACTTCGAGTCGCTTTTCACGCCCGGAGTGTCGATTGGAACCCACAGTGGCGCAGGCCTCGGGCTTGCGTTGGCTCGGCGTCTCGCAGTTGAGTCGGGCGGCGAGCTCTCCGCGCTCGACAGCGAATCCCTCTCTGGCGCCGCCTTCAGAGTCGACCTTCCCGGCGCATGACGAGCGCTTGACAAGTAGAGCCGTCGATCTCGAAGGGTGCCAGTCCTGATTTCGTGCTGGCTGGGTCCACCTGGTACCTCGCAAGTAGACACGATTATGGGTCCTCTCGCCGCGAATAGGATCCAGCAGCAAGCTGCCGTCGATCAATCTGCCCCCGGGTACGGAATCCCGGTGCGCAAGGGTACAAACCGGCCTTACGGCCGGCCTGGAAGTGAGCCTGAGCAGCGGCTTTGGAGTTCTGTCGTCTCTCCTACTCACTTCAGGGCGCAGGAACTGGCGCAGGCGATGGCGCAGGCGATCAAGGCGGTGATGGGCGAGGCGAGAGCTCCTGCAGCTTGCGGCCCGAGATCTCGTCGAACGACTTGCCGACTGTTTCGATTCGGAAGACGCGCGTGATGATTAGCGCCAGCACAGTAGTTCCGGCAACGCAGTAGAGCAGCGCGCTGGTACCCATAGAAACGAGCAAGATCGGAAAGGGGAAGACGCCAACCGCCGCGCCGAGCTTTGCGCAGGCCGCCGCGAAGCCGTGGCCTGCGGCGCGGATTTCGGATGGAAAGACCTCGGCCGGTAGCGCGTAAGTCGTTGAGTTTGGCCCAGCGTTCATGAAGAAGTTGAAGAGCGCGAACCCGATCAGCACGAGTGGAAGGTGGGCTTCAGGGCCGCCGCTCATTCCCTCAGCGAAGGCCAAGATCAAGAGTGC
>CAMCVN010000058.1 GCA_945881845.1 Bifidobacterium breve | reverse complement strand
CGGATCATGCTCCACCACATCGTCTTTGCTGCCTACGGCGGCCCAGCCGGAGTTACGCCGTTCTACGGCGATGGCGAGGAGCGGGCGGTCATGAAGCTGCCGGAAGGCTACGGCTACCCGGTCGACGCGGCTGAGAAGTGGTACATGGTTTGGATGCTGATGAACCACCGCGCGCAGACCGATTCAGTCAAGATCCGCTGGCGCCTGACGTGGGACACGAACCCCAACCTCAAGCCGGTCAAGCCAATGACCTTTGATGCTTCGCGCAGCGCCCAAGGCTTGGTCTACAGCGTTCCTGGGGGAGGCAAGCCGGGCTCATCGCATGTGCGCACGCAGACGCTGAAGGCGCCGTTCAACGGCCGTATCGTCGCCGGGCTCGGCCACGTCCACGGAGGTGCCAAAGAGTTGACGCTTAGCCAGCCGGGCTGCGGTGACAGGGCTATCTACCGCTCAAAGCCAACCTGGGGGGCGGCCAGCAACCCGTTTTACAAGGTCAAGCCGATCCTGCACGAGCCCGGGCCTATAAACATGACTCGGATCGAAAGCAGTACCGGCATTGCGCTGCGGGCAGGCGAAGATCTGAAGCTCTCGTCGATCTACGACGCGGAACTGCCCCATACACGCGTGATGGGCCTGATGTTGGTTTACATCGCCCGCGACGATTCGCCTTCCAGCGGCTGCGCGAAGCTCCCGGCCGATCTGAAGCAAGTCGGGACGAAGACCAAGGGCCGCAGCCGCGTGCCGGTC
Source organism: Bifidobacterium breve (assembly GCA_945881845.1). GTDB lineage: Bacteria > Actinomycetota > Thermoleophilia > Solirubrobacterales > Solirubrobacteraceae > F1-60-MAGs163. The sequence continues at coordinate 3,673 of CAMCVN010000058.1, read as the reverse complement.
TTCCCCGTCCCGCTGACCGGGATCGATTCGAAGGGGCGTGCGGTCGAGATCAACCGGCCTCCGGGAGCGACGCTGATGGCAGGGCTGAGCGCCGGTTTGAACGTTGGCGACGCCTTCTACACGCGCCGAAACATCTCGATCGGCCAAGGCGGCTCGGTCACCTGGGCCTTCGGCAGCGTGCTCCAGCACGACGTGACGGTCGCCGATGGCCCGCGCGGTTTTAACTCCGACTGGATGAAGGCCGGGCAGAGCTTCACGAAGCGCTTTGACGTGCCCGGCAAGTACAAGCTTTTCTGCTCGCTGCACCCGGTTCAGATGACGCAGGTCGTGACGGTGCGGCCGAAGAGCGCTGGCTGACCGCAGCCGCGGTAGGATTACGAAGCCTGCGGGCGAGGTGTTGTGGTTGCACAGGAGCCTTCCAAGCTTCTAGGGCGGGTTCGATTCCCGTCGCCCGCTTGGTTTGCAGTTGAAGGGCCACGGGGAGTGGCGCAGTCTGGTAGCGCACCCGGCTGGGGGCCGGGCGGTCGCAGGTTCAAATCCTGTCTCCCCGATCGCTAGCTCGCCGAGGCTACTTGAGGCGCGGCAATTCGGCGACGATCATTTTCGACATGATCTTGTAGCCGCTAGTGCGGGGGTGAATGTCGCCCTTGTCGCAGTAGTAGCTGAGCCGACACATGTCGGCGACAGGCTTGGGAATCAAGCCGTAGGGAGCGAGGTTCTCGAAGACTTTGAGGTCGCCATAAGCACCGGTGGCTGCCGTCACATCAACAAACGAACTCTTGGACGAGACGTAAGCTTTCTTCAGCGCCGGGTTGATCAGCGACTGGAAAGCGACTACTGAGAGTTCAGCGAGGCTCTTTCCACCTGCGCCACCGGGCTTAACCCAGGCACCCAGAACGGAGTCGAAGTACGTCGTGCCGACGATTTTAGTCTTCGGCCCAGCAGCTGCACGCAGCGCTTTGGCGGCCGCAGTGACGTTGGTGCTGATGGCCGCAGTCGCAGCGATCACACAGCCGATCGTGTCGGCCGCACTGACGCAAGAGGTTACGTCGTGACCGCCGATCGCGACGGTGATCAGAGCGACCTTGCTGCGGTTGGCCTTGATGAACTTTGTGGCCGCAGCTAGCTGCGTTTGCTTGGGGTAGGGGGTGGCGCCAAGCCCGAGCGCCGCCTTGTTGCAGCCAACCTGCTCCATCATCGCCTCCGATGAGGCACCAGCGCAGCCGAAGTTGACTACCTTGAGGTTGTATCCGCGGCTCTTGGCGAGGCCAGGAAGCTGGTCGACGAAGCCGTTGCGCGTTGATCCAACTACTGGCTGGAAGCCGACTGCGTACGAGTCACCGAGCGAGACGTAGAACTTCTTCGGCGTGGCGGCGCTTGCCGTTGGCGCGACGGTAAGGGCGGCAAGCAGCGTGATCATCAGCGCCGTGGCTCTTAGCCTGCAGTTGCGGTTGGACATGGAGCGAACATACAGTTCGCCGCCGAAGCGCGCGCCCGGTATGGCGCGCAGCGACTCTCGCCACGATTAAGGTGGAGCATTAGTTAACGTGCCGCAAGCCAGACGAGGACGTCGAATCCGAAGACGCAGCCAGATCGATCGAGTGATAATCTTGGTCAATGATCCTGCTTGGTGGGATCCGATTTCGCAGACTGAGGCTCTCGATTCTTGTCTCGGTCGTCGTGTGCGCGGTCTCCGCGGTGAGCTTGCACGGTGCGAGCGCTCAGGCCTCGGGGAGCGGCAGCTCGGCGTCGGCTTCAAAGGCCTGCAAGAAGGGCTTTGTGCGCAAGAGAGGTAAGTGCGTCTGCCCAACCGGCGAGGTGCGCAGCGGCCGCAAGTGCGTCTGTCCGAAGGGAAAGGTGCGCAGCGGTAAGAAGTGCGTCACGCCGAAGCCGAAGACGCCGATCGCGCCAGCCGACGGCCCACCGTTCTCACCGCCGGCAGCTCCGCTCACCGGTACGCCGGCGGCAAACGCGATCCTTCCGTACCTAGCGAACTCGACCTTCACCGACTGCGTTGGCGGGTACCCGACCTGTGCTGTCGAGTCGCGCTACGGCCACTTCGCCGATGGATCGATGTACTACTGCCGACTTACGTCGAGCTCCGGCTCAGACATCATCAACGCCCCGCACCCGTTCGTCATCATCGGAGCGGATCAAGCCGCGGACGGCTCCTGGGCGGTCACGCTGCAGGTGACTTCGTACGGCAATGCGCTGACCTATTACACCTGGGCAGTGTCGAACCGTGGGGTTGCCTACGGTCGCTACTGGGGTCCCGGTTCAGACCCACGCACGAGCGCGCCGAGCGATCAGCTTGGCCCGCTCCAATGGGTCCGCGGCGCTCGTAACTGCTCGTATTGATTCGTTGCGACTGCTGAGCGATCGGTCGCGCTGGGCCGGTACCGTAGGTGGTGAGCGCTGATGCATGATCTAGTCCTATTCGCCGTCCCGTTCTTCATCGTCTTCCTCGTTTTGGAGGCGGTTTCGTTCAAGATCGCCAAGGCTGAGGATGGGATCGTCGGCTATGAACGCCGCGATACCGCGACGAGCTTGACGATGGGCGTCGGCAGCGTTGTGATTGGCGCCGTTTGGGCGCTGGTAGTAATCGTCTTCTACGCGGCGCTGTACACGATCAGCCCGCTGCGGATGCCGACCGACGAGATCTGGCCTTGGGTGCTGCTCTTCTTCCTTGACGACCTCGCCTTCTACGCCTACCACCGCATCAGCCATGAGGTGCGCGTCTTCTGGGCCAGCCATGTGGTGCACCATTCAAGCCAGCATTACAACCTCTCAACGGCGCTGCGGCAGCCGTGGGTGCCGATAACTGCGGTGCCGTTCTGGGCGCCGCTGGCGCTGCTCGGCTACCAGCCGTGGATGATCTTCGCGATGCAGTCGGTAAGCCTGATCTACCAGTTCTTTCTCCACACCGAACGGATCCACCGCTTCCCGAAGCCGATCGAGTTCATCTTCAACACGCCCTCGCACCACCGCGTTCACCACGGCACCAACGACCTCTACCTCGACCGCAACTACGGCGGCATGCTGATCATCTGGGACAGAATGTTTGGCAGCTTCGAACCGGAGGATGAGCGGGCGGTTTACGGGCTGACGACGAACATCGAGACCTTCAACCCGGTCCGCGTTGCCTTTCACGAGTACGTGGCCGTCTGGAATGACGTACGCCATGCGCACGGGCTTCGCACCAAGCTCGGCCACCTCTTCGGCGGCCCCGGCTGGCAGCCGGGTGACAAGGACCGTGGACTTGCTGGGGAGCAGGCCCGTGCCGCAAGCTCAGGGCCGAAGGTGGCAGCGTGGAATAGCCCGAGCGCGGCTGAGCCAGCAGAGCGTGGTCCGGCGGCTGGGACGAGCTAGAGCACGACGATTTGGCGAACCGCTTCACCTGAGGCGAGGCGGTCGAAGCCCTCGTTGATCTCGTCGAGCTTCAAGCGGCCGCTGATCAGCTTCTCTACTGGCAGCTTGCCGGCGCGCCAGTAGTCGAATAGCTGCGGCAGCATCTCACTGGGGTCGGCGGAGCCTAGGTAAGAGCCTTTCAGCGTTCGTTCCTCAGCGACGAGGCTGACGGCGGGAATTGAGAGCAGCGCCTCGGGGTTGGGCAGGCCGACGGTGACCGTGATGCCACCGCGGCGAGTCGCCAAGTAGGCGGTTTCGAGCACCT
>CAMCVN010000057.1 GCA_945881845.1 Bifidobacterium breve | reverse complement strand
TCTCCTCGAGCAGGATCGAGTCGGCCAAAGCAACAAGGTCGCCGCTGAGGTGACCACAGCAGGCATCGCGCAGCAGCGCCCGCAGGTGGCCGTCGAGTTCGCTGACATACGGCTGCAGTTTCAGATCACGGTCAACGCCAGCGATCAGCGCTGGCTCCAGCGCGGCGGCATGGGCGATCCGCTCGGTCATCGAGGCGCGGCGTTCACGTTCGGCGCATAGCGCGGCAAGGCGGCCCGGCATCCTGCCGCTGGCCGGCCCTTCCGGCTCCAGTAAGGCGCGGGCAACGAGCAGCAGGTCGGTCAGCGCCTCGCCTGCCAGCACTCGCTGGTGGGCTAGCTCATAACGGCGCAGCGCCCAGGCCAGTTCGCCGGACTTCGGCTCGCGGCGGCCTACGAGGCTGAGGAATGCGCGCAGCTCATCTTCCTGCGCCGGTTCGATCAAGACCAGTGGCTCAATCTCGCCTGAGTCGGCGCTGAGCGCGACGGCCTGCCAGGGGCCGGCGCCGATCCGCGACCAACCGAGCGGTGCTATCGCAACCGGATCGGGGTGGTAAAGACGGAGCCCTGCGGTCAACTTGCGTAGTGATTTGCGCGACGCCTGCAGTGGGCCGACGTCGCCGGGAACCGGCGAGCGGCGAACGATCACGATCGTCTGCGGGCTGCCATCGACGCGCGACCAGCGCGCCTCATCAGGAGCATCATCGAAGCGCTCACCGCGTGCCAGCGTCAGCCCATCACCAAGGCTCAGCTCTTCCGAACCAAGCTCAACCCCGAGCAGAACGGCAACAACGGTGTGTTCGGCGCGCTCCTCGGCGACGCAGCGCTCAAGCTCAAGGTAGGCCTTGTCGAAACAACGCTCATCGAAAACAAAGTCGTTGGAGTCAACGAAGACGCGCGCGAGGAAGCAGTGCAGCGCGGCGTCGGCGCTCTGACGGCCCGGGCCGGGCGGGCGAACGCCTTGCGAATCAAGGTAGTCGGCGAGGCTGCCGATTGCGATCAGCGCGTGAGCGGCAGGCAGAAAGGTGGGTAGCCGCGCCAAGACGCTGCTGCGGTCGTTGATGAACTCGGCCGTCATCGGGCGGTAGCAGGAGAGCGGCGAGTCGCGGCGGCCCTCCTCAACAACCTCGAACGGAAGCTCATGGCCGCCCTGAGCGTCGCTGGCTAGCTGCCAGGCGGCTTCCTGCGTGAATGCGTGCAGCGCGGAGCGGAGTTGGCGAAGACCCATAAGCGTCCGTTCGCCAAATCGGCCGCCGATCCTGCCGCGAGCACCGAGCGGTAGATTAATTAGATGGCTTCAACGGGGCATACGCACGAAGATCACGACCACGTCCACGGCCCAGGCTGCGGCCACACGGCGATCGTCCACGACGGCCACATTGACTTCATCCATGACGGCCACCTGCACCAGCCCCACGGTGATCACGTAGACGAGCATTCGCTTCCCGTTGACGAGCAGCTCCCTGACGCCTGCAACCGCGCGCATGACTGCGGCGAGCACGTTCACGGTGCCGACTGCGGCCACGAGGCGGTTCCGCACGGCGAGCACACCGACTACCTCGTCGAGGGCCGCCTCCACCACCCGCACGAGGATCACTGTGATGATCACGGCGGCCTCGAACTAGCCTGAGAATCAGTCTCATCGCTAGCCTCTTGAGCGATGGCGAAGACGAAGAAGAAGAAAGAGTCAGAGTGGGCGACAGCGACGAACGAGCGTCTCTCTGAAGCAGGCTTCCGCCGTGGCGGCGCACGCGCTGCCGTCGTTTCGCTGCTCGACGAGCAGAGCTGCGCGCTGAGCGCCTACGAGATTGAGGATCTACTCGCGCAGCGCGAGCGCGCCGTTGGCCGCGCCAGCATCTACCGGATCCTCGAAGAGCTTGACGAGCTGGGCGTTGTAGCCAAGGTCGAACTCGGCCAAGGGCAGGCGCGCTACGAGCCGGTTCGCCCCGACCATCACCACCATCACCTCGTCTGCGACAAGTGCGGCGCCGTGATCGCCTTCGATGACGCGCCGCTGGAGCGCGCCGTCCACTCGATCTCTAAGCGCGTCGACTTCGCAGTCGAAGGCCACGAGATTGTGCTCCACGGCCTCTGCGCCGACTGTCGCTAGCGAGCAGCTCGCGAATCGCGCGGATCAGCAGCGCCGCGGCGAACCCGACGACGAGCGCACAGGTCACTGCCGCCCCGGCCGCCAGATCGGCGTGATAGGAGGCGTAGAGCCCGGCCAGCGCCGCCACCCAAGCGATGCCAACTGCGACCAGCATCATCGGCGCGATCCGCTCCGTTAGAAGCCGCGCGCTTGCCGCCGGGCCGATCAGCATTGCGACGACGAGCAGGTTGCCGAGCGCCTGCACGGCGACAAGCGTGGCACCGGCAAGCAGCAGCGCGAGAACCAGATCAAGCGGCGCGGGCGAGCGTCCGAGAGCGCGCGCGTTGAGGCGATCGAACCCGGTCACCAGCAGCCCTTGATGGAGCACGAAAAGCACGGCGAGCACGATTGCTGCGTAGGCGGCGGCCAGAGCAATGTCGCCAAAGCCCACTGCCAGCAGGTCACCGAAAAGAATCCCGTTGAGCCCTGCGGGGGTCGCCGGCGCGAGGCCGAGCAGTACGCCGGCCCCGAACAGCGATGTGATTACAACCGAGACGGCGACCTCGCTTCCGAGCACTTTGATCCGGCCGACGAGCGCGATCAGACTGGCGCCGACGGCGAGTCCAATCGCGCCTCCCAATACCAGTGGAAGCCCCAGCAGCGCGGCGCCGACGAGCCCGGGCAGCATTGAGTGGGCGAGCGACTCGGCGCTGTACGCGCGGCCGGCGAGCACGATCCAGCAGCCGAGCGTGCCGGCGATCAGGCCGAGCAGCGCCAGCTCGGCAAGGCTGCGCAGGACAACCGGCTCACGCAGCGGCTCCAGCAGCCAGTCGCTCATGCGCCGTCCTCCGCGTGGTCGTGGTGGTGTGGCGGCGTGATCGCGAGCGGCCCATCGCCGGGGAGTGGAATCAGCGAAGCGCCGTAGGTCCGTTCGATCACTTCGCGCGTCAGCACCTCGGCCGGGTCGCCGAAAGCGATCTGCACGCGGTTGCAGCAGAGCACGAGATCCCAGCTACGCGCCTGCTCGATGTCGTGCGTCGCCATCAAGAGCCCACGGCCTTCGGCGGCAAGCTCGTCGAAAAGGGTGGCGAGCAGCTCGGCGCTCGGCACGTCGATACCTGCGAACGGTTCGTCGAGCAGCAAGAGTGGCGAGTCCTGCACCAGCGCCCGTGCGACCAGCACGCGCTGGCGCTGCCCGCCGGAGAGCTCGCCGAAGGTTGTGTTGGCCTCGCCTTCGAGCCCGACGCGGCGCAGCGACTCGCGCGCCATTGCGCGGTCGGCTCGCGACGGCCGCCGCCACCAAGGCAGCCGCGAGACCGAGCCCATCAGCGCAACGTCGAGCGCGCTGACCGGGTAATCGAGCCGTGAGCGCTCGCTCTGTGGCACCAACGCCGCGTGCGCGACGCCGATCTCCAGCTCGCCGGACGATGGCGCCAGCTCCTCGGTGAGGACGCGGAAGAGCGTTGACTTGCCGCCACCGTTGGGCCCCAGCAGCGCGACCCGCTGGCCAGACTCGACGGCGAAGGTGATGCTGCTGATCGCAGGGACAGACGCTCCCGGATATCGAGCCGCCAACCGGTTGCTGCGAACCAGCGGCTCAGAACTCAGGACTCGATCGTGCATCTCTCCCTACCCCCGGTCATCCCCGCGACCATCGCTTTGGCATTGGCAGCTTCAGCGCCAAGCACCGTTTCTTCCGGCGAATCAGCAGCGCCGAGCGTATCCCCGTAGAGGGTGTAGTCAGATGATGCACCGGTATCGCTGGCAATCCGCTCGGCAAGCGCAGGGTTCAAAGAGCTCTCAGGGAAGATCGCCTTCACCTTCTTCTCGCGGATCAGCTTCTCAAGCGCCGCGACCTCACCGGCAGATGCCTGGCCCTGCGTTGAGGTCGACGGGAAGACTGCCCCGACGGAAGTGACCCCGTAGCGCTCAGTGAAGTAAACGAAGGCGTCGTGGTCGGTGACGATCAGCCGCTCGTTTGCCGGCACCTTGTTCAGGCAGGCGCGAATCTGCTCGTCAACCTTCTTGATCTTGGCACGGTATGCATCGGCGTTGGCCGTGATCTGATCCTTCGCCGCCGGATCGGCCGCAATCAGCGCCGCCTCCACCTCGGTCGTCGCCGCTTCGAGGTTGGTGAGGTCGTGCCACCAGTGGGGGTCGGTCTCACCGTGGCCGTGCGCTTCCTTCTCATCGGCGTGCGCTTCGCCTTCCTTCTCATCGGCGTGCGCTTCGCCTTCCCCGGTTGCGTGGCTGACAGGCAGCCCGCTACTGAGATCAACAACTTCAGCCTCCGAACCTGATTCCTTGACAAGCTTTGTCGACCATGCGTCAAGCCCGAGCCCGCTGGCAAA
>CAMCVN010000056.1 GCA_945881845.1 Bifidobacterium breve | reverse complement strand
CGAGCGCGATCAGGCCAATTGTCAGCCAAGCAAGTCCGCGATCCTGAGCCTTGCTCAGCGGCTTGCCGGCCTTCGTCGTTGTCGTCGGCGCTGGCGCAGTCGTCGTCGGCTCTGTGGCCGTCGGCGATGCGGGCTGCCCCGGAGCGCCGGAGGGAGGCGTGATTACACCGCCGGTTGACTCCACCGGCTGACCGGGGACCGGCTCTACGGGCTGAACCGTCGTCTGTGCCTGCGCGCTGAGCGCGGGCGTCAATATCAGGGCGCTCGCAGCGAGCGCAGCGATTGAACGAAAACGCATCGTTCCTAAGCCTAGGGCAGCAGCTCGCTGATCGCATCAATTGCCGACGCCAACACCGCTTCCGGTACGGCCGCACCATCGAGCACGCGAATCCGGCCAGGTTCGGCCGCCGACAGCGCGTCGTAAGCCTCGGCAGCCAGCATGAAGAACTCGTCACCAGCCAGCTCAAGGCGGTCTGCACTCTCACCGCGCTCACCGATCCGCTCGGCGCGGGTGGCAGCATCGACGCGTAGATAGAGCGTGCGGTCGGCGGTCAAGCCACCGCTGGCGAACTCGTTGATCTGAGCTACCGCTTCGATCCCGAGGCCGCGGCCGGCTCCCTGGTAGGCGAGCGATGAATCGATGTAGCGGTCGAGCAGCACAATGCGACCTTCTTCGAGCAGCGGAAGCACCAGCTCGCTGACGAGCTGGGCACGGGCGGCGGCGTAGATCAAAGCCTCCGCGCGCGCGTTCACCTCAAGCGAAGGGTCCTTGACCAGATCGCGCAGCCGCTCGGCCAGTTCCACCCCGCCCGGCTCACGCAGCGCTGTGACGGGCAGTGAGCGGCTTTCGAGCTCGGCCGTGAGGCCAGCGACGAGCGTTGACTTGCCGGAGCCGTCGAGCCCTTCGATCGTGATCAGTCGTCCTGCCATCAACGAGCCGAGCGTACCCGTACGATCAGCCGATGAGCACGCTCGCCGCGATCGAACGCCACCCGCACGCGCTGGCCGTGCTCGGTTCGGCGCTTGAGCCGGGCGGTAAGCCCTCGCACGCATACCTCTTCCACGGCCCGCCGGGGGCCGGGAAAGCGGCCGCCGCCCGTGCCTTTGCTGCCGAGCTGCTGGCCGAAGGAGCTGCCAACCCTGACGGCGTCCGCGACCGCGCCGAGCGCGAATCACACCCCGACCTAACTTGGGTCCGTGCCAGCGGCGCCAGCGAGATGCGCCGCGCCGACATCGACGAGCCGGTCGTCGCCGCCGCGGCGCGCAGGCCATTTGAATCGTCGAAGCGCGTCTTTGTAATTGAGGGCGCCGACACGATGAACGCCGAGGCCGCCAACCGGATGCTGAAGACGCTCGAGGAGCCGGCCTCCTACGTCCACCTCGTGTTGCTGACCGACCGCCCTGAACAGGTCCTCCCCACCATCTCCTCGCGCTGCCTCGCAGTCCGCTTCGACGCGCCGACCGAGGCGCAGCTCGAAGAGCAGCTAGGCGCGCGTGGGATTGCGCCCGAAGTGGCGCAGGCCTGCGCGAAGCTGGCGCTCGGCGATGCAAACCGCGCGATGGCGATGTCGCTTGGCGAAGGAGCCCAGCAGCGCGCCAACGCTGAGCGCTTCGCTCGCTGCGCTCGCCACAACAAGCTCAGCGACCAGCCGTGGACGGCGCTGATCAACCTCGCTCAGACGCTGGCGGCCGCAACAGAAGACCGGCTCAACGAGGAAGCCAAGGCCGAAGCCGAGTCGCTACCGAAGCGGGAGCGCAACAAGTACGAGAAGGACGCCAAGGCCGACGCTCACAGGATCTGGCGCCGCGTTCGCACATCAGCGCTCGACGAAGGGCTTCGCCTTACCGGCCTCTGGTACCGCGACCTCGCCTGCATCGTTGATGGCGCACCGGAGCTGATCTACGCAGTCGATCGCCGCACTGAACTTGAAGCAGACGCTGAAGGGCTCAGCTCACACCGACTGCGCGAAGCGGTCGCGCTAGTTGACGCCACGCGCGCATCACTTTCGATCTACCCCGATGATCAGCTCCAGCTTGAAGCGCTCGCCTACCGGCTGGCGCGCACGCTTAGCTAACGACGCCGGCGGCCAGCAACACAAGCATCAGCACACCGACAGCAACGCGGTAGATCACGAAGACGCTGAAGTTGTGTGTACGGACGAAGCGCAACAGGAAGGCGATCGCCAAGTAGCCGGTGATGAAGGCCAACAGCGTCGCGATCACGGTTGGCGCAACACCGACCGAAGCGCCGGTCGAATCACCGATCTTGCGCAGCTCGAAGATGCCCGAGAGAACGACCGCCGGGACCGAGAGCAAGAATGAGTAGCGAGTGGCCGATTCACGGTCTAGGCCGAGGAAGAGGCCGCCGGAGATCGTCGAGCCTGAGCGGCTAACTCCAGGGATCAGCGCCAAGGCTTGGAATAGGCCGATGATGATGCCGTCCTTGAGTGTTAGCTCTTTGACATCGCGGTCCTGCGCGCCCTTGAGGTCGGCGGCCATCAAGACAAAGCTGAACAAGATCATCACGATCGCGACCAGCGAGAGCGTGCGCACGTTGTTCTCAATCTGATCGGAGAAGACGATGCCGACGATTGAGATCGGGATCGTGCCGATCGCGATGTACCAGCCGAGCCGAGCGTCTGTGTCGCTGCTGCGCCACAGCGGATGATCGCCAGCGAACGACTTGACGAAGGCAACCGCCATCCGCCAAAGATCCTTGCGGAAATAGACCAGCACGGCCGCCATCGTCCCGAGCTGGATCACAGCGCTAAAGGCGGCGCCCGGGTCAGGCCACCCAGCGATCGCGGGGACGTAAAGAATGTGGCCGGTGCTGGAGATCGGCAGGAACTCAGTTAGCCCCTGAACGATTCCAAGGACGATCGCTTCAAGCGTTGACATGGCTGGGACGCTAGCGGGCGACTAGGTCAGCGCGGATCGATCGGCCCAAGGTTCGGCTCGAGGCCGTAGAGGCTGAAGTTGCGAAAGCCAGAGAAGTTGGGGTTGTCTGGGCCATGGAAGTCAGCTGAGCCGGTCGTGAGCATGTCGAACCCGGCGGCGAGCTCGACGAGCCGGCGCGTTTGATCCTCCGTGTAACTGATGTAGAAGGCCTCAACGCCATCGCCGCCGAGCGCCGCAAAGCGCTCCAGCACGTCGCGCGTTGCTTCGTGCTGATTCTCGTCGCGAAAGTCCCAGTAAGGGTGCGCCCAGATCGCCTTGCCGCCAGCCTCGTGGATCGCCTCAACGGCCTGGCCGACCGTCGGCGCAGTTCGGCCGCGGTAGCCGGGCGCGCCCGGGACGAGATAGGCGACGAGCAGATCGACCGAGTTCGTCAGACCTTCGGCGGCAACGCGCTCCGCGTTGGCCGGGTCGTCAAAGATCGCCGCCGCGATATGCGGGCGCCCCAGCGGCTGCTCGCCGCGCTCTGGCAGCGTCACCTGCCAGCCGTTCTCGCGCATCGCCTCCGCGATCCGTTCGCCGCGGCTCCAGCGGTCTTCGCGCCAAAGCTTGAGCCGCGCCAGTAACACAGGGTCGTTGTGGTTAATGCCGTAGCCAAGGATGTGGAGGTCCTTGTCGCCGAGGTCGAGCGAGGAGATCTCAACCGCGCTGACGAGCGTCAGTGAGCCATCGGTCGCCGCGGCGGCGGCAAAGGCCTCATCGAGCCCGTCAACGGTGTCGTGGTCGCTCAGCGCGAGCAGCTCAACGCCGGCTTCATGCGCGGCCGCGACGACAGCGGCCGGCGGCAGCGCGCCATCGGATGCGGTCGAGTGCGATTGCAGATCGAAGTCGGGTTCGGACACAGAGCCAGCCTAAGGCACCGGCGCTCGCAAGAGCCTCTATAAATGGAACGGGATGTCGGCCGCTTCTCTAGAGATCGTTTCACTGATTGGCGTCTACAACGCTGATGGAACGCTTAGCGGCGAGCTGCGCTACTGGTTTGGCGCGCGGCTCGGACGCACGCACTGCGCGCTCTGCGAGATCACCCACGGAACGTTCCTCGAGAAGGACGAATGGAAGCGGATTAGCCGAGCGCTGCCTGTGCCCTTTGACGCCGTCCACCTTGACCAACGCTCGCCCGAGGTGAGGGCGGCCAGCGGCACGGCGACGCCCTGCGTGATCGCTCGACTGGCGGCGGCTTCGAAATGCTGGTCGGGCCTCAGCAGTTGGAGGCCTGCCGAGCGGAGCCACAAGCTTTGGCCGTCGCGATCCTCGCTGCGGCGGAAACCCGCGGGCTTCGGTTCGCGCCGCAGCGCTGAGAGCGCACGGCCCCGGCACAGCCCAGTATCCTCGACCGTTCCGGTCCGGGGTGCTCTCGCCAGCACAACGGGCCGGTCCTAGCCGACGTAGCTCAGTTGGTAGAGCACTTCACTCGTAATGAAGGGGTCCCCGGTTCGAATCCGGGCGTCGGCTTCAGTAAAGACGGGGCTTCCCCGCCTGCCGCTCGCCAAAGCAGGTGGGTGGCAACGATCTGGCAACAAAGGCCAAGCGGGCCGACATACCGGCGCTGGCAGTTAACCCTGGTGCTTATAGTGTCGCGCTATGAGATTGTCGCCGCGCGTTGCTGTTCCTGTTCTGGTCGCTTTCGCCCTTGTCGGCCCGACCACCGTCGTGGCAACCGCGACCGCGGTTCCACCTGCCACGGATGCTGCGCGTAGCGCCTTGCCTAACCCCGGCGGCAAGGGCCCTTTTGCGACCCAGCGCAGCACCGTGTTCAGTGGCTGGGAGCGGGTCGAGGTTGACCTGACCCTGCCGGTGGAGGATCTCGCGGAGGTCACCGTGCCGGTCGCCGCCCGCGGGAATGTGCCCAATCGACGCTTCCCCGTGGTCCTTCGCCTGCACGGGCGCCACGCAGCGTGCGCGCAGGTCGGCGGCAAGACGCCGGACCCGGTTCCGGCGTGGTGCCCGGTTGGCAACAAGATCCCCGTTCCAAGTTACGCCGGCTACCGCTACCTTGCGGATCGGC
>CAMCVN010000055.1 GCA_945881845.1 Bifidobacterium breve | reverse complement strand
ACCGCTGCTGCGAAGAGGCGCCTAAGCACGGCGAGCCGCTCAGCGCGGCAGGTTCATCCCGATCAGCTTCGGCAGCTTCGTAATTGCTGCCGTTACCGGGTCGGGTTTCTCGCCGCGGCCGTCAGCGTCGTCGCTGCGGATCATCGCTGAGCGAATCAGGTTGCCGCCGATTGATCTGGCCGGCTCGGGCGGGAAATACTTGACCTTCGGCTCAACCAGTGGGCAGTTCGTCACTTCGTCGTCGACTCCGAGTGCCAAGCCGCTGAGGATCCTGCCACCAAGGTTCGAAGGTCCGACGCCGTGGCCGGTGAAGCCCCAGCCGGCGTGAACCGAACCACTCGTGCGGTAGATCGGCAGTGAGTTTGGCGCGACGTCGATCGGGCCACCCCAGGCGTGCGTGATCGCGCGCCCTTCAAGCTGCGGGAAGAAGCGGCGCAGTGTTGCCGCCGTCCGCTCGATCACCTCTGGGTCTATGTCGATGCGCGGATCGTGCTTCGCGCCATTGGCAACCCTTCCCCCACCCCAGCCGAATGCGATCCGCCCGTCATTGGTGGTGCGGAAGTAGTGCAGCATCCGGCGGCAGTCGCTAAGAGCTTCGCCGCCAACCCAGCCGATCTCCTCGAGCACGTCCGGCACCGGCTCGGTCAGCACGATGTGGCTGGAAGCGACGCTCAGCTCACGGGCGAAGGTTGGCCAGCGCAGCGTTCGCCAGTTGACGGCGAGCACGGCCGAGTCTGCGTGGACGCGGCCACGTGCGGTGCGGACGGTGACGCTGGCGCCGTGTTGGTCGATCTCCGTGACCGGGCTCTCTTCGAAGAGCTTGACACCGCGCGCGAGCAGCGCGGCGCGCAAGCCGAATGCCAGCCGCGCCGGCTGAACGGTCGCGCCGAACGGCTTAAAGGCGGCGCCCCGAAACTCTGGTGAGTAGCAAATCTGGGCTACCTGATCGGGCGAAAGTTCAACGACCTCGTCGTCAATTCCAAGTCGGTTCAGCCCCCACATCGCTTCCTGCCAGTCGCCGTCCTGATTCGGCGAGGTTGCGATCTCAACGTGCGCTACGGCGCGGTACCACGCGTCGACCTTCTCGCTCTTGCAGAACTCACCAATCGCAACGATCGACTCATCGGCCAGCTCGGCAAGGCGGATTGAGCGCTCGGCGCCGAACCTCTCGGCCAGAGAAGGAACGTACTCCCAGTAGCCGTTGACGAAGCCGCCGTTTCTGCCGCTCGGACCGTGGCCTGCGACCCCGGATTCAAGGATCACGATCTTAAGATCTTTATCGCGCGCCAGCAGGTTCCACGCCGTCCACATTCCAAGGTAGCCCGCGCCGACAATCACGACGTCTGCGTCGGTTGGGCCGTCAAGCGGTGGGCAGGGCGCCGGCGAACCCGCTTCCTCGATCCACCAACCTTCGGCGTTGTGCTTCATCACTCTTAGCCTAGAGGGCTAGCCCACCGAGACGATCGCGAACAGTTCGTCAACTATTCCTGGGGGCGCGACGAGAACGCCCGGGCCTTGCGCTCCGCTGGCATCGAGGCTCCGTGTCGCCAGCCCGGCGCCTTCGCAGATCAACAGCCCGGCGGCGGTGTCCCAGGCCTGCACGCCGCGCTCGAAGTAGGCGTCGTAGCGGCCTGCGGCGAGCCAAGCTAGGTCAAGCGCGGCGCTGCCGCCGCGGCGGATGTCGCGCACCTCGGGGAGCAGCCGCGCGACTATCGCCCCCTGCCCTAGCCGCACCAACGGGTCGTAGCCGAATCCGGTAGCTACGAGCGCTCGGTCGAGCTGGTCGCAGCTCGAACTTGTGATCGGCTTGCCGTTAAGCAGCGGCTGCTCGCCGACGATGACGCTGAATAGGTCATCACTGAGTGGATCGAAGATCACCCCAACCTGCTCTTCGCAGGCGACCGAAACGCACCACTGTGGAATCGAGTAGAGGTAGTTGACTGTGCCGTCGAGCGGGTCCACGACCCAGCGCAGGCCGCTTGTGCCGGGCTTGTCGTCGCCCTCTTCGCCGAGGATCGCGTCGTCCGGGCGGCGCGCGGCAAGCACGGAGCGGATCGCGGCCTCAGCGGCGAGGTCGGCGGCGCTGACCGGATCGGTTGGGCTGCTCTTCGACTCAACGCTGCTGTGGGCTCCGGCCTGGTGAGCCACGAGCTCCGCCGCCGCCGCACGCGCGGCCTCTTCGGCTACCGCAAGCAGCTCAGCTCCGTTCACCGCGCTAGGCCGTCAAGTGGCGGTCGCGCCTGCGCCCACGGCCGGGCCTGTTCGAGCTGGGCGGCAATCCGCAGCAGCGTTAGCTCATCGCCTGGAGCGGCGCCAAACTGGACCGAGAGAGGCAAACCGTTGGAGTCAAAGCCGGCGGGAACCGATGATGCAGGCTGGCCGATCGCGTTCCAAACGCCGTACCACGGCACACGCGCGGCAGCAGCGTTGAGTGTCCAGAGCGCGCCACGCCCTTGCAGCTGGCCGATCTTGAATGGTGCAGCCGCCGTGCCCGGCATCAGCACCGCGTCGGCGCTCTCAAAGATCGTGTTGACCTGCGCAGCCACTCCCGGCTCGGCGGCGCGGGCTTGCGCCAGACGACGGTCGGAGATCAGACCACCGAGCTTCGCCATGTTCTTCGTGCGCTGCTCGAGCCGCTCGGGATGCGGCAGCGTTCCGACGTCGTCGGTCACTGAACGCAGATAGCGGGCGACGGTGCTGACGAAAGCGGCAACTGGGTAGTCGATCTCCTGCTCGAAGACCTCGTGTCCGAGCTCACGCAGCGCAGCGGCGGTTGCCTCGATCGCAGCGCGCTGCTCGGCGCCGAGTTTCGTCATCGATCCCGGTGGTGGCTTCAGCGAGATCGCGATCCGCAGCGGCCTGAACGGAGCGTCCAGCGCGGCGAGGTAGCCACCGTCGGGGCCGCCATCAGCGGTCGCGTCGAGGAAGAGTGCTGCGTCGGCGACAGTGCGCGCGAGCGGCCCGTAAACCGTCATCCCGTTCCAGCCATCGATGTGGTTTGGCCCTAGCGAGATCCGTTCGCGCTGCGTCTTGATCCCAAAGAGACCGTTGAAGGCGGCCGGAATTCGCACCGAGCCGGCGCCGTCGGAGCCGTGCGCCACGCCGCATAGCCCGGCCGCCGCCGCCGCGCCAGAGCCGCCGCTTGAGCCGCCGGTCGCGTAGTCGATGTTCCACGGATTGCGTGTCGCTCCGAAGGCCAGCGTCTCTGTGAACGGCCAGATTGTCAGCTCCGGCACGCTTGTCTTGCCGATCAGGATCGCGCCGGCCGCGCGCAGCCGCGTGACTACGTCGGCATCGTGCGGGGCTGGATTCGGATCGGTCGCAAGGCTGCCCCATGCGGTGCGCTCTCCGACCACGTCGGTGTCGTCCTTGATCGCCACAGGAACGCCGAGCATTGGCTTTGAGCCGTCACCTCGCCCGGCAGCATCGATCTTGTCTGCCTCAGCCAGCGCCTCGTCAGCGAATATCACTCGGTAGGCGTTGATAACTGGGTTGATCCGATCGATCCGCGCCAGTGTCGCTTCAATAAGATCGCGCGCGGTCACTTCACCGCTGGCGATCATCTGGCGCTGTGCGGCGGCGCCTGCGTAGGCGAGATCGTTGGCTTCCATAGTCCTCTGAACACTAGTCTCCCCGCGGTATGAGTTCCACGCTCGCAGCCGACGAACCGCGGCCCGCATCTAGCGAAGCTGAACGGCTGGCGGCCGAGGCGCTCGCCGAACAGTTGCTGGAAAGCGGCCGCCTGGCGACGATCCAACCGTTCTGGGCCTACCCCCGCTGGTGGCTCGCCCAGGCGATCTGCTCAGCGCTCGGCGTACTCGCCAGCGTCCTCTGTGTCGGCGCGCCGCTGACCGGGCTAATAGTCGCCGTCGTCGCGCTCGTTCTGAGCCTGATCGATGGAACGCGCCTAGCGCCGCTGCGCCGTCTGACCGGCTCTCGTGCGAGCCAGAACGTTATCTCTCCCCCACCCGCCTCGGCGTCGCAGCCACCGGTCACATTGATCCTGACGGCCGCGATCGACGACCGTCCTACAGCGCCAAACCGCTTCCTTCCCGCCTCTCTGATCGCAACCAATGCCGCCTGCATCGCGCTCGTCGCGACCTGCGCAGCGCTGCGCCTAGCTGGGATTGACGCGCTTCCAATCGCGATCGTGCAGATGATCCCCACGCTGTTGCTGCTCGCGGCGATCCTCGTCTTCCTCGAGCGCGGAACGGCGCAGCTCGTCCCCGACCGGAGCGCCGTAGACGTGACTCTCGAGATCGCTGCCCGACTCAAGGCAGATCCACCCGAGAACCTCGCGGTTGCAATTGTCTTCGCCGGGACTGGCTCAGCCCAGGCAGCCGGGCTGCGCTACTGGCTGCGCAGCCGCCGGAGGCGTGGAATGAAGCCCGCCGACATCGCGGTCCTCGACATCGAGCCGTGTTTGCAGGGCGCTCCAAGCTGGTGGGAGCGCGACGGGATCGTCGTCGCCACCGGCCTCCACCCGCAGCTTCGGCGTGCCGCGAAGTCGGCTGCTAAGCAGATCGACCCTGAGCTGAAGCCACGCGGCGGCGCAGACGCAACCGGCGCCGGCGTCGCCCGAGGCGACGGTTGGCCAGCAATCGCGATCGGCTCACGGGTGCTCGAGAAGGGTGAACAGTTCGCGGGCGATGACGCTACTGCGACGGTCGCCGAGCTCGGTGAAGCGTTGATCCGCGAACTTGATCGCGAGCTCGGCCAAGCCAACGAGGACGACTAAAAATCAGTCGTCGTCGTCGTGGTCGTCGTGCCGTTCAGAAGATGAGTCGTCGTCGGAGCTCGCCGAATCGTCGCTTCCTGAGCCGACGGGGGTTGAGTCCGGCTTAGCTTTGGGGGCGCTGCTGGTATCAGGAGACAGGGGCTGAGAAGAAGACGAGTCGCCGCCGCTCGAACTGTCGGGCGCAGTGACCGAAGTCGTCTGCGTCTTTGCCGCTGAACCGCCCTTCGTGATCGTCCGCGTAACGGTGATCGTCTTCGTCGGCGCCAACGAGTCTTGAAGCGAGCGCTCGTGAGAGCTGAGGCCGATCGGCTGCGATACAAGGCGACCGGCGGCATAGGTCACGCCAGCGGCGATAAAGAGGCCGGCAAGCGCAAGAACAGTAATTGCGGCGATACGTGAGGTCATGGTTCAAGCCTAGAAGTGCTTTGGGAAAGACCGGGTAAAACATCGTCCTGCGACTGCGGCAGCGTGATTATCAGCTCGGCGCCGCCGCCCGGCCTATCGGCGATTGTCACCTCACCGCCCCAGCGGCGCGCC
>CAMCVN010000054.1 GCA_945881845.1 Bifidobacterium breve | reverse complement strand
CAGCGGCTCGGAGATTGCGCGCTCGTCTTCGACAATCAGTATCTGGGGACCGGAAAGGCTCACGGGGTGAGCGTATACGCGATTAACACGCTTCTCAGAGCGGCTCAAAAAGCTTTGCCAAAGCTTTCCCTGCAGTTACGGAGCCGTTTCAGCTCCGATCGCCACTATCCAGTTCATGATCAAACCAAACCGCACACACCTCGCAGCCGGTGGAACAATTCTCGCGCTCGGCGCTCTGACGGCAGTTGCAATCGGAGCACAAGGCGAAAGTTCCAGCTCGGCAGCCAAAAAAGCGACAACGGCCGAAGTTCGCACCGTTGTTGTCAAGCGCACGGTGAGAGTTACTAAGCACCGTAAGCCAAAGAACGCAGCCGCAGGCGGCTCCGGAGCTACCAGTGGAGCCGCACCGAGCTACAGCTCCGGCGCGCCGGCAAGGGTGCCGGTCAGCTCATCCCCTAACAACTCGGCTCCTAAGCCCGCGCCGGTCCAAAGCCAGACCAGCGGCTACGGCGGCGGCGAGAACGAAGAGGACGACGACGAGTACGAAGAGAACGAAGAAAACGAAGATCACGACGAGGACGAAGGCGACGACGACTGATCGCCCTCCCCACCTGCCAAATCAGATTCGAAACAGAAAGAACATTGAAGATGAGCAACAAGACCACCAATAGCCAGAGCAAGCCACGAGCCCGCCGCAAGAACAAGACGATTCTTCCGGTGATGCTCGCCAGCACAGCACTGTTCGCCTCGATGGGCGGGTTCCTCGGCCTTCAGGTGGCCGCTGGTAACGACCCGATGCTTGGCGCCGCCGCCAATTCGACCCAGGCGGCCAGCTCGCCGGCAAACCCGGACAGCAACGCTCGCTCGCAGTCCTCAACCCCTAAGCCAACCCCGGTGCAGACGAGCACCAGCGGTTAGTCCAGAAATCGCAAAGCGAAACGAGACCGCAATGACGAACCAGCAGAACAACCAAACTACGACGCGGCCAGGCAAGGCGCGAACCAACGCGACCGTCATGCCTGTCTTCCTCGCCAGCGCAGCGATCTTCACCCTGCTCGCCGGTCTGCTCGGAGTTCAGGTTGCCAACGGGCAAGACCCGCTGCTTGGCGCGAAGAAGCCTGAGGTCGTTCAGAAGAGTCTGATCTTGCGCAAGGTGATCAAGACGAAGAAGATCGTCACCGTTGTTGAAGCACCAAGCGGAGTCTCTGCTGCTTCAGGCAGCAGCCAGACATACGCCAGCGGCAGCGGCGGCAGCTACAGCGCCCCAGCACAGTCATACAGCGCGCCGGTTCAGTCCGCGCCTGCACCGGTCCAGACTGCCACCTCGTAACCTAATGTCAGCCATGACCAGCGCCCCTTCGAGCGACGTCGTTGATCGCGCCTTCGAACTGATGGGAACCCACATCAGGGTCCTCGTCGGCGAGCCGAGCAGCGCTGAGGCCGGCAGCCCTGAGGACGCCGCCGACCGCGTCGAAGAATTCCTCGGCGTCTACAACGAGACGATGTCGCGTTTTCGGCCCGACTCCGAGCTCACCAGGTTGAACGAGGACCAGCGCGAAGAGATCCCTGCTTCGCCGCTGATGTGCAGTGCGATCGCCGCTGCGCTCGCCGCAGCCGAGCAGAGCGAAGGCCTCGTTGACCCGACACTGCTGAGCGAACTCGAAGCGGCCGGCTACCGCGACCATTGGACGGCGGAGAACCGCGTCGAACTACGCGAGGCGTTGGCGGCAGACCGACCCGCTCCATCGCCAGCCGAGGTCGCCCAGACGAGCCGCTGGCGCGAGATCTCCGTCGACGAAGCGGCTGGCCTCGTCCGCCGGCCGCGTGGCGTTCGGATCGACACCGGCGGAACCGGTAAAGGCCACGCCGCCGATCTGGCCGGCGAGCTTCTATCCGGCTTCGAAACCTGGGCTGTTGACTGCGGCGGAGACGTCAAGATCGGCGGCAATTCAGGCGTCGAGCGCCAAGTGCAGGTCCTCGGCGCATTCGAAGATGCTCAGATCGAAACGATCACCGTTCGCGGCGGCGCCGTCGCGACCTCCGGGCTGAACTCGCGGATCTGGCGCGACGAGCACGGCAACAGCGCACACCACCTGCTCAACCCTGCAACCGGCCAGCCCGCATTCAGTGGCCTCGTCGCCGCGACCGCTGCCGCCCCGACTGCGGTTGAGGCTGAGACGCTCGCCAAAGTCGCACTGCTGAAAGGCCCGGCAGCGGCTACTTCAGTGCTTTCCCGCTTCGGCGGCATTACCGTTGACGAAGACGGAACGGTCGAGCGGATCGGCCAGCTTGCAGCGGCGCCGCGCGTGCGAATCAAGATGCCTTCTCCAAACACCAGCAAAGGGAACCAATGATCGGGCCTAACCCGCTCGAGTTCGGCTGGTGGCTGGCCTCGCGTTCATCGGGCATCGTCGCCCTAATCGCAATCTCGATCTCGGTGATCATCGGTTTAATGATGGCCAACGGGCTGCCGCGTAAGCCTGGTGCAAAGCGCCAGCTGCTCGCGGTCCACGAATCGACCGCGCTCGCAGGCCTGATCGCAATCGCGATCCACGGCATCACGCTGCTCGGCGATTCCTACCTCCACCCCACGCTTTCGCAGATCGCGATTCCATTCACGATCGATTACCGCCCCTTCTACACCGGCCTCGGGATCATCGCGGGCTGGAGCGCCGCCTTCCTCGGCCTCAGCTTCTACGCTCGCCGCTGGTTCGGCGCACGTCGCTGGCGCACGATTCACCGCGCCACGATCCTCGTCTGGGTGCTCGCGGTAATCCACACACTCGGCGCCGGCACCGACGCCTCGCAGATCTGGATGCGAGCGATTCTGCTGACCACAGGTGTCCCGATCGTCTTCCTCTTCCTGCGCCGCGTGCTGCCGGGTGATCCGAAGCCGGCGCGCCGCGTGCGACCGGCTCAGCCCGCACCTGAAGCGCCTGGTGCACCTCGATGAGCGCGGGAGTCGTAATCGCTGGCGGCGGCCTTTCAGCTCAGCGCTGCGCAGAGACGCTGCGCCAAGGCGGCTATGGCGGCGCCGTCAGGATCGCCAGCATCGAAGAACACGCCCCGTATGACCGGCCGCCGCTTTCAAAGGCGCTGCTCGCCGGCACCAAGACACTGGATGAGATTGCCTTCCGCCCGGCCGAGTGGCACGGCGAGGAGGACGTTGAGCTGCTGCTTGGCGACGGCGCCGCCGGGCTTGATCTTGACCGCCGCAAGCTGATGCTCGAATCTGGCGCCGCGCTCGATTACGAGCACCTCGTCATTGCGACCGGGAGCCGCGCCCGTCAGCTACCGGGCGGCGACCGGTACGAGAACGTCCACACGCTTCGCACGCTCGACGACGCCGTCCGCTTGCGCGGCGTTCTAAAGCCAGGCAAGCGCCTCGTCGTCCTAGGAGCTGGCCTGATCGGCCAGGAGGTTGCAGCAACGGCGATGGGCCACGGCGCCGAAGTAACACTGATCGAAGCCGAATCGCTGCCGCTCGCCCGCGCTCTTCACCCCGAACTTGCCCAGTGGCTGGTGGATCTCCAGCGCGAAGAGGGCGTCGAGGTGAAGCTTGGCACCCGCGTCACCGAGCTAATCGGCGAAGGCGACAGGCTCGAAGCGCTCCTGCTCGACGACGGCTCGCGAGTTGAGCTCGACGAGATGCTGGTCGCAATCGGCGTGATTCCAAACAACGACTGGCTCCCCGATGAGGTCGGCCTCTTGACGCTGCGCCCCGACATCCATGGGGCCGGCGATGTTGCCGGCGGCGACCACTGGGAGCTTGCAGCACATCAGGGCAAGGCTGCCGCGCACGCGATCCTCGGCCAAGAGCCTGCCCAAGTGCCGTTCACCGGATGGTGGAGCGATGTCCACGGCGTGCGCCTGCAAGGATTGGGGCAGCCAGCGGCGAACGATGAGATTGTGTTCGAAGGTAACCCCGCCGAGCGTGATTTTCATGCAGTGGTGAGCCGCGACGGCGTTCCCGTCGCTGCGCTCGCTGTAGGTCGGCCGCGCGAGATTCCGCGGCTGCGCAAGTTGCTCGCCGAGCACTCGTCAACCCCATCAGCCAAGGAGGCCGCATGACCCTAGTCCCGACGATCGACGAAGTTGGATGCGCCGCGCACGGTGATTGCGTCGAAGTAGCGCCGGAGATCTTTGTTCTTAACGGCCAGGTAGCCGAGGTCATCGGCACCGGCCCTGACGACCTGATTCTTGCCGCCGCCGAGGCCTGCCCATCTGTCGCGATCATCGTCACCGACAGCGCCACCGGGGATCAGGTTTACCCGTAGTTAGCGGGAATCCTTTCTTAAGGAATCTTCAGAGTCGCTCGCTAAATTGAGCTAACAATGGACTCTGAACGGATCAAGGGCACGCTCGCAGCAATTAAGGCTTCGGCGGTCCTCTTCGCAGCCGTCTTCGTGCTTCTTGGAGTTCAGATGCTGCTCGGCAACGATCCCGCGATCGGCACGACCCGCGAAGCAACCACGAAAGCAGCAGTTACGCAGGAGCAACCTGACGACGAAAGCTTTCTCGATATGGCAACAGACGCGCTCGACATTCAATCGCCGCCCGATGATCAGTACTACCAGCAGTCGCAGGAAGCACCGGCGCCGGTTCAGTCGAGCAGCTCTTAGCTTCACAGCAGCGCACCGCGCGAGCCGTCATCATCAGCAGCGTTCCTCAAACAAAGGAAGGCTCCGATGCAGATCGTCATTACTGAGGACCGCGGCCCGGTTCGCCATCTGATTCTCAACCGTCCCGAGAAGCGCAATGCAATGAACGCCGAGATGATCTTGGCGTTGGCTGAGGCGATTGAGTACGCCGCCAATGACCCCGAAGTGCGCGTCGTGGTGCTGCGCGGCGAGGGCGCAATGTTCTCGTCCGGCGTCGACTTCGCCAGCTTCCTCCCGCTTATCGAGGACCCCTCCCAGCTGCGCGGCTTCCGCCGCCCGATGATCGAAAGCTGGAACCTCGTGGAAGAGATGACGAAGCCGACGATCGCCCAGATCCACGGCGCCTGCATCGGTGGCGCGCTTGAGCTGGCGCTGGCCTGCGACCTGCGCACGATCTCCGACAGCGCAATCGTCGGGCTGCCTGAGACGCGAGTCGGCCTGATCCCCGACGTCGGCGGCTCATCACGCCTTCCATCGATCGT
Source organism: Bifidobacterium breve (assembly GCA_945881845.1). Lineage (GTDB taxonomy): Bacteria > Actinomycetota > Thermoleophilia > Solirubrobacterales > Solirubrobacteraceae > F1-60-MAGs163. The sequence goes on along the minus strand of CAMCVN010000054.1, from coordinate 345 downwards.
CGGGCTTGGCCGCGCGAAGGAAATGATCATGGCCTCGAAGATGATCAATGGCACAGAGGCCGAGCGGATCGGCCTCGCCAACCGCGTCGCCCCTGCCGAGGAGCTCGATGCCGCGACCGATCAGCTCGTCGCCGAGCTGCTGGCCTGCGCACCGATCGCCGTTGGCCTCTCAAAGCGCGTGATTGACGCCGCTGCCAAGCCGGCGCTGGCATCAACGCTCGAGCAAGAGGTCGCCGCTCAGCAGCTCTGCGCGAACAGCGCAGACTTCGGCGAAGGCGTAAGCGCCCTGAGCGAGAAGCGCGACCCCAACTTCAGCGGGACTTAAGCCATCGAAAGGCCGCCGCT
>CAMCVN010000053.1 GCA_945881845.1 Bifidobacterium breve | reverse complement strand
ACGTCAACGTCGAGCTGGGCGCCGGCACATCGCATTACGCGGGCAACCAGTTCGTCACCTTCCAGCCGCCAGCTCTGACCGGTTTGACGGCCGAGCTTGACGCGCGCGGCATCAAACACGGACCGCCAACGCCGATTAGCGCAGGTAGTCAGCTGCTCTACACGCTGGTTGAGCTGCCGACCTACTCGCAGGCCAACAGGCTGACCGCCCAGTTCTGCGTCTACAACTTCCCCAACGGCCGTCCGAGCCGCGTAGCCCCGCCCAATCGCGCTGGGATCGTCAACGTCTCACGCGTCGTGATCAACGCCAAGAACCCGAGCTCCTGGAAGAAGCTCTTCGCACCATCGTCACCCTCCGCGAGCGACACCTACCGCCTGCCCGGCGGGCCGCTGGTTCAGCTTCAGCGCAGCAGCGGCAACTCGGTCTCAGCGCTCGACGTTCGAGTCAAGAACGTTGCTGCTGCCGCCCGCGCGTTTAGGGCCGTCGGCATCCCGGCACGGGGTCACATTGCCAACGTCGGCTCGCTCCGGCTTCGCCTGCTGCCAGTGAGCGGTTCGGCAGTTACCGGCAGCCGCTAACCGGCGGGCTTGTCGGCTTCGGCGACGGCGAAGTCGAAGAAGTCTGTTACGACGCGGGACTTCGGCCCGACCGAGGAGCGCATCACGTGCCAGGGTCGGCCGGGGGGAACGTTTGTTAGTGGGATCACTGCCAGCGTGCCGCTTTCCAATTCGCCGGCAACTGAGTCGCGGGCTAGGAATGAGATCCCAAGGCCTGACTTAACGGCCTGCTTGATCGCGCCGTTTGAGCCGAGCGTCAGCGTGCTGACCGTCAGCCCGTTGGCGCTGATGTAATCCTCGTTGGCTGTTCGCGTGCCGGAGCCGTGCTCTCTCAGCAGCCAGCGGCTGCCGTTCAATTCGGCTGCCGTGACCGAAGACTTCTTCGTCAGCGGCTCATCGGGCGAGCCGGCCAGAACCAGTTCGTTCGGCCTCACAGACTGCGAGGTGATTCGCCCTTCGCGCCCGCCGCTCGGCGGCCGCCCAACGAAGGCGATGTCGGCTTCGCGGCGCAGCAGCAGCTGCAGCACGCGCTCGCGGTTGCCGACCGCGAGCGTTAGGTCAACATCGTGGTTGCGCGAGGCGTAACGCTGCAGCAGCACCGGCACGAACGATTCGGCCGCGGTCGTCACGGCGGCAATCCTCAACCCGCTGGAGGCCACGCCGGATGCTTCGACCGCCGCCGCCGTGCCGCGGTCGAGCAGGCCGATGATGTCGGTCGCGTAAGGGGCGAAGGCCCGCCCCGCGGCGGTCGGCGTTACACCACGCCCGTCGCGTTCCAGCAGCGGTGCGCCGATCTCGCGCGTCAAGGCCCGAACAGCGGCTGAGATTGACGGCTGCGTAACGACGAGCTCCTCAGCGGCAGCAGTTACCGAGCCGGAGCGGATTACGGCAAGAAAGCTGCGCAGTTGGGTGAGCGTGATTGCCACGCGCCAAAGATAGACGAGCGGCTAAGAGTTATGGCGAATTGTTTGTCTTAGCGTTGCGCTGGCGTGCTAGCCGGTGACGCCACCAGGCTTCGGCGTCAGCGATCCGATTACGCCGATTCGGAAGCCAAACCATGGGTAGCGATTCTTCAAGTTGTCGTCCTCGGCGTTGAGGCCGACGGCCGAGAGCCAGAGCTGAATCGCGTCGTTCGCGCCAACGGGCGAACTGGCGATCCCGCCGTGCATCCTGCGCCACGTCAGCGCCTTGTCTTCGCCCGCAGGCGCCGCAGTCACAGTGTCTGTCCATTCGACGACGTTGCCGCCCTGATCAAGTGTTCCCCACGGCGAGCGCGTCCGCGTCTGTCCGACGGTGCTAACGCTGCCTTGGAAGAACTTATTCAGCTCAGCCGGGTCGCCTGGAAATGGGTAAACCGAGCAGTCGGCTACCGATACCTGCGAGGGGCACCACTGTGGTGAAGGTAGGCCCGGCGCGGTGTAGGTTGAGAGTGGCTGGCTCGAGGAGTTCGTAACCGCTCCTGTGCCGGGGTTGAGTAGCGAGGCGTTCGGCGCCGTTGCCGTTCCGTCACCGAACACGCCGGCGTTGGTGGGGTACTTCCAGTAGGAGTCTGTGCCGCCGCCCTTCGGGTCGTAGTAGGCCGCCTTCATCCATTCGTTCTGGCTTGGGATCACGAAACCCTTAGAAGCCTTTCGCCCGCTGCCTCCACTCGGCCGGGTAACGCCGAGGTCATACATTCCGGTCTCGGTCCTGGCTGACAGTTGTACGCGGTAGGTGGTGATTGTGCGCCCGTTCGCGCGGCTCGTCTTCTTTGACAGCAGCGTTCCGTTCTGTAGCGCGTTGACGAAACGGGCGGCGCGGCCGAATGTCGCGAATCCGTAGGGCTTGTTCGCCCACTGCGGGTAGGCGACGCTGTAGCGCGTGCCGCGCGGCGCGCGCTGATCAAAGTTGATTGAGCCGAAGCGTGGCCAGCGCGTTGCGCTCTCCTGCGTCGTGTAGAGCCGTGGCGGGTTCGTGAGGCCGTAGTTGGCGGTGTTTAGAAATGCGACGTACTGAGCGACTGTGACCTCAAGTTCGCCGATTTGGTAGCGGTTCTTGACGCCGCCGACCGCCATGCAGGGGCCAAATGGCGCGGGGTCGGGTTCGGGAACGCCAGCGCACGAGGGGTAGACCGCGTCGGTGAAGGGAACGATGCTGACCGACTTATTGCCGGGGGAATCGATCGAAACGGTTCGAACCGAGATCACCTTGCCGTACTTTTGGGCGCTCGCTTGGGCCGGGAGGACAGCTGCCAGCGCGATCAGAAACGGAAACAACATCAACTTTTTCATGGGGCGCAGTAAAGCAGACGCGCGCGACCGAACTTGCGCCACGTTCGCGCCGCTTCTACGCCGGGCGGGAGGAGCTCCGCGCGATGCGCCCGACAGGATTCGAACCTGTGTCTGACCGATTATGAGTCGGGGGCTCTAACCGCTGAGCTACGGGCGCGCCCTGAGTATGGCGCGGATTGACGCTCAGATGTAGTGTTCTTCACCGGTTCCCAATTGCCTAGGAGGCGAAGACGAGCGATGTCCGACGACACAACGAAGTACCTGCTCACAGAAGACAAGATCCCGACCCACTGGATCAACATCGCTCCCGACCTGCCTGGTGAGCCGCTGCCGCCGCTGAACCCGGCCACGAAAGAGCCCGCCGGCCCAGAGGATTTTCTTGGCATCTTCGCCGAAGAGCTGATCATGCAGGAGGTCTCGCAGGAGCCAGAGATCGAAATCCCTGAGGAGGTGCGCGAGGTTTACAAGCTCTGGCGCCCAACGCCGCTCTACCGAGCCCGCCGCCTTGAGAAGGCGCTCGACACACCGGCCCACATCTACTTCAAGTACGAGGGCGTATCGCCGACCGGCTCGCATAAGCCAAACACGGCCGTCCCGCAGGCTTTTGCCAACGCCAAGGCCGGGATCAAGAAGCTGACGACCGAAACCGGCGCCGGCCAGTGGGGTTCGTCGCTGGCCTTCGCCTGTGGCCTCTTCGACCTCGAGTGCGAGGTTTTCATGGTTGGTTCGTCTTACGACAGCAAGCCATACCGCCGTTCGATGATCGAAACCTTCGGCGCGACAGTCCACCGCTCACCGTCCGATCTGACTGAGGCCGGCCGAGCCAACGCGCAGCATCCGACCGGTTCACTGGGAATCGCGATCTCGGAAGCGGTTGAGATCGCCGCCCAGAGCCCGGAGGTCAACTATGCGCTCGGTTCTGTCCTCAGCCACGTGATCCTCCACCAGACGATCATTGGCCAGGAGTCGATTCTGCAGATGGAGATGGCCGGCGAGGAGCCGGACACAGTCATCGCCTGTTTCGGCGGTGGCTCCAACTTCGGTGGGCTGACGATTCCTTGGCTGCGTCGCAACATTCGGGAGGGCGCAACGACGCGCTTCATCGCCGCCGAGCCTGCCGCCTGCCCAACGCTGACGAAGGGCGAGTACGCCTATGACTTCGGCGACACCCAGGGCCTTACGCCGATGATGCCGATGTACACGCTCGGCCATGACTTCGTGCCGCCGCCTGTGCATGCCGGTGGTTTGCGCTACCACGGTGCTTCGCCGCTGATCTCAGCACTGGTGCACGGTGGGATGGTCGAAGCGCGATCCGTCGCGCAGAACGACACCTTCGCTGCCGGGCTGCAGTTCGCCCGTACTGAGGGAATCATTCCGGCGCCGGAGCCAACGCACGCGATCAGCGTCGCGATCGCTGAAGCCGAAGCTGCCAAGCAGGCCGGTGAGGAACGCGTGATCCTGTTCGGCCTCTGTGGCCACGGCAACTTCGATATGGCCTCATATGACGCCTATCTGGCGGGAAATCTCGAAAATCTTGAGTTCTCTCAGCAGGAGATGGACGAGGCAATGGCGAAACTCCCTGATGGCGTACCAGCAATTTGATCGCCATTAACCAAACCAAGGAGCAATTCTTCAAATGACTACCGCAGGCGCAGAACCCGGCCACATCGACGTAGGGAAGGTCCTAACCGATACCGGCGACATTCTGAAGAAATCCTTCGCGACGGTCTGGATCATCGCGCTGATTCTCTTCATTCCAGTCGCAATCCTCGGCTACTTCGCGAACGAAGGTTGGCTGATAAACGTGATCTACAGCATCGCTTCGCTGATCGCGAGCCTTTACATGGCGGGCGCCGTTGTTCGCGTCGTCCAAGATGTTGAAGCTGACGGCAAGGTTGATGCCACCGTCGGCGATCTGCTCAGGTCGATCAGCGCCAAGCTCTGGCCGTTGCTCCTGCTGAGCATTGTCACCGGCATTTTGATCTTCATCGGCTTCATCTTCTTCATCATCCCGGGGATCATCCTCGCGCTGATGTGGCTAGTTGCCGTGCCGGTACTGGTCGCCGAGGACAAGGGCGTCTTTGCCTCAATGAGCCGCAGCAGTGAGCTCACGAAGGGCAATCGTTGGCGTTTGATCCTGCTCTTCATCGTGATCTACGTGCTGCTCGCGATCATCTTCGTGGTCATCGCCATCTTCGCGTCAATCACGCCGATCCTCGGCGCGATCGTCGGGATCTTGGTCGCGATCGTCGTTTACCCGTACATCGCGATCATCATCGCCGTCACGTACTACGAACTGCTTGACGCTCATGGTGAGTCGAAGCCTGGCCCAGGTGTCGCCACTTCGGGCGGGGAGATGCCTGCCTAACCGCAGCGTCTAAGCAAGAAATTCTGTTGGCCACGGGCCGTCGCGCATCAGCGCGGCGGCCCGTTGTCGTTGTGAGGGGTCAGCCCGGTTGCGCTCGCCGTCGCCAACGGTGTAACTTGGAACTATGAGCCAAGATTCCGAAACACCAGAGCAGCCCGAGACACCGGAAACGCCGGCCGAGCCAACGCCGCCGGCAACGCCTCCACCGGCTGAGCCGCCGGCGATGCAGCCGCCGACGACCCCGCCGGTCGCTCAGCCAGCCGCCCCGGTTGCTGGTGCGCCGGCGCTCAAACCCGGCCAGGGTGGGCTCGCGATCGCTGCATTTGTCTGCGGCCTCGGTGGCATCTTCACCTCGTGGTGCTGCATCGGACTGCCACTGGCGATCGCTGCGGTTGTCTGCGGCATCCTCGGGAAGAAAGACGCCGAGAAGCGTGGCGCCTCGAGCTGGATGTGGATTACCGGCCTAACTCTTGGGATTGTCTCACTAGTGATCTTCGTAATCGTGGTGATCGTGTCGGGCCTGAACACGGAC
>CAMCVN010000052.1 GCA_945881845.1 Bifidobacterium breve | reverse complement strand
GATCGAAACGTAATTACATCGGGGCTCCAGCGACTTCGCCCGACCGCCCGCAACTTCAGGCCGCTGCTGCCGTTCTACCCTGCCGCGGTTGAGTCGCTGGACCTGCGTGGCTACGACCTCGTCGTCTCAAGCTCGTCGGCTTGGGCGCATGGCGTGATCCCTGATGAGAATGCAGTCCACGTCTGTTACTGCCACAACCCGTTTCGCTACGCCTGGACGGAGCGTGAGGCGACGCTCGATGCCCGCAACGCGGTGGTGCGACCGGTCCTTGCGCAGGTCATGCATCGCTGGCGTCAGTGGGATTTCATCGCTGCGCAGCGGGTCGACGCTTACGTCGCCAACTCGAAGACAACCCAGCAACGAATCGAACGCTATTTTTCGCGCGATTCAACCGTGATCTATCCGCCGGTCGAGATCGAGCGCTTCTCGCCAGGGCTCGTCGCAGACCATCACCTCGTACTTTCAGAGTTGATTGCGCACAAGCGAATTGAAGTCGTTGTGCGAGCATTCAGCCGACTCGGCCTGCCCCTCGTTGTAGCGGGAGATGGCCCCGACGCGCGTCGGCTTCAGCGGCTCGCCGGGCCGTCGGTTCGGTTCGCTGGCCGCGTCAGTGATCACGAAGCCGAGCGACTGCTGCGCAGCGCGCAATCTCTAGTCGTCGCCGCGACCGAGGAATTCGGTATCGCCGCGGTCGAAGCGCAGGCGTCTGGGCGGCCGGTCATTGCTCTGCGGGCCGGGGGGCTGCTGGAGACAGTGATAGAGGGGCGCACCGGGCTCTTCTTCGATCGGCCGGACCCGGCCTCGCTCTGCGCTGTTCTTGAGCGCTTCGACCCCGCTGATTTCGCAACGGATGATTGTGTTTCCCAAGCGCAACGGTTCAGCCCCGAGCGCTTCGCTCATGAGTTCTCTGCGGTCGTTGAGCATTCACTAGAGCAGGGGCCGGCGCGCCCGATAGTGGGGCAACATCGCGATGGCGGTCGACGCTCGCGTGGACGAGGGTTGGCGCGCCCCGGACGTACGCGTTCGTAGCCGCTAACGCGGGGGAGAGGGGACCCGACCGTCGAGCAGTGCGGCTTGGTGGAACGCAGTTGCTGCCGCGCTCGGGTCGCTGACCAGAAGCCAGTTACCCAGTAGGAGCCAGCCGGTGCGGTTGCGGGGTTCGCGCAGCAACAATGACCTGAGATCACCGATCGCCTTCTCGCGGTCCCCGAGGATGTAGACGCTGGAAGCCTCGAACAGCTCCGGCTGCAGACTCGCGCTCAACAGCCCTGCGTCGCGAAACCGTTCGATCGCTTCAGTCGGACGCGGGGGTTGCTCAGCAAGGAGCATGATTCCCTCCGTCTGAAGCCGTTCGTCATGCCAGCTAATAAGAAGCCAGACGATTGCCGCCGACGCGAGAAGCGACAACAGAATGCGTGGGGTAAGACCGCGCCGGGCTTCGATATGTGTCACGGGAGAATCGTATGCGCTAAGCCAGGCTCGTGCGCGGTTGACTAGGCTCGCGAGCGATGACCGGGGCGATCAGAACATCTTGTGCCCTCGCGTTGCTTCTTACGCCTACTGTGCTGGCGTTCTTCTCCGGGGGCTATTTTGCTGGCCCGCGACTCGCGGCCGGTGCGGCAGTCTGGCTCTTGGCGCTTGTCGGCTTCTGGGTCGCGTCCGACCCTCTGCCTCGCCAGCGCTCGAGCTGGATCGCGCTGCTCGGCATCTTTGCCTTGACCGCGTTAGTCGGGCTGTCGATTTTCTGGGCGCCTCTTCGCTCCGTCGCGCAATCGGACTTCCAGCGATTGCTGGTGTACCTGGGTGCCTTCCTGGCCGCGGTCACCTTGCTGCGGGGACGGGTCGGCTTAAGGTTCGCCGAGCTTGTGTTGGCGCTGGGCACCTTCGTCGTGACCGTCTACGCGCTCTCAGCGCGGATCTTTCCCGGAATCGTGGACGAGACCGCGAGTGCGTCGGCTGCCGGCCGTCTCGAGCAGCCGCTGACGTACTGGAACGCGAGCGGCATGCTCGCGGGTGTCGGGTTGATCCTATTTTTGCGGATTGCCGCCGACGGCACGCGCCGAAGCTGGCTTCGCTCCGCTGCGGTCGCTGCATCGGTGCCGCTCGGGCTCGGTGTCTATCTGACGTTCTCACGAGGGGCGCTACTTGGCGTCGCTGTCGGCGCAATCCTTCTGATCGTTTTCAGCAGGGACCGAATTCAACTGCGCGTCCTATTGGTTGGTATCGGGGGAGGTGTAGTTGTTTCGGCTGCAGCGGCTCTGCTTCCCGCTGTGCGCACTCTGCAGGGCTCATCCGCGATCCGCGAGCGCGAAGGGCTCGCGCTGTTCGCTGCGGTGATCATCGTGATGGTCATAGCGACGATCCTTGCGAGGTGGTGGGCGGCACGGCCGAACCGCGGGCCATTGTCAGCCCCGCGCGCCCTCGCGGCAAGTCTGCTCGCGGTGATGCTGATTGGCTTCGCGGCCGTTGCGGCCGGCGACGGTAGCAGCCAGGGCCAGCCACGCTTCGGGGCAGATACGCGTCGTTTGACATCGTTCGAGAGCAACCGCTACTCGTACTGGAAGATCGCAGGGCGGATGTTCTATGACAAGCCGCTGATCGGCGACGGCTCGGGTTCGTTCCGGGTGGTTTGGAGGCAGGAGCGCAAGATCGCCGATCCTGCGCTCGACGCTCACTCTCTCTACTTTGAGACCGGAGCTGAACTCGGAATCGCGGGACTCGTGGCGCTTGGGCTCTTCCTCTTCGGAGTCGCGTGGGCCGGTCGCAACACTCTGCGCGAGCGCGGAACCGAATCAGTCGGTGCCGTCGCCGCTCTTGGTGCGCTCGCGGTTCATGCCGGACTGGACTGGGATTGGGAGATGCCAGCACTCGCGCTTGTAGCGCTGCTGCTAGCTGGAGCGGTCGTCGCCGCCAACGAGGAGCTCAGCGGCGGCGCTAGCTCCGCGGGCTGAGCGCCGATTCGCTGTCGGTCGCGATCACAATCGCAAAGCCGTTGCCGACCTTCTTATCGGGATCCTCGGTCTCAACCACCTTCAGCCCGATTCGCTGGCAGAGCTCGACGAACGATTCGCAGCTCCAGACCGACCAGTGCCTGTCCTCATCTGAAGTGAAGCCGCTGGCGTGCCGTTCGATCAGCTCGTCAACCGGCGTCAGCGCTCGATCCGAGTCAAAGGTGCGGTCGCGGTGTGGCACGACGAGGAAGATGTACTTACTGGCGACGCGTTCCCATTCGAGCAGTGCCTTGATCGGATCGGGGAAGTGTTCGATCACGTGTGAGGCAAGCACGAAGTCGACCGACTTGTCTTCGAGCGGCAGATCGTCGCCGGGGGCGACAATGTCAACAGCAAGTGCGCGGCCCGAAAGTCGCCGTTCCTCATCCTTGTAGATCGTGTCCATCTGCGCGTAGCGGTCAATGTTGATCGCGTCGACCGGGAAGCGATTGTGGGCGCTGCCGCCGATCTCAACGCCGCTGAGGCCGCCGAGGTAGCGGACGGCAATTTCATACTCGCGTCGCTGCCCGAGCCACCATCTGAGGCGGAGCGGTAGGACGGCAACTGCACGGTTTCGAAGTGCTCCCATCGCGTTCGTTCTACCAGCGCGCGTAGGCTTCGTGCGGTGCGGACCGCCCAGAGAAATATCAGCGCCAGCGTAATCACTGCGCTGATCGGCATCGTCGCGGTCTTGATCGCGACGCCGATGATCATCGACCACGTCGGGAAAGCCGCCTACGGCGTCTGGACGATCTCGATGGCGATCGTGATCTACATCGGCATTGTTGAGGCCGGGATGGCGCCGGCTGTGCAGCGCTACATCGCGGTCGCGCGTGGCGCCGATGATCACGCAGGTGCGGCGCGCGTCTTCTGGTCGACGCTCGCCTTCTACCTCAGTATCGGACTAGTCGCAGCGCTGATCATTGAGCTGCTCGCGCCGCAGATCGCAGCTCTGTTCGATTTCCCGCTTGAGCTCGAACGGCAGGCGACCGAGCTGCTGCGGATCGTTGGCCTTGCCGTTCCGCTCGGCTTGGCGATGGCTGCGCTCGCCAACTTGCTCCAAGGCCAGGGTCGTTTCAGTTCGATCGCTGTCACGGCGGCGCTCGGCTCGGTCGGCTACCTAGCCGCGGTTGTGCTCTTGATTGGCTCTGGCGCGACGCTCGCGCAGCTCGGCTGGGCCGTGATCGCGCAGCAGCTCGTGCTGCTGCTCAGCCGCGCACTGCTGGCGGCCGGCAGCCTGCGGCAGCGGCCCGGCTTCGTCACTGGCGAGGACGCCGTCGCAATTGCCGGGCTTTCAGCGCGGCTTCAACTTTCAGTCGCGTCGCTGATCATCAACGGCCAGAGTGACCGCGTCGTTGCCGGCCTCGTCGCCAGGCCGGCGGTCGTCGGTGAGGTGGGGATTGCCTCGCAGCTTGCGGAATCGGGGCGGCTTGTCGCTGCCGCTCCGTTGGTGCCGATCTTCAACCGGTTTGCATCGCTTCAGGGGGCGGCCGATGAAGCCGCGCTTCTGCGCGTCTTCGCCAAAGTCGACCGACTCTGGATCACGGCCGCGATCGGCGCGACGCTGATCGGAGTTGCTGCTGCCCCGTCGCTGATCAGTGGCTGGCTCGGCTCCGGCTTTGCGCTGGCTGGTGCTTTCGCCGCAATGTTGATCGCCGCCTACGGCTCGAACCTGCTGTTCGGCGTGCGGATCTCCTATCTGAGGGCGTCCGGCAGCGCCAGCCTCGAGGCGCGGATAGCGGCTCTGCTGATCGGTCTCAATCTTGCCTTCACGGTGCCGCTGGCAATCGCGTTCGGCGCCACCGGTGTTGTCGCCGGAACGTTGATCGCGTACCTCGTCGCTGGACTCTGGTTTGCGTCGCGGTTTCGTCGCTACGTGCCGGAAGCTGCGCGTGTGCCCGGCGCGGCGCTGGCGGCGTCCGTGCTCTGGGGGATCGCTTTCGCTCTGATCGGTGGGCTGCTGGCGGCGCTTGCTGCGAGCGCAATCCCGCCCGGCTGGGCACTGCTGCCAATCGGTTTCGTTGGGGTTGCGACCTGGGCTGGCTACCTCGCCTGCACACTGCGGATTAGGCCGACGCCAAGTGGCCTGCGCCATTGGCGTGAAGACTTTGAAGCTCAGCTGGCGCTGTCGGCCGAAAGAACGACCCAGTCGCCGTAACGGACGCTTTGGTGGTAGTTGTCGGCGATGTAGCGGTCGAGGATCCGAACGCCCGAGGAGCGGCCAGAGCGGTTTGGTTCAGGCGCCGCGGTTGTCGGTGAGTCCCAGCGCACGATTAGCTTCGGCTTCGTCCGCACGAGGTCGGCGACGATCTCCTTTTGAACAGGCGCGCTGGTCAGCACACCCGGCGCCGCAATGTCGTAGCGGGTTGGGTTCGGGCGTTCAGCGAGTACATAGATCAGTGGCGCTCCGGCAGTCGTGATGTCGGCGCGGCGGCCGACGACATAAATCGGCTGACCCGGCGAGCTGTTCGCCCGCACGTAGCTGACAGCCTCGTCGAGTGGAACTGCTGCCGCCGCCTCTGTCCGCACCGGCTTAGCGACCGGCGTTGTAAGGGCGACTACCTGTTCGCTTACTTGGAGCCAGCGTCGCGCGACGCCCTGCACTGTTAGGTAAGAGAGCGAAATAACCGCAACCGCGGCGAAGAGCGTTGCCGCCGCGCTCCGCGCTGAGGCCGAACCTCGATTGGATTGGCTCGCGCTCGCCGCGGCGATCGCCCAGGCCGCAACGATCGACGCTGTGACAGCGAGCGGCGCGGTGTGGAAGTAGTCAGGGCGGACGAGCATGTAGTGAGCCATTCCGATCGCAAAGACGACTGCGGCGATCAGCGGCCAATCACGCTGGCGAAGGAAGCAGAGGGCGATCGTCACCAACCCGCTCAGCAGCG
>CAMCVN010000051.1 GCA_945881845.1 Bifidobacterium breve | reverse complement strand
ACGATCAACCAGTGGCACACATCGCCGAACTCGGGCCGGATCAACGCATCCAACCCATGCTCGGAGTACATGCACGTTGACGACTCGGCCTGCAACCTGGCCTCGATCAACCTGATGAAGTTCCGCCGCCCCGACGGCACGCTCGACGTTGAAGACTTCGAGCACACAACCGACGTTCTGCTGCTCGCGCAGGAGATCATCGTCTCGCCATCCAGCTACCCGACAGAGGACATCGGCGACAACGCCCGCGCCTTCCGTCAGCTTGGCCTCGGCTACACCAACCTTGGTGCCTACCTGATGGCCAACGGCGTCGCATACGACTCCGATCCCGGCCGCGGCACGGCAGCCGCAATCACGGCGCTGATGACCGGCCGCGCCTACCGCCAGTCGGCCGTGATCGCAGCAGCGATCGGCCCGTACGACAAGTACGAAGAGAACCGTGAGCCGCACAACGCTGTGATGCGGATGCATCGCGACGCCTCATATGCGATCCCCGACTCAACCGTCGTTGACGACCAGCTGCTCGCCGCCGCCCGCCACTCATGGGATGAAGCGGTAGAGGTAGGAGAGCGTTACGGCTACCGCAACGCGCAGGCAACTGTGCTCGCCCCGACCGGCACGATCTCATTCCTGATGGACTGCGACACGACCGGCATCGAGCCTGACTTCTCGCTCGTCAAGTTCAAGGAGCTCGTCGGTGGCGGCCAGATGACAATCGCCAACAAGACGATCCCGCTGGCGCTACAGACGCTGGGTTACAACGACGCGGAGATCGAACAGATCGAAGCCTTCGTAACAGAGCACGGCACAATCGTCGGTGCACCAGGGCTGCTCGACGAGCACCTCTCGGTATTCGACGTGGCCGTCGGTGAGCGGGCAATCTCCGCCCACGGGCACATCAAGATGATGGGCGCAGTACAGCCATTCATCTCAGGCGCGATCTCAAAGACCGTCAACATGCCTGCCTCCTCAACTGTTGAGGACATCGAAGGCGCCTACATCGACGCCTGGCGGCTCGGCATCAAAGCGCTCGCGATCTACCGCGACGGCTCAAAGACCGCGCAGGCACTGCGTACCGACGCCCAGGACGAGACCGACGCACCAGACGGGCTCTACACCAAGGCCGACGTTGACGCACTGCTCGAACACGCCGTGCTAGAAGCCAAGGGCGACGCAATGCCAGCCCGCCGCAGGATGCCGCGCGAGCGCCAGTCGCTTACGCACAAGTTCTCAATCGGCGGCCATGAGGGTTACATCACCGCTGGCGTCTACGAAGACGGCACAGTCGGCGAGATCTTCCTAACCGACATCGGCAAGGAAGGCTCAACGCTGCGAGGGATGATGAACGCCTTCGCGACATCAATCTCGATCGCGCTTCAATACGGCGTGCCGCTCGAGAAGCTGGTTGAGAAGTTCAGCTACATGCGCTTCGACCCAGAAGGGATCACGCAGAACCCTGAGATCCCATTCGCCAAGTCGATGCCGGACTACATCATGCGCTGGCTCGCCTCACGCTTCCTCGACACAGAGACGCAGGAAGGGCTCGGCATCATGACCGACGCGGTCCGTGCCAAGAAGGCCGGGGAAGAGGCAGCAAGCTCATTCACCTCCGACACAGCAGGCCCCGCCAACGGTGGCAGCAGCGCACCAGCGCCGCAGGCATCGGCTGGCGACAGCGAAACGATGCCGGCAGCCTCAGCAATGACCGACACCCCGCCGGTAACACCGGCGAAGATGGGCGGCCTGGAACTCGGGCCGGCTTGCAGCCAATGCGGCGGGATGATGCAGCGGACGGGTGCTTGCTACACGTGCACCTCCTGCGGCAACAACACCGGCTGCGGTTGAGCCGGGCTGCGGCGGCGGATCGCGCCGCCCGTGGTCGGGCACCGTGCTAGCGCACTAATGCCCGCCCACGTTCGCCGCGCTCCATCCACCGCAGCTCCGGCTCAACGGAGTTGAGAGACTGACTGACGGCGGATCGCGCCGTCCACCACATTCCCTGCTCAACGCGTTGAGCTCCGCTCCGCTCGCGGGTGAATCCAGTGGGCTGCCGGCGTCGCTCTGAGTGTCGCGTGGGTTCGAATAATCGTCTCATCTCTATCTCACGGTCGGGGCCTAAGTTTCGCTTTGCTTAACCCCAACCAAAGGAGATAGACGATGTTCAAAAGGATCAAGACAGCGGTAGTGGGCTTGACTGCATTGGCGGCGTTAGCTCTGGGCGGTGCCGCGATCAGCGGTGCAGCGCAAGCTCCCGTGAGCCCGGCCAAGGCGGTCGCGCCATCGACAGTGCAGGCTCCCGGAAGCCAGAGCACAGAGAAGCCAGGTGTGGAAACCAACGACGGCGCTTCTGTCAAGGCAGACACCGACAACGTGCAAGAGGGAGATCAGAGCGGGCCTGACAGTCAGTCAGAGTCCGGTACTGAGACGGCAGGCACGGAGTCCGGTGGTGAGACGGAGAAGAGCGACGGCCCCGGTGGGCACGCTGACGAGCCGGGCAATGCCAACGCCGATCATCAGGCTGAGGGCGCGGAGTAGTCTGAGCTGGCAAGCCGGGAACTCTCTCAACGCCCCGGTCGGCGTTGACCCCGATGACGGACCGGCGGCGGCCTTGACGGGCCGCCGCCTTTCGTCGTTCTCATGCGGCGTTCATCTTTATGCCCGATGATGTGGGCGTGCGAGTTCTGATCGTCGAAGACAACGTCAAGATGGCCACTCTGATCCGCCGCGGATTGCGCGCCGATGGGTTGCTGGCCGACGTGGCAGTGAAGGGCGAGGACGCCATCTGGATGGCCGGCGCAACGGACTACGACGCGATAATCCTCGACGTAATGCTTCCGGGGATCGACGGGTTTGAGACCTGTCGCAAGCTGCGCGAGGACGGTGTCTCGTCACCGGTCCTGATGCTCACGGCGCGCGACAGCATCGAGGATCGGATCGCTGGCCTGGACGGCGGCGCTGACGACTATCTCTCCAAACCATTCAGCTTTGGAGAGCTACTCGCGCGCTTGCGCGCGCTGTCTCGTCGCGGACCGATTGAGAGAGCCCCGGTGCTCGTTGCCGGAGACCTGAGACTCGAACCGGCGACACGCCGGGTGCAGCGCGGCTCAACCAATATCGACCTGACAGCGAAGGAGTTCGCTCTCCTTGAGGTCTTCATGAGTCGTCCCGGGGAGATCCTCGAACGCTTCCAACTTCTCGAGCACGCTTGGGATTACGACTATCAGAACCGCTCGAACGTCGTTGATGTCTACGTGCGCTACCTGCGTCAGAAGGTTGACCGGCCGTTCGGAGTGGAGAGCATCGAGACTGTCAGAAATATGGGTTACCGAATGAGGGCTGACGGCGGCAGACCCAGCTGAGACGGGCTAGCGGCTCATCGCTGACGGCGGCAGGCCCAGGCTAACCGGACGGCAAGCAAATCCACACCTCAGCCCCGCCGCCTTCGGCGATCCGCGCGCCGACAGTGCCCCCCTGGGCCTCGATGATTGCCTCGACGATCGCCAAGCCTAGCCCGGCCCCCCCGTCTGTGCGGCCGTCGTTGGCCCTGGTAAATCGCTCGAAGGCGGTATCGGTAAGACGCTCGGGGAGCCCGGGACCGTGGTCGCGCACCGACAGTTCGACCCTGGTTCCGCGGCACGCAACCGACACCAGCACGTCGCCGGCGCCATGGCGCAGGGCGTTATCGACGAGGTTCCCCAGCGCCTGCTCAAGCCTCGCCGGATCGGCTTTGACGATGACCGCTTGATCGGGCCCCGCCGCGGTCAGGTGACGGTCCGCTGCGGCCGCCCGGTGCTGCCAGCGCCCGGTCGTGCGTTTGACAAGTTCGCCCACATCTATCGACTCGACGCGGACGGGCAGGCGGCCCTGGTCAGCTCTGGCGATCACCAGCAGATCCTCGGCAAGACGGGCCAGGCGGTCGGTCTCTTCGCTCGCTGATCGAAGCGCTGCCCGCAACTCCTCGAGAGATCGACCGTCATGTTGGGCGAGTTCAAGCTCGGCCTTCAAAATCGCCAGCGGCGTACGCAGCTCGTGGCTGGCATCGGCGACGAAGCGGCGCTCGCGCGCGAACGAGTGTTCCAGCCGGGCGAGCATGTCGTTGAGCGTCGTTCCGAGCCGGCGAATCTCGTCGTCGGCCGGCGGTACGGGCAGCCGGCGGCCGGGTTCGGTGGCGGAAATCCGGGAAGCGCGCCGACGCATCGAATCTACCGGACGCAGCGCTGCCGCCGCCAGGCCGTATCCGGCAAGCAACGCCAACAGCAAGGCGATCGGGCCTCCAAGCAGCAACAGCGTTCCGAGCCCCCGCAGCGCTTCCTCGCGATCACCTAGCGAAGTCCCGACGACCACGACGAGGCGTTGCTCCTGAGCTCGCGTTGGAGTTGCCAACAGCCGCGCCGGTTCACCATCAACCATCGTCTCAACGACCACCGTGCGCTGCCGCGCTGATCGAAGTAGAGCTCCGCTCAGCAGCGGCTGGCCGCCGACTTGGCTCGTGGCGTCCAACACACGCCCTCGCTGGTCAATGATCTGGGCGAAACTTTCAGAGCGTTTCGCCAACGCGCTTCGGCCAGCCTCCGCAAGGCCTGAATCGGCCTGTGCGACAAGGGCGCCAACGTCGGCGGCCCGCGTGCTCAGATTCTGATTGATCTGCTGATCAAGATCGGCGCGGAATCGCAGGTACACAGCGCCACCGATTCCCGTAAGAACGATCGACATTACGAGGCCGAACGCGAGCGTTAGGCGGATACGGATCGGAACTCGGCGCAGCAAGCTACGCAAACCCAGATGATTCTGAGGCGGTGACGACGATCGTGAGTCCGCGCTAGGGGCGATACTTATGGAGTTTAAGCTACCCGATGAGACGCAGATGAGATGCTCAAGCGAGCGCCAACAGCAACCTAATGCGCGACACTCTTACTAAAGCCAAGATGGTCAGCCAATCGCGCAAGGAAGTTAAGTACTCAATCAACGATTAGCAGCGCGAATACGAATGACATGGCAAGCAGATTCGCTAGCTGCTGAACGACCTGAGCGCAAGATTCCGGCGGATCGCGCCGTCCGTGGTCGGGCACCGTGCTAGCGCACTAACGCCCGCCCACGTTCGCCGCGCTCCATCCACCGCAGCTCCGGCTCAACGGCGTTGACTGATGGCGGATCGCGCCGTCCACCGCAGCTCCGGCTCGGCGGAATTAGTGATCGATTTGTGGGCGGTTCTCGGTAATCTCAAGCATTGTGAAGAGGACAGAAACCAACGAAGGCCTGGCTGATCGCGGCGGCGAAGTCTTCTCTCTACGGGCACTATCCTCCGCACCTGCACAGCTCGCGGCAGTAGCGCTTGTTCCTTGGGTGCTGTTCATTCTGTTGCCGCTAACGCAGGTGGTCAGCTCGCAACCGGCTTATCTGTTTGCTCACAACTTCTCTACGGGGGAATGGCTAGGTCTGGTACTCGCTGCCTGCGCTGCCTGCGCGCTGGCATTCGCTGCCCTGGCGGTCGCCTTCGCGGCGCTTGGGAGGCGCGTTTCAAGTCGCGCATTGGTGTCCTGCGCAGGGCTGATCGCGCTCCTGCCACTGTGGGCGGCAGTCGCCAGGATCTTTGGAGCAGCTCCGTGGACGATAACGCTGCTGATGGCCATAGAGCTAGCACTCCTGGTCGTCGTCGTCGCTGTGCGTTCAAACCTCGGAGTCTCGGTTCTCGCCGTCGCCCTGATCCTGGCGACAACTTTCACTTGGGTGGATCTGTTTCAGCCAGCCTCTGCGAGCCGGGGCCTTGACGACGTGGAGATTTCTTGGTCCGGGAACGACCGTGACCGAGCGAACGTCCTGCTGTACGTGATCGATGAAGGCAGCGCGGCAGCAATGATGGACTCACGTGGACGGGTCCGTGAGGAACTCCCAAATCTGGCCACGCTCCAGAAGAGCTCCTCGACGTACACACGCACCTTTGCGACCTTCCCATTCACCCACATTGCCAATCC
>CAMCVN010000050.1 GCA_945881845.1 Bifidobacterium breve | reverse complement strand
ACTCGTCATTTCTCGATGACCCGACGCGGCTTTGGCGATGCGCGCGTTACAGCACGCGGCTCGGCTTCGATGTCGATGCGCACACGGCCGCGCTCGCCGCCGAAGCAACCCCTGGCTCGGTTAGCGGAGAACGGATCGGTCATGAGCTGCGTTTGGCGCTGAGCGAGCCAGAACCGACGGCCGTGTTCGGCGCCGTCGAGCAGCTCAACGCTGGGGCACTGCTCGAAGGTTTCACGACGCGGCCCGCTCGGTTGGGGCAGGCGTTGGATCTGATCGGCGACGCCGGGAGCCGCGAGCTGCTGACGTTGGCGGCTTGCTGCGAAGCGGTTGAGCTGAACCTTCTGACCCGCTGGCTCGACTTTCTCCAGTTCAGCGGCAACGAGCGTGAGATCGTCGCCGTCGCGTCAAGGTGGGTCACGGCGGAACCGCTCCGCAACGCTCAAACGCCTGCAGAAATAGCCGCCGCAGTGAAGGGAGCGCCGATCGAAGCGGTCGCGCTCGGAGGCGGCGAGAATGCACGGCTCTGGATCGATCAACTGCGCTTCGTCGAACTCGACATCTCGGGTGACGACCTGATCGCTGCCGGAATCAAGCCTGGGCGAGCGGTCGGAGTCGCTCTCCAACACGCTCTCGATTTAACTCTGGACGGGCAAGTAAGCGGCCGTTCTGAGCAGCTAACGGCGGCGCTCGAACGGGCGCGGGGTGGAGGCGAGTGATCGTTGTCGGTCAACCCTTCCGCAGCGAGCCGCTCGGCCTTCGCCTCACCGCTGGCCGCGCGGAATTCTTGCTGACGAACGCCAGCGCAGGGGATTTCGCGGCGCCGAGCGAACCACAACTCGCGGCGATCACAGCAGAGTGTGGGATTGGACCCAGCCATTGGGCGCAAGACGAACAGGTTCACGGAGCGAACGTGACGATCGTCGCCGGTAGCGGCGAGACAGCGCCGTTTACGCAGCCCGCCGACGGCCAGGCCACCGCCCGTAGCGACGTCCTCTGCGCGGTCCGAACCGCGGACTGCCTCGCCGTCCTACTGGCAGGCGAGAACGCTGTCGCAGCGGTCCACGCTGGCTGGCGCGGGCTCAGCGGCGGTGTAGTCGCGAACGGTGTCGAGGCGATCCGGGCTCTCGGCGCCGCAGCAACCGTTGCTGTGATCGGCCCGGGTGCGCGTGGCTGCTGCTACGAAGTCGGCGACGAGATCATCGCTGCCTTTTCTAGCTATCCGTCGGCCTTCACAAGCGGGCGCAAACTTGACCTCGCCGCTGTCGCTCGCGAGCAGCTAACAGCCGCTGGGGTAAGCACCATCTACGACTGCGGAATCTGCACGATCTGCTCACCGAGCGACGATTTCTTCTCCTACCGCCGCGATCACGGGCAGACTGGACGAATGCTGGGAGCGGCGTGGCTGAGCTAATTACAGGCTTGACGAGCGAGGCAATCGTCGCTGCGCGGGAGACCTTGGAAGTTGAGGTTTCGGCTGCCTGCGAGCGGGCAGGCCGCAGCCGCGCAGAGGTTGAAGTGGTGCTCTCCGCCAAGTACGTCGCGATCACCGAGAGCAACGCGCTCCTGGAGGCAGGGATCACTCTGATCGGTGAAAACCGTGCTCAGGACTTGGTCGCACGAGCAGAGGCCTTCCCAGGACGCTTCACGTTTGACTTCATCGGCGCGCTGCAGAGTCGCAAGGTCAAGCTGATAGTTCCGTTCGTGCGACTAATCCATTCGGTCGCCAGCGACTCGGTGCTCGCTCAGCTCGAGAAACACCACACCGACAACACGCGAGTGCTGATCGAGGTCAACGTAGCCGGCGAGGAGGCGAAGGCCGGCGTTGCCCCGGACGAGCTCGATAGCTTCATTGCACGCTGCCCGGTACCGGTCGTGGGCTTGATGACAATGCCGCCTCTCGCGGCCAACGCCGAGCAGAGCCGTGAAAGCTTTTCGGCGCTGCGCGAGATGGCTCATAGTCGGGGCTTGGAGCAGTTGTCTATGGGGACAACACAGGATTTTGATGTTGCGATCGAAGAGGGCGCAACAATCGTCCGAATCGGTAGCCGTCTGCTGCGATAGGAGCGCGCACGCATTTCGGCAGGAAAACGCCGCTGCGCGGCTAAACTTGCGTAATGGCTCTTAGCGATACATGGCACCGTGCGCTGGTCTACTTCGGCTTGGCCGAGGATCGCGACCCGTATGCCCCTGAAACAGGCTCATTTGAGCCTGAAGCCGAGCTTGAAGGCCGCTACCGCGAGCGGCCGAATGTAAAGCGGCTCTCGAAGCGTCGCAAGGGCGATGAGATCGAAGAGATCTTTCCCGATGACGAACCTCGCAGGGGCGCTGGCAAGCCACGCTCAGCGCCAACCCGTAGCGGCAACGGCGGCTCGGCCGACCGAGTCCATCTGGTAATTCCAAAGAGCTTCAACGACGCGCAGCAGGTCGCCGACAAGTTCCGCGACGGAATCCCAGTTGTGCTGAATCTTCAGTCAACCGACTCTGAGCTGAGCAAGCGACTAATCGACTTCACAAGCGGCCTGACGTACGGCCTAGACGGCGGAATGCAAAAGATCGCTGAGAAGGTCTTCATGCTCACGCCCCGCAACGTTGAAATCTCAGCTGAAGAGCGCGCCTCGCTAATCGAAAAGGGCTTCTTCAACCAGAGTTAGCCTGCGGCGCGTCTTCACGCGCCCGGTCAAGCGGTACGGTTCGGGCACTATGCGAATCGGACTTATCGGTAGTGGCAACATGGCGCGCGCACTGGCTGTCGGCTGGGATCGCCCGGTTACCTGTTCGGCGTTGGAGATCGAACAAGCCAAAGCGCTGGCAGCACTTGTCGGCGGCACCGCCGCGGCAAGCAACAGCGAGGTGGCCGCCAACAGCGACCTAGTGATCCTCTGCCATAAACCGAAGCAGCTCGAAGAGGTAGCGGCCGAGATCGCTGGCCAAACGACGCTTCTTCTCTCGATCCTCGCTGGCGTCACGGTTGAGCAACTCCGCGCTGCTTACCCGAACGCGCGCGTCTTTCGAATCATGCCCAACTTGGCAGTGGAGATTGCGCAGGCGACAATCGGCATCGTCGACGACGACGCTGGCGACCCGGAACTCTTCGCCGAGGTTGTCGCGCTGCTGGCTGAGCTAGGTGACGTGGTTCCAATCAACGAGACAGATTTCGCCGTCCTAACAGGGATTAGCGGTGTTGGGCCGGCCTATCTCGCGCTCGTCGCCCAAAAGCAGGTTGAAGCGGCGGTCGCGGAGGGTATGGACGAAGCGACAGCGAAAGTGCTTGTCGGCTCGACGCTCAAGGGTTCAAGCGCACTGCTCGTCGCGCGGTCCAACGACAGCGAGCAGATCTGCCGCGAGGTCGCGACGCCCGGGGGCGTCACGGAGAAGGGGCTAGCTGCGCTCTCTAACCCTCTTGGCGAAGGCTTCAAGGCTGCAATGGATGCAGTCCTCGGGCGCAGCAAATGAGCTTACTCGCGGCCCTGCCGCTGTTGACCGCGAGGACAACCGCCGCCGACTATCTCGCCGCGCTGCTCGACGTTTACACGATCTTGATCATCGCCTACATTCTCAGCTCGCTTTATCAGTCCTTCGGAGGCAAGGTTCCATACAACCGATTCCTGATCGGCGTGCTCGACTTCTTGCGGCAGGTCTGCGAGCCCTACCTGAGCCTCTTCCGGCGCTTCATCCCGCCGCTCGGCGCGATCGACCTAAGCCCGCTAGTAGGGATCCTCGTGCTGACGATTGGCGGCGGGCTGCTCGTCAGGCTAATCGCCGGATGAGCAACAAAGAGAATGGCGTAATCGCGCTCGCCGGACTAACGGCGATCGGAGTAATTGCGCTCGATCAGATCACCAAGGTGCTGGCCCGAAACGCCGCTACTGGCTCTGGTGGCGACGAGCTCCTCGGCGGCCTAATCAAGATCGTTGACGTACGAAACAGCGGCGTTGCTTTCGGGCAGCTAAGCGGCGGCGGCATCATCGTCCCAACCGTCGTCGCCTTGGCTCTAATTGCGTTGCTTTGGTATTTCCTAAAGCATCTTGGAACGCCGTTGATCTGGCTGGCAACCGGGCTTGTGATTGGCGGCGCCGTCGGCAACATCATCGACCGGGTCAGGGCCGGGGCGGTCAGCGATTTCATCAAGCTGCCTCATTGGCCAGCATTCAACCTGGCTGACGCGGCGATAACAGTCGGTGTTATTGCGCTCGTGGTTCTTGTCGAGCTTGACGCGCGACGGCAACGCAGAAGCGGGACGGCAGATGCGAATTGAGGTCGACGCAGCGACCAGCGGCGAGCGGCTCGACGCGCTGCTGGCAGGCCCTCTCGGCTCGCGTTCACGTGCGCAGCGGTTGATAGCAGCGGGTCAAGTGACCGTTGACGGAGAGGTCGCGCTGAAGTCCTCCAAGCCGGTCGCCGGCTCGGTCGTCGAAATCGACGAGAGCGACTTGCGTGAGATTCGGCCCGACGGCGGGCCAGTGGCCGAGTTCCGGATCGCCTACGAGGACGAATATTTGCTCGTCGTTGACAAACCAGCGGGCGTCGTAGTCCACCCGGCGCGTGGGCACTCGACCGGAACGCTTGTGCAAGCGCTCGCCGGTCGGGCGGGAGGGGGAGACGACCCAGAACGCCCTGGCATCGTCCACCGGCTCGACCGCGACACGTCAGGGCTCTTGGTCGTCGCCCGCGATGAAGCGACCCACCGCGCTCTACGGGCAGCAATGTCAAAGCGCGAAGTGACGCGCGAATACCTCGCGCTCGTCAACGGTCGGCCGACTTCTCGAACCGGCACGATCGACGCGCCGATCGGCCGCGATCGCCGCAACCGAACGAAGGTTTCGCTTGACACCGATCGCCCGCGCTCCGCGATCACTCACTTCGAAATCGAACAGTCGCTGCCGGAGTCAACGCTGCTCCGCGTGACACTAGATACCGGCCGCACACACCAGATTCGCGCCCATCTCGAAGCAATCGGGCTTCCTGTCGTTGGAGACCAAACCTACGGGGATGGCCCAAACTACGGCCTCAGTCGCCAATTCCTGCACGCCACACGGCTCCGCTTCGAACACCCAGCGACGGACGCTGAGGTCGACGTCCACTCGCAGCTTCCGGCAGAGCTTGAAGACGCATTAGACGCCGCAACCACCGCCCGGTAACAGCTGACGCGGACCATTTCCGGCTACTATGGAGGCTCAATCAACCGCTACCCCGCGGATCAACGGATTGTCGGCCCTGCCCGCCACGCGCTAAGCGCGAAGACGGGATCCAACAACCCGCTGCGGGCTTTATCCGAAGACAACCAAGGGAGTACGTATGACCACCGCCACAAACGCGGTCGGACTGAGGGAACTGCTGGAGGCCGGAGTCCATTTTGGCCATCAGACTCGGCGCTGGAATCCGAAGATGCGGCGCTACATCTTTGGTGAGCGCGAAGGCATCTACATCGTCGACCTGTTGCGCACCGAGGTGCTGCTCGCCGAGGCTCAGGCCTTCGTCGAGCAGATCGCTCGTGGCGGCGGGATCATTCTTTTCGTAGGCACCAAGAAGCAGGCTCGTGATTCGGTCAAGGACGCCGCTGAGCGCGCTGGCATGCCCTACGTCAACCACCGTTGGCTCGGCGGGCTGCTGACCAACTACCAGACAATCAGTCAGCGAATTCGCCGCCTCCATGACCTCGAGGGCTACGAGGAGCAGGGCCAGCTAGCGCTGCTCCCGACTCGCGAGCGGATGTCGGCGATCGCCGACCTCACGAAGCTGCGCGCAAACCTTGGTGGCGTCAAGCACATGCAACGCGCCCCTGACGCGGTCTTCGTCGTTGACGTCAACGTTGAGGAGATCGCCGTACGCGAAGCTCAGCGCCTGCGAATCCCAGTAATCGGACTCGTCGACACGAACTGCGACCCCGACGGAATCGACTTTGTAATCCCTGGCAACGATGACGCGATCCGCTCCTGCAAGGTGATCTCAGATGGCCTCGCCAACGTGATCGCCGAAGCTCGACTCAGCTTCCTAGCTGACGAAGAGAAGGCGCGCGTCGAAGCCGAAGAGCAGGCCCGCATTCGTGCCGAGGAGCAGGTCAAGATCGAAGCCGAACAGGCCGAGCAGATGAAGCTTCGTGAAGCGGAACGGCTCGCTGCCGAAGCCGCGGCTGTCGAGCTCGCAGCGGCCCAGCCGCCGGAAGCGCCAGCCGTTGTGGAGACGCCAGCCGTTGTGGAAGCGCCAGCTGCTGTGGCGCCGGTCGTGGAAGTCGCGGCTGAAGAAGCTCCGGTCGAGGAGCCAGCCGTTGTGGAAGCTCCGGCTGAGGAGCCTGCCCCAGACGTCACAGCGAGCGAGGAGTCCAAGTGAGCGAGGTAAAGGCAGCAGATGTAGCGGCGCTGCGCAAAGCAACTGGCGCCGGAATGATGGACTGCAAGCAGGCCCTGACCGAGGCCGATGGAGACCCAGAGCGAGCAACCGAGATCCTGCGCGTCAAGATGGGCAACAAGCTCGGTAAGTTGGCCGACCGCGAGGCCGCTGAAGGCACTGTGCAGTCCTACATCCACGCAACCGGGACCGTAGGTGTGCTCGTCGAGGTCAACTGCAACACCGACTTCGTAGCGCGCAACGATGAGTTCGTTGCCTTCGCGCGGGAGATCGCGATGCATATCGCTGCTTCGCCGGCAACGCGCTTCGTCAACGTTGACGAGGTACCGGCTGACGAACGCGAGGCAGAAGAGCGCGTCTTCGCCGGCCAGGCCGCGGACAAGCCTGAAAATATCCGACCTAAGGTCGTGCAGGGAATGCTCGACAAGTGGCTCGACGAGGTCGTGCTGCTGCGCCAGAAGCACGTCAACGCCGATCGCTACGAAGGAAAGACAATCGAGCAGCTACGCGAGGACCTCTCAGCCAAGACAGGCGAGAACATCGTCGTCTCGCGGTTCGAACGTTACGCCGTAGGGGAGTAGCCTTCGGTCAT
>CAMCVN010000049.1 GCA_945881845.1 Bifidobacterium breve | reverse complement strand
CAGCGATGATCCGCAGCGACGACGCTGACGGCCGCGGCGAGAAACCCGACCCGGTAACGGCAGCAATTACGAAGCTGCCGAAGCTGATCGGGATGAACCTGCCGCGCTGAGCGGCTCGCCGTGCTTAGGCGCCTCTTCGCAGCAGCGGTCCTCGTTGCCGCGATCTTTGCCGTACTGGTGGTCAGTGGCACAGTCCGCTTCGACCGCTCGTCGCTGAGTATCTCGGCCGGCTCGGGGTCCTCCAATCGAGCCGAGGGCGCCAAGCGGACTGCTAACGCGACCCGCAGTGTGGTGCTGGGGGCAGTGCCGGCGCCGATCACCGAGGCCTCCGGTTTGGCTGCCAGCAGCGATAACCCAGGTGTCGTTTGGACCCATAACGACAGCGGCGGCGCCGCGAGCCTCTACGCGCTCGGCAGGCGGGCCCAGCTCAAGGCGACGCTCCCGCTCTCCGGCGCACTCAACATCGACTGGGAAGACATTGCTCGCGGGCCCGGGCCAGCCGGTGGTGCGGACTGGCTCTACGCCGCCGACATTGGCGACAACGACGCCGTTCGTAGCTCGATCCGCGTCTACCGCACGGCCGAGCCAAACCTCTCCAACTTCGCCGACGGCGCCCAGCTTGCGCCCTCGCCAACAACTTCGGTCGAGCTCGCCTACCCCGACGGCGCTCGTGATGCCGAGGCGCTGATCGTCGATCCAAAGAGCAACGATCTCTACCTGATCACGAAGCGAGAATCGCGCTCCCGCGTCTACCGCGCTGCGGCGCCCGCGTTCGCTGGCGAGAGCATCACGCTCAGTTTTGTTCGCGAGCTCAGCTACGGCGATGTTGTTGCCGCTGACGCCTGCCCAAACGGGCGCACTGTGCTGGTGAAGCGCTACTTCGCGCTTGACGCCTACAGCGGCTCATCGGTCGCAGCGGCGCTCGCAGCGACGCCTTCGCCGCGCCTGCTTGAGGCTGAGCCGCAGGGTGAAGCAGTTGCCGCCGACCCGAAGTGCAGCGGCTATTACACGCTCAGCGAAGGGGTCAATCAGCAGCTGATCCGCTACAGGCGCTGAACCGATTTGAAGTACCCGGGGCGGGAGTCGAACCCGCACATCCTTTCGGACAGGGGTTTTTGAGACCCCCGCGTCTACCATTCCGCCACCCGGGCAGGGCAGTCACATCGTAGGTGCCTGAATGGTCGGTCAGGCGCCGGCCGGCAAGGCGTCGCCCTCTTCGGCCGGCCAATGTTCGACTTCGACGTTCCATTGCTGACGGAACGCGTACATCGAAGCGATGATTACGAGCAGCTGCAGCGCGACGAGAATCGCTGTCAGGCTGCCGAGCAGACTGGAGCTGAGCGCCGGCTGCGCGTAGCCGAAACCTTCGCGGTCAACCCAAGAGGGGATCGCGATCAGGCCGAAGACGCCCATCATCATTGCCAGCGTCGCGATCACGGGCAAAACGCCGCGCGCCCACTTGGCGACGAAATAGGCGAAGAGCAGGTCGAGGAAGATCCAGACGATGCAGACCGGCTTCATTCCTGCCAGTGCGCTCCAGCCACCGATCGTGATCACGGCGATCAGCACTGAAGAAAGGATCAGAAGGACGACGACGACTGCGCGCATCGCCTGACTCGCGCTCTTGGCGCGGTTGGGGTGTTCGATCACCGCTTCGCCCTTGTGAACCACTGGTTTCATCGCTTGCGACGATACCGGGCGCTGTTCCCACATGCCAGCGGCGCTAGGCTCCTTGCCGCGCGGGCGTGGCGGAATTGGTAGACGCGCCGGCCTTAGGAGCCGGTGGCCGAAAGGCTGTGGGGGTTCGAGTCCCTTCGCCCGCATCAGGAGCGATGTCCCGCGCCGTGTAGTTTGTCAGCGTGGATCCAAGCGGCCAGATAGAGCAGCTTGGGCAGACGGCAGACGAGGTATTTCGAGTTGACGAGAGTGAGATCGACTGGGGGATCGCGTTTGCCGGAATGCTTGCCGTCGCGATCCCGCTCTTCGTCGGCCTAGCGGTAGGTGAGCCGACTCTCGGTTTGCTCGCAGCGCTCGGTGGCCTCAACGTGGCGCTCGTCATGCCGGGCCGCGAGGTAAGTGACCGCTGGCCCTGGGGGCTGCTCTGCCTCGTCGGTTCTGTCGTTGCGATTGCGCTCGCCGACATCACGCAGCCGAGTATCGCCGCGAGCGTGGCCACAACCTTCGTCTGGACCGGCGCTTGGTCAACGCTGCGCGTGGCAGGAAAGCACGGCGCGTTAGCTGCGTTCGCGCTCGGGGCCGTCTTCATCGTCACGAACGGACTGCCAGCGCAGCCGTTGGGCCCGGCAGTCGCCGCGGTTGCCGTCGGTGGCGTTGCGGGCTTCTTGTGGATGCTGATCGCTGGAGGTGGCCCAGCGCCAAAGGATGGCGAGACAACCTGGCTGGGCGTGCGGGTGACCCTCGCCACTGCCTGGTCGAGGCTCCAGTTAAGCCCCGTGCTGCGTCACCATGCGCTTCGGATCGCCTTGGCGACGTCCGCTTCGGTCTTGGCCTACCGGTTGGTTGATCTCTCTTTCGGCTACTGGGTCACGTTGACGATTCTCGCGATCCTTCAACCAGACCCTCACGCCAGCCGAATCCGCAGCATTCAGCGCTCGACCGGCTCGTTTATCGGGATCACTATCGCTGCCGTCTTCATCTTTCTCACAGGCGACCCTTGGGCTCTGGCAGCGGCGGCATCGCTGGCAGCCTTGGCGCTTTTTGCGATGCGCGAGCGCAACTACCACTGGTTCGTGATGCTGATCACGCCGACCGCGCTGTTGATGATCAGCAGCGTCTTCTACAGCGGCCTAGGGCTGGCTGGGTACCGCGTGCTCAACACGGTTCTGGGAATTGTGATCGCGCTGGCAGCGACCTGGCTGCTTTGGGGCAACGACGAGATCGGCAAGTCTCCGCCTCCGCTGACACCGCGCTGACGGCAGTCGCCCTCCTAGCGCGAGCGCGGCTGGCTATTGTCCGCGGGGCACTGGGGGACTGGTGTAATGGCAACATAGGGGTCTCCAAAACCCTTGCTCGAGGTTCGATTCCTCGGTTCCCCGTCTAGCGCGGCCTGCAGAGCGAGTACTCTGCGGCCGGTGGCAAACTCAGTTCTCAGCTTCGATTCGGTAACCAAGTCCTACGGCTCGCGCAACGCGGTCGACGGGCTCGGCTTCGAGGTATCTGAGCGTTCGGTGACCGGGCTGCTTGGAGCGAACGGGGCCGGCAAGTCAACGACGATGAAGCTGTTGCTTGGGCTGG
Organism: Bifidobacterium breve; assembly: GCA_945881845.1. Lineage (GTDB taxonomy): Bacteria > Actinomycetota > Thermoleophilia > Solirubrobacterales > Solirubrobacteraceae > F1-60-MAGs163. Next base: position 4,004 of record CAMCVN010000049.1, on the reverse strand, counting down.
CGGCGCCCAACAGTGGCCAGATTGAGCTGTTCGGCGCTCTGCAGGGAACGCCCGCCTTCGCCGATGCGGTGCGCCGCACCGGCTCGCATATTGAACTGCCGGCGCTCTACGAGCGGGCAACGGCGCGACAGAACATTGCGATTCAGTGCGCTGGCTTTGGCATCGGCCGCCGCGACCCGAAGATCGACGCCGTGCTTGAGACCGTTGGCCTCTCGTCACGCTCGACAGACAAGGTCAAGAGCTTCTCGCTGGGGATGCGTCAGAGGATGAGCCTGGCGCTCGCGCTGGTCCACGAACCGGAGCTCGTTGTGCTCGACGAGCCGATCAACGGACTTGATCCCGAGGGCGTAGTCGAGATGCGTGAGCTGATCCGCTCACTGCCTGCTCGCGGCATGACGGCGCTGGTCTCCTCGCACGTGCTCGATGAGATTGAACGGACCGTTGACGAGATCGTGATCATTCGTGAAGGGAAGCTGATCGCCGAAGGGCCGATCGCTTCGATCATCACGACGAGCGGCATCGTTCTGCGCGTACCGGCCGGCAACGGCGACGCTGCGTTGGCCGCGCTGACGGCAGCAGGTGTCGCTGCGACCGTGTTCGAGAACGGCGAGATCCGCGTTGATACCGGTGACCAGCCGGGCTCGGTCATCGCCAAAGTGCTCGCCGACGCCGGCGTCTACCCCGATGAGCTGCGCCCGCAGACGGCCGATCTGGAGTCTGTCTTCCTCGACCTAACCTCGACCGGCGAGGGGGTGAGCTGACGATGTTCGCCGCTGAGCTCTTGAAGATCCGCAGCATGCCAGCGCCGCGACTGACGCTGATAATCACGCTCGCCCTGATTTTGGTCGGAGCGGTGATCGTTGTGGTCATCGCCCCGGAGGGTGCTTCTGCAACTGCCTACTACGAGGTGCCCGACTTGATTGCTCAGGTAATCGTCGCGATCGGCGCGATCGTCCTCGGGGCGTGGATCTTCGGTCTCGAATTTGCGAGCAAGACCCTAAGGCTGGCTGCGACCGTTCAGCCGTCCCGCGCTCGACTGGTGCTGGTGAAACTTGGCAGCGCCGTCGGCTTGCTGCTGGCCTACGTCGTCGCGGTGGTGGCAACTACTCTGCTGATCGGAGCCATCATGGCATCTGTCGGCTCGGTCGCTTTCCCGTTCGGGCAGCAACTGGATAGCGCGATCAGCGGTGGCGTGGAAGCGCTGCTCTGGGGCGTCCTCGCTTTCGGGCTGGCGCTGCTCTTCCGTAGCTACACCGCTGGGCTCGTTGCCACTCTGGTACTCGCGCTCGGCGTTGACGTTGGCCTCCAGCAGATCCCCACGGTTGGCAAGTACAGCCTCGGCTCTGCGACGTCCTCGGTCGGCGACGCGATAACCGGCGACGCAGCGACGCTCGCGCTCGGCGTGGCGCTGCTGACCGTCGCAGCTTGGCTGATTGTCGTAATCGGTGCCGGCGCCGCGCGTTTCATCACGCGCGATTTGAAGTAGCTGCGCCAGTAACTGCGAGTTTGCTTCACGCCGCCGCCGGACATAGTCTTCCCGTGTGACCACTTCACCGGCAGCCCCGACCGGAATCGGGCGCGTATTCAATTCGCCGATAGCTGGCTTCGCACCGTTCATCATCATGTCGCTGTTCTCTTCGCCGAACAGCTTCTTCTACGCAGCTGGATTGGCAGTCCTAAGCGCGGTCGTCATCGTCGTTGTCAATTGGTATCTCAACCACGTTCCGGCCGGCCAGCTCGACTGGGCGGCGCTGATTCTCTTCGGCGCAATGCTGATTGTTGGGCTCGCCGACGACGGTGCGCACAAATGGCTGATGGAGAACGCAAACCTGATGTCCGACATCGCCGTGCTGGTGATGACTCTCGGCGGCATGGCAATCGGTAGGCCATTTGCGCTCATGTATGCGCGGCTTAGTCCGAAGTTCGAGGCGGCCTGGGAGCAGGACAGCGAAGGGTTCCGTGACTGGGGGGTGCGCGCCTGCCAGAAGATTTCACTGCTCTGGTTTGGCGCCTTCGTCGTCCAGCTCGGCTGCCAGCTGCTGACTCAGTTTGGCGCCGCGAGCTACAACACCGCGGTCTGGAACTGGATCATCCCAGTCGCGGCGTTGTTGCTCGCAATGCGCGAGACGCGTCGTTACTCAGGCAAGCTGCGCAGCGAGGCGGCTTCGTTTAACCAGCCTGCCGCTAGCTCTTAGCTGCTTCACGCGCTGAGCGGCTCTCAGCAAGCATCGCGTCGCGCTCGCCGATCTGCTCGACCTTGGCGAGCAGGTTCTCGGCCATGCGGATTGAGGCGGCGTCGATAAGACGGCCGTCGAGCGAGACAGCGCCGCGGCCTTCGGAGGCGGCGATCTCCATCTCCTCGAGAATGCGTCGCGTGCGGCTGACTACGTGCTCTGCCGGCGTGAAGACTTCGTTTGCGAGCTCTACCTGCGACGGGTGGATCGCCCACTTGCCTTCGCAGCCAAGCATCGCGGCACGGCGAGCTGCCGAGATGTAGCCCTCAGGGTCTGAGAAGTCGCCGAATGGGCCGTCAATTGGCCGCAGGCCGTTGGCGCGCGCGGCAACTGCCATGCGGGCGATTGCGTAGTGCCAAGGGTCGCCCCAGAATGCTTGACGGTCGCCGCCGTCTTCGGCTGGGTCTGTGAGGACCGAGTAGTCGGAACTGACGCCGCCAATATTCGTCGTCGAGGACTGAATCGAGGCCGCGTAATCGGCGACGCCGAAGACGAGCGCTTCGAGCCGCTCAGGATGGGCCTGGGCGATCGTTTCGACGTTGGCCATTCCGGCGGCCGTTTCGATCAGTACGTAAAGCGCGATCGGCTCCTTGATCCCCATCGCTGCTTCGATCTGCTCGAGCATTGTCGCGACGAGGTGAACGTCGGCGGCGCTGCTGACCTTCGGGATCAGGATTGCGTCAAGGTTGTTGCCGGCCTGTTCGACGACGTCAACGATGTCGCGGTAGCACCAGTAGGTGTCGAGGCCGTTGATGCGGACTGAGACCGAGCATGCTGACCAGTCAAGATCGTTCAGCGCCGTGATCACGTTCAGTCGAGCTTGGACCTTGTCGTCGGGTGCGACGGCGTCCTCGAGGTCGAGAAAGACGACGTCGGCTCCTGCATCAGGGGCACGTTCGAGCATGCGCTCGTTGCTGCCTGGAACGGCTAGTTCGGAACGGTGTAGGCGGTGGGGCATTGTCATGGCGGGGTCTCCTTTGTCGTGCGAGCGGCGCAGCTAACCACACCAGTATGGCCGCTGTCAAAACGCCCACCCTCCGGGGCCTCAGATGGAGGCCAGTGTTTACGCCATGTTTAGTGCTTTCTCGATGAATCAACCGAAAATTTTATAGTTTCAGCTATTGATCCTATTTGTACGAACAGGCAGGGTACGGGAATGACAAATTCAATAATCGAAGCCATCAACGTCGAACCGCGCCTGCTCTGTGGCCCCGGCCCGGCAAACATCAGCCCTGAAGTATTGAGCGCGCTGAGCAAGCCGCTGCTCGGCCACCTCGACCCCGACATGTACGAGATCCTGACCGAGCTCGCTGCGATGACGGCGCGGGTCTATCAGCGCGACGAGGGCGACGGCATGACCTTGCCGATCAGCGCGACCGGCACATCGGGAATGGAGGCCGGCATCGCTGCGCTCGTCGAGCCAGGCTCGACCGTGATCATCGGCGTCAACGGCTACTTCGGTCGCCGCCTGGTTGAGATCGCAAGCCGCTACCACGCAAACGTCGTTGAGGTTGAGGCCGAGTGGGGCCAAGCCGTAACGAATGAGGCACTGCTCGAAGCTTTGGCCGCAAACCCCGACGCCCGCCTGATGGCAGTCGTTCACGCTGAAACATCATCAGGTGTGCGCCACGACCTCGCCGAGCTCGGCGCGGCGATGAAGGACAACGACACCTTCCTGATGGCCGACTGCGTCACTTCGCTCGGCGGGATCGAAGTCGCGCTTAGCGACTGGGGCGTCGACTACGCCTACAGCTGCACGCAGAAGTGCCT
>CAMCVN010000048.1 GCA_945881845.1 Bifidobacterium breve | reverse complement strand
GTTCGCCTGACCGGCGGCGAGCCGCTGGTGCGCAAGGACTTCCCCAAGCTCGCTGGAATGTTGGCGCAGCTTCCTGGCGTCGAAGACCTCTCGGTCACAACCAACGGCTTCCTGCTCGGCCGTGACGCCGAAGCACTGGTCGCCGCCGGAGTCAACCGCTTCAACATCTCAATCGACTCGCTGCAGCAGGACAAGTTCTATGAACTGACGCGCCGCGACGCGCTGCCGCAGGTGCTCGAAGGGCTGCACACGCTGGCCGCATTCCCCGAAGCCCACCCGATCAAGATCAACGCCGTCGCAATCCGCGGCTTCACCGAAGACGAGATACCGGCCTTCGTCGATTTCGCGCGCGAGTTCCCGTTCGAGGTTCGCTTCATCGAGTTCATGCCGCTCGACGCCGACCATGCGTGGGAGCCCGAGAAGGTCTTGAACGGCGCGGAGATTCTCGCCGCGATCAATGCGATTCACCCGCTTGAAGAGCAGCCGCGCGAGCCGAGCGCGACCGCCAAGGTCTACAGCTTCGCTGACGGCAAAGGGAAGATCGGCTTGATCAACCCCGTCAGCGAGCCGTTCTGCTCGGATTGCAACCGGATTCGCTTGACGGCCGAGGGCAAGCTGCGCACCTGCCTCTTCTCGCTCCACGAAACCGATCTGCGTGAACCGCTTCGCTCAGGCGCCAGCGACGACGAGCTTATTCAGATCGTCCGTGATGCCGTCTGGCGCAAAGAGCTCAAGCACCACGTCGGCGAGCCTGGCTTTATTCAGCCTGCTCGGACGATGAGCGCAATCGGCGGCTGACCTCTTTTAGCTGCTCGAGGTCGTTGACGTTGAAGCTGGCCTCAGGCGGAACGTCTACGAGCGCAGGCATCAGCGCCATCACCTGCTCGGTCATCGGCCCGTCGGTGTCAAAGTCGAGCAGCAGCTCAAGCGCTGCCGGCTCGTAGCGGGCTAGGAGCGGCTGCGGGCGCCCGGCTGCGCTGGCCAGTACGGCGACGCTGCCTTCAGCGTCGGCGCCCGCTATCAGCGCGACGACCTCGCTCGTCAGCAGCGGCAGGTCGCAGGCGATCGCCAACACCGCACTCCCCCGTGCGCGGCGCAGCGCCTCGATCACGCCAACGACCGGGTGCCGCGGCTCGTCCGGCTCGATCCATAGCTCGACGCGCTGGTCCAACTGCGGCAGTTCAACGCCATCTTTGGCGACGATCGCTACTGAGCCGAGAGCGCCCAAGGCGGCTGCGAGCGGGTAGCTGATCAGCGCCTGGCCGTCGAGCTGCGCGGTCGCCTTCGCGCCGCCGATCCGGCTGCCGCTGCCACCCGCCAACACGACGCCAATCACGTCGCTCTTCGCCTTCTCGCTCACGCGCCGAGCCTAGCCGCATAGAATGGCCTTTCGTGGAACCCGCCGTTGAGACAAATGCCTGGCTGCGCTGCTATCGCTGCTGGTCAACCGATCTTGAGATTCAGGTTCACTACGAGGGGATCCACAAGATCGACCCGCGAACCGGCGAGCGCGCTGAGGTAATCGACGAGCTTCAAGAGGCCGTCGTCCAGTGCCTCGAATGCATGCACGACCAGCCTCACCTCGCCTTCCGCGACGGCCGCGTTGAACCGATCGAAGACCGCTGGGAGCGGATGGTCACCGGCACGCCGTGGGTTGCCTCCTGCGCCGTCACCGTCGGCGCCAGCGAGGTTGAGAGCTGTTCCGGCCCTGATGCCGGTGACGCGCTCTCCTACGCAGCATTCGGCGACAACGGCACACGCGAGTTCTTCACCCACGTGCGCTACCACAAGCACGATGAGGATTCGATCACGATTCACCTGCTGGTCGAGCTTTACGCGCGTTCGATGGAAGAGGCGACCGAGGTCCTCACCGGCGCTACGCGTGGTTCGCTGGCGATCTCCTCACTGGCCGAGGAATCACGGCCACCGGCAACCGGCGACCAGCACCGCCACTAAGTCTTCTCGCGTCAGGCTCAGCCGGCGAGCCGCTGCTCAAGCGCTGCCAGCTCATCGCGCAGCGTGTTTGGCAGTGAATCGCCAATGCTGTCGAGATGGCCACGGACCTGATCGATCTCAGCGGCAACCGCGGACTCGTCAACGGTCAGTAGAGCTTCGAGGTCGGCGGCATCAATGTCGAGGCCGTCAACGTTCAGTGAGCCCGGCGCCGGCACGAAGCCGATCGGCGTCTCTACCGCTTCGGCGTCACCGTCGCAACGGCGGAAGACCCACTCCAGCACGCGGCTGTTCTCGCCGAAGCCGGGCCACATGAAGTGGCCATCGTCGGCCTTGCGGAACCAGTTGACGTAGAAGATCTTCGGCAGCTTGTCGGCGTCGGCCTGCGCGCCGAGCTTCAGCCAGTGGGCGAAGTAGTCGCCGACGTTGTAACCGCAGAACGGCAGCATCGCCATCGGGTCGAAGCGAAGTTGGCCGATCGTGCCTGCCGCCGCGGCAGTCATCTCGGAGCTCATCGTCGCGCCGAGAAAGACGCCGTGGTTCCAGTCGAATGCTTCGCGTACCAGCGGCACAACGGTCGCGCGGCGCCCGCCGAAGAGGAAGGCGTCGATCGGCACGCCGGCCGGGTCTTCCCACTCGGCAGCGATCGCCGGGTCCTGCTCGGCCGGGCAGGCGAAGCGGGAGTTGGGGTGCGAGGAAGGGGTTTCCGACCCCGGCGCCCAGTCGTTGCCGTGCCAGTCGATCAGGTGCTCGGGGGCCTCGTCGGTCATCCCCTCCCACCAGATGTCGCCATCGTCTGTCAGCGCACAGTTGGTGAAGACAGTGTTCCGCTCAATCGAGGCCATCGCGTTGGGGTTCGTCTTCACGCTCGTGCCGGGCGCAACGCCGAAGAAGCCGGCTTCCGGGTTGATCGCGTAGAGGCGGCCGTCGTCGCCGAACTTCATCCAAGCAATGTCGTCGCCGATCGTCTCGACGGTCCAGCCTTCGAGTGTCGGGATCAGCATTGCGAGGTTGGTCTTGCCGCAGGCCGACGGGAAGGCGCCGCCGATGTACTTCACTTCTCCTTCGGGAGACGTGAGCTTGAGGATCAGCATGTGCTCAGCCATCCAGCCTTCGTCGCGCGCCATCACCGAGGCGATCCGCAGCGCGAAGCACTTCTTGCCGAGCAGCGCGTTGCCGCCGTAGCCGGAGCCGTATGACCAAATCTCGCGCGTCTCAGGGAAGTGGACGATGTACTTGTCCTCGTTGCAGGGCCAAGAGACATCCTCGACGCCTTCGTAGAGCGGCATTCCGACCGAGTGCAGGCAGGGAACGAAGTTGCCGTCGCTGCCGATCTGTGCCAGCGCTTTGGCACCCATTCGCGTCATCACGCGCATCGAAACTGCAACGTAAGGCGAGTCGGTTAGCTGCACGCCGATGTACGACTTGTCGGAGCCGAGCGGGCCCATGCTGAACGGCACGACGTACATCGTGCGACCGGTCATTGACCCTTCGAAGAGCTGCACCAGCTTCTCGCGCATCACGGCCGGCGCCTCCCAGTTGTTGGTCGGCCCTGCGTCGTGCTCGTGCTCGGAGCAGATGTAAGTGCGGTCCTCAACGCGGGCGACGTCGTCCGGGTCGGACCAGGCGAGGTACGAGTTGGGGCGCTTCGCGTCGCTGAGCTTGCGGAAGGTGCCTTGGTCTACGAGCAGCTGGCAGAGCCGCTCATACTCCTCGGCCGAACCATCGCACCAGACGACGTTGGCGGGCTTCGTCATCGCGGCAATCTCATCAACCCATGCGATCAGTGCTGCGTGTTCGGTTGGGACGGCTGTATCAGTCATTGAGTTCGAATCTCCTATGCGGCGGCTTCGCCGGGCTCGCGGCGGGGTACCAGCACGAGCCGCTTGAACTCGGCGACCAGTACTCCGTCCTGATTGAAGACGCGCGTGTGAACCTTCACAACGCCGCGGTCGGGCTTGCTCTTCGATTCTTTCTTCTCCAAGACCTCGGTTTCGCAGAACAGCGTGTCGCCGTGGAATACCGGGAAGGGGTGACTGAGCTCGTCGGTCGCGAGGTTCGCGATCGCCTTGCCGGAGACGTCGCTGACGCTCATTCCGAGAGCCAACGAATAGACCAGCGGACCTACTACAACGTTGCGCTTCTGCTGCGAGTTGGCGGCGTAAACGTCATTTAGGTGCAGAGGATGGTGGTTCATCGTGATCAAGCAGAAGAGGTGATCGTCCGATTCGGTCACGGTCTTGGCCGGCCAGTGCTTGTAAACGTCACCTACCTCAAACTCTTCGAGGTAACGGCCGTAAGGGTGGGCGCCAGAGCTCTCGCGCTCGCGTTGATCGGTAGTGAAGCCGGGTTCTGACATGCGGTTCGGGCATCTCCTGCGTCGCGGTTAACAATTCGTCTTAAGGCAGCCTGCCATACGAGCGAACAATTCGGCGCGACGTCCAATAACGTGGTTGCCATGAGACACCCAAGAGACTTCTTCAAGCCACTCGCGATGGGCGCGCCGGATCCGGTCATGGAGATCCCGTTCACGCCTTCGCGGATGATCCACTTCTTCGATCCGAGCAACGAGAAGATGGCGGCCAAGCTGCCCGATATCGCCAAGCGGACCGACATTCTGCTCGGCAATCTTGAGGACGCAGTCTCGGTCGAGAAGAAGGAACCGGCCCGAGCCGGCCTCGTTGAGATCGGCAAGAGCATCGACCTTGGATCAACTCAGCTTTGGGTGCGGATCAACTCGCTTGAGTCGCCGTGGGTGCTTGATGACATCACGACGCTCGTCACCGAGATCGGCGACAAGCTCGACGTGATCATGGTGCCGAAGGTTGAGGGCGCTTGGGACATTCACTACATCGACCGTCTGCTGGCTCAGCTTGAAGCGAAGGCTGGGATCAAGCGGCCAATTCTTGTCCATGCCCTGCTTGAGACGGCACTCGGCGTAGCGAACGTTGAGGAGATCGCCTACGCCAGCCCAAGGATGCAGGGGATGAGCTTCGGCCCTGCCGACCTCGCCGCCTCACGGCGGATGAAGACAACCCGCGTCGGCGGCGGCCACCCCGGCTACCGCGTGATCGAAGACCCAACGACCGATGATCCCGACGAGCAGCGTCCTAGCGCACAGCAGGACCTTTGGCACTACTCGATCGCCCGCATGGTTGACGCCTGCGCCAGCGCCGGCATCCTCCCCTTCTACGGCCCGTTCGGCGACATCAAGGACGTTGTCGGCTGCGAAGCGCAGTTCCGCTCGGCCTTCCTGATGGGCTGCGTCGGCGCCTGGTCGCTACACCCGGTTCAGATCGACATCGCGAAGAAGGTCTTCTCGCCCGATCCGGATGAGGTGAAGTTCGCGCTGAAGGTGATCGAAGCGATCCCCGACGGGCGCGGAGTTCACATGATCGACGGCAAGATGCAGGACGACGCGACTTGGAAGCAGTGCAAGGTCATGGTTGACCTGGCGCGGATGGTGTCGGCCGATGATCCGGAGCTCGCAGCTTCATACGGGCTGTAACCAGCGCCAGCAGCAAGGTGAAGGCGGCGACGGCGAAGAGCATCGTTCCGCCCTGCCATTTGAAGAAGAGGCCGGCGATCACGGCGCCAAGCGCGTAGGCAACTACAACGCTGAAGCTGAGAACGACGATCCGCAGCGGGCGCTCATCGGGAATAGCGACCGAACGGGCCGAGCTGCCGACGGCATCAAAGCCGCGCGCGACAAGGTCGAGCGTGCCGTCAGTCAGCAGCCCGGTAACGAATGTCGTCCTAATCGCCCACGAACCAACCTTCTGCAGCGCGCTTGTCTGCATCCCCATCGCCATTGCTAGCGCGGCGCCCGCGAGCAGCTCCGACGTGCCGCCGGAGAGCTTGCCGCCGGCGAGCTCGATGATCAGCGCGCCGAGCGCAATCAGTAGCGCCTCGACCACCAGCACCGCTGGCAGCATCCGCTTCACGTCGCTGCGCGTGAGCCGTTCGATCAGCAGCGCCGCGGCGGCGAGGCCAACGATGAAGGCCGCGAGCGCGATCACGTATTCGAGCGTCGCGAAGCCGTCGCCGCGAGCGATCGCCAGCCCGAGCAGCACCGTGTTGCCGGTCTGATTAGCGACAAAGAGGCCGTCGAGCGCGAGATAGGAGAGGCCGTCACAGGCCCCTGCGATCAGCCCCAGCGCGACTGTCACGGCAGCCAACGCGCCGCCTTCTGTTCTCCCGGCTGACACGGCCGCAGCGTAGCCGCTAAAGTCCGGCGCCGCCAATGCGCTTTTATGAATATGAGGCTCGCGAGATCGTTCGCCGCGCCGGAATCCCTGTCACCGAGTTCGGTTTCGCGACGACGCCGGAGGAGGCGAAGGCCGCCGCCGAGAAGATCGACGGCCCAAGCGTCGTCAAGAGTCAGGTATTGAGCGGTGGCCGGATGAAGGCCGGCGGCGTGCAGTTCGCCGACACGCCTGACGAGGCCGCAGCACACACCGTTGACGTTCTAAAGATCGAAATCGGCGGCCAGATGCCCCGCGGCGTGCTCGTTGACACGAAGGCCGAGGTTGAGCAGGAGTACTACGCCGGCGTCGTCTGGGACGGCACCGCCAAGCAGCCGGTGATCATCTTCAGCCCCGTCGGCGGTATTGACATCGAGCAGGTCGCTGAGGATCAGCCCGACAAGGTTGGTCGCCGCCACATCTCGAACCTGCGCCCAGTCAGCGGCTACGAAGCCAAAGAGGTGATCGCTTCGACCGGCGTCAGCGGCTCTGAGCTGAACAAGCTCGTCCCAATCGTCACCAAACTGGCCCAGCTCTTCATCGACAACGACATGACTTTGGCTGAGATCAACCCGATCGGCCGCCTTCCCGACGGTTCGTTCATCGCGCTTGATGCGCACATGGAGATGGAGAACGAAGCTCGCGGCCGCCACAAGAAGCTGCTCGCCGACCTCGGCGTTGGCGACGACGAAACGCGCGAAGCACGCGAGCCAACCCCATTCGAACTGGCCGGTGAAGCTGTCGACAGCGAAGATCACCGCGGCGTTGCCGGCAACGTGACCGAGTTCGACGGCAACCTTGGCCTTGTAATTGGCGCCGGCGGCGGTTCGCTCACGCTCTTTGATGCCGTCCGCGCTCACGGCGGCAAGCCAGCCAACTACTGCGAGATCGGCGGCAACCCTTCGGTTTCGAAGACCTGCGGCCTGGCCAAGCTGGTGCTGCAGAAGCCAGGCGTCGACAAGATCGCCGTGATGATGTCGATCGTTTCCAACACGCGCGTTGACATCGTTGCCCGCGGCGTGATCAAGGCCTGCCTTGAGCTTGGAATGGATCCGGCTGAGAAGATCGCAATCTTCCGCATCCCAGGAGCATGGGAAGAGCAGGGCTTCCTGATTCTCGACGCTTACGGCGTTGAGTACGCCGACCGCTCGGTCTCAATGCACGAGGCCGCCAAGCGCGCGGTTGACAAGATCGGGGCCGGCTCGTGAGCATCCTCGTCGACGCAAACACAACCTTCATTGTTCAGGGCATCACCGGCCGGGAGGCTGTCAACCTGACGCGCGAGTGCCTCGACTACGGTGCCGGCGCGAAAGTTGTTGGCGGCGTAACGCCGGGCCGACTCGGCCGCGAGGTTCACGGCGTGCCGGTCTTCGACACCGTCGCTCAGGCCGTCGCCCACCACGGCGCGCCGATCGACGGCTCAGTTGTAACCGTCCCTCCCGCTTTCACGAAGGACGCTGTCTTCGAAGCGATCGAGAACGGCATCAAGCTGATCGTGATCGTCACCGAGAGGATCCCCCGCCGCGA
>CAMCVN010000047.1 GCA_945881845.1 Bifidobacterium breve | reverse complement strand
GGACTGCCCTCGAGGGCGTCACGGGAAAAAACAGACATTTACTTCTCCTTAGGTTGAGTGAGGATCGGTTGGCACTCCAGCCGCGTTGTGACAGCGGCAAGCGATCCGTTGCGCTCACAACAGTAGCGCTCAGCGCTGACGCGTGTAATGCAGGAAGAGGAAGTCGTCGCTACGCCAAACATTCTCGAGCGCAAGCCCGAGCGGTGGCTCGAAAGCCTCTCCGCTAAGCAAAGTCGGCGCCGATCCAGCAACCAGCAGTGGCGAGACCGTGAAGATCAAATCGTCGATTAGCTGATCCGCCGCGAGCGCCCGCAGCAGCGTCGGACCACCCTCGCTCAGCAACGTGCGTACGCCATGGTTGGAGTAGAGGTCTTCAAGGCAGCTGGCCAGCGTCAACTTCCCCGGCTCTGACCTAGAGACCGTAAGCTCGGCGCCGCGAGCTTCTATCTGCTGATCCGATTCGGTGTAGACGACGATCCGTTGATCTTGCTGGGCGAAGAGCTGGAGCTGGGCTAGCTGCGGGTCGAGCCGCCGCGAGATTGTCGCGGCGATTGGCTCAGCGGGAAGCCCGCTCGCGATCCGGCGCTCGCGGTGGTCCGCGTCGAGCAGCGTTGAGTAGCGCTCGTCGATCAAAGTCGTCGGGCCGACGAGGATCGCGTCGACGTTGGCGCGAAGCTCGCGCAATACGGCGCGGTCGGCCGGAGCGCCGAGCCCTCCGGCGCGGCCGTCGACTGCGGCGCGCCCATCGGCCGAGGCGATCATCGCCGCCACCAAGCGAGGCCGCTTCCCCTCCCCTGCAGAGGCGCCGAGGCCGAGCTGCTCGATCAGTTCGACGGCGCCAACAGCAGCGCCGACTGCGGCAAGGGCTTGATAGCTCGGACTCACGTCAACGATGCTACGCCAGCAGCGCTAGTTGGCGGCGTTGACGTTGACCTTGCCGCCAAAGATGGAGCGGTTGCCGGCAGCGTCGGTCGCCGTGACCGTGACCTTCATTCGGCCGCTACGCAGAGAGCGGTGCTTGAGCTTGAAGAACGAACTCCTCACAGTGACCGAGGGCGAACCGTCGCCAAAGTTGACTTTGACCGACGCAAGCCCGGCACCCTTTGGCGGCTTTGGCTCGGTCGCCGTGCCCGAGACCGTCACGTTTGCACCGGAGCGGCGCAGCTTGACGGCGAGAATCGGCGCTTTCGTATCGATCTTCAGGCTACCCACCGACGAGGAGACCGTCTGACCGGCGCGATCGAAGCTCTCGACGCGCACCGTGTGGGTGCCTTCGCCGAGCGCGCTGACCGGCGTGAAGGCGGTTGTCGTCGCGCTTCCCGCCAGCAGGTTGTCGATGTAGACGCGGTAGCCCTGCGCCGGCCATCCCTGCGCCGAAGCCCACCAGCTCAGTGCTGGCACGAGGCTCCTTTTCCAGCCGGCAAGCCCAATCAAGCGGACCGGCTTCAGAGGCAGCGAGAATGAGGCAACCTGGATGCTGCGCGCACCTACAGGCCCCTGCGTGAAGGCGATCACACTGTCGCCGTAGCGGTCGGTGGCAAGCTCAAGCCCGCCGCCCGCGTCAACTGCGCCAAGAGCAGGAACGGACAGCAATGCGGCGGCGCCAAACGGCGGCGGCGCCGGCAGCGCGTCGTCCTCCGCAACGTTGCGGGCGATGATCTCCTGGCCGGGCGCCTGGGCCCAGGCGCTAACGCCGAACTGATCGACAGCGAAGCTGCTTGCGGGAACCGCGTCCTGCGCCGCAGAGCTGCCCAAGGCCGTCGCCCCTGTGACGGCGCTGCGGCGGATGATCGAGGCCCAGATCGTCCCATCGGCGCCCTGCACGTTGATGATCCCCGAGCCGCGGTCGTTGGCGCCGATCGTTGGCCCTGCGCTCGCGCCAATCGCCGCACCATCGGCAAGTGCTTTTGGCGCCTCCAGCGTTGATGCCCTCACGCGCCGAACAACTGCCCTTCGCACGCCATCGGCGAAGCTTTGTGAGAAGACAACCCAAGCGAAGCTCGAATCGGCCTGCAGCGCGATTGCTGGTCGGTCGGCCGCGCCTCCGGCCTGGCCGTCAAGCGTCTCGGCGGCGGCGCTCATCACGACGGCAGAGAAGGCGCTGCGTACAAGCCGCCTAACGCCGATTCGCGTTGTTCCACCATCAACCTCGCCGAAGGCCACGATCGCCGTGCCGTCGGCCGAAGTTGAAACCTTCGGCGCCAGCCCGGGCGATGAAGCGGCGCTGTTGGCAGGGTTTATGTTGGCGACGCCCGTGTAGACGGTGTAGTTGGTCACGCGGCGCGGCAGATAGGCGGCGCGGACGCTGCCGTTCTCGGCCCACGCCACGTAAGCGACGCCGGTGATCGGTGCCATGTCAAGCGACGGTGAATTTGCCCCCGGGCCGCCGAGCTGCTGCGGCGCCGAGAATGGTTGGCCGGGGGTAATTTGGACCCGCGCCCACAGCCCTGCAGTGTTGGCGTAGACGACCGTCATGCGGCCACCATTGGAGATACCCACGACAGGTTTACCGATCACGGGCGATTGGCCGGGATCGACGCGCACCGGCGACTGCGGCGCGCCGGAGGCGAGCATGCTGATGAAGGCGTGGTCGGCTCCTTCATCGCTGCGCACGTAGGCGACAACGCCGCTGCTGTCGAAGGCCATCTCGACGTCGCCGAGCAGCGTCACGCCGGTCGACGGTCCGTCGACGGTCAGCGCCCCGGCAAATGATCCTTCGGCGGAGGCCCCAGTAGCGGCCGACAGACTTGCGGCGCAGGTGAGCGCGCAGAGCAAGGCGATCGCGCCCTTCGATCGAATAAACGGCACCTCTGGAAGGCTACGCAGTCGGCGTGACGTTGGCGACGATTCCCTCGGCAGCCGCCTCCGCGCTGAAGTTCGCGACCTCGGCTTCAACTCGTGCCTCGTCCCAGCCAAGCTCGCCAGCCATCGCCTGCGCGGTGCGGCGCGCGACTGCGTCGTCATCGGCGGTTACCTCTCGCGCCGCCAGCAGCGCAACGCGGCTGCGACGCAGCAGAGCGTCGCCAACGCTCCGCGCCTGCTCATGGCGCGCAGCGAAGACGACCTCGGCGAGCAGATCGGTCGGCCCGTCGGCCACGATTGGCTGCGCCAACTCGCCACGCTCGGCAGCTACTGCCAGCACGTCGCGCGCGCGGTAGCCGTAGCGGCCAGCGAGCTGCTCATAGGCCTCTTCGGGGACGCCTTCGACCCGCGGCAGATCCTTCGCTTCGATCGCCTGCCCGAGCGGGATCTCCTCGGTGCGGCAGGGAGCCTCGCGCGAATCACGTTCGACGATTCGGTCGACCGCCATCTTTGCCATCCGCCGCCAGGTCGTCAGCTTGCCGCCCGTGATCGTGATCATGCCGCTGCCGGTTTCGTAGAGCTCGGCGCGGCGCGAGATGTCAACGGACTTCTTCGGGTCGCCTGTGGCAATTAGCGGCCGCACGCCTGCGAAGGCCCCACTGATGTCAGCGGCACCGAAATCTGTCGCGAAGAACTCGTTCGTTGCGTCAAGCAGGTATTCGATGTCGGAGGCCGCCGGGCTGACGTGATCGAGGTCGGTCTCGTCGTAGTCGTTATCGGTTGTCCCGACCAGCGTCGAGCCAAGCCACGGCAGCGCAAAGATCGAGCGCCCCTCCCCGGCCGGCACGATCACGCCGTCATTGAGCGGCAGCTTCTCGCTGCGAATCGTGATGTGAGTTCCACGGCTCGGCCTAATAACCGGCAAACCACCCTCGTCGTGGAGCTCGTCTGGCCGAAGCCGGTCGGCCCAGACGCCGGTTGCATTGACGACGTTGTCGGCGCCGATCTCAAACTCACTGCCAGTTTCAACGTCGCGCACCGTGACGCCGCGGGCGCGGCCGTTCTTCTCGACCAAACCGGTCGCCTCGAGCCGGTTGGAGCAAATCGCGCCGAACCGTTCAGCCTCCTCGAGTGCCGTCAGCACGAGCCTTGAGTCGTCGGTCTGGCAGTCGTAGAAGAGGTAGCCGCCGGTCGGGTTGCGGGGAGCGAGCGCGGGCAAGCGTTCAACCACCTCGGCTCCTTCGATCATGCGGTGGCGTTCAGGCGACCAGTCGCCGCCGAACGGATCGTCCTCTTGACCGTCGCGCTTGAGCCGCCCACGCAATGTGTCAACCGCCATCACGTCGTAAAGATTGAGCCCCACTCCGAGTCTGCGGTCCGGGCGTTCGCCGTCGAAGGCCGGCACGATGATTGGCAGCGGCTTGACTAGATGTGGTGCCAGACGAACCATGATCTGGCGCTCCAGTAGCGCCTCGCGGACGAGCCCGAGATCAAACTGCTGCAGATAGCGCAACCCGCCGTGAACGAGCTTCGATGAACGGCTCGACGTTCCCGACGAGAAGTCGGCGCGCTCGATCAGCGCAACCGTATAACCGCGCGTTGCCGCGTCGAGCGCGACGCCAGCGCCGGTGATGCCGCCACCGATCACGACGACGTCAAAGTGCTGCCCGGCGAGCAGTTCGAGGGCTTTGCTGCGATCAATCATCTCGCGTCAGTCTCGCAGCCGCCGGGGCGGGCGGTGTTATAACGCCGTTAGCTCGGCGGTGATCTCAGCGACGGAGCTCTTCGCGTCGCCGAACAGCATTGAAGTCATCGGCTCGAAGTAGAGCTCGTTCTCGATTCCCGCGAAGCCAGGGTTCATCGAACGCTTCAGCACGATCACAGATTTCGATTCGTTGACGTTGAGGATCGGCATGCCGTAAATCGGTGAGTCGGAATTGGTGTTGGCGGCTGGGTTGGTGACGTCGTTGGCGCCGATCACGAGTGCCACGTCGGTGCGGCTGAACTCAGGGTTAATCTCATCCATCTCCTTGAGCTGGTCGTAAGGCACGTCGGCCTCGGCCAGCAGCACGTTCATGTGCCCCGGCATTCGGCCAGCGACAGGGTGGATCGCGTACTTAACCTCGACGTTGCGCTTTTCGAGTTCGCTTGCCAGCTCGCGCACCGCGTGCTGTGCCTGCGCGACGGCCATTCCATAGCCGGGAACGATTACGACTTGGCGCGCAAAGGCCATCTGAATCGCCGCGTCGGCGGCGCTCGTCGCGCGGACCGTGCCGCCATGTTCGCCGGCTCCGCTCGCACCAACTTCACCGCCACCGCCGCCGAAGCCACCGGCGATGATGCTCGGGATTGAACGGTTCATCGCGTCGGCCATCAGCCGCGTCAAGATCGTTCCCGAAGCGCCGACGATCATGCCGGCGACGATTAGCGCCGTGTTGTTGAGCGCCAGTCCGGTTGCCGCCGCGGAGAGGCCGGTGAAGGCATTCAGCAGTGAGATCACAACTGGCATGTCGGCGCCACCGATCGGCAGCACGACGAAGAGTCCCAGCAGCGCCGAAGCGGCGAGCAGCACGAGGATGTAGATCGTCGCCGTCTCACCGCTGGCGATCGCAACTGCCGAGGCCAGCGCGATAAGCAGCAAGATCAGGTTCAGTGGCTGCTGGAGGCGGCCAGCGCTGATCGGGTGGCCGGGAAGAATCTCCTGCAGCTTGGCGAAGGCGATGTTCGAACCCCAGAAGCTGACCGAACCGACGATCGCAGCGAAGAGCGAAGGAATGACGAAGGTCAGCGGCTCGCCGGCAAAGCCGCCGGTGTCGTTGAACTCGGCCCAAGCGATCAGCGCTACGGCGCCGCCGCCAACACCGTTGAAGAGCGCCACCATCTGCGGCACGGCAGTCATCTTGACGCTGCGCGCCGAAGGGATGCCGATGATCGTGCCGATTACCAAGGCGATGATGATTAGCGCCCAGTTGCCCATCCCTTCAATTAGGAAGCTTGCCAGCAAGGCAATGCCCATCCCGACCGCGGCGATGCGGTTGCCGCGGACCGCTGTGCGCGGGCCGGTCAGCCCGCTGAGCCCGTAGATGAAGAGGCTGAAGGCGACGATGTAGAGAACGGCGATCAGGTCGTCGGAGTGGATGAAGGAGGTTGCGAGCACCGGGTTCATGCCTGTTCCTCGTCGTCCTGCTTGACCGGCGCCGGCTTGCTCTTGAACATCTCCAGCATGCGATCGGTTACGAGGAAGCCGCCGACAACGTTGATCGTGCCGAAGATGATCGCGATGACCAGTAGCCCCTTGTCGAGAACGCTGAGGTCCTCACCAAGGCCGAGCACGATGATGCCGCCGAGCACAACGATTCCGTGGATCGCGTTGGTGCCTGACATCAGCGGCGTGTGCAGCGTGTTGGGAACCTTTGAAATCACTGCGTAGCCGACGAAGCCGGCCAGTACGAGAATCGCGACGTTGGTGATGAACACGACCGCTGCCTCCTATGCGCCGGCGGCGCCTTCGACCGCCGCCTTCGCTCCGGGGTGGACAATCTCGCCGCTCTTGGCGATGCAGGAACCACTGATGATCTCGTCCTCAAAGTCGGGTGCCAGCGTCGTCGCCGCACCCTCTTCGCCGTCGCTGATCATCAGGTCGAGCAGCGCCAGCACGTTGCGCGCGTAAAGCTGCGAAGAGTGCTCCGGCATCTGCGCTGGAAGGTTCAGCGGCGAGAGAACCGTGACTCCGTCGATGATCGTCTTCTCTCCGGCAACTGTCAGCTCGCAGTTGCCACCGCTCTCGCCAGCGAGGTCAACGATTACCGAGCCAGCGCGCATCCCCTCGACGGCCGCCGCGGAGATCAGCTTCGGCGCCGGGCGCCCGGGAACCAGTGCCGTCGTTATCACGACGTCAAAGCCGGTGATCGCCTCGTTCAGCGCCTGCTGCTGGGCGGCGTGCTCCTCGTCGGAGAGCTCACGCGCGTAGCCGCCCTCACCGGAGGCTTCGATACCAAGGTCGAGAAACGACGC
The DNA here is from genome assembly GCA_945881845.1 of Bifidobacterium breve. Taxonomy (GTDB): domain Bacteria; phylum Actinomycetota; class Thermoleophilia; order Solirubrobacterales; family Solirubrobacteraceae; genus F1-60-MAGs163. Next base: position 1,804 of record CAMCVN010000047.1, on the reverse strand, counting down.
TCCGAGCGATTCAACCTGCTCGGCGACCTCTGGGCGAACGTCGTAGCCGGTGACGACGGCGCCGAGCCGGCGTGCGGTTGCCAGAGCCTGCAAACCAGCGACGCCGGCACCGAGTACGAGAACTTTGGCTGGAGGAATTGTTCCGGCAGCGGTCATCAACATTGGAAAGAAGCGCGTTAGCTCTTCGGCGGCGATGATCACGGCTTCGTAGCCGGCGACGTTGCTCTGTGAGGAGAGCGCGTCGATCGCCTGCGCGCGGCTGATCCGCGGGATCGCTTCCATCGCGAAGGCCGTCACTTTGGCGTCGCGCGCAGCAGCCGCTGTCGGCGCGCTCGTAAGCGGCGCGAGGAAACCGATTAGCACCGCGCCCTCGTTCATCGACGCAATCTGCTGCGGCTGCGGCGGCGCGATCGCGATCACGACGTCGGACTTCCAAACCTCAGCGGCATCAATGATCACCGCTCCAGCCTCTTCGAAGGCAGCGTCACTGATCAGCGCCCGTTCACCGGCTCCACGCTCGACCGCGACCTCAATCCCACGGCCGCTGAGCTTGCGGACGACCTCGGGGACTAGGGCAACACGACGCTCATCAGCGTCGTGTTCTTTCGGGACGGCGAGACGCATCAATCAGCGAAATCTAAACGATCCGGAGGGGTTGGCGACTCCCGCCTACGAAGTTCGCGTCGGGAACACTCATCGTCTAACGGTCCTGACCGGCAGCGGCCGCTTGGCAAGCGCCGCGAGCGACTGCGAGGTAACCCAGACCGGCGTTGCCGCGCTGCTCCGCGAGTAACGGACATACCCGCCTGAAGTCTGGAGCGAGCGGATGTAGCTGAGCGGCGAGCGGGCACCGCGGCGGCGTTGGTAATCGGGGTTGCGGCCGGCCGCGACGAGCGCTTGGGAAGCGAGAGCCGTCGATTGCGCGTTCGATCGGCCGCCCGATTGCAGCGGGTAGCCGCCATCACGGTTCTGGCGCGCGGCGAGGTAGCGGGCCGCTCTTTGCGCGGCCCTGCCGCGACCGAGGCCGGCAGCAGCGATCGCCTGCACCGCGCCGGCCGTGTCGTCGATCGAGCTTGCGCCGCCTCGGCGTGCGTAGTTGAAGCCACCGTCTCGGTTCTGGCGCCGCGTGATCCACGCTGCCGCCTTGCGGACCGGCTTGCCCGAAGCCCGGCTACCGCTGGCGCGCAGAGCAAGCAGGCCGTAGGAGGTCAGGTTGATCAGCCCGGCGAACGAGCCGTCGGCGCGCTGGCTGCGCTTTAGCCGCGTCAGCAGGCCGCCTGTTGATGGGCTCAGCCCAGCGGCAGCGAGCGCCAAAGCCGTGCGCTCGATGTCGGCGGTGGTCCGCGCGCGCGAAGCCCAGCCGCGCAGCAGCACCGCCGGCGAGCGGCCACGCTGACGGACGCTGAGCGGGTCGTAGCCAGCCGCGGCGAGCCCAATTACCGTCCACGAGGTCGTTACGGCGGTCGTGCGCGAACCGCCCGCGAAGCCCCAGCCGCCGTCGCTATTTTGGGTCGAAACGAGATAACGGGCGGCGCGCAGTGGTGAGCTAGCGGCCTCTGCATTTTGCGGCGTTAGCGCCGCAGCAAAGAGAAGCGCGGCGATGACGACCGCGAGCGGGCCTGCGACGGCACGTGCGCCTTCCGTCACCGAGGCTTTTGGAGCCAGCGCGGTCCACTTAACATCGAGCCGCGTGCGGTAGCGCATCACGGCGCGCAGCAGCGCCGGCCCGAACGCCAGCGCGAAGACGACGTTGCCCAGCGCGTGCGCAATGTTGAACGGCAGCGAGGTCGCCGCGATCGCTAGA
>CAMCVN010000046.1 GCA_945881845.1 Bifidobacterium breve | reverse complement strand
TGGTGACGCTTCGGTTGTCGTGTCTTGGTTGGCTCCGTCTAGTGATGGTGGCTCTGCGATCACCGATTACATAGTCACCGCGTCTGGTGGTGGTTCACAAGCGTGCACAACGACGGGTGCCCTTTCCTGCACGGTCACTGGGCTCACGAACGGCACGCCTTACACGTTCACTGTGAAGGCAACGAATGCTCGCGGTAATTCGGTCGCTTCGGCGTTGTCCGCTGCCGTTACGCCGTTGTCGTGCGCTACTGGTGGCGTCTGTGTGGTTGGTGACACTGGTCCTGGCGGCGGCAAGGTCTTCTACGTCCTTGGTGGTTCAGAGACCGTCCCCGGTGCGGCGTGTGGTTCCGGTTGTCGTTACCTGGAGGCTGCGCCGGCTGGTTGGGATTCGGGTGGTGGCTCTGATCCAAACCTTCCGTGGGGTGGCGGTAGCGGCGCTGAAGGGCAGTGCAGCAACAAGACAATCTCGGGTGCTGAGGGCACTGCGATTGGTTCTGGTTTTGCTAATACTGCCGCGATTATGGTTGCCTGCCCTGATTCCAGCGGCCCTAATTCGGCTCCTGCTGCGCTTGCCGCTTCAACCTACGCCCCGACCGTCAATGGTGTGGCCGTCACGGGCTGGTTCCTACCAACCACGCGTGAGTACTACCAGCTTGATGTCTCTGCTGTTGGTGGGTTGACTCCCGGTGACATCTACTGGTCGTCGTCGTACGTCAATCCGAATCAGGCCTGGGCCCAGCTCGTCGGGCCCGGGGGCGGCAGCGCCTGGAGCAGCAAGTACAGCACCTACAAGGTCAGGCCGGTTCGGGCTTTTTAGCTTCTTAACTATTTGCTATCAAGCAGTTAGCTTCGTGCCCGTGAGGGCGCGTGTTCGGCAAGTGGTTCAGTCCAGCGCCAGCGAGTAGTCGAGCCATTCGGAGCGCTCGGCCCCAATCCGCTCATAGACCTTCTGTGCGCGCTTGTTGTCTTTCGCGGTCTGCCAGCCGAGTGATAGTGCGCCGTGGCGGCGGGCTTCGTCGGCGCAGGCGAGGATCAGCGCGTCGGCTAGTCCGGTTCCGCGTGCCGGTTCGCTGACGAAGAGGTCGTTCATCACTGCGAGGCGACCTGCGTCGAGCGTCTGCCAAGTCCAATAAATGGTTGCGAAGCCAACTGCTTCTCCGTCGTCGGCGCGGGCGATTAGCTGGAGCCCTTCGCGCTCAGGGTCGGCGAGCAGCGCGCGGCTCAGTGCCAGCAGCGCCTCGTCGGAGGGCGCGACCTCGTAGAAGTCGCAGTAGCCGCGCATCAGCGGCAGCAGCGCGTCAAGGTCGCTCTCGCTGACCCGCTTGATCTCTGCTGCCGTGCTCACAGGCCCATACTACGGCCGAGGATCTCGGCCATCACTTCGTCGGTGCCGCCGCCGATCGGGCCGAGCCGCGCGTCGCGGACGGCGCGCTCAATTCCGTACTCGACCATGTACCCCGCGCCGCCGTGAATCTGCAGGCACTCGTCGGCAACCTCAAAGCAGTCGCGCTGCGTCTTTAGCTTCGCCATCGTTACCTCGCGAGTGGCGTCGTGCCCGTCGTAGAAGAGGCGCAGCGCGTGGTAGGTCAGCGCGCGGCCAGCTTCGATCGTTGTTGCCATCTCGGCGAACTTGTGGCGGATCGCTTGGAAGTTGCCAATCGGGCGACCGAAAGCCTGCCGCTCCGCCGCATAGAGCAGTGTCTTGTCAAAGACGAGCTGCATCGCGGCGACGGAGCCGAGCGCCATCATCAGTCGCTCCCATTGGAAGTTGGCCATGATCAGCTTGAAGCCCTCGTTGATCCCGCCGAGCAGGTTTTCGGTTGGGACGAAAACCTCATCGAGCGCGATCAGCGCCGTGTCGGAGGCGTGCCAGCCCATCTTCTCGAGCTTCGAAGCGCTGTAGCCGGGCTGGTCGGTGTCAACGATGAAGAACGAGATGCCGCCGTGGCCGCCCTCGGCCGTTGTTTTGACGGCCATCACTACAAAATCGGCCCGCACACCGTTCGTGATGTAGCACTTCTCACCGCTGATAATCCAGCCGCCGTCAACCTCTTTGGCGTGCGTGCGCAGCGAGGCTACGTCGGACCCGGCGTCAGGTTCGGTGATCCCCAGCGCGGCGATTTTCGTGCCGGCAACGGAGGGCCGCACGTAGCGCTCGTGCTGGTCGTCGGTGCCGAACTTCCAAACCGGGGGAGTGGCGATAGCGACGTGCGCGCCCAAGCCCGCTGCAACGCCGGCAGAGCCGCAGGCCGCGAGCTCCTCGGCCAAGACCGCCTCGTGCAGCACGTCGCCGCCTTGGCCGCCGATCTCGGTCGGCTTGCTGAGGCCGAAGAAGCCGAGCTCGCCCATCCGCGGGAAGAGCTCATTCGGGAACCAGCGCTCGCGCTCCCACTCGTCAGCGTTGGGCGCCAGTTCTGCCGCGACGAAGCGGCGCAGCGAGTCACGCAGCTCTTCGTGTTCCTCGCCGAACGGCGGCATGATCTGCCGCGCCGACGGTTCCTGCGGCAGCCCTTTGGCTCCCATCTTGTTCTTAGAGGCCGTAGGAGCGACCGATTACGTCGAGCATCACTTCGTCGGTTCCTGCGCCGATTCGGTTCAGCCGCATGTCGCGCCAGACGCGCTCGATGCCGTACTCCTTCATGTAACCGGCGCCGCCGTGAATCTGGATGCACTCGTCGGCGACCTCGCAGGCGACGCGGGCCGAGAAGAGCTTCGCCATCGAAATCTCACGGACCGGGTACTCGCCGTTCTGGAAGCGCCAAGCGGTCATGTAGGTGAGCTGACGGGCGGCCTCAAGCTTCGTTGCCATGTCGGCGAACTTGTGGCGGATCGCTTGGAAGTTGCCGATCTTGCGGCCGAAGGCCTGACGCTCGAGCGCGTACTCAAGCGTCTTGTCCATGCAGTGCTGCGCGCCGGCGACGCAGCCTGCAGCGCCGATCAGCCTCTCGCCTTGAAGCTCCCACATGATGTGGTAGAAGCCCTTGCCGACCTGGCCGAGCACGGCCGTCTCCGGCACGCGCACGTCCTGGAAGGCCAGCAGCGCCGTGTCGCTGGCGTGCATGCCGAGCTTCTCGAGCTTCTTCTCACGGATAACACCCGGGGCGTCCATCGGCACGAGGAAGAGCGTGAAGCCGTCGTAGCCGGCGTCGGCGTCGGTCTTCGTGACGAGCACGATCACGTCGGCGCGGTGGCCGTTCGTGATGTAGGTCTTTGAGCCGTTGATTACGTATTCGTCGCCATCCTTGACGGCGCGCGTCTTGATGCCGGAGACGTCGGAGCCGGCGTCGGGCTCGGTGATGCCGAGGCAGAGAATCTTCTCGCCCTTGATCGCTGGCACAACCCACTCCTGCTTCTGCTCTTCGGTACCGAAGGCGAGAATTGGTGGCATCGCCATGTCGGTGTGGACGGCAACCCCCATCGCCAGTCCGCCCGACTGCGCGTGCGTGATCGACTCGGCCAGCACCAGCGACGTGTAGTAGTCGCCGCCTTGGCCGCCGTACTCCTCAGGCTTGTCGAGGCCAAGGAAGCCGAGCTCGCCCATCCGTGTGAAGACGGAGTCCGGGAAGGTTGTCTCCTCCCACTCGTCGGCATGGGGAGCGAGTTCCTTCTTGGCGAAGTTGCTGATCGACTCACGCAGCTGCTCGTGCTCATCGGTGAAGATGAAGTGAGCGCGCTTCTGATCAAAGTCGGGCTTTAGAACTGACTCGGCGGATGCCATCGCTGCTCCTTGTTTGACGGGGTGTCTAACGGTATCGCAGAGCGGCGAGCGGGCAACGGCCAACGATCGCGCGTAGCCTTACAGCGATGACCGAAGAGATCGTCCTTTACGCAACCGAAAACAAGATCGCGACGATCGCGTTGAACCAGCCCGATTCGCGTAATGCGCTCTCCGACGCGCTGCTCGACGCGCTGATCGCAGCCTTTGAGCGCGCCCGCGACGATGACGAGGTTGGCTGCGTCGTGCTCGCCAGCACGCATGAGACGGTCTTCTCGGCCGGCGGCGACCTTGGCGGCTTCGCTGAGGAGTTGACGGCTGAGCAGCGCTACGAGCGGCTCGCCCGCTTCCCTGCCCTCTTCGAGCTGATTGGCACGCTCGGCAAGCCGACTATCTGCGCAGCCCGCGGCCACGTGCTGGCAGGTTCACTCGGGATCGCACTTGCCTGCGACCTCGTTGTTGCGAGCGAAAAGGCAACCTTCGGCACTCCGGAGCTGAACGTCGGCGTCTTCCCGTTCATGATCATGGCGCTGATCTACCGCAACGTGCCGCGCAAGAAGACGACCGAGATGCTGCTGCTCAGCGAGCGGATCGACGCCAACGAGGCTGAGAAGCTTGGGATCGTCAACAAGGTCGTTCCGCTGGAGCAGTTTGACGAGGCGGTAACTGAGTGGGCGGCGAAGCTTGCGTCGAAATCACCGCTGCTGATGCGGATGGGCAAGGACGCAATCTGGAAGCAGCAGGACATGGACCTGATGGACGCGCTCGACTTCCTCCGCGGCCAGCTTGGCGAGGCGCTCGGCACCGAGGACATTCGCGAAGGCGTAAGCGCCTTCTTCGAAAAGCGCGAGCCGCAGTGGAAGGGTCGCTGAAGCCCTACGCGGCGCCGTAGTACCGTCTGACCAATGACGACGAGTGATGCTGAAGAGACCGCTGGAATTCTGCGTCCACTGGTGGAGGAGCTTGCTGCCCGCCGCGAGCACGCAATGCTCGGCGGAGGCCAGGAACGGATCGACCGCCAGCATGAGAAAGAGAAGCTGACGGCTCGCGAGCGGCTCGCGCTGCTGATCGACGAAGGAACCTTCGTTGAGCTAGGCATTCACGGCGGAATTCACTACTCGGTCCGCGGCCTAGAGGACAAGGACGCTCCCGCCGACGGCGTTATCTGCGGCTACGGCAAGGTTGACGGCCGAATGGTCGCCGTCTGCGCCTACGACTTCACGGTGATGGCCGGGTCGATGGGATTGACCGGTGAGACCAAGGTCGGGCGCCTGCGGGCACTGGCGTTGACGAAGCGGATTCCATTCATCTGGCTGCTTGACTCGGCCGGCGCGCGAATCCAAGAGGCCGTCGGCTCGCTCTTCGCCGGTTCAGGCCACCTCTTCCGCGAACAGGTCGTGATGAGCGGAGTGATCCCACAGGTCGCAGCCTTGATGGGGCCCTGCTCGGCAGGCACGGCCTACATTCCGGCGCTCGCCGACTTCGTGCCGATGGTCAAGGGCCGCGGCTCAATGGCTCTCGCCGGCCCGCACCTTGTCCGCGCCGCCGTTGGTGAGGACGTAACGCAAGAGGAGCTTGGCGGCTCACGGATTCACTGCCGCAAGTCGGGCGTTGGCGACCTTGAGGTTGAGTCCGATGAGGCCTGCATCGAGGCGATCAAGCAGTACCTCTCCTACATGCCAACGAGCTGCGAAGAGGCGCCTCCGATCGCCGAGTGCACAGATCCGATTGAGCGCGCCGAGGAGGCGCTGCTCGACGCGCTGCCGGAATCGAACCGCAAGCCGCATGACATGTACAACGTCATCGCCCAGATCGTTGATGACGGTCAGTGGTTTGACATGAAGCCGCAGTTCGCGAAGACGATCATCACCTGCTTCGCGCGCTTCGGCGGCCGCCCGGTCGGAATTGTCGCCAACCAGCCGCGCCATCTCGGCGGGATTCTCGACAATGATTCGGCCGACAAGGCCGCCCGTTTCGTCAACCTCTGCAACGCTTTTGGGATTCCGCTGCTCTTCCTGATGGATGTGCCGGGTTTCATGGTCGGCACGAAGGTCGAGGCCGACGGAATCATCCGCCATGGCGCGAAGATGCTTTACGCCGTCTCCAACGCAACGGTGCCGAAGATCACGGTGATTATTCGCAAGGCTTACGGCGCCGGCTACTTCGTGATGAACGGCAGCGCCTACGAGCCCGACGTGATCGTCGCTTGGCCAAGCGCTGAGATCAGCGTGATGGGGGCCGAGGGTGCGGTTGAGATCGTGATGCGCCGCCAAGTCGATGAGGCCGATGATCCAGAAGCGAAGAAGAAGGAACTGATCGCCGGTTACCAGAGCCTGATCGACGTCTACATCGCCGCCAAGAGCGGCATGATTGACGACGTGATCGATCCGCGCCAAACCAGAGAGATTGTTTGCCGTGGTTTTGAGATGGCTTCGACGAAGCGTGTTGAGCGACCCTGGAAGCGCCAAGGCGTGGTCCCGGTCTAAGTGATGAGCTCTTCGAACCAGGATCTCCCAGTAGTAGGCCACTGGATCGACGGCAAGCCCGATTCGGGAACCGCTGACCGCTTCGGGGACGTCTTCGACCCGGCGACCGGAGCCGTCCAGCGCCAAGTAGCGCTTGCCAACGAGGCAGACGTAGACCGCGCCGTGCTCGCAGCTCGCGCCGCCTTCCCGGCTTGGGGTGGGGCATCGCTGGCGAAACGCCACGCCGTGATGTTCGCCTTCCGTGAGCTGCTTTTCGCTCGCGCTGATGAGCTGGCGGCGATCGTCACATCCGAGCACGGCAAGACGCTCGACGACGCGCGCGGCGAAGTGCAGCGCGGCCTCGAAGTCGTCGAGTTCGCCTGCGGCATCGCGCACCTGATGAAGGGCGAGGCCAGCGAGCAGATCTCAACCCGCGTTGATTCGGCCAGCTACCGCCAGCCGCTCGGCGTTGTCGCCGGAATTACGCCGTTCAACTTCCCGACGATGGTTCCGATGTGGATGTTCCCGATTGCGTTGGCCTGCGGCAACTCGTTCATCCTCAAGCCGAGCGACCGCGACCCGTCGGCATCATTGCTGCTCGCCGAGCTGCTCTCTGAGGCCGGGCTTCCTGACGGCGTCTTCAGCGTCGTTCAAGGCGACAAGGACGCAGTAAACGCGCTGCTCGTACACCCGGAGATCGATGCGATCTCGTTCGTCGGCTCAACGCCGATCGCCCGCCACATTTATGAAACCGCGACGGCCCACGGCAAGCGCGTACAGGCGCTTGGCGGCGCCAAGAACCACGCGCTGGTATTGCCCGACGCCAACATCGAGGTTGCCGCTGACGCGATCGCCTCGGCCGCCTTTGGGAGCGCCGGTCAGCGCTGCATGGCGATCTCGGCGGCAGTCAGCGTTGGCGAGGAGACTGCGGCGGCGCTCAGCGCAGCGATTGCCGAGCGCGCCCGCGCGCTGACGGTTGGGCCGGGCAACGTGGCCGGAACCGAGATGGGACCGGTAATCACGCCGCAGGCGCGCGAGCGCGTCGCCTCGTACATTGAGGCCGCAGCCGCCGACGGCGCCGACGTCGTTGTAGACGGCCGTGAGCTGACCGTGGCCGGTGCCGAGGAGGGCTTCTTCATCGGACCGAGCGTGATCGATTCGGTAACGACCGAGATGAGTGTCTACCGCGATGAGGTCTTCGGGCCGCTGCTGGTGATGCTGAAGGCCGACTCGTTCGACTCCGGCCTAGACCTGATCAACGCCAACCCATACGGCAACGGCGCCGCAATCTTCACGGCAGACGGTGGCGCGGCGCGCGAGTTCCGAAGCCGCGTCCAGGCCGGGATGGTCGGCGTCAACGTGCCGATCCCGGTACCGATGGCCTACTTCTCGTTCGGCGGCTGGAAGGATTCGCTCTTCGGCGACCTCCACGTTCACGGCCGCGAAGGCGTGCTCTTCTACACCCGCGGAAAGGTCGTCACCGAGCGCTGGCCGCAGCGCGCGCAAGGCGTTGACTACGGATTCCCAACCCAGTCCTAGGGGGAGAGATGTCAAAAGAAGACCCAGTCGTAATTACCTGCGCGATCTCCGGCGCTATCGCCAACCGTGAGCAGTGCCCGGCGATTCCCTACACGCCTGAGGAGTACGGCGCTGAGGCGAAGCGGATCGTTGACGAAGGCGGCGTGATGATCCACATTCACGCGCGTAACCCGCAAGGAATCCCGTCCTACGAGATCGAGGATTTCGCTGCGATTACCGAAGCGATTCGTGGAAGCGTGGACGACGTGATCATCAACTACTCGACCGGCACGGTTGGTGTTTCGATCGAGAAGCGTGTCGCCTACCTTGAGGCGCTGAAGCCCGAGGTAGCTGCGCTCAACATGGGTTCGATGAACTACGCGAAGTACTCGAAGTCGCGCAAGGAGTTCGTCTTCAAGACCGTCTTTGAGAACTCTTTCGACGAGATCATCGAGCTGCTGACGGCGCTGAACGCGAACGGCATTAAGCCCGAGCACGAGTGCTTCGACATCGGCCACATCGGCAGCCTCCACCCGCTCGTTGACATGGGCCTCTTGAAGAAGCCGCTGCACATTGACTGCGTGATGGGTGTGCTCGGTGGAATCCCTGCCAGCAAGAACAACATGGCCGCGATGGTCGACAACATGCCCGAGGAGAGCCACTGGGGTGTAGTTGGAATCTCACGCGACCAATGGATGCTGATCGAAGCGGCGCTCGACCTTGGCGGCTCGATCCGAGTTGGCCTTGAAGACAACCTCTACCTGCCGAGCGGCGAGATGGCCGGCTCAAACGGCGAGCTGGTCGCCGTTGCGCGGCAGATGACCGAAGCGGCCGGCCGTCGCCCCGCGACCGTTGCCGAGGCCCGCGGACTGCTCGGCATCCCGACGCCCGCCGCCTAGAGTTAAGCGATGGCACTGCCGCTTGAAGATCTCCGCGTTCTTGACCTCTCGCGGCTACTTCCAGGCCCATTCTGCTCGCTGCTGCTTGCCGACTGCGGCGCCGACGTAATCAAGGTCGAGGACACCGGAATGGGCGACTATGCGCGCTGGTCGCCTCCGTTCCATGAAGGCGTTGAGAAATCTGCTGCTGGTGCGCTCTTCCTGGCGCTGAACCGCAACAAGCGCTCAATTCGCATCAACCTCAAGAGCGACGAAGGTCGCGAGCTGATGCTGAAACTGGCGCAGGACGCCGACATCGTGCTCGAGTCATTCCGCCCCGGCGTGCTTGACCGCCTCGGCGTCGGTTACGAAGCGCTGAAGGCGGTCAACCCGGGGATCGTCTACTGCGCGATCAGCGGCTACGGTCAGGACGGCCCATACGCCGACCGCGCCGGCCACGACTTGAACTACCTCGCCAAGGCTGGGCTGCTTGGGCTAACGGGCGACGTCGGCGGGCCGCCTGTTCAATCGGCCGCGCAGATCGCCGAC
>CAMCVN010000045.1 GCA_945881845.1 Bifidobacterium breve | reverse complement strand
CCCAGATTCGGTAGTTGCGCGAGATTTCACGGACAGGCGGCTGAGGGAAAAGATCGAGCGCTTCGAGCGCTTCACAGAAGCTGCCGAGCGTCCATTCGCCGGCCAAGGCAAGCGGCGCGCCCCAAGCCTGCAGCGCTTCGTGATCCTCGTTGTCGTAGGTGACGTCCTCGCCGCGACCGACCTCACCGGCGCCGCTGAAGTTGATCGTCGTCGTCATCCGCAGAAAGCCGGACGAGACATCGGCCTGCAAGCCGGTAAGTCCGTGGCTCTCGATCGTTAGCGGCAGCTCGGAGAGCTTCTCGAAACTGGTCATCGCCAACTACTCCGCTTCTGGGCTCTGCGCTTCGAGCCGCGCGATCAGCTCATCGAGTTTGATTTCGTCCAGGCCTTGGCTTACGGCCTCAAGTTCAGCGGCGCAGTACTCAACGAGCGTTCGCCCCTCTTTGACTAGATCGAGCGTTTCGCGCAGCCCGGCCTCGCCGGAGTCGAGCCGACGGATGATCTCCTCAAGGCGGGCTGTCGCAAGCTCGTAGCTCTGTTCAGGTTCAGTCATCGCTGTCCGTGATCTTCGCAGCAACGGAGTCGTCTGCGAACTGAAGCCGAACGTCCGCGGCCGCGCGAGCCTGCGCTGCGGTCGTGATCACGTTGCCCTCGCCGTCGTCAACGATCACGTAGCCGCGCTCAAGCACGCCCTTTGGGTCGTGCGCGGAGAGCGCGATCGAGAGGCCCTCAAGCGTGCGCAGGCGGGCGAGATTGTCGGGGCCGGCGCCAGCGACCGCCTTGCGCCGAAGCACCTCGGCGACGGTCGCTGAACGCTCGCGCTCAAGCATCAGGCGGCGCTGACCGGCGGCGCGCAACTCGCGCGCGCCCTGGTGCAGCTCGCGCCGCTGGCGGGCGATGTGCGTTCCCGGTACACGCGCCAGGGCCGCCAGCGCGCGGGCGCGCCCGACTACGGCACCTTGAGCGTTGCGCGAGAGGGCACCAGTCGAAGCGCGTAGCGCGGCGCGCTCGCGGTTGATGTCGAGCGGCACGGCGGCCTCGGCGGCGTGCGTTGGCGTTGAGCAGCTCTCGGCCGCTACGTCGTCAATCAGGGTTTGATCGGTGTGGTGGCCGACACTCGCGATCACCGGCACGCGCAGCAGCGCAACGGTGCGGCAGAGCGTCTCATCGCAGAAGGCGAAGAGGTCGGCCAGTGAGCCGCCGCCGCGAGCGACGATGATTGTTTCGACCTGCGGGGTCCCGGCTAGATCGGTCAACGCCTGCGTGATCGCAGCCGCCGCTTTGCGGTCCTGCACCGGCGCGAATCCCCAAACCAGCGTTCCGGCCCAGCCCCGGCGCTGCAGCCCTGCAAGAACGTCATCGCGCGCTTTGCCGGACTCGCTTGTGATGACGCCGATCGTCCGTGGTAGCTGCGGTCGCGCCAGCAGCTTCTGCGGCTCAAATAGCCCTTCGCCTTGAAGCTGGCGCCGCAGCGCGGCGAGCTGCGCCAGGAGATCGCCCTCGCCAGCGACGCGCAGATCGCTGACGTCGAACGAGAATGAAGGTGAGGAAGTCTTACTGCCGGGGTAGTAGTCGGGGCCTCCGGCGACGACGATCTGAGCGCCGTCGGAAAGTGAAGCGGCAAGCTCGCCGAGCGCCTCGAACTTGTTCGTCCACATTGCGCACGGCACTGCGCCGCGCGCATCGCGCAGCTCGAAGTAGACGCGCGCCTTCGTCTTCCTCAGGTTCCAAATCTCACCGAACAGTTGGAGCCTCGCGCGGCCACGCAGCTCTTCGCGCAGCATTTCGGCGTAGGCGCCGACCGGGAACGGCCCTTTGAGCGCGCTTCCTTCAATTCCGGCCGGCTTCTGGGGGCTCTCCTCCATCGCCCCGAGCCGATTAGCGCAGCTTCGGGTCGATTACGCTGGCGAGTGGCTCAAGCCCCTCGCTCTGCTGGCCGCGGATCTCTCCGTCGTAGCCGAGCTCGTCGAGGCGAGCGATCTGATGTTGGCCTTCTAGCCGCGCGGGGTGACCAGCAGGGAGGTCTTCGATCAGGCGGCGAATCCGGTTACGGAGCTGAAGTGCGAAGTGGGGCGTAGAGGCATGAGCCAGCTGACGGATGTCGTCGACGCTGATGTCGAGTGCCTGCGTGGGGTTATTTGAGGGCTTCTGGGATTCGCTCATGGCGTGGTTGCGCTTCTCGTTACGGGTGCGATCTCGAGCAGGCTATCGATCGTTGCCTGCGCGCGGTCGCTGATGGCGGCTGGGTCGCCGATTATCCAAGCGTGATTGTAAACCCCGCGGACCGGGTCCGATGAGTAACCGGGGCGAATGTCGCGCAGATAGTTGGCGACGTCGGGAGGCAGGCTGCCATCGCGCCCTGTGAGCAGCAGCGGGCCGTAGCTGCCACTGGCAGAGAGCGGCGCGGCGGCGCCAGCCGTGAGCGAAGCGCCAACGTTGGTGAAGACGAGGCCGTGGCCGGGATCGACTATTCCCCAGCCGAAGTCGCCGTCGCTAAAGCGGGCAAACGCGATCGCGTTGGCGCTGGCCGGCTTTGCCCCGATCCTCGTCACCTGGCCGAGCGCTGCGAGCTGCCCAGCGACCTTCTCGGAGATCGTCGAGGGCGGGCCGAGGATGTAGATCTTCGGCTTGCCGTGGGCCTTAATCGCCGCGGCCGTCACTGCCGGGAGATCGTTGGGGCCGCTGAAAAGGACGCTGTCGCCAGACTTCGCAGCCCAAGCTGCCGCCGGCATCGCCATCGCCGGAGAGTCGGACGAGGCGATCACGACGGCGTTGCTCCAGCGGCCGGCGATCCTCGCTTGGTAGGCGTCAATTCGTGCGGCCAGCGTGAACGGATCATTGCCGCCGATTGAGAGCGACTTCAGCGACGCCGGCGAGGCCGCCGTACCAAGGCGGACTACCTGTGGCCCGTCCTGGCCGGCGCCGGTTGGTGCGAGCGCGGTCAACGCCGACTGCGACGCGGCGGGAATCGTTGCTCCATCGGTCAGCAGCATCGGCGCGTGCAGGGGCGCTGCCATCAGTACCGCGCCTGCGATCGTCGCCTGCCAGCTAGCCGAGTCGGCCAGCACGACCGAAAGCGGGCGCTGGTTCGGGCGGGAGCCGGGGTAGACGGCGCGCGCAGCAGCGGCAGCAATCGATGCTGGCGAGCTAGCCCACACGCGCGTCGTGTTCTTCGTTGCAGCGCTGGGGATCGCGGCGACGGTTTCGCCTGGCGCCGCCTGAGCCCCTGATGAGCCGGTCGTGGTTGCGTCGCCAGCGCGACCGCAGGAGCTAACGGCTAGCGCCGATAGTGCGGCGCAGCCAAGCAGTAGCGAACGTCGTAGCGTGGTCGACTCCATCGAAGCGAGCCTAGCGGCCGAAGCAGAAGGCTCCTAGCTGAGTCGAAATATCCGCATCTAGCGGCGATTTTGCCCCAAGTCGCGCCGGCCGGACTTGTTCCATCGGCAGCGCCGTATAGGTTTTCGACTCAAGCCGAGTTCCGCGCAAGCGGGATCGGGGGACCCAATCAGTTGGGGCTAGTTGCGTGGTGATGCCACGCGAGGCGCAGGTTCGTTCCGCGCCAGCCCGTCAGCTAACCCCGTAGGCCAACGAACGAATGAGAATCAAGAACCGAACAACAACCGCGACGGTCCTGGCCTTGGTCTTCTGCTGCCTTGGCGCGACGAGCGCCGTTGCGGCAACCAAGCCGGTTCCTGTACCGATACCCACGCCAACTCCTGCTCCAAACCCCGGCGGCCAGGAGTTCGGCCAACCGAACCTCGCCGACATGCCGATCGTCGAAGGCTCGCGCGCCAAGCGCCTTGCCAACGGACGCGCCGCTGCGCCGGCCAATGCGCCGGACGTCGTTCAGCAAGCGATCTGGGCCGCCAACGCGATCGTTGGGCGTCCTTACGTTTACGGGGGCGGCCATGCCAGTTTCGTCTCGCGCGGGTACGACTGCTCAGGCACGGTTTCCTTCGCGCTCCACGGTGCGTCACTGCTGAAGAGCCCGCTCGACTCGGGCCTCTTCATGCGCTGGGGCGCGCGAGGCGCGGGGCGGTGGATCACGGTCCGCACCAATCCGGGCCACGCCTACGTCGATATCGCTGGCCTCCGGCTTGACACCAGTGCCGCCGAGGATCCTCGCGGCGGCAAAGGCCCCCGCTGGCGGCCGCTGCGCAAGTCAAATTCGGGCTATGTAGCCCGCCACCCACTCGGCTTCTAAGCCGCGCGAGCTAGATCAGTCGGGGATCAGGCCTTCGCCTGTGAACTCGGCCCCAGCCTCTTCGAAGCTGAGGTCGTCAGGCGGGATGATCACGTCGGAGACCGAGAGGTCATCATCGGCGATCACGGTCCCTTCGGTGCGCACGAGTGAGAGCAGCGCGTCGAAGTTCTTCTGAAAGCCTTCACGGTCGCCGGCTTCAACGGCCGCGACGGCAGCGTTGTCAAGCTCGTTGACGCGGGTCAGTACGTCGTCGTCAAGGCGGTACTGATCTTCAGATGCGATTCGAATGATCATTTAGCTGGCTCCTCGCCTGCTTCGAGTTCAGGGGTTGGTTCGCCAGCGCCAAGCTCTGCCTTCATCCGCGCCATGTCGTCATCGACGGCGCTGGTGCTGGAGAGCTCTGCGAGTTGGCGGTCGATGTCATCGTTACCGTCACCGAGCGTCGTTAGGTCGTCGAAGGTGCCGGCGGCCTCAAGCTCCTCGACTGCTGCGGCGCGGGCCTTCATGTCCTCCGTCTTATCAACGGCGCGCTGCATTGCGAGGCCAACGTCGGCCATCTCTTCGCCAACCCCGGTCGCTGCCTCGGAGATGCGGACCTGAGCTTCGGCGGCGGAGTACTGAGCCTTGATCGTCTCCTTCTTTGTGCGGAAGGCTTCGATCTTGGCGCGCAGCTTGGCTTCGGAATCGGTCAGCTTCTGCTGCTGGCCTTCGAGTTCTGCGATCTGAGAGTCGAACGACTGCAGCTCGGTCTGGGCGACGTTCTTGCGCTCCAAAGCTTCGCGCGCCAGCTCTTCGTTGCCTTGGGCGAGCGCTTGGCGAGCCTGCGTGTCGAGCTTAACGACCGACTGCTCGAGCTTCTCGGACTGCATCTGCAGGCGCTTTTTGGCCGTTACGACCTCAGCGATTCCCTGCTTCACCTTCTGCAATGACTCAAGCTGCTTCTGGTAGCTGTAATCGAGCGTTTCGCCCGGATCTTCAGCGCGGTCCAGAACCTTTGAAACCTTTGCCTTGATGACGGTTGACATGCGCCCACTTAGACCGGCCACTTTTGCTCCTTAAGGTCGATTCGACAAGATTCTTCCCAAGCCTAGCGGGCGGGGCTTGGTAACCTGCGGCTAGGCCGAGTTCCTCACCGTTATGCGTGAGGGAGCGGGGGACCCAACGGAGGCTTCGGCCTCCAGGGGCGAATACCGAGCATTGCCGCTTGGTTAGCGCTTTTTTTTGCGCGAGCCCGTCAGCTCACCTCGCAGGCCTGATTGCAGTGTTTGCCAATGAACAGATTGACCAATAGCTTCCGCGCCCTGATGCGCTCCCGCCTTGCCCTGCTCGCTTTCGTGGCGATCCTTCCTGCCGTCCTCTGGGCGGTCGTTCCCGTCGGCTCGCTCGGCGCGTCGAACGACGCCAAGCTCAGCAACCTCAAGAACAAGATCGAAAAGACGCAGGCGCAGGTCGATACGAAGAAGGGCACCGAGAGCGTCCTTACTTCGCAGGTTGCCGCGTGGCAGTCAAAGATCAATTCGCTTCAAGGCAAGATCAACACGTTGCAAGGGCGTCAGGATCAGATTGAGGTTGGGCTCGACCGCGAGACCAGCGAGCTGAACAAGATTCAGGATGATCTGCGCACGCAGCGGCGCCGCCAAGTGAAGCTGAAGGCGCGGCTCGAAGTGGGCCGCCGCGTCCTCGGGCAACGTCTCTTTGAGCTCTACCGCGCCGACGCGCCGACGCTGATCTCGGTCGTGCTCGACTCAAAGGGCTTCGCCGAACTGCTCGAGCGCGGCGAATTCCTCCAGCGGATCGGCGAGCAGGATCGCCACGTGATCACGGTCGTTCGGACCGCGCGCGTCGAAGCAACGATCAACGCCAATCGCCTTGGGACTCTTGAGAATCGCCAGCAGGCGGTTGCCTCGCGGATCAAGGTCAAGCGAGATGCCGTCGCCTCGATTAAGGGCGACCTTGTTACGACGCGCAGCGGCTTTGACAAGAGCAAGGAGCGCAAGGCGACGCTGCTCGCTGGAGTGAAGACCGACCGCCGCAAGCTTGAGGGCGCGCTATCAAAGATGATCGAAACGCAGGCCAAGATCGAAGGCGTGCTAGTTGATGGAGGGCCTATCCGCCCGGGCTCAGGTTCGATGGTCTGGCCGGTCAACGGCCCAATCACTTCGCCGTTCTGTGAGCGGCGTGCTTGGGAGTCCTGCCACCCCGGAATCGACATTGGCGTTCCAGGCGGTACCCCAATCCACGCCGCCGACAGCGGCACCGTCCGCGTCGCCTCGATGAACGGTGGCTACGGCAACTACACCTGCGTCGCGCATAGCGCTTCTCTCTCCACCTGTTACGCGCACCAGTCGCGCTACGCCGTAACCGTTGGTCAAAATGTCAGCAAGGGTCAGGTAATTGGCTACATCGGCTGTACCGGACTCTGCTTTGGCGACCACCTCCACTTCGAAGTGCGGATCAATGGTCAAGTGACCAATCCGATGAACTACCTCTAGCCTCTCCCCAATGCAGTCGGAGATCGATCTTTTCGGACTGCCGATCAAGACCTTCGGGCTGATGTTTGCGCTCGCCTTCTTGGCTGGCGGCGCCGTACTTCACCGCCGCCTGCTGGAACGAGGGATGCCGGGAGATTGGGCCTACGAGTCGGTCTTTGCCGCGCTCGCCGGGGGGCTAATTGGCGCACGGCTGATCTGGATCGTTGAAAACCTCGACCGAGTCAACGGCGATCTGTTCGGCAGCATCTTTACCGGTTCGGGCCTCGTCTGGTACGGCGGCGCGGCCGGCGGCGCGCTTGCCGTCATCATCTGGGCGCGCTGGCGCGGCTGTCTTAATGCGGCAACCTTCGATCTTGCGCCGGTACCACTTGCGGTCGGCTACGCGATCGGCCGGATCGGCTGCCAGCTAGCCGGCGACGGCGACTACGGCAAGGCGTGGGATGGCCCCTGGGCGATGGGTTACCCCGACGGCACCGTCCCGACCGCTCCCGGCGTGACCGTCCACCCGACGCCGATCTACGAGACGCTGGTGATGGGACTTATCGCTTGGCTGCTCTGGACTTTGCGCGACCGCGTGCGGCCGGGCGTGCTGTTCGCGCTTTGGCTGCTCTTGGCCGGGCTGGAGCGCTTCCTGGTCGAGCTCCTGCGCCGCAACGACATCGCCGCGCTGGGGCTAACACTGCCGCAGCTTCAGAGTTTGGCGATGATTATCGGCGCCTTGATCTGGCTGGCCGTCGTCTTTCGGCGCCATGGTTCCGTCATCTTGCCTGCGCAGAGTGGCATGATGCGCGCCGATGGCTGAAGCGCAACCACCCCAGAACGTCTACCCGATCGGGAGCAGGATCAACGAGCTTGGACGGCTCGAGGTCGGCGGCTGCGACGTCGTCGAGTTAGCGCGCGAGTTCGGCACACCGTCCTACATCGTCTCCGAGGACGACATGCGCGCGCGGGCGCAGGGCCTTCAGGCCGCCTTCGCCGAGCAGAGCGATGACTTTGAGCTGATCTTCGCCTCAAAGGCCTTTCCCTGCGCCGCCGTTTGCGCGCTCTTCGCCGAGGAGGGCTTTGGCTGCGACGTCGCCTCCGCCGGTGAATTGGCGATCGCGCTGGCAGGGGGTGTCCCGGCGGCACGGATCCAGATGCACGGCAACGCCAAGAGCGAGCTTGACCTCGAGCGCGCTGTCAATCTTGGCATCGGCGCAATCGTCGTCGACAACCTGCGCGACCTAGACCGGCTCGAGCGGCTCGTCGACGGGTCAGCGAAGCAGAAGATCTACCTGCGAATTGCCCCCGGCGTTAGCCCCGACACGCATCCGGCGATCTCAACCGGTGGTCCGAATACGAAGTTTGGCTTCGACCTCGAGCATGCACCGGCAGCGATTGCGCGCGCTCAGGCAATCGACTCGCTTGAGCTCGCTGGGCTCCACTTCCACATCGGCTCGCAGATCTTCGATCTCTCGCCTTTCGAAGGCGCGCTACAGACGCTCGCCAGCCTCGGTGACTTTAAGGCCTACAACCTCGGTGGCGGGCTTGCCGCTGCCTACACGGCGCAGGATCACCCGCCGAGCTACCCCGAGTACGCGGCAGCGAAGGCCGGTGCGCTGGCGAGCGTCTTCGGGCCTGGGCACAAACTGCTCGACGAACCGGGGCGCGCGCTAGTCGCCAACGGCTGCGTGACGCTCTACAGCGTCGAGTCGGTGAAGCGCAACGTCGATACCTATGTTGCCGTCGACGGTGGAATGTCAGACAACTTGCGTCCGATGCTCTACGGCTCCCGCTACGAGGCTCAGATCGCCGATCGCTTCGGCGGCGGTACTGCCTGCCATCTAGTCGGAAAACACTGCGAATCAGGCGACATCCTGATCCGCGATGCCGACCTCAATCAGCCTGCTGCAGGAGATCTGGTCGTTGTTCCGGCCACGGGGGCGTACGGTCATGCAATGGCCAACAACTACAACGGCGCGTTGCGGCCCCCTGTGATCTTCGCGAGCAATGGCGACGCGCGCGTCGTCGTGCGCCGCGAGAGCGACGATGACCTGTTGGTGCGTGATGTCTGAGCAGCTGCTGAAGATCGGTTTGCTCGGCCGCGGCACGGTTGGCGCAGCCTTCGCTGAACTGGTCGAAGAGCGCGCCGACGAGGTCGCGCGGATCACCGGCCGCCGCCCCGTGATCAGCGGCGTGCTCACACGCAGTGAGGGCGACGCGGAAGCGATCATCGCTGAGGCCGACCTGATCGTCGAAGTGATGGGAGGCACCGAGCCAACGCGCGAATACGTGCTCGCCGCGCTCAATGCCGGCCTGCCAGTCGTTAGCGCCAACAAGCAGCTGCTGAGCCGCCATGGCCCAGAGCTGTGGGCCGCTGCCGAAGAGGGCGGCGGGCAGATCCGCTTCGAGGCTGCCGTGGCGGCCGTCGTTCCGGTGATTCGCGTCCTTTCGGAATCGCTCAGCGGTGCGCAGATTGATCGCATCCACGGGATCGTCAATGGCACGACCAACTTCATCCTCTCGGAGATGGCGTCGACCGGCGCAAGCTACGAGGCCGCTCTAGCGCAGGCGCAGCAGCTTGGCTTCGCTGAGGCCGACCCGACCGAAGACGTCGGCGGCGCCGACGCGGCGGCCAAGATGGCGCTGCTCGCACAGCTCGCCTTCGGCGGCTGGGTTGCGCTCAATGATGTCGTCTTTGAGGGAATCGAGCAGCTGACGACCGAGGACATCGCGTACGCAAAGGAGTTCGGTCTAGCGCTGAAGCTGCTCGGCACCGCCGAGCGCGTCGGTGACGCGATCTCAGTCCGCGTTCACCCGGCATTCCTCTACGCAGCTCATCCGCTGGCGAGCATCAACGGCTCGTTTAACGCTGTCACGATCGAATCCCCGGCGATCACTGAGATTACGCTCTCCGGCCCCGGCGCCGGCGGCCCGCAGACGGCCAGCGCGATCCTTGGCGACGTAGTCAGCGTGCTCAGCGGCGTGCCACCGATTGAGCCGCCGCAGGGTGAGGCAAAGATCACCGACGCTGTCCATTCGGCGTTCTACCTGCACCTCGAGGTGGCCGATAGGCCTGGGGTTCTCGCACAGGTTGCCCAGCTTCTCGGCGAACACGGAGTCTCCGTGAAGACCGTTTCGCAGTCAGGTCTTGGCGACAATGCTCGGCTCGTGATGGTGACGCACCCGATCCTGGAATCAGACTTCTACAGCGCCTGCGATCAGATCGCCGAACTTGAGTTCATCCGCAC
>CAMCVN010000044.1 GCA_945881845.1 Bifidobacterium breve | reverse complement strand
CTGCCGTCGCCTGCCGCAACAACTAGCCGTGGCCAGAGCTGGCTGCGAACGACCTCCAGCAGCGGGCCAAGCTGCTCGCCAACCAGCGCCAGCTCCCGCGCCGGGCCGACGTGCAGGTCGATCGCCTGTAGCGCATGCCCGAAGGCCTGCGGATGGCGCACGACGTAGGGCCGCACCAGTCGCAGCTGCCCTAGGGCAGCGTCGGCGTAGCGTGATTCGCCGCTGAGCAGTGCGAGCCGCAAAAGTCCTTGCGCAGCGCTGGAGCCGCCGGAGGGAAGAGGGGAGTCCTCCATCTCCTTGCGCCGCGCGACTAGCTGCTCGCCGTCGCTCGCGGTGGAGAAGAAACCGCCCCTCTCAGCATCGCTAAAGCCGCTCAAGATCGCCTCCGCTTCCGACACGGCGGCGAGGTACCACTGCGGCTCGAATGTCGCTTCGTAGAGCGCCAGTAGCCCTTCGAGCAGCATCGCGTGGTCCTCAAGGTAGCCGCGCAGCTTGGCCGCGCCGGCGTTGAAGCTCCGCAGCAGGCGGCCATCTTGATCGCGCATCTGCGTGATCAGGAAGTTGGCTGTGCCCCGCGCGGCGGCGAGGTAATCATCGCGCCCGAGCACCGCGCCGGCCTCGGCCAGCGCGCCGATCATCAATCCGTTCCAGCTCGTCAGCCGTTTGTCGTCGGTCCCCGGCCGCACGCGCCCGGCACGCACTTCCAGCAGACGCGCGCGGATCCGCTCGCGAACTGCCGCCTCAGGCTCAGCGCCGCGCGACTCAAGAATGTTCAGCCCTTCAAAGTTGCCGCCAGCACTGGCGCCGAACCAGGCGATCGCTTCGTCGGCGTCATCGCCCAACGCCGCACGCAGCTCGTCCAGCGACCAGACGTAGAACTTGCCCTCAACGCCTTCAGAGTCGGCGTCCAGCGCGCTGTAGAAGCCACCGTCGGGCGCCAGCATCTCGCGCAGCGCCCAGTCCAGCGTCTCCTCGCAGGTTCGCTTCAGGATCTCGTCGCCGCTGACCTGCCAGCCGTGCAGATAGGCGCGCGCCAGCAGCGCGTTGTCGTAGAGCATCTTCTCGAAGTGAGGGATCGTCCAAGCGGCGTCAACGCTGTAGCGCGAGAAACCGCCGCCAATCTGGTCGAAGATCCCGCCCGAAGCCATTGAGCGCAGGCTCTGCAGCGCCATCGAAGGTTCGCCCCGCGCCAGCAGAAACTCGATCGCGCTGGCATTCGGGAACTTCGGCGCTGAGCCCCAACCGCCGTTGAACGCGTCGAACGGCAGCGCGAGTCGTTCGACCGCTTCATCCAGCAAGGCAGCGTCGAGCGGATCCTCACTTGCTTCCAGTTTCGCCGCGCCGGCCAACCGTTCAAGCCCAGCTTCGGCCTGCTCTGCGATCTCCTCGCCGCGCTCGTCCCAAGCCTCGGCGATCGCGGTCAGGGTCTGAGGCCACGACGTCATTCCGTGGCGCGGCTCGGGCGGGAAGTAGGTGCCTCCGTAGAACGGAAGCTGGTCAGGGGTGAGGAAGACGTTGAGAGGCCAGCCGCCCTGGCCGGTCATCGCCTGCACCGCCTCCATGTAGATCGCGTCAACGTCCGGGCGTTCTTCGCGGTCGACCTTGACGCAGACGAAGTTCTCGTTCATCAGCGCAGCGATCTTTGCGTCCTCAAAGCATTCGCGTTCCATCACGTGGCACCAGTGGCAGGCCGAGTAGCCAATCGACACCAAGAGCGGCCGGTTCAGCTCGCGAGAGCGCTCCAGCGCTTCGTCGCCCCACGGCAACCAATCGACAGGGTTTTCGGCGTGCTGCAGCAGGTAGGGCGAGGTTTCAGACTTCAGCGCGTTTGCCATCTATCGCACGCTAGCGTGAGAGGCATGAGCAATGATCGAAAGACCATTAACGCTGAGGCAGCCCCGGCCGCCGTTGGCCCGTACTCGCACGCTGTATTGGCGAACGGATTGCTGTTCTGCTCCGGCCAGATCCCGCTTGATGCAGCGAGCGGCGAGATTGTCGGCAACACGCCCGCCGAGCAGGCACGGCGCTGCCTCGAGAATCTGCAGCTCGTCTGCAGTGCAGCAGGGGCCAGTCTTGAGGACGCTGTGCGTTGCACCGTCTATATGACCGACCTCTCGGCTTTCGCCGAGGTCAACGAGGTCTACGCAGAGTTCTTCCCGACCAATCCGCCGGCCCGCGCCGCGGTGGGAGTTGCGGCTTTACCCCGTGGCGCACAGGTCGAGATAGACGCGATCGTGTCAGTCACCGACTGAGCGCGTCAGTTAGGATTAACCGATAAGCAGCGCAATTAGTGGAGGCCTCAAATGGCAGTACCTACTGCAGTGGAGCTTGACCGCAGTCGAATCGCCGAACTGACCGCCCGCGAAGAAGAGCGGCTCAACGAGTCAACGAAGCAATCGCAGCAGATGTACCAGCGCGCGACGAAGAGCCTTTCCGGCGGTGTTGCCTCCTCCTACCAGCTGCGCGATCCGTGGCCGATCTACCTCAAGCGCGGTGCCGGCTGCAACGTCTGGGACGTTGACGGCAACGAGATGTACGACTTCCACAACGGCTTCGGTTCGATGGTCCAGGGCCACGCCAATCCGGAGATCGGTCGCGCGATCCGTGACCGCTACGCCGACGGCACCCACTTCGCCGCCCCAACCGAGGACGCAATCATCGTCGGCGAGGAACTGGCGCGCCGCTGGGGCCTGCCGCAGTGGCGCTTCGTCAACTCCGGCTCGGAAGCGACGATGGACGCGATCCGCATCGCCCGCGCCCACACCGGCCGCGACACGATCATGAAGATCTTCGGCTCGTACCACGGCCACCACGACGGCGTGATGGTTTCGATCGGCGTCGCTTACGGCGAGATCGGCGATCGCAACAACCTCGCTTCGCTCCCGTATGGCGCCGGCATTCCGCAGGCAACCGTTGACATGACCGTCGCTGTTCCCTTCAACGACGTTGACGCGATGGAGCACCGGATCGAAGCTTTGAAGAAGGAAGGTCGCCTCCCCGCCTGCGTGATCATGGAGGCGGCGATGATGAACCTCGGCGTCGTTCTTCCCGAGCCCGGCTACCTCGCTGCGGTCCGCGAGCTGACGGCTAAGCACGGCATCGTTCTGATCTTCGATGAGGTTAAGACCGGCCTCTGCATCGCTCCCGGCGGCGCGACCGAGCTCTACGGCGTAATGCCCGATCTCGTAACGCTCGCCAAGGCGCTCGGCGGCGGGCTGCCGGTCGGCGCGATCGGCGGCAGCGCTGAAGTGATGGCCTGCGTTGCCGACGGCAGCGTCTACCAAGTAGGCACCTACAACGGCAACCCGCTCGGGATGGCGGCAGCGCGCGCCAACCTCGAAGAGGTCCTCACCCCCGACGCCTACCTCCACCTCAACCACCTCAACAACCGCCTGATGGTCGGCTGCACCGACGTGATTGAGCGCTACAACCTCTCCGGCTACAGCGTCGGCGTTGGCTCCAAGGGCTGCGTCACCTTCTCGCCGGTCAAGGTCGTCGATTACCAATCGTTCAAGGAGAACCAGGATCCTGAACTGAGCGATCTGGCCTGGCTCTTCAACATGAACCGCGGAATCTTCATGACCCCGGGCCGCGAAGAGGAGTGGACGCTCTCGGTAGCCCACACCGACGTCGCAGTAGACGCCTTCATCTCCGTCTTCGACGAGATGGCGGCCGAGATTACTGCCGTTTAGCTGCTAGTTCGCGGCGGCTAAGGGTCAGTTAGTAAGCCGTTTAGCTGCCAGCCGCCAATGTTGACGCTGGTACCGAAGGCCGTAGTGCACTCAATGACAATGCGGTTGACCCCGGCTGCAGCATCGAAGTTTCCGACAATCGGGAGCTGCGCACTTTCACCAGTCCCACTCAAGACGCCGCTGTAGGTGCTTGGGCCGGCTCCGACATCGCCGGTGCCTTTTGTTAGGCAAGTGACTTCAGGACTCCCGGCAGTCTGGATGAAGCGACCGCTGAAAGTGAAGGCGATTCGGCCGGCGCGAGGCACAGTGAAGCTCTGATCGACCACCGAGACGTAGCTTCCGGAGATCCCGCCGCCGCCACCGCTGTAGGTAAAGGCGAACGTCGGCCCGGCCGGACCGGTGCCGCCCGCCGCGCCCGTCGCGCCAGTGGCACCCGTCGCGCCAGCGGCGCCAGTCGCTCCGCGGGGTAGTTGCCCGGTCTTGAAGTCGGTTGCGAGTAGTGAGCGATCTTTGACCTTGGTGGAGGTGACGGCGTCCTTGCGTAGCTGCGTGTTGCCGACCGAGTTCTTCGGGATCTTGACCGCGGCATAGCTCGCACCGCCGAGGGCGACGAAGAGGGCGATCATCGAAATTACCAGCGAAGGTGTTAGATGCCGTCTCACTAAGCGTATAAAACCACATTTGGCCGACGGAGGCGTCAGTTCAACTACGCAGGTCCGCGCGCCGGACCTTGCCGCTGTTCGTTTTCGGCAGTTCTGCAACGAAATCAATGATCCGTGGGTACTTGTACGGCGCGGTCTGCTCTTTCGCGTACTGCTGCAGTTCGGCTACGAGTTCGTCTGAAGCGGTGAAGCCTTCGCGCAGCACGATTACGGCGCGCACGACGGCGCCGCGCTCCTCGTCCGGCGCCGCGACGGCCGCGACATCGGCCACGGCCGGGTGCGTCAGCAGCGCCGACTCCACTTCGAACGGGCCGATTCTGTAGCCGGCCGAGATGATCACGTCGTCGGCGCGGGCGTCGAAGTAGAAGTAGCCGTCCTCTTCGTGCGCCTCATCGCCGGAGTGCCACGGGCCGCCCTGCTGGCGGTCCTCAATCTCCCAGACGCCATCAACTTGGCGCGCGCCTTCGCCGATGTAGCCAAGGAAGAAGGTCGGTTCGCTTAAGGGGTCGAGCACGATCTCGTCGTTCTCAATCCAAAGTTTGATCCCCGGCAGCGGCTTGCCCATCGCCCCGGCCGGTGGTTCGCCGTCGCCCGGGGCGTGGCCGATCGAATGGCCGGTCTCGGTTTGGCCGTAGCCGTCGCGGATCCAAACCCCGGTCGCTTCGTGGTAGGCGCGAAGAATCTCCGGGTTGAGCGGCTCGCCGGCGGCGACCATTGAGCGCAGCGAGGCGACAGGCCGCGGCGCAGAGCGCTTCGCGATCACGCGGAACTCCGTCGGCACCATGCAGAGAACGTTCACCTGCTCGGCTTCGATAATCGCGAGCCGCTCCTCAGGGTCAAAGCGCGCATCGTGCAGCAGGGCGGCTGCGCCCGTGATCCAAGGTGCGATGAAGACGTTGCGCGCCGACTTGCTCCAGCCTGTTGCAGCGGTGCACCAGACCACCTCTCCGGGCTGCGCGCCGAGCCAGTGTTCGGCCTGGAGCTTCTGGGCCGGCAGGTAGCGCTGGCCGTGAACGACGCCCTTCGGCTCGCCGGTCGTGCCGCTGGTGAAGGTGATCAGGCACGGCTCGTCGCCTTCCATCTCTGCGAACTCGGGCGCGTGAGCGGCGCGCCCCGGGTCGGTCACTCCCTCATCACCGATCCAGATGATCGGGCAGGCAGGGGAGGCGGCTTCGAGTACTTCACGATTGCGTTCGTCGGCCACGATCGCCGCCGGCGCAGTCATCTCAAAGCGGAGCTTCAGGTCATCGGCGCGAAGCTGCTCGGAGCAGGCCAGCGCCACGAAGCCGCAGCGGAAGCAGGCGACCATCGCCCAGACCCACTCCGGCCGGTTGCCGATCATCGTGATCACAACATCGCCGCGCCCAACGCCAGCATCGCTCAGCGCAGCAGCAACAGCGGCCGATCGCTCCGTGCAATCACCAAAGCTCCATTCGCGCCGCGAGCCATCACGGGCGAGCTCAATCAGCGCGAGGCTCTCAGGCGGCATCGCTGCCACCACGTCACGGGCGAAGTTCACAGGCGCAGCCTAGAGCGCGGTTGCGACGAGCACGATCGCCAGCGAATCGAGCAGGATCAACGTCTGCAGCAAGCGGTTGGTGCCCTTCGTGACGAAGATGTGCAGGCAAACGAGGACAATCGCGACCACGACCAGCCCGAGCTTGATGTTCAGGGCCGTCTCCTGCCAGAGATCCTGGTGCGAGGCCATCGCCGCGCCGGTCACGAGCGCGAGTCCCAACGCAATCAGCGAGGCCCAGCCAAAGCGGCGCGCAATCGGCACCATCCAGTCGTGCGCGGGCCCTTCGCTGCCGCCTTGGGAGCGGAATACGGGGACCACTGCGATGCCGAGGAAGAGCTGGCCGCCGATGAAGAAAGCCATCGCCAGCAGGTGGAGCCACAGGACTACGTTCCAGCCGTCAAGTTCCATCGGCCGATTGTCCCACGGGGCGCGGCCGCCAGCCCGGCCGCCGCTAATCCCGCATCGGCGCGGGTGCGTATCCTTATCAAAGTCAATCTTGAGCCAAGAAGGGTGTCCCAACATGGCCGTAGCCGTTCCATTTGAAGAGAAGACCGACGAGCAGCAGGCGATCACCGAGATGGTGCGCCAGTTCGCCGACGAGCAGATTCTTCCCAACGCTGAACATTTCGACCACGAGGACGAGTTCCCGTCCGAAATCGTTGAGCAGATGAAAGAGCTCGGCCTCTTCGGCGTCACGATTCCCGAGGAGTACGGCGGCATGGGTCTCGACCTCACGACCTACGTGATGATCGTCGAAGAGCTAAGCCGCGGCTGGATCTCAATCTCCGGAATCATCAACACCCACTTCATCGGCTCCTACCTGCTGATGAAGTACGGCACCGACGAGCAGAAGCAGAAGTACCTGCCACGGATGGCGACCGGCGAAATTCGCGCTGCCTTCTCGCTCTCCGAGCCGGAGATGGGCTCCGACGTTCAGGCACTGAAGACGAACGCCAAGAAGGACGGCGACTTCTACGTGATCAACGGCCAGAAGATGTGGGTCACGAACGGCCTGCGCTCGGACATGGTTTTCGTCCTCGTAGTCACCAATCCTGAGGCCGAGAAGCGCCATCAGGGAATGACCTGCTTCATCGCTGAGAAGGTTGGCGGCGAGCATGAGAACACAGGCGACTACGCCGGTCTCAATGTGCCACCGGTCCTGAAGAAGATGGGCTACAAGGGCGTTGAGTCAACCGAGCTCGTCTTCGACGGCTACCGCTGCCCGGCCGAGAACATTCTCGGTGGCGAAGAGGCAGGCCTCAACAAGGGTTTCCCGCAGATGATGGACGCGCTCGAAGTTGGCCGCGCAAACGTTGCCGCCCGCGGCGTCGGCATCGCCCAGCGCGCGCTCGAGCTGGCGCTGAAGTACAGCCAAGAGCGCAAGACCTTCGGCAAGCCGATCTGTGAGCACCAGGCAATTCAGTTCAAGCTCGCCGACATGGCGACTCAGGTCGAGGCCGCCAGGTTGCTGACGATCCGCGCCGCTCGGCTCAAGGACGCCGGTGTCCGTTCCGAGATGGAAGCCGGAATGGCGAAGCTCTTCGCCTCCGAGGCTGGCCGCTTCTGCGTTGAGGAGTCGTTCCGCATTCACGGCGGCTACGGCTACTCGAAGGAGTACGAGATCGAACGGCTCTACCGCGACGCTCCGCTGCTGCTGATCGGCGAGGGAACATCCGAGATTCAGCGGATGGTTATCGGCAAGACGCTGCTGCAGCGCCATAAGATCTAGCGATCAGTCCTTCACCAATAGAAAAAGATCGCCCGCGCAACGTCGCGGGAGCCGTCTACGGCCTGATTATCGCTGCGGCGGTGATCACGGCCGCCGACGTTGATCGCGGCGACGTTGCCGCCTCGATCGCCGTGCTTGTCGTATCGACGCTGTTCGCGTTCTACATCGCGCACGTCTACGCCGTTCTGATGGGCCGCTGGGCCGAGGAGCGGATAGTCCCCGACCGGCATGAGACGTGGGAGGAATTGCGCCGCCAGTGGCCGATGATCAGTGCCGTCGCGGTCCCGGTTTTCGTTCTGCTGCTCGGCTCCTTTGATGTTGTCGACGACCGCACGGCGATCAATGTTGCGCTCGCGATCTGCCTGGCCGAGCTCATCTTCACCGCTTGGTACGCCTCGCGCGAGGCGGGCGCAAACCGGTCGCAGTCGGTAATCGCGGTCGCGATTGCGGTCGGTATCGGCGTCATCATCACCGTCCTCAAGGCTGCGCTCCACTAAGCAGGTAGGCTGAACTTATGTCCGGTGACGCGCGCACATTGATCGCCAAGGCTGCCAACGACGTCGTTGCGCAGGTTCCGGCGCTGGCGCCGCTGAAGATTGTGATTGACGTGCAGCTCCAGGGCCGCGGCGATCTGCAGGTATTCCGGCTCGAGATGCCTCAGGCCGAGGTGACAAAGGACGTCGCGACCGACGCCAAAATTCATCTGGCAATGCGCCGCGAGGAGTTCAACCGCCTCGTCGAAGAGGCCAGCATCCCGGCTTGGCGCAAGGCGTTTGAGACGGGCAGCGTCAAGGCAAGCGGCGTTGAGCAGTACATGAAGCTGATCACGCAGGTGATTGACAAGCAGCAGAGTCGAGCGCAGCTTAAACGCGCGAGCCACTAGCGCTGATGGCGATCGCCACCACCCACTTCACCGACCCCGGCTGCCCTTGGGCCTACTCCGCCCGCCCGGCTCTACGCACGCTGGAGTGGCGCTTCGGTGACCAGCTCGATTGGGAACTCGTGATGATCGGGTTGACCGAAGACGCAAAGCAGTACGAGGATCGCGGCTATACGCCGGAGCGCATGGTCTCCAGTTGGCCGGTCTACCACGAGCGCTTCGGAATGCCGTTCGGCTACCAGATCAAGGCCGGTGTGTCGGCCACCAGCCGAGCCTGCCGCGCCGTGATGCTCGCAAATGAGCAGAGCGATGAGATGGGGGAGGCCGCGCTAAGCGCACTCCAGTTCATGCAATTCACGACGATCGAGATGCTCTCAGACGATGCCGCTATCGCCGCTGCTCTGGACGAGATCGACGGGCTAGACGGCGCCGCAATCGCTGCGCGCCTCGACGACGCCGACGTTCTCGAGCGCTACGAGGTTCAGCGCAGTCGCGCCCGCCAGGCCGCCGGTGGCCCGACCGAAGCGCAGGGCAAGAGTGCCGACAGCGATGGCCCGGTCCGCTACACCGCACCCTCACTGATCTTCACTGCGCCGGACGGCAGCTCGCTCGAGGCCGGGGGCTTTCAAACGATCGAGGCCTACGACGTCATCCTCGCCAATCTCGACCCCACGCTGAATCGTCGCCCGCGGGCCGAGAGCGCGACCGAAGTATTCGAGTTCTTCACTCAGCCGCTAACGACTGCCGAGATAGCCGCCGTAATGGCCGAACCGATGATGCCGCCCAACACCGGCGCCGTGCTGGCCGAGCTGCAAGAGCTGACCGCTGACGGCAAGCTCCTGCGCGACCCTCTCGGCGATGACGCGCTCTGGCGCGCCGCCTAGAGCGCCCGCCTACTGGTAGGTCGCGTTGCCGGTGATTGTGATCTGACCGTCGGTGCCCTGCAGGTTGTCGGTCTCGACGAATGTCAGCCCCGTCGCCTTGATGCCACGGAAGTCGCCGGTGCCGCTCGTGATCGTCATCGTGCCGGTCAGCGTGATCTTGTCGGCTGCGGTATCTGCGGCGAAGGTGACCTTCGCGACGCCCTTGATCAGCCCGGCGCCGCTGCTCAGCGTCACCTTGCCGGCGCCGGTTCCCTTGACCGGATCGAGCACCCAGTCGATCAGCGTGTGGCCGCTGCCAGTTGGCATTCCGATGCAGGTTCCCTTGTCGGTGAACTTGAACGTCTTGCTGTTCTTCGTCTGTTTTGTGGACGCCGTCATGCTGATCGGCTGAGCGGTCCCTGCAATCGGCCCAAGTCGCGTCGCTTCAACGCGCGCCAGCTTCGTCTTCAGACGCTTGTATTCGCGCTGCTGCAGCCGAGTGCGGCGGCACCCCGGCGCGGCGAGGTTCTTCTTCTCGCTCGGGTCGCGCTGCAGGTCGTACATCTCGTATTCGCTCGTCGCGACCCCCAGCGGATCGTAGTAGCGGGCAAGCTTCCAGCGTGCCTCACGGATGCTGGAGATGTGGTTGGCGCCATACGGGTGGGCCTTGCTCGCCTGCCCCGACTGGTAGTCGTCGTAAGTGAACATCACGTAGTCCTGGACCGACTTGGCCTTCGGGTTGACGAGCAGCTTCGAGTAGTCAACTCCGTTCCACTTGGCGCGCGC
>CAMCVN010000043.1 GCA_945881845.1 Bifidobacterium breve | reverse complement strand
GTGATAGCCCAGACCGGCGGCTGCTCGCCGAGCGCGGTCGCTGCCACCAGCCCAGCACCGGCGCCGAGCGAGCGAACGGTTCTACCTCCGGCGTTGAGTAGGTCGATCTGCGCGCCGTTCGATCTTGGCTGCGCGTAGACGCCGCTGAGCGCTGGTCCGCTTTCGAGCTGCCGTAGTGCTTCGTCTTCGCGCAGCGCAGCCCACTGGCCGACGATCACGCGCAGCGTCTCTTCAGTGATAGAGGCGCGGAAGAGGCCGATCGCGACCGGCACACCGAGCGCGGCCAATGCCTTTGAGACCTGCTTGCATGGCGCCGACTCAATCTCAACGCACTCGACGCGGACCGGCAGACGCTTCTCGGTGCCGGGGCCATGTAAGAACGGTTCAGGAAACGAGCCGACTACGGCAGCCACATGCTCGGCCGCGCTCCAGTCGCGCCAATCCCACCAGATTCGGTCGCCGTCGCGGACCTTCGTCGAGGCTGCGCCGAGTGGCGCTTCACTGCCGTTGACGAAGTAGAACCAATCAACCGAACGCCCATCCGACTGCCCGCCGCTGATTCCGTTGACGGAGTCCACGAAGCCTCCGGAATAACTCGTCTTGGTCGTCGTGTTGGCGCTCAGCAGGCGCATCACCGTCTCCGACGCCGGCAGCCCGGTCAGCGAGCGCTGCAGAACCTCAACGCGGCCGAAGTCGCGGCTGACAGTCAGCTGCACGCTGCCGTCGCCCGGCCCAGCACCGGCGCCGCAGCCGCTGGCCAGCGCCGCGAGCAGCGACGCGGCCAGCACTGCAATGTTGAGGCGATTCATTTGACTAGCGCAGAACTACCGATTCGATGTTCGAACGGATTGCGCCGCGCTTTGTGGCGCCGAGAGCTCGCTTCGAGCCGCTCCGGAGCGTCAACCGTGCGAAGCCGTTGGCGCCGGTCGTTGCGCCGCCTACCCGGGCTCCGGCAACTGCCTTGCCGGTTGTCCCGCTGATAACGCGAACGTTAAATGCGCGGCCTTTGCGGGCAACCGTCGGAGCATCGAGCCGCAACGCAGGCGCTCCATATTCCGCGATAGCCCAAAGCACCTTGTCGCCCTTCTTGAGTGCGGCGGCGCAGGCGCCAACCTCGCCAGGCTTGAAGTTCACCCAATACTGCCAGTAGTTGTCGCCGATTGGGGCTTCGCCGCCGACCCTACCGACAACAAAGTCCGTGAACGACTCAAACCACTCGAAGCCAATCGGACCCAGCCTGTCACCGAGCGGCATCTCGGAGGCAGCCAGCAGCGCGCGAGTTGGTGTGGCTGCCGCGCCACCGCTGCCGCCGTTCGAGGCGACGTTGCACGAGTGCGACGAGCGATCCTCACCAATGTTCGAGAGCAAGCTCCCAGCGCTGGCGGAGACATTGCCTTCGAATAGCGTCGCCTTCGCGCCTTCAACTCGGACGTTGACCTTCGTCGCTGCCACGGCCGAAGCCGAGAGCGCAATTACAAATACGGATGCGAGTGCGAGCACACGCAAGAACGAACTATTCAACATGGAGCAACCCCTTTCCACGAGGGTTTATGTGCGTTTTGGCCGGAGGCAGGTTTCCTGGCTCCCGGGCCTGTCACTCCCACGCCTTCCCAGATAGCTGTCGCTATCCAGTGGCTGCGCTCTCGCGCTGTGGACGACTCTTGCCCGGTCACAGTGGCGGGTCCGCGCCGGATTCTCACCGGACTTCCCATTCACCACCGACCCTTATGGCGCAGAGTTTACACGGTCGCTAGGCTCGACACGAGTGACCGTCAACTTGACAAAGATCTACACCCGCCTCGGCGACGATGGCGAGACGCACCTAGGTGACATGAGCCGCGTTGCGAAGGTTGACGCGCGGATCGAGGCATACGGAACCGTTGACGAGCTCAACGCGCAGATCGGAGTCGCCGTGACGACTGCCGGAATGCCTGAGCCGTACGTGGGATGGCTGCGCCAGATCCAGAACGACCTCTTCGACGTCGGCGCCGACCTCTCCGTTCCCGAGGCGCCAGCGAAGGATGGCGAGGCGGCGAAGGAGCGGCTACGCGTACTGCCGGAGCAGGTTCAGTGGGTTGAAGCGCGCTGCGATGAGGTCAACGACACGCTCGAACCGCTTAAGTCGTTCGTGCTACCCGGCGGGACGGCGGCCGCAGCCCAGCTCCACGTTTGCCGCACAGTCTGCCGCCGCGCAGAGCGGCGCACTCTGCTTGTCGAGGGCTTCAACCCCGAGGTGATCCGTTACCTCAACCGCTGCTCCGACCTTCTCTTCATCCTCAGCCGCGGCGCCAACGCCGGTGATGAGCCGTTGTGGGAGCCTGGCCGTTTCCGCTAAGTAAGACGAATTGCAGATTACCCGCACTGATTATCTAGGTGAAAAGATCGTGAACGATTGCGTAATCGCTCCCGTTCACTGATAAGTCTGCGAGCCATGACTACTGAA
Source organism: Bifidobacterium breve (assembly GCA_945881845.1). Classification (GTDB taxonomy): domain Bacteria; phylum Actinomycetota; class Thermoleophilia; order Solirubrobacterales; family Solirubrobacteraceae; genus F1-60-MAGs163. Next base: position 7,889 of record CAMCVN010000043.1, on the reverse strand, counting down.
GCCGTTTCCCTCGGTCACGCAATTGACGACGCGAAGATGTCGAAGCGACATCGCCGCTTCTGGCTGCTTGCCGCGCTCGGAATCCTGCTCGACGGTTTCGACTTCTTCATCATCGGCGTAGTCAACCCGCTGCTCAAGCAGCAGTACGACCTCAGCGCTACAACACTCGGCTTCGTATCGGCGGCGGCGATCGTCGGCGCGATCTTCGGCGCCGGACTACTCGGCCCGCTGGCAGACAAGATCGGTCGCCGGCGAATCTTCATCTTCGACCTCTGGCTGTTCGTGATCTTCTCGATCGCCTGCGCGTTCTCGCCGTCGATTGAGCTGCTGATCTTCTTCCGCTTCATGGTCGGCATCGCGATCGGCCTCGATTACCCGATTGCGGCCAGCTACCTCGCCGAGATCCTGCCGAAGAAGGCCCGCGGCCGCTGGCTCGTCGGCGCCTTCAGCCTGCAAGCCGTCGGCATTCTGTTGGCCGCGATCGTTGGGCTCGTAATCCTGCTGATCGTCGCCAACCGCGTCGGCGCGAACGCAACCGACGCCCAGATCAACATCGCTTGGCGGCTGATGCTCGGGTTCGGCGCAATCCCCGCGTTGGTGATCATCTTCGTCCGCCGGAATACGCCGGAGAGCCCGCGTTGGCTCGCTCAGAACGGGCGCGAAGAGGAGGCGATCGCAGTCACCGAAGCGCTCACGGAGACAAAGGTCAAGATCACCGATAAGGACCGTGAGAAGGCGATCGACCCAGGCGAGGGAATAAAGGCGCTTTTCCAGCCAGCGCTCTTTAAGAAGAACATGATCCGGCGAACGATCTTCACGGCCGTGCCGTGGTTCTTAATGGACATCGCGACCTACGGCGTCGGAATCTTCACACCGACGCTGTTGGCGGCAATCGCCGTCAAGGGCGCCAACGCCAGCTTCCTGACCGACGACATCACGGCGACTGCTGGAACAGCGATGCTCGACATCTTCCTGCCGCTCGGCTTCCTGACCGCGATCCTGCTGGTCGATCGCGTCGGCCGCGTGCCATTGCAGATGTTCGGCTTTGCGATGATGACGATCGCACTCTTGATCTTGGCCTTCGCTGAGGGAATGAGCGGCGGCCCTGAAGCCCACCTTCCACTCGTGCTGATCGGGTTCGCGCTCTTCAACTTCTTCATGAACGCTGGGCCGAACTCAACGACTTACGCGCTACCTGCCGAGGTCTTTCCATCCGAAATCCGCGCTGCAGGCCACGGCTTCGCGGCGGCCTGCGCAAAGCTCGGCGCGGCGGTTGGCGTGTTCCTCTTCCCGATCTTGCTCGTTTCGATGGGCACCAGTGCGCTGCTCTACTGCGTTGCCGGAACTACCGTGCTGGCGCTAATCATCACGCGCGTCTTCCGAATCGAAACGGTCGGCAAGTCGTTCGACGAGATCTCGGGCCGCAAGCTGCAGGAGCTCTCGCCGCGCCCATCACCGCCTTGATCTCCTGCGCCAGCTCCTGCGCCCGGAAGTAAGTACCGCCAAGGGGATTCGAACCCCTGTTTCCGCCGTGAGAGGGCGGCGTCCTAGTCCCCTGGACGATGGCGGCTTGCGAGGCGCAGAATAGCAATCCACGCGGTGCTATTGTCGCCGTCAGCTACGCGGATGTGGCGGAATTGGTAGACGCGCACGGTTCAGGTCCGTGTGGAGGCAACTCTGTGGAGGTTCGAGTCCTCTCATCCGCATCGTTGTTGGCGCCGAAACCGGCGCCATCCCCGTCGCGCTATCGGTACCATTGCCTGATGCGAGAGATGCGACGTGGCCGTGGCCTACTAATTCTTCCAGTGCTGATGGTTGCGATCGGGGTCTCAGTACCGAGCGCCGCGAGCGCTCAGACCGGGCTAACTCCTCCGAAGGTGGTCAAGCCTGCGCTCCCTGCTGGCACGATCACGAAGACCTACAAGGTGCCGCTCTCGATCAAGTCCGGCCAGAACCTCAACCTTTATGACTACATCAAGGCCAACCAGCGCCCCAGCGAACCGGGCTGGATCGTTGGCTTCAAGCCGGACCTCAAGCTCGCTGACGGCAGCACGCCTCCGGTCGACCAGATCCACCTCCATCACCTTGTGATGCTGCTCAACTCCGACATCGTTGTCGCTTCCGGCGAGGAGAAGACGCAGGTCACGTTGCCGACCGGCTTTGGCTACCCATACAAGCCGACCGATCGCTTGATGCTCAATCACATGATCCACAACCTCACCGCCACGCCCGAGGACGTTGTCTTCGAGTACACGATCGACTTCCTTCCCGCCTCGGCCCCGGCAGCGGCCTCGATGATGGGCGTGCAGACGCAGTTCGTTGACGTTGAAGGCGGTAAGGCCTACCCGGTCTTCGACGTCAAGCGCAATGCCGGCGTCAACGGTCGCTACACCTACCCGGCGCAGGCTCCGGCGACGCTAATGAAGCGCAACACGGTTCGCATCCAACACGCTGGAACGCTGGTAGCAACAGCCGGCCACCTCCACCCCGGTGGTCTCTACACCGATCTGTACGTCACTCGCGGTGACAAGACGGTCAAGATCTTCCGCTCCAACGCCTACTACTACGGCGCGGCCAAACTCGCGTCATGGAACGTCTCGATGGGCTCAACCTCTCCCAACTGGCGCGTCGCAGTGAAGCGTGGAGACATCCTCAGTGTTCAGGTCACCTACGACACGACGAAATCAGCTTGGTACGAGTCGATGGGAATCTCGCCGGTTGCGCTCACCAACTCCCCGTCGGGAGGCCCGGATCCTTTCACTGACCCAAGCGCGATCGACCAGACCGAGGTCCTAACTCACGGCGAACTGAAAGAGAACCGCGACTACGGCGGCCGCAAGACGCAGGGCTACGCCGATGCGCGCAAGCTCGCCGACGGGCCAACTCTGGCGCAGGTCAACATCAAGGACTTCCTCTATAAGCAAGGCGACCTGACGATGCCCGGCAAGAAGGGCCTGCCACCGCTCGTCGCGCCCGGCAAGTCGATTAAGTTCGTCAACCAAGACCCTGCGAACTTGATCTTCCACACGATCACTCCGTGTAAGGCCCCCTGCGACCGCAGTTCGGGAATCAGTTACCCGCTCGCCGACGCCGCCCAGGTTGATTCCGGCGAACTTGGCTTTGGGCCGGCTGGCGTTACGGCTTCGGCCAACCGCGTCACATGGTCAACGCCGACCTACTTGAAGCCCGGTACCTACAGCTACTTCTGCCGGATCCATCCGTTCATGCGCGGCGCTTGGCGCGTCAAAGCCGCAAAAGCAAAACGCTGAGCGCGCCGTAGAGTCGCCCGGTAGGGTCGGCAAATGACTGCCGAACCGGATCAGCTCGAACTCGAACAGCGACTGAAGGGGCTGCTTGAGCAGGAGTCGTTCGCGCCACCGGCTGCTTTTGTCGAGGCCGCAGCTCTTAACGATCCGTCTATCTACGCCGAAGCCGCAGCCGACTCGCCAGCATGGTGGGGCGAGCGAGCACGCGAGCTCGACTGGGCCACTCCCTTCACGAAAACGCTCGACGACTCGGCCGCTCCTTTCTACAAGTGGTTCGAAGATGGCGAGCTGAATGCCTCCCACAATTGCCTCGACCGCCACGTCGACGCCGGCCTCGGGAACCGTGTCGCCTTCCACTGGTTTGGCGAAGAGGGAGAGCAGCGCGACATCACCTACGCCGAGCTGCTGGCCGACGTCAAGCGGACCGCCAACGCGCTGAAAGCGCGCGGCGTCTGTGCCGGCGACGTCGTCGGCATCTACCTGCCAATGATCCCGGAGGTCGTCGTCGCGATGCTGGCCTGCGCGCGGATCGGCGCGCCGCACAACGTTGTCTTCGGGGGCTTTTCGCCGGAATCGGTTCGCGAGCGCATGGAAGTCTCTAACGCCAAGGCTCTCTTCGTGCCTGATGGCGCGAGGCGCAAGGGCAAGACGGCTCCGGTTAAGGCCGATGTCGACGATTCGATGGGCGATCTGAAAGATCTGGAGACGATCTTCGTCGTTCGCAACACCGGAATCGAGACGCCGATGACGGAAGGCCGTGACGTCTGGCTGGATGAGATCTGCGCCGAGGTTGACGCCGAGTGCCCGGCCGAGCCGCTCGGCGCCGAGCACCCGCTATTCATTCTCTACTCCTCTGGTTCGACCGCCAAACCGAAGGGCATCCTCCACACAACCGGCGGCTACATGACCGGCGTCGCCTGGACCTACAAAGCTGTATTCGACATCAAACCGGAGAGCGATGTTTGGTTCTGCTCGGCCGACGTCGGCTGGATCACCGGCCACTCGTACATCGTCTACGGCCCGCTCGCCAACGCTGCGACGAGCGTGATGTACGAAGGCGCGCCTGACTACCCGCACAAGGGGATCTGGTGGGAGCTAATCGAGCGCTCGAAGGCGACGATCTTCTATACAGCGCCGACCGCGATCCGCGCCTGCATGAAGTGGGGCGCCGAGTTCCCAGATAAGTACGACCTCTCGTCGCTGCGGCTGCTGGGAACGGTCGGCGAACCGATCAACCCAAAGGCCTGGCTTTGGTACTGGGAGGTGATCGGCGGCGGTCGCTGCCCGATCGTCGACACGTGGTGGCAGACCGAAACCGGCCACATCATGATCAGCCCGCTGCCGGCGATCACGACGACGAAGCCAGGTTCAGCGACGCAGGCAATTCCCGGAGTCGAAGCGAAGGTGCTCGACGCTGAGGGCGAGCCGATTGCCCCCGGCGGCCCTCAAGGTCTGTTGGCTTTGACGAAGCCGTGGCCGGGGATGCTGCGGACGCTCTACGGCGACGACGACCGCTATGTCGAGACCTATTGGAAACGCTTTGGCGCCGAAACCTACTTCGTCGGAGATGCCTCGCGCTGCGATGACGACGAGTGCTTCTGGGTGATCGGCCGCGTTGACGACGTGATCAACGTCTCCGGCCACAGGCTCTCAACCGCTGAGGTTGAGTCAGCGATCGTCGCCCACCACGCCGTTGCCGAGGCCGCCGTCGTCGCCCAGAACGATGAGCTGACAGGGCAGGCGATCGTCGCCTTCGTGACGCTCGAAGGGAGCTACGAGGGCGACGAGGAGATGGAGGGCGAGATTCGCGAGCACGTTGCCACTCAGATCGGCAAGCTGGCCCGTCCGAGGCGGATCATCTGGGCCGATGATCTGCCGAAGACTCGCTCCGGCAAGATCATGCGGCGCCTGCTGCGTGACATTGCGGGCGGCCAGGAGCTGGGTGACGTCACAACGCTGCGCGACCCTGCCGTGATGGCCCAGCTGCAGGAGCGAATGGCCAGTGGCGCACACGACGAAGACTGAAGCGGCCGACCTCCGTTACCAAGTTGTTCACGTGACACGCGGCGCGCACGGGCAGAATCAACCGCGATGACTGAGCAGACGCCGGTTCGCATAGGGATGAATGGCTTCGGCCGCATGGGCCGCCTTGCGCTTCGCGCACTTTGGGACCACCGCGAGGTTGAGGTAGTTCATATCAACGAGATTGCTGGCGGCGCGGCTACCGCCGCTCATCTTCTGAACTTCGACTCGGTTCAAGGCCGCTGGCAGCACGAGGCGATCGCAGACGGGGATGAGATCGTCGCCGACGGCCGCCGGATCGGCTTCAGCAGCCACGACGCCCCGGGCGACGTCGCTTGGGACGAGCTAGGCGTTGACGTTGTGCTCGAATCGACCTCGAAGTTCAAGACTCCAGAGACGATCGCGCCGTTCTTTGAGCGCGGCGTTGACAGCGTTGTCGTCGCCGCGCCGGTCAAACAGGGCGCGCTAAACATTGTGATCGGCGTCAACGACGACCTCTACGACCCGAGCGAGCACAAGATCGTCACCGCCGCATCCTGCACTACGAACTGCCTTGCCCCTGTCGTCAAGGTGATCCACGAAGGAATCGGCATCAAGCACGGTGCGATCACGACGCTCCACGACATGACGGCGACGCAGTCGGTCGTTGACGCGCCGCATAAGGATCTGCGCCGCGCCCGCGCGGCGAGCCTTTCGCTGATTCCAACCACCACCGGTTCAGCTACCGCGATCGGGCTGATCTTCCCCGAGCTTCAGGGCAAGCTCGACGGCCTTGCCGTGCGCGTGCCGCTGCTCAATTCGTCGCTGACCGACTGCGTCTTCGAGGTCGAGCGCCCGACGACGGTCGAGGAGGTCAACGGCCTACTGCGCGACGCCGCGGCAAGCGGGCCGCTCGCGGGCATTCTTGGCTACGAAGAACGACCGCTTGTTTCGGTCGATTTCAAAGGCGACCCGCGCTCATCAATTGTTGACGCGCTCTCAACGATCGTTACGGCAGAGACTCAGGTCAAGGTTCTTGCCTGGTACGACAACGAGTGGGGCTACGCCAACCGCTGGGCCGAGCTGGCGCGCCGCGTCGCGATCTCTGTCTCCTCCAGCGATCGCTGATGGCAGACTCTGCGGCAGTGAGCGGCAAGACACCTGGCGACCTTCGCAATTACATCCTCGTCACGGCCGCTTACTGGGCCGACACGCTCGCCGACGGTGCCAGCCGCATCCTTGTTCTCTTCTTCTTCTACAACCTCGGCTACACGCCATTTCAGCTGGCAACGATCTTCGTCTTCTACGAACTGTTCGGCATCATCACGAACCTTGTCGGCGGTTGGCTAGCGGCGCGCTTTGGGCTCAAGTTCACACTCTTCAGTGGACTTGGCGTGCAGATCGTCGCTCTGCTGATGCTGGCGTTGGCGCCGGAGGCGTGGCTCGTAGTTCCTTACGTGATGGCCTCGCAGGCGCTCTCCGGCATCGCCAAGGATCTAACGAAGATGAGCAGCAAGAGCGCCGTCAAGCTGGTCGTCAACGAGGGCGACGAAGGCGCGCTCTTCCGCTGGGTCTCAATCCTCACCGGCTCAAAGAACGCGCTCAAAGGCGTCGGCTTCTTCCTCGGCGGGGTGCTGCTGACTCTGGTCGGCTTCCAGACAGCGATGTTGATCCTCGCGGCAATTGTGCTGACGGCGCTGATCGCGACCGCGACGATGATGCACGGCGGCCTTGGCACGGTCAACGCGAAGGCCAAGTTCCGGCACATGTTCAGCCAAAACCGCTCGATCAACGTGCTTGCAGCCGCAAGAATCTTCCTCTTCGCCTCGCGCGACGTCTGGTTTGTCGTTGGCCTGCCTGTATTCCTGCGCACCGTGCTCGGCTGGAGCTTCTGGGAGGTCGGCGGCTTCCTCGCAATCTGGGTGATTGGCTACGGCGCTGTTCAAGCGTCGGCGCCGAAGTTCGTCCGCCGCCGTGCGGCCGAGGGCCATGGCGAGCCGGATGGCAGAACGGCAGCGCTGATCGCCTTCGTGCTGGCCTTCTTCCCAGCGGCTATCGCGATCGCGCTGAGCGCCGGCGTCGACCAAACCTTCGCGATCATCTTTGGCCTCGCCGCCTTCGGCGTGATCTTTGCCGTCAACTCAGCCGTCCACTCCTACCTGATCCTCTCCTACTCGCACGGCGACAAGGTCGCGATGAACGTTGGCTTCTACTACATGGCCAACGCCGCCGGAAGGCTAATCGGGACGCTCCTTTCAGGCCTGCTCTACCAGTGGCAGGGTCTGACGGCCTGCCTCTGGGCCTCCGTGATCTTCGTCCTTGCCGCCGGGCTGCTTTCGCTGATGCTGCCAAACCAGCGCGCCGGGGCCGGCTCGCGCGCTAATTTGTCGAGCGATGGATCGGGTGGCAAAACAGCTCTCACGGCGTGAAGCGCTCGCACTAGCGGCCGCTGCGACCGGCGCGATCGTCGCTGGCTGTGCCGACAGCTCACCGGCCGCGGGCCGCAAGCGGGTCGTCGTCGTCGGCGCTGGGATGGCTGGCCTCGGCGCTGCAGCAACGCTGCGCGAGCGCGGCTTCGATGTAACGGTGCTAGAGGCGCGCGACCGCATCGGCGGCCGCGTC
>CAMCVN010000042.1 GCA_945881845.1 Bifidobacterium breve | reverse complement strand
AAGCGGTCACGTTCCATGTCGTCATGGACCTGCTCAATCGTTAGGCCGGTGTGCAACGCGTAGAGCTCATCGATCCGCGCGCGGGTCTTGAGAATCTCGTTCATGTGGATCTCAATATCCGACGACTGGCCTTCGAAGCCGGCCGATGGCTGGTGGATCAGGATCCTGCTGTTGGGCAGCGCCAGCCGCTTGCCGGGAGCACCAGCGGTCAGTAGCAGCGAGCCCATCGACATCGCGACTCCGCAGCAGATCGTTTGCACGTCGGGCTTGATGAACTGCATCGTGTCGTAGATCGCCATCCCGGCGTAGATCGACCCGCCTGGCGAATTGATGTAGATCGAGATGTCCTTCTCCGGGTCCTCAGACTCAAGGTGGAGCAGCTGAGCGACGATCAAGTTGGCGATCTGGTCACCGATCGGCTGGCCGAGAAAGATGATCCGATCGTTCAGCATTCGCGAGTAGAGGTCGTACTCGCGCTCCCCGCGTGAGGTCGTCTCGATTACGGTCGGGATCAGCGGCATCAGTTCACCCTAGGGCATGGCTAAGCCGTCCACGCCGCGCATGCGTGCGGCAGGCTCCGCGCGCTGGTGGCAAGATGGCGGGACAGTGACCGCCGTTCCCGACGACATCGACCACGAGGACGGCCCCCTAAGCCGCGTATCTCCGCTGGTGCTCGTGCTCGCGGCGACTGTCTCGGTTCAGTTCGGTGCAGCGCTTGCGGTGACTCTCTTCGACCGCGTCGGCGCGGTCGGCAGCACGTTCCTGCGTCTCGCACTCGCTTCACTGATGCTGATTGCCGTCAGCAGGCCCAAGATCAAAGGCTGGACCGGAGCCCAATACCGGCTGGCACTGGCTTTCGGGATTTCACTGGGGGTAACGAACATGCTCTACTACGCCGCGCTAGGTCGGCTGCCGGTCGCCGTCACCGTGACGATCGAGTTTCTGGGACCGATCTCCGTCGCTGCGGCATACTCGCGACGTTGGGTCGAAGGCCTTTGGGTCCTACTTGCGGCCGGCGGCATCGTCCTGATGACGGCACCTTGGTCCCAAACTGACTCGCTTGACCCCGTCGGCGTGGCGCTTGCGCTGATGGCGGCAGCCGGGTGGGCGAGTTACATTCTCCTCGTCGCGCGGGCAGGGAAGCTCTTCTCGGGGCGCGATGTCCTGACGATCGCGATGGTGGTTGCGACCGCTGCGGCTGCGGTGCCAGGCATTCTGGATGGGGGCCGAATGCTGCTCGATCCGTCGGTCTTGGCGGTCGGGGTGGTGGTTGCGATTCTGAGCATGGTGATTCCTTTCACCTTCGAGTTCGAGGCGCTTCGCCGCATGCCGGCGAGGGTCTTCGGCGTCCTAATGAGCCTCGAACCGGCCGTCGCCGTCGTTGCGGGGATCATCGTTCTCAACCAGCGACTCACACTGCGAGAGCTGATCGCGATCGCGTTGGTCGTGATCGCCAGCATCGGCGTTACGCGGTCGGCGCCCGCACCATCACCGGTTGCAGCGATCGAGGGGTGACCTCGGTCCTAACGATTGGCTTGGGGCGCGATACTGAGCCGATGACAGTAGACCGACACGGGCGCGACTGAAGCGGTGTCAAGCGACCCAGCAGGTTCGACCGGCGGCTACAAGGCGCTCTCGAACGTTCCTCCGGTTCTTCTGGTCATCATCGGCACGCTCTCGATTCAGTTCGGCGGCGCACTTGCCTTCACGATCTTCGACGATGTGGGCGCGACAGGAACGACGCTGCTGAGGCTGTCGCTCAGCGCAGTCTTGCTGCTCGCGGTTGCCCGCCCGGCGTTGCGCGGTCGCAGCGCTTCAGATTGGCGGCTCGTAGTCATCTTTGGATTGACCCTCGGGGTCATGAACATCTGCTTCTACGAGGCCATTTCGCGTCTGCCTCTTGGTGTCGCTGTGACGATTGAGTTTCTCGGACCAATCACCGTGGCGGGGGCTCTGTCGCGCAAGCCGATCCACTGGCTCTGGGTAATCATGGCTGCGCTAGGCGTTGTCGTGCTCGCCGCGCCTTGGACTGCGGATAGCGCGCTGGATACCGTCGGCGTTGCTTTCGCGCTGGTCGCAGCGGTCGCGTGGGGAGCGTACATTCTGCTCGCACAGCGCCTCCTGCAGCGTTTCCATGCCGGTGAAGGAATTGCGATAGCTGCAGTAGTTGCCACTGGGCTCGTGCTCATTCCAGGGCTCGTCAGCGGCGGCGGTCGGCTGCTGGACCCCTCGGTGCTGGCCGTGGGGCTGGGAGTTGCTCTGCTCAGCTCGGCGATTCCGTACACAACGGAAGCCGAGGCGCTCCGGCGAATGCCGGCAAGAGTGTTCAGCGTGTTGATGAGCATTGAGCCGGCGGTAGCTGCGCTGGCAGGGCTGCTCGTGTTGGGTCAGCACCTACCGCTCCGTGATCTGGCAGCGATCGGACTCGTGATCGTGGCCAGTGTGGGCGTGATGCGAGGCGCAGATTTCGCTCCGCCTGCCGAGGCCGCGATAGAGGCTTAGAGCGCCAAGCTGCGGCGCCGCCGCGCCGGCGCGCAATACTGCGGGGAGCCGTGTTCACGCTCAACCTGCCAAACCTGCTGACAGTTCTGCGGATCCTGCTCGTGCCGGTGCTCGTCGTCGCGCTGCTTTCGAGTGGCGGGCAGACCAGTGACGTTCTGGCGGCGGTCGTCTTCGCTGCCGCCTCAGTGACCGATGCGCTCGACGGCTGGCTGGCACGGACGCGCGAGCAGATCACGAACTTCGGCAAGCTGATGGATCCCGTCGCCGACAAGCTGCTGATCATCGCTGCGCTGCTCTCGCTCGTGTCGCTTGGGCGGCTCGCGGCCTGGGTTGCGATGGTGATCGTCGCGCGCGAGTTTGCCGTGACGGTCGCGCGGATTTCGGCCCGCTCCGAGGGCGTCGTGATTGCCGCCAACTGGTGGGGCAAGGTCAAAACCGGTGTTCAGGTGTTGACGATCTTCCTGCTGATCTTGCTCGTCCCCACGCCGACTTGGATCGACTGGCTCGTCTACGCGATGGTCGCCGTCACCGTGATCAGCGGTGTTGACTATTTCTTCGGCATGCGTCGCCTCCTGCGTGAAGCTGAGCTGCGCCGAGCCCACACCGGCGAAGGGTCGCCGCAATGAAGTGGGCCTTCGCTGTTCTGGCCGTAGCGATCGTCGCCTCGTTTGCAACCGCGACCTACATCGTGCTCGGCAACCGCGACCCGGTTCCGAACGAGATCTCGGCCTGCGTCAAGCGCGCCGGGTTGGCTCAGGCGCGCTCACAGGATGCACTCAGCGCCGTTCGCGCAGATATCGCCGCCGGTGGGCTGAAGATCGCCCAGCGTTGGGACTGGGGCAAGACACGCGGCGTGCTCTTCGAAGGTCCAGCGAAGAGCTACGCGATGCTGGCGCTGTGGAACTCCGACTCCTCTTCACTGGCCCGCGCCGACGCGGGCGAGAAGGTCTTCAACGCCCCCGGGACGCTTCCATTGGTCAGCGTTGAAGTGCCTGACAATGGCTTGCTGCTGCGCTGCGCCCAGCAGGCCAGTAACTAGCGCGAGCCAGCGTCGAGCCACTCGCGCATCGAGGTGTGATGCATCAGGTGCTCGTCGGTGGCGATCTCACGGCGCAGCTCGCCAAGCAGGCCGAACCGTTCGGCGGTCACGTTGTGCTGATGAATCGTTTCGAGGTTCTCCTGACGAGCCGAGACGAAGGTTGCATCGTCAAGCTCGCCATAGCGTTCGATCACGCCGGCAATGGCCTCGCGCACGCAGTCCTCTACAAAGCGCGGCCTGCTGTGCGCTTTCTCAACGACTGAGCCCTCATCGGAGCGTTTCATCAGCTCATAGATCTCGCTCGACATCGAGCCCTCGACGATTGACAACAGATCATCTGCCTCAACGTCGAGCTCGCTGCCCTCAACTGATCCGAGGAAGAGCGTGCCGAGGCCGCGCTGGTTGTGCGTCGCGATCGGGACGGCGGCGATGATCTGCTCAATCTCATCGTTCTCGAAGCCTTGTGCGCTGAGCCGGTCACGGGCCGTTGCGGCGACCAGCTCCTGAGCGCAGGGGCAGGCCGTGATTCCTTGCGCTGTAACGCCGACGAGGCGACGCGTCCCCGCGGCGCTGGCAAGCGCGGCGCCGTGGAGCGTGTAGATCTCCTGCGTTGTGATTCCGGAAACGGGGGCAGGCTTGTGCTCCGGGTAGCGGGCCGTGATCGTCACCTCGGCGCGGCGCGCGCCCTGACGTTCGCGGACGCTCTCGGCAATTGCCTGCGCGAGCTGTTCGGCGCGCAGCGCGGTTCCTTCAACCGCGAACTCTCCGATCGCCTCGTTGACGACCTCATCGAAGCGCGACATGTGCGCGCCCTTCTGCTTCGGCCCAAGGTCGACGAAGCACTCGAGCTGCGCATGGTACGACTGCTCCGCGCCGGGCTCGCCGATGCGGATCACCTTCTCCACGCCGGTCACGCCAACTCGCGAGAGTGAGAGGTGAATCTCAGGCTTGTAGTTCTGAACGTCGGGGGAGTTGGTTAGCGCTGATAGTTCCATCGAGGACCTGCCTCAGTTGGGGTTTGATGAAGGGTAGCCCAGCTTCAATCAAGCTTGTGCTATTAATCACATTCTTGATTGCGGCTCTGTCGCATCGCTGCGGGACTACAGACTGGTTACGCGCGAGGCGCTCGGATCGTTCAATCGAGATAGATGACGTTTCAGTAGGGGAGTTGTGTGGGGAGGGGGAGTCGTTTGGAGAACGAGTCCCGCAATTTCTTAATTGAGGAGCTGTGGAGAATATGCAGGCAACAAAGAGCGCAGGATTGCTCGCCGATGAAGCCCCCGTGTGGGAGCTAGCAGAACTGAGGCCACTGATCGCCACGGGTCAGGAGAAGGGCTTCCTGACCGTCGCGCAGGTCACGAAGTGCTTTGAAGAGGTTGAAGTATCGAAGGAGCAGGTGCAGGAGCTGCACGGCCACCTTCAGGAGATGGGGATCGATCTCGTCGCCGAAGGCGACGATGGCTCCGGCCCACCGCTGACCGAAGGTGCGCCCAAGCGTGGCAAGCGGGCATCGGGCGGAAAGAACGATGAGATCGACCTGACGGTCGAACCGAGTCTCGACTCGCTGCGCCTCTACCTGCGCTCGATCGGCCGCGTCCCGCTGCTCAGCGCCGTTGAAGAGGTAACGCTCGCAAAGCGAATCGAACGCGGTGACATGAACGCCAAGCAGCACATGGTTGAGGCCAACCTGCGGCTCGTCGTCTCAATCGCCAAGGGCTACCTCGGCCGCGGACTCACCTTCCTTGACCTAATTCAAGAGGGCTCGCTGGGGCTGATTCGCGCGGTTGAAAAGTTCGACTACCGCCGCGGCTACAAGTTCTCGACCTACGCCACGTGGTGGATTCGTCAGGCCGTAACTCGCGCGATCGCCGACAAGGGCCGCACAATTCGCATCCCCGTCCACATGGTCGAAAAGCTGAACAAGGTTGTTCACGTCGAACGCCAGCTCGTGCAGTCGCTCGGGCGTGAACCGACTCCAGAAGAGATCGCCGCGGAGCTCGAGTGCAGCCCCGAGGACGTGCGCGAGATTCTGCGCGTTAGCCAGCAGCCGATCTCGCTCGAGAAGCCGGTTGGCGACGAGGATGATTCGCAGCTCGGCGACTTTGTCGAAGACGACGGCGTCGTATCACCGTTCGACCTAACCTCCGATTCGTTGCGTCGCGAAAACGTTTATCGCGCGCTCAACACACTGCCGCCGCGTGAGCGTGACGTGATCATCATGCGCTTCGGCATTGGCGGTGGCAAGCCTCGGACACTGGAGGAGGTCGGCCGCGCATTTGACGTTACGCGCGAGCGGATTCGCCAGATCGAGAACCACACGCTGAAGAAGCTGGAGTCGCTGCCGGAGGCCCAGCGGCTGCGCGACACGGCCTGAGCTCTACACTTCCGGTCGCTGTGCTCGGCGGGATGTCCGAGTGGTTAAAGGAGACGGGCTGTAAACCCGTTGGCTCTGCCTACGCAGGTTCGAATCCTGCTCCCGCCATTGGTTTGCCCGTGGGCGCGCGTAAACCGCAGTCTTCATAGACGGCTCTTAGTAGGGCGTCGTAGTTGCCAGCTTGAAGATCTCCGAATGGGTCGCGCGTGTAGCTCAGCAGCGTGCCGAAGGGCAGCGCGAAGGCGGCGCGCATCGCCAGCAGGCGCCGCGCCTCCTCGCTGTCGGCCCTCAGGACCTGTGCGGCAACGTTGATCTGGCGGACCTTGCGGATCCGTCGCGGCAGCGCAGCTACCAGCAGCAACGCCGATGGGATTAGGAAGGTCAGCCAACCGAGTAGTTGGGCGAGCTCCTCGATCGCCAGCTCACCCTGGCGGCCGGCCGCGACAGCATTACCGCCGGTAGCCTGCCCGGCGTCACGCAGCGCGCCGCTGAGGTCGCCGCCGACCAGTGGAACGTTGCCGAGCGTGTCGCCGGCTTGGGTGAAGCCGTCGCGGACCGAGTTGCCTGCATCTTGGACGCCACGGCCAAGGCTGGCGATGTCGTCGACCGTGTTGTTGACCTTCATCCCCAGCCAAGCGAAGACGACAAGCAGCGCCAGCAGCAGCAGGTCGGCTACTACGGCGCGGGTGCGGAGTGCGGGAACCTCGGGATAGATGCGCATCGGCTAATTCTGCCCGCTGCGTCGGAGCGCTAGACCGCGTGGACGCTGTGAGCGCGCCTTCTATACGCTCAGCGCTGCCAACCAATCGACGTTGAAGGAGAACCACCAGATGAGCACAGTTATCGAGTTCACGATGCACGCCAACCCGGGCCAGTACGAGCACCTTCTCGAGGTCTACTCAGAGTTCGCTGAGTACATGAAGGAGAGCCACGAGGGTCTCAATCAGGTCCTCGTCGTCGGCGATCCTGCCAGCGGTTTGGTTCAGGGGATAGGCGTCTTCGACACGATGGAGCAGGCCGAAGTCGTCAACAGCGAAGAGGTCTTCGCCGATTTCAACTCGAAGGTCACACCGCTGATCTCAGGCAGCCCAGAGCGGGTTGAGTTGCAGCTAGTTCACACCTTCACACGCTGACCTGCTTGGGCTCAGACCGCCGGGGCTTCCGGCGGCCTGTTGCCCTCGCGTCGTTCGTCCGGAACGGCGCGGGTTCCCAGCTTGCCGGCCTCAACGAGCGTTCCGAGCACGTCCATGATCGCCCGGCAACCAAGCTGAGCGGTCATGTCCGAGACGTCGTAGGGGGGTGAAATCTCGACTACTTCCATGCCGCAAATTCCCTCGGCTGCGACCATGCGGAGTGCCTTGAGTGCCTCGCGAGGCAGTAGCCCACCGGGCTCCGGCGAGCCGGTTCCTGGTACGAACCCGGCGTCGATCGAATCGATATCGAAGGAGAGGAAAACCGCCTCGGCATCTTTCCAAGCGCATTCGAGCGCGATCTCGACTGCTCGTTCGACTCCCAATTCCTCGACGTCGCCGATAGTGATCACGGTTGTGTCGCGGTCTCGCGCCACCTTCACTCCCGGGCGCGACCCATACCAGCCACCAATTCCCATCTGAACGAGGTTCGTCGGCGGCGCGTTGGGGATGTCGGTCGCGTGGAACCACGGCGTCGTGTGCATCCTCTCGTCCATGTCGCGCTCCTGGATATCAAGGTGACGGTCGAGATGGATGATCCCGATCTTGCCCTCGATCTGTGGGGCGATCGCCCTCACATCCGGGTAGCCGATTGAGTGGTCGCCGCCGATCACGATCGGGAAGACGCCTTGGCCGTGCACATACGCCACGGCCTTGTCGATCTGGTCGAACGACTTTTCGATGTTCGACGGGATTACGAAGATGTCGCCGGCGTCGCAGAGGTTCAGCTCTTCCTCAAGGTCGACGCCCATGTCGACGCTGTAGGAGTCGTACAGGGCGGATATCCGCCTGACTGCCTGAGGTCCGAAGCGGCAGCCCGATCGGTAGGTCGTGCCCATGTCGAACGGCGCGCCGATGATCGCTGCGTCGTACTTGCCGACGTCATGAATGTCCTCGCAGTAGGGGACCTTGCGGAAGGTGTTGATGCCCGCGAATGCCGGTTGGTGGCCGCGGGAGAAGGTTGAGATCGTGCGGTCATTGACCGAGGCTGAGGCTTCTAGGCCGTACTCCAATCCGCGCTCAACCGATTCACGTTGCTTGCGATCTGGAATATCGGCGAGCTTTCGCAGGTTGCGATTACCTCGTAGCTGGGAACGGTCAAAAGCTGGTCGTTCTGGATCGTGCTCGTCGCTCATCGCTTCTCCTCGGTCGTAATCGCTCGGCAGTCTACCTGGCAGCACATGCAGACAAGTAACGTACAAGTAACCGTGGACGCGCGTCAACTGCGGACCTCTGGATAGTCCCAAAACGCTGAGTTGGCTGGCTATTTACTGCAACTTGGCCTATCATCGCGTCAGATGGCATCCGTCCCTAACGTCGCCAGGAGTAACGGAAATGCGATCGACCCCGATCTGCTGGATCGAACCAGCTTTGTCCCCTTGTACTACCAGCTTCAGGAGGTGCTGAAGGGGCGGATCGAGTCCGGTCACTGGAACCCTGGCGATGCGCTTCCTTCCGAGCCGGAGCTTGCGCGCTCACTCGGGGTTAGCCGAGCCGTTGTCCGCCGTGCCTTGGCGATCCTGGAGGACGATCGTCAGATCGAACGGATTCGAGGCCGCGGAACCTTCGTCGCTGAACCGAAGATGGACTACCGCGCGGGTGGCCTGTCACGACTTCTGGAGAGCCCTCGAGAATCGTTCCTCGAAGTCAAAGTGCTCGACCGACGCGTCGTGCGCGCGGAGCGGTCGACCCGCGAGCGACTGGCGCTGGACGGTGACGCTGAGATTCTTCGCCTCACGGCGCTGATGTCAATTCGCGGCGTCCCAATGGCTATCAGTTCATCCTTCTTCGCGCGAGCCGACGTCGGTTGGTTAGAGGAGGCGACAGAGGTAGGTCAGCCGCTGGCGCCCGACGTTGTGCTCGCCGATCACGGAATCGAGTTGGCTCATTCCGACGTGTCGATCGAGACCAGTCAGTGCGGTCAGTTTGAGGCCGACTGCTTCGGAATCCCGGAGCGCGCCGCCGTCTTCCTAGTTCTCTGCCAGGAGTTCCGCGTTACGGGTCGCGGCGCGGTGCCATTCGAGGTCGCGCGCGTTGAATATCGCGGCGATCGGCTTCAATTCCGCCTCGATCTTTCGTCGGGGCAGACAAGCGGCAACCTTGAAGCGACGATGACCGTCGACGCCGCTTCTTAAGCTGCGGCGCGCTGCATCCCGGTAGGGCGTTTGATGGCGTAGACGACGAGGAAGGCGCAGGCGGCGACAATCACGATCCCCGGCCCTGACTGAACGTCAAGGTGGTAGCTGAGGTTCATGCCGATGAAGCCGCAGGTAGCGCCGATTGCACTCGAGAGGATCAACATCTGTGAGAAGGAATTCGTCAACAGGCGCGCGATCGTCGGCGGGATCACCAGTGCTGCCGCGATCAACGTCACTCCGAGCACCTGCATCGAGACGAGAATTGAGATCGCGAAGACGACCATCAGCAGCGCTTCGATGCGGCTGGTGCGCAACCCCGAAGCAGCGGCAACCTCGGGGTCGAAGGTCGTGAATAGCAGCGGCCTGTAAGCGAAGGTCACGATCCCTACAACCACGACTGAGACGATGGCAATCACGATCACGCTGGTTAGTGATACACCGAGCACGCTCCCGAACAGCGCGGCGTCAAAGCTGGCTCCGCTGTGGCCGAATAGTGCAAAGAGGATCAGCCCGAGGGCGAACGAGGCGGTCGTCACGACGCCGATCGCTGCGTCGGCGCCGATCGGTCGGCGCCGCGTCACCGAGTTAATCGCCAATGCCGAAGCGATCCCCCAAACGCCAGCTCCCAGCAGGAAGCTGACGCCAAGCAGTGCGCTGGCGGCAAAGCCACCGAAGATCGCGTGCGAGAGGCCATGAGCCAGGTAGCTCATCCCGCGCACCACGATGTAGACGCCGACTAGCCCGCAGAGAGCGCCAGCCAACGTTGCGACGATCAGTCCGTTGCGGAAGAACTCGAAGGCGAAGGGCCGTAGCAGTTCGTCGATCACTCGGCGCTCTCCAGCAACGCGTCGCGGTCGGGGCCAAACGGGGAGTGGGTGTGGTGCGGTGAATCAACGATCAGACGCATCCCGGCGTGCTCGAGCACCTGCATGCTGGCTCCGTACGTGGCCTCCAGCGTCTGCGGATTCAGCACGCTGCTGGTCGGGCCGTGGGCGATGATCGTTCTGTTGATGCATGCGACGGTTGGGAGGTGGGTCGCGACGCCGTTCAGGTCGTGGGTCGTGAGAACGATCGACGTTCCTTCCGACCGGAGCTCCTCGAGCAGGTGCAGTAGTTCGTGGCGAAGGGCCACATCAACGCCGCTGGTCGGCTCATCAAGGAGTAGTAGATCGGGGCTGCGCAGCAGAGCCCGGGCGATGAAGACTCGCTGCTGCTGACCGCCCGAAAGGTCGCGGATATGGCGGTCTGCCAGCCCATCGAGGCCGAGCCGCGCCAAGACTTCGGAGACCGCTGCCTTCTCGGCATTCGTTGGCCATGCGAAGCGGCGGCTAGTCCTAGCCATCAGGATGCATTGACGCACCGTTACCGGGAAGTTCCAGTTGACGCTCTCAACCTGCGGCACGTAGCCGATCTGCAGGCCGTCTCGAAGCGTAACGCTGCCTTGATCAGGGCGGAGCGTCCCGGTGATCGTTCTCAACAGCGTCGTCTTGCCGGCCCCCGACGGGCCGACGATGCCGAGCAGGTCGCCGGCTTCGACTGTCAAGTTGACATCCTCGAGGATTGACTGACGGTCGTGGCTTAGGCCAAGCCCCTCAATCTGAACCAGCGGCTGTCCGTCGTTGTTATCGGTTGGATTGGTCACTGTGGATAGTCCGCTGTATCGGAGGGGGTCGCCGGGAGCTGTAGGTCGCTTAGCGCCGAGCCATCGCCGCCGAGAGCCTCAGTCATCACTTGGTAGTCGAAGCGCATAAGTCCAAACCATGAATGTTGCGGCTCACCGGGCGCGCCGGGCAGGTCGTCGTCGCGGAGTTGATCGACGTAGCGCACTCCGGTTTCGCGGCTGATCTGAGCCAGCACGGGGCTGGGGAATACCTCAGAGCCAAAAATCGCCGGTACCTTCTCGGCTCGTATCTGGTCGACCAGATCCGCCACCTCACGTGGCGTTGGATCCTCAAAGTCCGAGGATTGAATCGCGCCTACGACCTGCCAGCCATACTCGCGTGCGAAGTAGGCGTAGCCGTCGTGGTAGGTCAGCAGCTTGCGCTTTGACGACGGGATCGTCGCGAACGACTT
>CAMCVN010000041.1 GCA_945881845.1 Bifidobacterium breve | reverse complement strand
GTTCTGTCTCGCTCGTCTCCACCAAGTGAAAACTACAGCTCAGGGCGAGGCTTGATCAGGGGGTTTTACCCATCCGGCTCGGGCGCGAAGCTGGCCGGGTGACTCTCCTGATCATCTGCGCCGCGGCGACCTGGTTCATGGCCGGGCTTGGATGGATCGTTCAAATAGTCCACTACCCGCTCTTCGAGGCAGTGGGGTCAGAGGGGTTTGCCGAGTATCACCGGCTTCATTCCGAGCGAATCACGCCGGTCGTGCTGCCGGCCATGTCGATCGAGCTAATTACGGCCGGCTTGCTGCTCTTCAGCCGCCCACCCGGGACCGCGATGGCGCTGGTTGTCGTCGGATTCGTACTTGCGGCGTCGACCTGGCTGGCCACGGCCCTGCTTGCGGTCCCGCGCCACGCCGAGCTGGGATCCGGCTTCGACGCGCTTGCCCACCGCCGTCTGGTCCGCTCGTCGTGGGTTCGCACGATCGCCTGGAGCGCCCACGGAGTGGTCGTCGCGGTGATGCTTGCTCAGGCTGCCTGAAGCGCGCTCAATAGAACGATCGCTTCAAGGCCAAGGCGCTCCCCGGCTTACTTCTTGACGTAAGTGACGGTCATTGGGTCGCGAAGTGCGTTCACGATCTTCTGCTCGTAGCGCGGCCCTGGGCTCGTGTAGTTGACGCCCGCGACCGGTGTGGTTCCTGGGCCACCAGGGTTATAGAACGACTGGTACCCATTGCCGGTGGAGGGGATTACGACCGCTCGTACGCGCTCAGCAGCCTGAATTGAGCCGCCCAACACGATGTCGAACTGGTTGTCGTGATCCTCGTTGTAACAGTAGTCGTACGAGTCCTCTTTCATTCCGACATCCGCTAGGCCGAGCACGCGCAGAGGGTTCCCGTCGATGTAGTAGGTCTTGCCTGGCGTGATCAAGCGCACGACTTTGCCGCTCTTTGAGCGGGCCACGACTTGGAAGAAATTCCGATAGTCGGTCGGGTAGATCCCGCGGATGCCGTCCGGCGAGAATCCGCCGGTTGTGAGTACGCGGACGCGGAACTTAGCCGCCTTGCCGTAAAGATCGACCCCGTCATTTTCGAGGTTCCCGCCGAAGAGCTTCGGGGCCATCTCGCCCGCGGTTGACATCTTCGAGATCTTGCCGCCGGTCAGCTTCGGACCCGCCCAGTCGGTTGGGTCGCTCGACGGAGCGTCGTATGGGGAGGTCGTCTTTGTTGCGCTCATGCCGACTGCGCTGACCTTCTTCGAGCGCGGGCCAATCAGCTTCATTGGCGTCGCGTCGCTGACGACTTGGACCTTGGTCACATATAGCCCGCCCTGGTCGGATGGGAACGGGGTTCCGAAGGCGCCGACAAGCACGACCGTCGAGCGCTCGTTGTACTCAATGTTCGGCATGATCGATACGCCTTCCGGGGTGACGACCGATCCGTCGCTCAGCGTCACTTGGAAGTCTGTCGTGTGGACGGTGCTCGGCAAGACCGGCCACGAGAACTCGACTGGCAGGCCAGAACCGGTATTCACCGATGCGCCGTAGCTGGAAAGGATTTGGTTAGGGCTGGCCGCCGAGGTGTACGCGCGCTGAGGTGGGGTCGAGGTCGAGGAGCAGGTCAGGCCCACGTTCCACGCGCCCGAGACTGCCTGGACTGCGGCTTGAGCAACGGACGTGTCTGTGGAATCAGCGTTGGCAACGCCAAGGATGTTCGTGAATCCGAGCCCGGCGGCGAGCATCTTCGGCTTCTTGTCCCAGTAATCAGCGTTGATCAGGACGTCCTTCATCAAAGACGAATAGGTCGGGTTGGCTGCTGCTGCTCGAACCGGATTTGCCGAAGCCGGCGCTGCGAACAGCGCGGCGGCAAGTAGGGACGTGGCAAGAGCAGCAGTAAGTACACGCGGGCCGACCGAATTCGATTTCATGGGCAGTGCCTTTCGCCTTGCGCCTTTGCGCCAGTTGGTTTGAGCGCATCGGCGCGTCTCGTTGTTGCCACCGTGAGCGGACTGCTCAGTTACCGGGGCTCGTCGCACGCCCCTGGAATGTGTCGAACCCTCATCTCACCTGACCTGTCAGTGGCGGAAGCTCTGCGCTCTTTGCACCCGACACCGCCGTAACGGCGAGCTCCAGCGTCGCTCCATTGCGCGCGTTGACTGACAGTGGCAACGAGATTCGGTAGCGGTTGGGCGCTACCTGCTCGGAGAGGAGGTGTACCCCTGTCAGAGGTCCGCTTTTTGGCAGGTCATGGGACTCAAGGAATGCCGGATCGAGATCGTCGAAATCCAGCGTCCCGCCCGTTACCTCGGCGCCGACGGTCACGAGCCCCGGCTCATCTGCAACGAAGTCCCATTCGAGCGAAGCTCCGGGGGCGGCGATCGCCGCGGCCGACTCCAGCGTGAGGGCGCGGATTCGCACTCCTGTAGGCAGCACCGTGAGGCTTCCCCGGAACATCCCCACCGTTGCGCCATTCATCGCGTAGATGGCTACCTGAACGCTCGCTGCGTCTGCCGAACCCACCACCACAGGCATCTTCACCGGCACGCGGATGGTCGCACGCCGAGCACCTGCCGGCACCAGCAATGTTCCGTTGTAGGCAGGAAGAATCGAGGGATCCAATCCCGCCTTCACGGAGAAGCGCAGCCGCGCGTTCCTCCCTAACAGCCCAACACCGGCAGGCTGATCAAGGCGCACCTGAACGGGGACAGTGACCGACTGCCCGGCGTCAACCGTCGCGACGGCGTCGACCACTTCCGCAACCGGGAGCACCGGCGCGGGCCCGGGCGGGCGCGGCGCACGCTGGGAAACCTCGAGGAGCCAAGCCTTGCCCCTGCCTGCCGTCGCAATCCCCACGCCGGTGATCCGCGTGAGGTCAACGCCGCGGAACCTCCGGGGATCAACCGATGCGGTTTGCGCCCACAGGCGCAGCTCGTGCTGACCCTTGGTCACGGGCCTGATCGGCAGTCCCCGTGTGGACAAGATCGCCGTGCGCCCTGCCGCATCTCTGACGGCAAGCCGTACTGTGCCCGTGCTTGAAGGATCGAGGACGACGCGCGCACTTAGGCGCGAAGTCAGACGCAGATTGACCGGCCGCCGCAGGTCGACCAGTGCGGTCCCCGCCCTCTGCCACGAGACTTCGACTGCCGCCCGGCCGGGCAACGGTCCATCGACGAAATCCGATCCCAGCCACGCCGTGTCATACGCTCCCGCCAACTCGGGATCGCCGACACCCGTCGCGCAGACCCTCTCGTCCTCGGATGCTGAATAGAGCGAGATCCCGCGGCACATACTCGCCTTGACGCGGGTCGACCTGAGTCGTTGGGTGGAAGCCGGTACCAGGAGCAGTCGGTCCGGGCCAGCCTGGCTTGCGGCACGCAAGGTAATCCCGTTCAGCCCTCGCGGCTGTCTACCAGAGCCGTCGAGGAGCGGAAGCATCGATCGGTTCCCCTCCTGCATGTAGCGCACCGCCGCAGCCATTACCTGAATCCCGACAGCCCGCTCCCGCGCAGGAGTGAGCCTGGCAGAGGCAGCGCAGGAACCCGTGGCCTCGTCGTATTGGTAGGTCGCGTCATCGTCACCGGTCTCGGACACCGAGAGTCCCGGAGTCCACTCCGTATTGAAGTAGTTGTGGTTGCCCCCTGGCACCCACACCGATGAGCGGAGCCCACCTCGAGATCCATACAGGTCGCGGCCGCGATCAAGGTAGGTCTCGCCTTGAAGGTCAGCGACGTCGCCATCGCAGGCGGGCAGGATCGTGACCGTCGGGACCGTCGGAGGCGCCATGCGCGCGAAGGAGACAGGCGCCAGCGGGATCACGCCGGCAATCGCGAAGGCCTTGTCTTGCGCATCGGCAAGCATCTGGGCGGCTCGAACCACGCCCTCACCGCCGCGACTATGCCCCATGAGAACCGTGCGGGAAAGGTCGAGGCGCCTGACGAGCAGGTTGCCGTACCCCTTAACGGACCGAGCGGAAGCCTCAGCCAGGCGGGTGAGGTGGTGCGCAATCAGGAGAGCGCGCGAGGTCGCACCGAGGTCGCGGCTGTTGTCTTGGCCATTGATCCCGTTGGCACTGATACTCACCACGACACGACCCTGACTGGCGAGCCGATCCGCAAGGTAGCGGTAGCCGGCGTAACTTGGAACGGGGATCGTGTTGCCAACCGGGCACCACGCCGGAACCGGGTCCGGCGCCTTACCGCCGACCTGCGCACACGCCGCGTGGCGCCCGTGCAGGAGAAGGACAACGGGGAAGCGTCGATTGGGCACATTCCCGCGGGAGTCGACCGGCACGGTGACCTCCGCGAGATCCTCCACCGGCAGGGTCAGGTCGACCTCTACCCGCTCCCAGCCGCCGAACGCGGTGCTGCGCTGGGTCGCAAAAGGGCCCTTGCCGCCGGGGTTAGGCAAGGCGCCACGCGCAGCATCCGTGGCGCGTGGAACCGCGGTCGCGGGCGCCACGATGGTGGTCGGGCCGACAAGGGCGAAAGCGACCAGAACAGGAACAGCAACGCGCGGCGACAATCTCATAGCGCGACACTATAAGCGCCAGGGTTAACTGTCAGCGCCGGTACGTCGTCCCGCTTGGCCTTTGTTGCCAGATCGCGGCCACCCACCTGCTTCGGCGAGCGGCAGACGGGAGAGAGTCCTGTCTTTACTGAAGCCGACGCCCGGATTCGAACCGGGCGCCGCTTCGTTACAAGGTGAGCTACCGCCTGCGGTCAGCGACCAGCAGCGGGTGCCTGACCAGCGGCCTTCTACCAGCAGGCCCCTCTGGCGGACCACTCGGCTAGGAACGCCGAGCAGCGGTCGGTTGCGTAGTAGGTCACCGAGTTGGAACTGTAGACCCCATAATATTGACCGAACTTAAACCCATGCTTGAGCGGTGGTTCCCCCCACAACCAGAAAGGTGCAGGGGCCTCGTGGCCGAAAATCACTGAGCGCATGCCCTCACTTGTCGCTCCGCGCCGATCCGCGAGGTCGCTGCGGGTGTAACCAGGAGCGGCCGCTCCGCATGACCAAGTAGGGACTCGATCAGGTGGGCGGAACTGCATTCCGACAATCCCGACGTCTTGATAGTAGAAATATGTACGTAGTGGGCTTTGGGGTACTCCGACTTCCCAATAGCTTCTAAATGCGCTTCTTCCCCCGGAAGGTTGAAGGCCGGTACAAGCCGAGCTCGGCAGATTGCCGGATGGGTCAAATTCCCACCCCCATTTCTCGCCGTACGGCGTCCAGATGCTCCCTTTGGCGCATTCTGCGAGGTAGCTTGATTTGTTGCCGTAGCAGGTCATTGTGGGCATTGATGCGCGTGCGGGAGGGCTTGCTTTTTTGGCCGCGGTGGCTGCTTGTGCTTGGGCTTCGGGATGTCGGGGTTGGTCGATGCGCCTTGGCATGTCGATGACGACATGCACGTCGTTCTTGTTGCGCGGCACCTTGACGGCGGTGATGTCGTCAAGATCGTTCTTGAGGAAGTACCAACCGCTAATCTCCCTAACTTGGTAGCGCGCCTTGTTGGTGTCGGCAAGCAAGCGGCCGGTGTAAACAAGCTTGCCGCCCCCGCTGCTCTTGAGCTCCAGCAGCTGCACCAGCGCAACACCGTTGACTCCACGTACCGCGATCACTGCGAGCGGCGCGTCGGCTGACTTGCCGCCGTCTGTGAACTGGCCGGTAACTTCGCCGTAAGAGTCCCAATACGGAGAAACACCCGTAAGGGAAAACGGCGAGAGAGAAACCTTCCCCGACTTGGAGGTCGAACGGACCTTCACCGACTTCGAAACGCCCGACAGCGTCAACGTGTAGAGCCCCTTACCGGCCTGCTTGGCCCACGTCGCCGAACGGGCGGTTAGCTCCATCGAGAACTCCTTCGTTTGCTGAGCCGCGCCCGCCGATCGGGCAGTGGGCCCACTGCCCGATGCCAGCGCTGAACCAGCCGCAACGGCAAACAGAGCAACAGAGAAGAACGAGAGCGTGGCAACCTTAAGCAGCAATTTCATTGCGGCAACTTACCACGGGAGGGGGGCTTGCGCGACGGTTCCCGGTGCGGCCCCCTCGGCCAGCTAAACGCTCGCAAAAACCAATACTGGAACATTTCGCAAGCGAATGATTTTCGGGAAACTGCTGATGGCTCTTGGTGACCGCGCCGGCAAAATAGACCGCAGCGCTCCGCCGTCACGCTGCCCCTCCGGGAGCCACGAAACGTAGAGCCGACGCCCGGATTCGAACCGGGGACCCCTTCATTACGAGTGAAGTGCTCTACCAACTGAGCTACGTCGGCTAGGACCGGCCCGTTGTGCTGGCGAGAGCACCCCGGACCGGAATGGTCGAGGATACTGGGCGCTGCTTGTGTGGTGCGCTCTCAGCGCTGCGCTGCGAAGTGGAGCCCACGGCTTCCCGCTGCGGATCTGATCGCGGCCGCCAGTGCTGCCGGCTCGGCCCGGCAGGCTTCAAGCTGCTCGGGGCCGAGCAGCAGCTCAAGACCGACCCCGCTGATTAAGGCGACCACGCACGGCGTCTGCGCGCCGCTGGCGGCCGCAACCTCAGGCGAGCGCTCGTCGAGGTGAACAGCTTCGAAAGGCACCGGAAGCGCTGCGCTTTGCAGCTTCCATTCCTCTTTTTCGCGGAAAGTTCCGTGCGTGATTTCGCAGAGCGCGCAGTGGGCTAGGCCAACCCTTGCGCCGAGCCAGTAGCGCAGCTCTCCGGAGAGCGTTCCGTCGGCGTTGTAGACGCCAACGAGTGAAACGATCTCTGATGAATCAGCCGACATCTCGCACCCGTTATAGAGCCTCGCGGCTTCAAAGGTTGCCGTAGGCTGGCTCTGTGTCCAAGCCCAGCTTTGATCTTCAGTCTCACTCGACCGCATCCGATGGTGCGCTGCCACCGGCCGCTGTGGTCGCGGCCGCGCACGAAGCTGGAGTTGAGCTGCTCGCGTTGAGCGACCACGACACCGTTGAAGGGCTCGATGAGGCCTTCGCCGCCGCCGCGGCGACCGACGGCGCCCTGACTCTCGTCAGCGCCGTTGAGATCTCCTCACTCGACGTGGGGGACAAGGACCTCCACATTCTCGGCTACGGCATTGACCACCACGACCCTGTGTTACTAGCGCGGCTCGAGCTTTGGCGCGAAGACCGCTGGACCCGCGGCGAACGGATCGCCGAGGCGATGCGCGAGAACGGCTGGCAGGTGACGCTGCCGGAGCGCGCTGAGCAGCCGCTCGGGCGCCCGCACATCGCGGCGGCGATCTTTGATGACCCGGCCAACGCCGAGCGCGTTGCCGCCGAAGGTCTGACGAACTCTGTCGATCTGCTCGTCGCCTATCTGGTCCCGGGCGCGCCCGGCTACCGCGGCCGAACTGCGCCGACTGTCGGCCAGGCGGTTGAGGCGATCCACGAGGCCGGCGGCAAGGCGATCTGGGCGCACCCCTACTGGGACTTCCGCGACGAGAATCAGCACGAAGCAACGCGCGACGTGCTGGAACGCTTTGCGGCGCTCGGCGGCGATGGTGTTGAGGCCTTCTACATCAGTTACACGGAGGATCAAACGCGCCGGCTCGTCGAGCTCGCAGCCGGGCTCGACATGCTCACGACCGGCTCAGCCGATTTCCATGGCCATGACAACCCCAACTTTTCAAGCTTCCGCAACTTCAGCCTCTACGGCCTCGAGCCGAATCTTGGGTCGATAGACCGGCGCTAGAAGCGGCGCCAGCGCCGCCTGGCGTCCAGTAGGTTGAAGCAGATGGATCGCAGACCGCGCAGCCGCAGAGAAGTCCTACGTGCAGCCGGCGTGCTCACTGGGGGCGCAGCGCTAGCTCAGCTGGGGGTTCCAGCTATTGGCACGGCACGCTCGGCGATGACGCTTGCTTCGCTAGAGCGTCGCCTCGGTGGAACACTGATCGAGCCAGGCGACGCGACCTACGGTGCAGCGGCCGCGCTTTGGAACACGCGGCTTTCGATCAACCCACGCGCTATCGCGTTTTGTCAGAGCGTTCGTGACGTGCAGGAAGTTGTTCGCTTCGCACGCGAGCGCGGCTGGCCAATCTCAGCGCGCAGCGGCCGCCACTCGTTCGAGGGGTACAGCAACGCGAGTGGCATCGTCTGCGACGTCTCTCAGATGAGCGGGGTGCGCTTTGATCGCGTCCACGGCACCGTCAAGGTAGGCCCCGGCAACAACGTGCTGAGCATTTTCAACAACGTGATTCTTGGCGCCGGGCGCGGCATCCTGAACGGTTCCTGCCCGACGGTTGGCATCGCCGGACTCGCACTTGGAGGTGGCCTTAGCCGCGGCCTGCGTCAGCATGGAACGCTCGTTGACGACATGGTTGAAGCTTCGGTCGTGCTCCCCGACGGTCGTTACGTCCGCGCGTCGGCGAAGCATCGCCCGGAGCTTTTCTGGGCGCTGCGTGGCGGCGGCGGCGGCAACTTCGGCATCGTCACATCATTCACCTTCCGCACGCATTCAATTAGCGCCCCATTCGACTTTGGAATGTCGTTCGATTGGAGTAAAGCCGCTGATATGTACGCCGCATGGCAGACGCTTGCACCGGCCGCGCCGAGCACACTCGCGAGCTGCTCGCTACGAATGACGCGCACGCCGCCGTCGTCGGGTAGCGGTCCCTACGTGTTGAAGGCCTCGGTCGGCGGGCTTTGGAACGGCTCTCAGGCCGAGCTCGAGGACCTACTCGCGCCGCTGACGGCGATCGGCCCAACCTCTTCGTCAATCAAGAAGACGACTTATGCTGAGGCTTGGCACCCTGACGGCTGCACGATTGGCGCCGGCGGCGCGCTCACTTGCAATTCGACCGCGCTCTACCCGAACTATCAGCGCTCCGACTTTTTCACGAAGCCGGTGCCAGCTCCCGGCATTGCTGAGCTGATCGCTCAGGTTGAAAACTGGCCCGGTGGCCCCGGTTCAGACGAGGGTGGGATTCAGATCGAGGCGCTCGGCCCCGGCAGCAAGTCGAACGCGGTCGCCTCAAACGCAACCGCGTTCGTCCATCGCAACACGCTCTACCACACCGTCTATCTCAACTTCTGGGGTGAACCGGCCTCTGCGGCGGCGAACGTGGCCTGGGCAGATGACATCTACGCAGCGATGCGGCCCTACGCCTCAGGGCAGGCCTACCAGAACTACATTGACGGCGGCCTGACTTCCTGGCGCAGCGCTTACTATGGCGATAATTGGAAGCGCCTGCAGAAGATTAAGCGCGCCTATGACCCGGACAACCTGCTGGCGTTCAGGCAGGGCATCACGCCGGCTCGCTAGTAGGCGCTGACCTAGCCCCCCGCTAGCGTTCCGGCCGTGTCAACGCTTGAAGCGATCGTCCTCGGAATCGTTCAGGGGCTAACTGAGTTCCTGCCGATCTCCAGCACCGGCCACATTCTTTACGTGCCCGCGCTGGCCGGCTGGCCCGACCCGGGCGCCGCTTTTAGCGCCGTGATTCAGCTTGGGACGATGGCCGCCGTGCTGGTCTACTTCCGCAAAGATCTTTGGCGGATGGCGGTTGCCTTCGTTAAGTCATTCGGCGGCGATCATGCGCTTTGGCGCACCAGTGACACCGACGGGCGGCTCGGTTGGTACATCCTTCTCGGCACGATCCCGATCGGGATCGTTGGCCTCGTCTTCTCCGATCAGATTGAGAACAACGTGCGCACGCTCTCGCTGGTCGCGATCGTGATGATCTTGTTCAGCTTCGTCTTGATGGCCGCCGACCTCAAGGGTGCGCAGAACCGAGACGTCAAGGAGCTAACACTCAAGGACGGCATCATCATCGGCCTCTTCCAAGCCTTGGCGCTGATTCCCGGCGTTAGCCGCTCAGGCTCAACGATCTCCGGCGGCCTCTTTCTCGGCCTCGACCGCGAATCGGCGACGCGCTACTCGTTCCTTCTCTCAGTCCCCGCTGTCGTTCTCTCCGGCGCCTTTGAGCTGCGCAAGATCGGTGATTCGACCGGCGCTTCGGTTGGCGTTTGGCCGACCGTGGTCGCGACCGTGCTGGCCTTCATCAGCGGCTACCTTGCAATCGCCTTCCTGCTGCGCTTCGTTCGCACGCACAACTTCAGTGTCTTCGTTGTCTATCGCGTTGCGGTCGGTGTGCTGATGCTTGTGCTGCTGGCCGCTGGCGTCGTTAGCTGAGCGTGCGGGCCAGCCGGTACGCGAGCGCTTCAAGCTGCAGCTGATCATCGGGGTAGATCGAAAGTGATGCGCGCGTCGCGTCAACTAGGGCGACCGCTTCGCGCAGTCGGTGGGAGCTGAGCCCTTCAGCGTCTGCTTCAAGTTCAGTGCGGCGGTCTACCGCGTAGATCAGCTCCGGCGCGCCGTCGGCTATGCAGGCGAGGTCGCGGTACCAGAGGCCAGTTAGCCGTAAACCTTCGTCGAGCGCTGACGTGCGAACGCGGCGCCAGATCCTGTGAGCGTCGGCCTTGGCGTCCTTTTCGTACTTGTTGCGCTCGCGCTTCGGCAGCGATTCGGCCTCCGCTTTGGCCTCCTCGTTGAGGCGGTCCTCGGTCGCTGCCGCCAGCGTTTGGGCGAGATTAATCAGCGCCTTCCATGGCTGGTCACTGAGCTTGTTGTGGCGAGCGCAGCGGGCGAAGCGCTCAGCGTTGGCGCGCTGCTGGGCTCCTTCGCCAAGCGACATCGCCATCGCACGGTTCGCGTCGCCGAGTGCCAGCTTTGCGCAGGCCTGAGCTACTTCCGGCGCAATTCCGCGCGCGCCGAGCTGCTCCTCGAGCTGAGCTTCGGTCGGTGCGTCAAAGCGCACGGCAAGGCAGCGCGACGAGATCGTGGGAAGGACCTGCTCGGGGCGGTCGGTCAGCAGCACGAGGTGGACGTAGGAGGCCGGCTCTTCAAGCGTCTTGAGCATCCGGTTGGCGGCCTCGGCGTTCATCGTGTCGGCGCCCTCGATTACAAAGACGCGCTTCGACGATTCAAACGGCCTGCGCGCCGCTGCTGCGACGACCGGCTCGTCGATGTCTGCGCGGCGCATCTCGCTGGCGCCACTGGCGCGAACCCAAGTTAGGTCGGGGTGCGATTCGCGCTCGGCGCGGTCGCGGACGCCGTCAGGGTTGGCAGCGCCTTCGGCCAGCAGCTCGGCGGCAAAGGCACGCGCAGCGGCCGCCTTCCCGGCCCCCGGAGGCCCGTGGAAGAGGTAGGCGTGCGAGGGCTTGCCGCCCGGCTCGAGCGCCGAACCGAGCACGGCCAGCGCGTGCGGGTGACGTTCGATCGCGGCGAGCGTGCTCATCGGCTGATCGTACGGGTACGCTCGGCTCGTTGATGGCGGGACGACTGATCACGATCGAAGGGCTCGACGGCTCCGGCAAGTCAACGCTCGTCGCTGGCCTCACAGCCGAGCTTGAAAGTCGCTCGTTGCCGGTGACCGCGCTGCGCGAGCCGGGTGGGGTGGAGCTGGCCGAGCGGCTGCGCGATCTGGTCAAGGACCCTTCGCTTGAAGTCAACGCGCGCGCCGAAGCTTTGATCTACGCTGCTGCCCGCGCGCAGCTGGTCAGCGAGCTGTTACTGCCACTGCTCGAAGAGGGGCGTTTTGTAGTGCTCGACCGTTACATAGATTCATCGCTCGCCTATCAGGGCGCCGGTCGCGGACTAGGGATAGAGGCGGTCGCGCAGATCAATCAGTTTGCAAGCGGTGGACTGGCCGCCGACCGCACGCTCTACCTGCGCGTTGATGCCGCCACGCGCGCCTCGCGGATCGGCGAGCGCGGTGAGGCCACAGACCGGCTCGAGCTGGCCGGCGACGAGTTCTTCACGCTCGCCGCGGCGGCCTATGACGAGCTCGCCGCCGCAGAGCCGCAGCGGATCCGCGTGCTCGACGGAGCCGCCGCCCCCGATCTGGTGCTCGCAGCGGCAATTGATGCGCTCAGCGGGCTGCTGCCCTAGGCTTCTGGGCATGCGTTTTCGTCTAATCGCTGCGCTCGCCGCGAGCTCCCTGATGTTGGCGCTGCCGCTTGGCGCGCAGGCGCAGACGACGGTTCAGCCGGTCGAACCGGTCCCCGGCCAGCCGGTTCAGACAACCGACGGCGTAATCACACCCCCTTCAGGCGCGCCCGGCCAGCCGGCATCGCCGACCGTGATCGAGCCGACGACAACCACTCCCGCGCCGACGACAACAACGCAGAGCGGTAAGCCGCTCAGCAAGGCCCAAGACCGCGGACTTGCTTGGCTAACAATTGGCCTGATCGCGCTCGGGGCCGTGCTGCTCGGAGTGCTAATCGTGATCCTGCTTTGGCGCATCCGCGGCTGGGATCCGCGCTGGCTCAAGCGCTGGCGCCACTCGACAGCCGAGGCCGGCTGGCGGGTCGGACTGAACGGCGCCGAGCTGCGCGATTTCATCCGCCTCGGCCGTTAACTCGCCGCCGACCGCGGAGTAAAAAGCCGCTACCAGCTGGGCTATCCTTAAAGGGTCGAATTTGTCTGAATTGACGGCCCGAAAACGGATCGGGCGCTCAGTTGCATTCCGTCCGATGGAAGTGGGAAGTTGCTCGACCCGCGACCGGTTCACCAGGACGCGTAAATGCACCGGCAATTCGGCCGGCAGGCGAGAGGAAGAAGACGATGGAAATCACACCGCAGACCCACACCACCGCCACCGCCGTCGAGGCTGGCCAGGCAATGTCGATCGAACGCCGCCACACCGAACCTGGTGCCGATCCATTCGCTTCCGTTGAGTGGGAGGTTCGCGACGCGCGGATCGCTCACGGAGATCACGTTGCCTTTGAGCAGACCGACGTTGAGTTCCCTACGACTTGGTCACAGAACGCCACCAACATCGTCACGCAGAAGTACTTCCGCGGACAGGCAGGTTCACGCGAGCGCGAGCGCTCGGTCAAGCAGATGATCGGCCGCGTCTCCGGCACGATCGCCGACTGGGGTCGTACGCGCGGCTACTTCGCGACTACCGAGGACGGCGACGCGTTCGAAGCCGAGCTGACGCACATCCTTCTGCACCAGAAGGCAGCCTTTAACTCGCCGGTCTGGTTCAACGTCGGCTTTGAAGAGAAGCCACAGTGCTCGGCCTGCTTCATCCTCAGCGTCGAGGACACGATGGAATCGATCCTCGGTTGGAACACGAAGGAAGGCACGATCTTCCGCGGCGGCTCCGGCTCCGGCATCAACCTTTCGAACATCCGCGGCTCAATGGAGACGCTCAGCAAGGGCGGAACCGCCAGCGGTCCTGTCTCCTTCATGCGCGGTGCCGACTCATGGGCCGGCACGATCAAGTCCGGCGGCAAAACGCGCCGCGCCGCCAAGATGGT
>CAMCVN010000040.1 GCA_945881845.1 Bifidobacterium breve | reverse complement strand
AGTCACCGCAAGCGCTGCACCGAACTGAACCGAGACAGTCGCCGCGAGCACGAGCACCAGCGGAGATACGCGGCTTAGGGGGCCGTCCTCGTGGTCGATGTCGTCGGGAACGGCGGTCACTGTCCCGCCATCTTGCCACCAGAGCGCGGAGCCTGCCGCACGCATTCGCGGAGTGGACGGCTTAGCCATGCCCTAGGGTGACCTGATGCCGCTGATCCCGACCGTAATCGAGACGACCTCACGCGGGGAGCGCGAGTACGACCTCTACTCGCGAATGCTGAACGATCGGATCATCTTTCTCGGCCAACCGATCGGCGACCAGATCGCCAACTTGATCGTCGCGCAGCTGCTCCACCTTGAGTCTGAAGACCCGGATAAGGACATCTCGATCTACATCAACTCACCCGGCGGGTCGATCTACGCGGGGATGGCGATCTACGACACGATGCAGTTCATCAAGCCAGACGTGCAGACGATTTGCTGCGGCGTAGCGATGTCGATGGGCTCGCTTCTTCTGACGGCAGGAGCTCCAGGGAAGCGGCTGGCTCTGCCCAACAGCCGGATCTTGATCCACCAGCCATCGGCCGGCTTCGAAGGCCAGTCATCGGACATTGAGATCCATATGAACGAGATCTTGAAGACCCGCGCGCGGATCGACGAGCTTTACGCGCTGCACACCGGCCTAACGATTGAGCAGGTCCATGACGACATGGAGCGCGACCGCTTCTTCACCGCTGAGCAGTCGGTCGAGTACGGCCTAATCGACCGCGTAATCACCTCGCACTAGAGCGTAAGCAGGGCGCTGCGAACTGCTGCGTCGCGCTCGCGCGCCTCGTCGTCGGCCCAACCCCAGGCGACTCCGTCGGCGATTGAGAAGGTCGGCCGCTTGTGGCTGCTGACGCGCTCGACGTTGATCTCAACGCCAACTACTCCGTCCAAGCCGGGCAGCGGGTCGGCAACGACCTGCGCGGTGCCGTGCGCGGTAAAGGCGACGTCACCGGCGGCGAGCACGGTCAGCGCGACGCGCGGATCTTCACGCAACCGCCTCAGCGAACCTCGGCGAGCTCCTAGAGCGAGAACTATTCGCGTCTCGGAGGTACGCACCGCAGTGCTCACCGGTATCGCGTGCGGGCCTTCTCCGCCGGTGGCAAGGATGCAAACCGTCCCGTGCGTCCAGTGCGGTAGTTCGTCATCCACCCGCTCAACCTAGTAGTTTCGCGGCCATGGAACGAATCAAGCGCGGTTGGAGATTGTCAAAACAGAGTTGGGCTGTCGTGAAATCCGACAAGTCGCTGCTCGCTTTCCCGATCATCTCGGTCGTCGCGGCGATCATCACGATGATCATCTTCTTCGGCGGTGGCGCCGCGATTGCCGTCGCGATCGACTCTCCTTGGGGCGCACTGCCGCTTGTGATCGTTGGTGTCTACCTGCTGACCGTCGTTGGCGTCTTTTCCTCCGTCGCGCTCGCCTCCTGCGCTACCGAAGCGCTCGAAGGGCGACAGACGACTGTCGGGCAGGGCATCAGCGCTGCGCGCGGGCGGATGAAGTTGATCTTCGCTTGGGCCGCAGTGGCGCTGTTCGTCGGTCTCCTGATCTCGGTGATTCAGGGCCTAATCGAGGAGGTCGCTGGCAGCCTCGCCAGCGCGATCGTCGGCGGGCTTGCGGGCTTCGCTTGGGCGGTCGCGACCTTCTTCGTGATCCCCGTGATTGCGCTTGATGGGCTGGGGCCGAAAGAGGCTCTGAAGACTTCGGCTCACGTCGTCAAGGAGCGCTGGGGTGAGGGTGTCGTTGGCTCAAGCGCGATCGGCCTGATTACTTTCTTCGTCGCGATGCTGCCTGCGATCATCGCGATTGCGTTGGGCGTGCTGGTGATCGGATCGTCGGCCGTCGGTGGCGGCCTGCTGATCGGCCTCGGCGTCCTCGTCTTCGTGATCGCGATGCTCTTCCAGTCGACGATCATGGCTGTCTTCCGCGTAGCGCTCTACCGCTACGCAACCGAGGGCGAGGTCATCGGCGGCTTCGATCGCGAAGGCTTGGAGTCGGCCTTCGTGGCGAAGAAGACGCGCCGCGGGGCGCGCGCCAGCGCCTGAGATCAGGACCGCCTGGCCGCAACCTGTCCGGCCCGCGCGAGCGCCGAACTAATGCTGCGATCATGTAGCTGAGATGAACACGCTGATCAGCTCAATCTTCCAGCTCGCGGCAGCCGGTGGCGGTTCGTCCGGCTTCGGTGGCGGCGGTGGATTCGGCGGTGGTGGTGGCGGCTATGGCGGCGGAGGCGGCTTCGGCGGTGGTGGCGGCTACGGCGGTGCGGCGAGCGCGGGCTCGATCCTGACTCTCTTCCTTGTCTTCGGCGTGATCGCGCTGATCATCGTTCTGAGCATGTTTCGCTCGTACATGACTGTGCGCAACATGCGCCAGAAGCGGATCGAGCGCGACGCGCGCGTGCGTACAGCGTCGGCCGAAGCCGCGGCGGACGATGCCGCGTTCGACGCCGACGCAGTCACGGCCGGCACCGCGGCCCTCTTCGGGGCGATCCAGCACGCATGGGATCAGCGCGACGACCGCGCATTGCAGACGATGGTCGGTGACGACCTGCTGATCGAGTGGCGCCTGCGGATGCAGGACCTGTCGGCGCGCGGGTGGCACAACCGTGTTCGCGTGCTGCGCGGCCCTGAGGTTCTCTACGTCGGTATCGACAACAAGGCCGACGACGCCGACGACAGAGCGATCGTCCACATTGAGGCGACGCTTGAGGATTTTGTCGAGACAGATGACGGAATGCGACTGATGCGCAGCGAGGACGATGACTCGGTCGTGACGCTGAGCGAATACTGGACGCTGGCCAAGCGCGATGGCGGTTGGATCCTGCTCTCGATTGAGCAGGACCGCGAGGGCGCGCACCACCTCGACGCCCCGATCATCGCTTCCCCGTGGTCGGACGATGTGGAGCTACGTGACGCTGCAATCGTCGAGGCCGCGGTTGCCGACAAGGCTCTCGAAGGAACCTCCACGGCAGAGCTCGTTGACGTCAGCTTGGCTGCCGATGCGCGTACGCAAGCGATGGACCTCTCGCTCGTTGATGGCCGCTTCGCGCCGGACGTGCTGGCGGCCGCTGCGCGGCGAGCCGTCGCAGCCTGGGCAGAAGCCGTCGACGGCCCTGACGCGGCGCTGGAGGCTATTGCAAGCCCCGAGGCGATCGAGCAGCTGCTCTACCCGTCAGCCGACGGCCACAACGCACGGCTGGTTGTACGTGGGCCGCGGATTGAGTCGATCACGATCGAGCGCCTAGTCGCGGAACCGGCACCGGCGCGAATGACCGTCGCTCTCAAGGTCCGCGGTCGCCGATACTTGGAGAACCGCGACACGGCCGCCGTGCTGGCGGGTGACAAGGACCGCGAGGTCAAGTTCAGTGAGAGCTGGACGCTGGCGCTTGATGGCTCAGACGACGCACCGTGGCGCTTGGTCGACGCCACCCCAAGCGGCTAACTGAGCGGCGAGTCGCCGTGGCCAGACGCCGTCCTGCGACCCCTAAACAGGTTGAGGGCCCTCCCCGCTCACAGCGGAAAGGACCCTCAGTCCTGCCTGACGGGATTAGGCGCGGGCGGCGCTGCGCTTGTGCGCGCGGCGGATCTTCTTCGCCTTCTCCACTGCCCGTGCGCGGGCGGTCGTACGTGTGCGGGCGGCGGCTACGGCCGTCGTTGCTGAGGCGACCTCGGCAACGCTGATCGCGCTTGGCTCACCTGCGCCTGAGGCGCAGAAGCCGAACGCAGCGACGCTCGTGCCAGGAGCAACCGATCCCGCCCAGCTCGGTGCCGTAACGGTTACGACGTTGCCACTACGTGTGGCTGTGCCGCTCCAACTGTCGGTGATCTTGACGCTGCTCGGCAGCGTGAAGGTCAGCTTCCAGTTGGTCGACGACTTCCCGCCCGAATTTGCGATCTTGAAGCTGCGGCAGAGACCGCCGGTCCAAGTCGAATCCTTCGTCACGGTCGCCGCCAGCTTCGCCGCGCCGGGTACAGGCGTTGGCGTTGGCGTTGGCGTTGGCGTTGGCGTTGGCGTTGGCGTCGGCGTTGGCGTTGGCGTTGGTGTCGGTGTCGGTGTCGGTGTTGGCGTTGGCGTTGGTGTCGGTGTCGGTGTCGGTGTCGGTGTCGGCGTTGGCGTTGGCGTCGGCGTCGTCCCGGTCTGGTGCGAGGTAACGACGATGTTGCTCAGCTGGCCTGAACCGGAACCTGAAACACACATCCCGGTGTCGGAGTAGCTGCCACCGGCAACGGCCTGCGCCCAGCTTGGCGCGACTACCGAATAGTCGTTGCCGCTGTGCGTGAACGTGCCGCCCCAAGTGCTGGTTACCCAGTCGCCGTTAGGGACCGAGAAGGTGATCTTGTCGATGACCCGATCGGTCGCGGTTGCGTTGCTGACAACAATCTTTCCGCACCAAGCGCCAGCCCACTGCGTATCGACCGACACCCGCGAGCTGACTGCGCCCGGGATCGGCGTTGGTGTCGGCGTTGGTGTCGGCGTTGGCGTTGGCGTTGGCGTTGGCGTTGGCGTTGGCGTCGGGTTGATTGCCGGCGCGCCACCAAATGCCTTCCAGATCGTCGAGAACTGCATTGCGCTCTGTGTTACACCGCTGCAGTAGTTGCCGGTGAAGTTGCTCGGCGTGGCGCACTGGAAGTCACGGTTGAGCGACCACATTGCGATTCGCCCGATGCTCTTCGAATTGGCCCAGTTCAGCACCTTTGTCGCGTCGGCCGTCGTGAAGATCTCGGCCGCGTTGTCGTTGATGCCGATCATCGGTGTGATGCCGATCATCCGGTAGAGCTCAGCGTCGCTGCGGCCCGTGAAGACCGTCCCGAGCTGCGCCTTCAGCGCTTCGCCGGCCTGAATCGCGTAGTCGCCCATCTTGCCGGCTGGATTCTGAGAGGAGTCGTAGTAGTCCATCGCCATTACGTTGACGACGCTTACGTCGACTCCGTTCGCGACTGCGCTACGGAGCACGTTCATCCCGTCGTAGGTGAGCCCGGTTGGCATTGTCGGCAGCGTCAGCGAGACGGTTACCGGCTTGCCGGCTGCAATTCCGGCAGCTTGGACCTTGGCGATCGCCTGGAAGCGGCGCGCGATTGAGGTCGGGTCACCCTGGTCTGCGCCTTCGATGTCAAAGTCGAGGCTGCGAACGTTGTAGGCGTCGATCACTGCCTGGTACTGGGCGGCGAGCGCTGTCGAAGTGGTGCATGTGCGGGCCAGCTCCTGGCCCGATGCGCCGCCGAACGAGATAATCGGCTCTGAGCCTGCTGCGCGGGCGTCGGAGATTACCTGCTTGGCGTCGAACCACTCGTCGGAAGCATTCAGGCCGTAGAAGCCGCCCCAAGATGCCTGGCAGGCTGCGCCGCTGACGATGAACGCCAGCGTCGAGGCCTTTGCGCCCGACTGTTTGATGTTGGCTGAGTTGCTGGCCTTCGACTGCAACGTCATGTCGACGTATGGAGCGAAGCTCGGCGTTGCGGCTGCTTGGGCGCTGGCTGCGGCCCCGGACATCGCTGCAGCGGCTGTAAGAGCTGCTGCTGCGAGCGTGAGCCGCGTTCTGCGGCCGGTCAACTGTTCTGTCTTGCTGGTCATCAGGGTGATTTCCGTTTCTCCACCGGCGTGCGGCGGTAATTGGTCCTAAGAATTGAGAGCTGCTCCAAGCAGAGCGCAGCGCGGCCCCGCGCCGGTAAGGGCGACAGGGGCTGGCTGCGACTGCTCTTGCTAGTGGCCTGCCCGGTGGCGCAGCACGTTCTGCTTACGCGCCTGGCGGATCTTCTTGGCCTTCAGAATCGCCCGCGACTTGGCGGTCGACCTTGAACGCGCGGCTGCGACTGCTGTCGTCGAGGCCACCTGAGTTACCGATACGGCACTTGGCTCACCGCTGCCTGAGGCGCAGAATCCGAACGATGCGGCACCAGCGCCCGGTGCGACCTTCGCCGCCCATGCTTCAGGCGTCACGGTCACGGTGTTGCCGGTGCGAGTGGCCGAACCGCTCCAGCTCTGCGTAATCGCAACCGTGCTTGGCAGCGTGAACGTCAGCTTCCAGCCGGTCGAGGTTGCGCTACCGCTGTTGGCGACCTTGAAGCTGCGGCAGAAGCCTGCGGCCCACGTCGAATCCTTCAGCACCGTTGCCGTCAGGACTGCGCTGCCTGGCGTTGGCGTTGGCGTTGGCGTTGGCGTTGGCGTCGGGGTTGGCGTCGGCGTCGGGGTTGGCGCAGGCGTCGGGGTTGGCGCAGGCGTCGGGGTTGGCGCAGGCGTCGGGGTTGGCGCAGGCGTTGTAGCGCCGGCAGCCGTCACCGTCAGGTTGCTCAGTGTGCCGGTAGAGGAGACACAAAGGCCGGTGTCGCCGTAGCTACCGCCAGCAACTGCCTTCGCCCATGATGGCGCCGCGATCTCGCGAGCCGTTGCGGTCCCTGTGAGCGTCCCGTTCCATGAGCTCGTGACCGCCGCGCCTGCAGGCAGGGTGAACGCGAACTTCGAGATGTTTGCGTCAACGCTGGACGTGTTGCTGACGACGAGCTTGCCGCACCAGCCACCGGCCCACTGCGAATCCAGCGCCAGACGGACGCTGACCGTTCCCGCGGGCGGGACCGGGGTAGGCGTTGGCGTTGGGGTAGGTGTTGGCGTAGGTGTAGGCGTAGGGGTTGGCGTAGGCGTCGGGGTAGGGGTCGGAGTGGGCGCCGGAGTCGTGCCGCTGCCTGGCGTGTAGTCGATCGTCTTACGGCCGATCAGATCGGCCAGCAGCGCCATCTTCGCCGGGTTGACGGTGTTCCAGTCGTCCTGGAGCACTCCGCCGGTGTCACCCGAGTTCGGGTTCCAAGCCCAGAAGGTCCAGTTCATGCCCTTGCTTCCGAGGTAGTCAGCGAACTGGCGAATCCAGCGGCCTTCGACGGTGTCGCGGCCAACGTTCTTAGCTCCGAACTCACCGATCAGGATCGGCGCTGTGCCGGCGTCGTGGATGTAACCGAAGCCCTTCTGCCAGCGGTCGGCGAGGATCGAGACCATGTTCGCGTCGGAGAACCAAGGCTGAGCGAAGACGCCCGGGCCGTACTCGTGCGGCGAGTAGACAAGGCGGTTGGCGACGTTGAGGCGCACAGGATTGTTGCGAACGCCTTCAAGGTTGCCGCCCCACCAGTGGCGATCAAGCTGCTGACCGCCGGCGACCGGGCCTTCGATGCCCTCGACCAATACGAGCCAGTTTGGCGCGTTGGCGAGAACAGCGTTACCGGCCAGCTCGGCGGCGCGGCGCCAGTCGTTTGCGGCTCCGGTGCCCCAAGTTGCCTCACCGTGAGGCTCGTTCTTGAGGTCGGCGCCGATCACGTTCGTCTTGCTTGCGTAACGGGCTGAGAGAGCCTTCCAAGTATCGACCCAGTCGGTTTCGGTGTAACCGCCGAGGCCGTACCAGAGCGGATGCATGAAGGAATCGTCTGTCGTCGAGTGGTTGTCGAGGATGATCATCAGACCGTCGCGAGCTGCCTCGTCGACGATCACGTCCATTACCTGCTGAGGAGTCTTGCCAGCGAGGGCGGCGTTATGGCCGTTGGCGTAGTCGATGCCACTAGTGGTTGTCGAGCGGAGCGCCTGGATTGAGAACGGCATCCGGATCGTGTTGAAGCCTTGCGCCTTGATCTGCGCCAGCATCTCCTTGTAGTCGCGGGTCCAGAGACCATGTGGAGCGTGATTGCCGGTCTCGAAGCCGAACCAGTTGACGCCCTGGAGCACGACCTGATTGCCGGCCGAGTCGACGATCTTGTTGCCCTGCGTCTTCAGCGGTGTTACCGCAGCCGCTTGTGAGAACGCTGGCGCAGCAAAGGCTGCGACGAGAGCCGTGATCAGTCCTACGAGAATCAAGCGCATCCGGCGCGAGCGGTTCTCCGTCGAGCTGCTGGGAACCGCGTGGCCGCCGACGGCGGACCGTACCTGGAAGGACTTCATTTCAAACTCTCCTCTGCTTCGCCATGCGAAGCCGTCAGGGTGAACTACTTACCCGACTCCAAACACGGCCTTTGCCGAGGAGTTGCGAAGTTCCTAGAAAGAATTCAGGGTTGAGATCCGGCCGGCCCTCGTGCTGGCCTCAGGCGGGTCGGCCGTCATCCAGCCGATCGCCATTGCTACTCACGAACTTCTCTTGGCAGCCGGGACCGCAGAAGTACCAAGTCTTGCCGTCTACTTCGCTCTTCAGCGCGACCTTCTTGTCCACGCTCATACCGCAGACAGGATCCTTCGCGCCGCGCTTGGCGGTGATCGTCCAAAGGGCGATGAAGGCGGCTAGAGCGATCGCGTTGAGCACCGCTTTGTAGTCGAGTTTGATCATGCCGAAGACGTCCTCAGTAGTTGGCCGAACGCTCGGGATCAACCCGACCGCGCCGAACAACACGTCAATGATCAGCGCCGCCAGCACCATCGTCACGAACATCAGAGCGACGATCCGCGCGGCGTAGGCGTTGCCGTAGTACTTGCGGTAGGCGACGATGATCGGCAGCACGATCAGGTCAGCAAAGATGAAGGCCAATACGCCCGCGAAGCTGAGCCCACCGGACCAGAGCACGGCGGCGAGCGGAATGTTGCCAACTGAGCAGACGAACGAGAGCATCGCGATCACCGGCCCGATCACCGCTCCCCAGACCGTCTGGACGACCGGCGGCGCGCCGGTCAGGAAGAGTCCGTTGAAGAAGTCGTCGCCAAGCAGCGCGATGTAGCCGGCCAGCAGCAGGCCGATCACGATCTCCTTCCAAAGCATCTGCCAGTCGCCGCGGAAGTTGTGTGCGACGTCGGACCACGACTGCGAATCGGTCAGCTTCTCGCGCAAAGGGATGTCGGTCGCCGCCATGTGGTGCTCGTGGCCGGTGTCAGCGCCACGTGCGTGCTCGCGCGCCTCCTCTTCAAGCTCTTTGGAGACGAAGAGCCGCAGCATCGCCCACATCAGCAGGATCATCACGATCCCGCCGAGGTACTCGGCAAGCGTGAACTGCCAGCCCATCAGCACCCAGATAACCAGTCCGAGCTCCCATACGAGGTTCGTTGAGGCGAACTGGAAGGCCAGCGAGGAGGCTGATGATGCGCCTTTCTGGAACAGCGACTTCGCGATTGCTATTGCCGCGTAGGAGCACGATGACGATGCGGCGCCAAAGCCGGTCGCGCGGGCGATCGGCGCCACGCCGGGGCCGGAAAGCAGCGCCTCAATCCGCTCGCGTGGAGCCCAGGCCTGCACCATCGCTGAGATCGCGAAGCCCAAGACCAGCGCCCACCAAATCTGCCACGCCATCATCGCGGCGTGGCCGAGCCCTTCAAGCAGCAGCGAGAGGGCGTGACTCATCGGCGCGTCGCCCCCTTCCCTCCCGTAGCGTTAGCTGCAGGCGTCGTTGGTGGCGGTCTTGAAGCTGTTCCAGGCCGAGTTGAGGACCAGCAGCTGCGCGGCGAGTGTTACTCCCGTAGCGGTCAAGTCCTTGGTCGTGCTCAGCGTCTTGCCGGTCGCAACAACATCGTTGACGGCGTTTTCGAGCGCCGTTGACTCGCTCGGGAAGTCGCTCTTGGCGGCGTTGATCATCGCCGTACCGGCGTTCTGAACGTTCGTGATGTCGGTGTTGATCACGGTCGGGTCCGGCGGCGTCAGCGAGACGCTCGTAAGCGTCGTGACTGAGCTGTTGAACTCGGTCTTCTTCGCGCAGTACTCAGGCTTTCCGCAACCCGGGAGCGCTACGGCAGCAACGGCGGCGATGCATGCGATCGACAGGAACGGGGCGGCGGAAAGACGGGTCATCAAAGAGCTCCTAGGTTCGAAGGCTTGTTGCTCCTAGACGGTACTGCTTGATCCGGCCTTCAGGCCTGCCGGCAGCGACGCGGGGCGGCTACTTGAGTCGCGGCAGCTCGGCAGCAACCATCTTGGCGATGATCTTGTAACCGGGGGTGCGGAGGTGAATGTCGCCCTTGTCGCAGTAGTAGCTGATCCGGCAAACGTCGGCGACGGGCTTCGGAATCGAACCGTAAGGGGCAAAGTTCTCGAAGACCTTGAGGTCGCCATAAGCACCAGTGGCTGCCGTCACATCGACGAACGAACCCTTCGCCGAGCCGTAAGCCTTCTTCAGCGACGGATTGATCAGCGACTGGAAAGCGATAACCGAAAGGCCAGCGAGGTTCTTCGCACCGTCGCCACCGGGGTTAACCCAGGCGCCTAGAACGACGTCAGGGTAGGTCGTGCCGACGATCCTTGGCTTCGGTCCAGCAGCTACGCGCAGTGCCTTGGCAGCCGCCGTGACGTTGGTGTTGACGGCCGCAGTCGCGGCGCCTACACAGCCGATCGCGTCGGTTGCCTTCGCGCAGGCGGTTACGTCGTTGCCACCGATCGAGACGGTGATCAGGGCGATCTTGCTGCGGTTGGCCTTGATGAACTTCGTCGCGGCAGCGATCTGCGTCCGCCCTGGGTAGGGAGCGGCGCCTGGGCCGAGCGCGTCCTTGTTGCAGCCGACCTGTTCCATCAGCGACTTGGTTGTGGCGCCGCCGCAGCCGAAGTTGACGACCTTGAGGTTGTATCCGCGGCTCTTGACGAGACCGGGAACCTGGTAGACGAAGCCGTTGCGCGTTGATCCGAGCCCCGGCTGGTAGCCGACGGCGTAGGAGTCGCCGAGCGAGACGTAGAGCTTCTGCGGCTTCGCGGCGTTTGCCGTCGGAGCGACGGCAAGGGCGGCGAGCAGCGCGATTAGGAGGGCCGGGGCGGTAAGTCTGCGGGTGCGGTTGGTCATTACCCGAAGATACAGCTCGCGCCCGCAGCTTGCGCCAGTTTCACACGGCGGCGCAGCGCGGCACACGGCGGCGGTTCTCGTCATCATTGCTCCGCAAGCACCGAAAACCAAGCCCGAGCCGATGGAGAACGAATGATCGAAGCAGGCAGGATCGACGACGTCGTAGTACTGACAATGAAGGCGGAGGAGAACCGCTTCAACCTGCCGATGCTCGATGCCTTCAAGGCGTCGCTCGACAGCGTCGAGGCTGACGAATCGGCCCTCGCCGTCG
Organism: Bifidobacterium breve; assembly: GCA_945881845.1. Lineage (GTDB taxonomy): Bacteria > Actinomycetota > Thermoleophilia > Solirubrobacterales > Solirubrobacteraceae > F1-60-MAGs163. Next base: position 2,710 of record CAMCVN010000040.1, on the reverse strand, counting down.
TTCTGACCGGCGAAGGCAAGTTCTTCTCCAATGGGCTTGACCTCGAGTGGATGATGGAGGCCGGCGAGGAGAGCACGAAACTTGTCGTCGAGGGTCTCCAGGCTCTCTACATGCGGCTGATGACTTTTCCAGTTCCAGTTGTCGCAGCGGTAAACGGCCATGCATTCGCCGGCGGCGCGATGCTCGCTCTCGCCTGCGACGAGCGCGTGATGCGCGAAGATCGCGGCTACTTCTGCCTGCCAGAAGTCGACATCAACATTCCTTTCGTTAGCGGAATGTCAAAACTGATCCAGGCGAAGCTGACGCCGGCCGCAGCGCATAAGGCGATGCTCAGCGGGTACCGCTTCGGCGGCCCCGAGGCGGTCGAATGGGGAATTGCCGATGAGGCCACATCGGAGGATCAAGTGCTGCCAACAGCGATCGAGCGGGCGAAGGCCCTTTCCGGCAAGAGCCGCCCCGTCGTGTCGGCGATCAAGAACGTCATGTATCAGGACGCAATCGATGCGCTAGCGAAGCTCGAGACCTTCTAGTCGCGGACCGCAGCAAACGGCAGCTCGATCATTGGGCAAGTTGGAAGCGAACTCCGCCGACGAACCTTCTTCGCGCTAGCTATCCCGCCGTTCCGAGCTCTTCTCGTGATCGGCCTCGCCGCACGGCGCATTGGCTCGGTCGTCCTCCGGTTTCCCCTGCAAGCCGAAGACCTCGGTCGTTGAACGTTCGTTGCCGTGGCTGGCGTTCTCAATCAGCGCAGCCTCTGACTGCTCGAAGCCTTCCGACTCCCCTCCACCTGCCTCATTAACGGCCTTCATCGCCGGATCGCCCTCGTCGGCGCGGCCGCCGATCTCCCCGGCCTCGCGGGCAGCAAGCTCTTCCTCGTGCCTAACCATCTCTTCGTCGCTCGACGCGTTTGGCTTGGGGCTCATCGGCTCGCCTCCTGAGGTCGACGGGGTTCACCTGCGAGAGCGCCAACACTCCGACGCAGATCAAGTGATCGTGGTGCGTCGGCGATCATCGCGACTCGGAAGCTCTCTGTACGCATTCCAATCCAAGCTAGACGGCATAAGACCGTCAAGCATCCGTAAGTTGCCGCACCACGCCCGCGTCCCCCCACCGCTCACCAACAGGTCACGCGTCGCCGTTCAACCTTCGGGCCGCCAAGGCCAGCGGATCGATGATCAACTCCGTTGAGCCGGAGCTGCGTCGGCGGCGCCAGCCTTCACGCCGGGCAATAAGCGCGCCAGCGGGAGGACGGCCCAAACGCCCGTCTGACAAACGCCCAGCCGCGGATGCTGGCGCCCACCCTGTTGCGGGCCGTTTCCCAGTTGATCCCCGCGATCACGCGCTGCGAGGCAGCGTCCACGAATAGTCCTGTAACTCCGTCGCGGGAGACGCACTCTCGGCTGGTCGTGAACATCTGAACAACTCCATATCGGGAGTCGCCCTTGCTAACGAATAGAGACTCGCGATCGAGCGGGGCCTCTCGCCAGGCTTTGGACTGATCGGGGCTGAGGATCGTCCCGATCTTTGTTGGCAGCGCTGGAGAGTAGCGTGACTCATCACCGGAGCGAAAGAGGCTCTCCGGCCAAGGCTTGGCTGCCTCGCTCAGGGTGTCGAGCGGGATGGCGGCGGCACGCGTGTGGTTTGTACCGGGCTTTACAGGGGTGAAGGCGGCAGCGGTCGGTGGCTGCTGGTCAAGCGGTGGAGACACGGATCCCACACCGACCCGGCCGCCGCCAGCCGCTATCGCGCTTGGCAGAACCTGCCCCAATGACTTGGGCTCCCGAATGAACTCAGCTTTTCGTTGGCCAGGGCGCTTGACCAAGAGGGGAACCCATGCCAGTTCCGCCTTCGCCGAGAGCCCGGGTGGCCTGCGGCCGTCCGTGGTCCGACGAATCGCATTGCTGTGGTCTGCGGTGACAATGACCATCGTCCTGTCCCACTGCCCGCTCTTCTTCAGCGACTCAATCGCTACTCCAAAGTCACGATCAACTTGGCGGAGGCTGTTTGCATAGAGAACTCTGGCTAGCTCGGCGAGGTTCGCGGTGCAGAAGTAGTCACCACGTCGACAGAGGCCGGGCAAATCCGCCCCGGGTATCGCGCCGGCCGTCCCCGGAAAGATGCGCTTGCCCTGCACGCCAAGGTTCCAAGGATGGTGGGCCCTCATCGTGTGAAGGAAGTAGAACCAAGGCCTCTTTGCCGAAGCCCGCGCGTCCCACGGTGCACTCTTCGGCAAGTCCTCTGGACGGGCGTCGGTGCCGTCTGGCCAGAAGTGAGAGAAGGAGCTGCGTGTGTCGGGGAAGGCGTCCGCCAGAGGCTCCGGCAGGATCTGGTTACCGACGAGCGCGGCGGTGTCCTTTGCGAGAAGCCCAGCTCCGGAGCCTTGGACCCCGGGAGCTGTGCTGGTACACGGAAAGGTTTTGCAGCTGACGCCTACCCCTTCGTAGAGCCAGATGTCGTACTTCTTCGACATCGCCGCCAGTAGTGGACTATCCCTTGATTGCAGGCGCTTCAACTGGCTTTCGGACATCGATGCGACGGTTGAGAGGCCGCTAGCCATCGCAGGATTGGCAATGTGGGTGAATGGGAAGGTCGCAAAGGTGCGTGTGTACGTCGAGGAGCTCTTCTGGAGCGTGGCCAGATTTGGGAGTTCCTCACGGACCCGTCCACGTGAGTCCATCATTGCTGCCGCGCTGCCTTCATCGATCACGTA
>CAMCVN010000039.1 GCA_945881845.1 Bifidobacterium breve | reverse complement strand
TGATCGGCTGGAAGTGATTCGATCGATGACATCGGCCTTTAGCGTAGAGCAGCGCCGCTGTATCGTGCGCTCAATGACCGAATTCATGCCGGGCTCCGACCTCCAACCGGTCGTCCCGCTCGATCGCACATTCGACGCGCTTTACGGACTCGACGTGCTCGAGCTTAGCCCGGAGCTGGCGCGAGCCAGGGTTGTCGTCGAGGAGCATCACATGCAACCGATGGGCCTCGTCCATGGCGGCGTCTTCGCATCGATTGCAGAATCTTTGACTTCGGCGGCGACAGCCGTTGCGGTTGTCCCCGACGGCTTCTCAGCGCAGGGCCTTTCCAACCAGACGAGCTTCCTGCGGCCAATCCTGTCGGGAACAATCCACGCAGTCGCGCGGCGGCGCCATAAAGGCCGAACGACTTGGGTGTGGGAAGTTGAGATCAGCGACGACGAGCAGCGGCTCTGCGCGCTCGTACGGATGACGATCGCCGTACGGCCAATCAACGTCGGCTAAGAGTCAGCCGTGGTAGCGGTTCGTGATCGGCATCCGGCGATCACGACCGAAGGCCTTGCCGGTGACCTTGATCCCTGGTGGCTGCTGGCGCCGCTTGTATTCGGCGCGGTCAACGAGACCGATGACAAACTCGACCGTGTCAGCGTCAAAGCCTTCGGCGACTAGCTGCTCGGCGCCAAGGTCGCGCTCGACATATCCCTCAAGCAGCGGATCGAGAATCTCATAGGGGGGAAGCGAATCCTGATCGGCCTGGTCGGGGCGCAGCTCAGCCGACGGCGCGCGCGTCAGGATCGACTCCGGGATCGGACTGTCACTGCGCCGGTTGCGAAGCTCACAAAGTCGGTAGACAAGCAACTTCGGCAGGTCCTTGATGACCGCAAAGCCACCGGCGCTGTCGCCGTAGAGGGTTGAGTAGCCGACCGCCATCTCCGATTTGTTCCCTGTCGTCAGAACCAACCAGCCGAACTTGTTCGAGAGCGCCATCAGGATGTTGCCGCGGATCCTCGCCTGAAGGTTCTCCTCGGTGAGGTCGGGCTCACGGCCCGCGAAGGGCTCTGCGAGCAGCTCGGCGTAGCCGTCCATAAGTTCGCCAATTGGCAGCTCGAGCAGCTCGGTGCCAAGAGCGGCAGCCAGCGCGAGAGCGTCGCTAAAGGTTCCTTCCGAGCTGTACTGCGACGGCATTGTCACGCAGGTGACGCGGTCGGCGCCAAGCGCGTCTCGGGCGATGCAGGCCACCAACGCCGAGTCAACGCCACCGGAGAGCCCGAGCACGGCCCGCTCGAAGCCGTTCTTGTCGGCGTAGTCGCGCGTGCCGAGCACTAGCGCCGCATAGACCGCCTCGTCGTCGCTTTCCACGCGCGCGATCATGTGGTCGAGGCTGGTGTCATCAGAAGGCGCGCTCGTCGTGAAGCTGCCGATCAGATCCACGTTCGGCGGCTCGTCAGAGCTGAAAGCGGTCGTTTGGAGCGGGACTTCGCAGGTCAGCAGCCACTGCTCAAACTGCGGCGCGCGAGCAAGAATCTCGCCGCCAGCAGCGACGACCAGCGAGTGGCCGTCGAAGACGAGCTCGTCCTGGCCGCCGACCTGCCCGCAGAAGGCAACGGCGACGCCGTACTCGCGTGCTCGCGCGGCGAGCATCTCTTCGCGCGCGGTCCCTTTGCCGGCCTGAAATGGAGAGGCCGAGAGGTTCACAATCAAGCTCGCTCCGGCAGCCGCCTCGTCGCTCTCCGGTGCGCCTGAGCTCCAGATGTCCTCGCAGATACTGAGGCCGATAAGCGCTCCGTTGAGTTCGATCAGCGCGCCGCGAAGACCAGCTTTGAAGTAACGATGCTCGTCGAAGACGCCGTAGTTCGGTAGATGGTTCTTGCGGTAGCTGCCACAGACCCGCCCGTCCGCAAGTACGGCGGCTGAGTTGTAGACGGCGTCGGCGCGCTCTGGGTAGCCAACAATCGCGACGATCCCTTCCACTTGCGCAGCGATCCGCCCCAGCGCGGCGGCTGCATCGCTGAGTACGTGCTCCTTCAGGAGCAGATCTTCCGGCGGGTATCCGGTTAGCGCAAGCTCGGGCAGGCAGACAAGGGCTGCACCGGCGGCGCGGGCGTCGGCAATCGAATTCGCGATCAGTTGCTCGTTGCCGGAAATGTCGCCGACAACCGGGTTGATCTGGGCGAGTGCAATCCGCACGTTGGCTAGGCGACGCTTAGCGTTTCGCCGTCAGGCGTGTGGGCGGAGAAGAGAGTTTCGTGATCGGCGCTGTCCCAGCGATGGCGATCGGTCTCGGCGGCGCGGCCAAGATCAAAGAGCGCGCCCTTGAAGTCGGCAACGACGTCGCCAAGATCCGGCAAGGCGTCGTAATCGGCGAGCAGACCGAAGCTGAGCCGACCGCAGTAGCTCATCGCGGCGACGCCGAGCGCGGTCTTCGTCGTCAACGGAACTACCGGGTAGAGGGCATCCAGCCGCCGTCCGAGCAGATACAGCGGTTGCTGTGGCCCCGGCACGTTGGTGACAACGAGGTTGAAGAGTCGCTGGCGACTTTGGAGCCTGGCCGCTTGGCTGGCGATCGTTGGCGGCGCGAAGCCAGCCAGCTCGGTCAGCGTGTCAGCACCAACGGCCTGATCAGACTGCTTCAGGTCACCCATCTTCTTGGAGATGTATCGGAATGCCGCGGCGGGGTCCTCTTCGAAGACCGGGAGAGGGGCCCAGAGCGCTGAAACACGGTTGCCGAGCTGCCCCGACTGATCCTGACTACGGACCGACACCGGCACCATCGCAGTCAGAGTCAGACCGGCGGTGTCAGTTCCGCGGCGCCGCAGCCAGCGTCCGAGCCCGAGCGAGACGGTCGTCAGGACTGCATCGTTGATCGTGCCGTCGAGGCCATTCTTGATCTGCTTGAAAGTCGCCAACGACGCGTTGATCCAGCCGTAGCGTCGGTGTGGTCCGATCGGCTGGTTTAGCGGTGTCTGGGGCGCGGAGCGAACGCCGGCCCAGGCAAGTGCCCCAGTCTGCTCAATGCGGCCGCCGAGTTCGGTGATCGCACGGCGCGGTGAGCGGACGAGCGCCCGTGCGGCGCGTGAGACTTCCGACGGATCGGAGAAGCGTTCGATCAGAGCATCGCCGACAAGGTCGGCCGAGGTTGGCAATGGCCGCGGTATCCATTTGGGCGCCGGTGCCAACGGCTCCTCATCGGGGCTGGCAGAGAAGAGCACCGAAGTGATGTCGACGCCCGAAATACCGTCGACTAGGGCGTGGTGGGTCTTGACGATCACTGCAAAGCGCGGCTCGCCATTTTGATCGGGCGCTAGCCCCTCAACGAGGTTCATCTCCCAGAGCGGCTTGTCGCGGTCCAGCCGATCGGCGAAGAGGCGGCCGGCTAGCGCTGCTAGCTGGGCATCCTCACCCGGGCTTGGCAGCGCCGAATGGCGCAGGTGGTATCGAACGTTGAAGTGCGGGTCGTCGACCCAGACCGGGCGGCCCTGTTCAAGCGGTACGAACGCCAGACGCTTGCGGTAGCGAGGGACACGGTTGAGGCGCGATTCAAGGAAGCGAAGAAACTCGTCGTAATGGGGGGCTTCGCCAGAGAAGACCATGATCGACGCAACGTGCATGTGAGCGCCACCACGCTCAAGGTGGAGGAAGGCGGAGTCGAGGCCTGAAAGACGGTCGGGATTGCTCATATGGCCAGTCTAATGGCCTCTGTGACGAACATTACACAAGACTGTCTCTAACCTTACACAGAATAGCTATAGTCTCTCTCATCGAACTACGAGACGAGGCACCAATGGACATCAGCGACCCGGCCACCTACACACAGATCTACGAACAGCATCGCCGCGGAGTCTTCGCCGCCGCATACCGAATCCTCGGGAGCGAAGCGCAAGCTGACGACGTCGTCCAAGACGTCTTCATCAAGGTCTGGCGCAAGCCGGCTTCATTCGACGCCAAGCGCGGGGAGCTGGGTAGCTACCTGCGGCTTATGGCCCGCAGCCGGGCGCTCGACCTCTGGCGTGAGGGGCAAGCGGCCGGCCGCGCCAGCGACCGGCTTAAGGTCGTCGTATCAACCGGAGATGGTCAGAGCGCCGAACGTCCCGACCATCTTGCCGAACGCGCGGAGGCCACCGACAGCGTCGTCAAAGCGCTGCGGACGCTGCCCGAGAACCAGCGCGAAGCTGTAGTGCTTGCTTACTGGGGTGGACTGACGGCTGAAGAGGTTGCGCGTCGCGCGGCCGTGCCGCTCGGCACCGCTAAGAGCCGGATCCGGCTCGGCCTGACGAAGTTGCGCGCTGAGTTTGGCGAAGGCTACCTCGCAGCCAACGCTGCCTAGAGCGACAAAGAGCCCGCCCGCGGCCCCGCGGGCGGAACTCCGTTGTCAGAATGGGCCGGCGACTAGGACGCGCCTGCCGCTGCCGGTGGGCCGGTGATCTTCTTGATGCCGGTCAACAGCAGCAGCCCGAAACCGACCTTGGCCGAGAGGTCGATGATCGTGAACACGGCGACCTCAGTATTGAGGCTGATCGCACCGGTTCCTTCGGTTCCAAGAAGCCAGAGAACCGGGTAGATGAACCACAGCACAGTGAGGATGCCGAGGAGCTTGTTGTAGAGAGCCGCGGTTGCCGCGCCCTGCTCGGCAGCGGCGGCGCGCACCGGTCCCCAGACCAGTGCGAGAACCGCGATGAAGAAGCCGAAGGAGACAGCGAACCAAACGTACTTGTGTGTTGAATCGAGCGAGAGCGCGCCGAACAGGCCGGTCAGAATCATCATGATGTCTGCACCGATAATCCCGGCGACGAGGCCGAGCCGCTCACGCGTCTGTTCTCCGCCGCCGCTGAGCGGCTTCAGGCCAACGGTCACAAGCCCGATCAACAGCAACGGCGTTGTCACGATCCAATCGATGTAGCGAGCGAAGTAGACGAGCTTGGCGGAAACATCGGCACCAATGCCCAGCGGCGTCAGCGCCAGCGTGGCCTTAGAGACGATGATGTCGCCTTGACCCTGCGCCATCAGAAGGTAGAGGCAGGCGGCAATCGCGCAAACGAAGAAGCTTGTGACGCGGTGGTGGCTCTGCGTCATCCCGTGGCCGACGATTTGAATGCTGAGGGCGCCGAGCGCCATGCCTGCGGTGCCGATCCAAAGCCAGGTCTCTTGGCTCGTGGTCATGATTGTTTCCATTTCGCTTGCCTCCTAGTATTTGGACAGGCCGCTGGGGTCAACTACGCCCCGACCGCCAACAAACTTACCGTTAAACGGACTCAATGTGCATCTCGAACGCGCCGAGTCGTCGGCACCGCTGCGTAGCCTAAGCTAGATCGCTGGTCTGCTCGCCCACATTGACCTGGACGCCTTCTTCGCCTCAGTCGAACTGAGCCGACGACCTGAGCTGAAGCGTCTCCCGGTGATCGTCGCCGGCAGCGGCCCTCGCTCAGTAGTCACAACCGCTTCCTACGAAGCGCGCCTCTTTGGCGTCGGCTCTGGGATGCCGGCCGCGCGAGCGCAGAGACTCTGTCCGCAGGCGATCGTAATCCCACCGAATTCCGCCGCCTACCGAGAGGTTTCGCAGCAGGTTATGGCCGTGATCCGCAGCCACATCGAACGCGTTGAGCAACTAGGCATCGATGAGGCGTTCCTCGACCTCGAGGGCCTTCACTCGCCGAAGTCGGCGATGCGACGGCTTGTGGCGGAGATCTACCAGAAGACCTCGATGCGCGCCTCTGTTGGCATCGGCCCGAACCGACTGGTCGCCAAGGTCGCCTCCGACGCCGAGAAACCGAACGGTTTTGTTGTTTTGACCGCTGAGCAGGCGCGGGAACGGTTCGCGGATAGCCCAGTCTCCTTGGTTCCCGGGATCGGGCCACGTACGAGCGAGCGGCTGGGGGAGATCGGCATCTCGACGCTCGCGCAGCTACGCGCCGCCGAGGAGGGATCGCTTACGGCGAGATTTGGCGAGCGTCAAGGCCCGGCTCTTATCGCTCTAGCGTCGTTTGAGGCATCTGCCGAGATCGTCACTGAACGTGAAGCTGTCAGCGAGTCGCGCGAGACGACCTTTGATCAGGACATTCGCTCAGGCGTCGAACTTGAGGCGGCGCTGAGGACACTGGCCTACGAGCTTGCCGAAGCGCTGAAGCGGAACCAACGCAGCGGCAAGACGATTCGAATCAAGGTTCGCCTCGATGACTGGACGACGGTTACGCGCGCTAAGACGATCGGCTCGGCGACCAACGATTACGAGCTAATCGTCGAGGTCGCGACAGCGCTACTGCGTGAATACGGTCCACAGCGCCCGGTGCGACTGATCGGCGTCGGCGTGACCGGCTTCGCTTCGCTGGACCAGCCGAGCCAGCTCGCGCTGCCGCTTGAAACACCGGCCGCCTAAAGCACCTTTGAAAGGAAGGCTTGGGTGCGAGCGTGCTGCGGACTATTGAAGACGGCGGCCGGGTCACCCGACTCAACTACGACACCGTCGTCCATGAAGACGACCGTGTCGCCGACTTCCTTGGCGAATCCTGTCTCATGCGTCACGACGACCATCGTCATGCCGTCGGCTGCGAGAGCTCGCATCACGTCCAAGACCTCGCCGACGAGCTCCGGATCGAGCGCCGAGGTCGGTTCATCGAAGAGCATCAGCTTCGGCTTCATCGCCAGTGCGCGGGCGATCGCAACGCGCTGCTGTTGGCCGCCCGAAAGCTGTGCGGGATAGGCGCCGAGCCGGTCGCCGAGACCAACTCGATCCATCAGCAGCTTGGCTTCGGCGCGGGCAACATCGGGCTTTAGCCCGGCGACGCGAATCGGCGCTTCGATGATGTTCTGCTCAGCGGTCATGTGGCCGAAGAGGTTGAAGCGCTGAAAGACCATTCCGATCTGCGCGCGCTCCTCGGCTACGTCGCGTTCCGAAATCTCGTGCAGCCGATCGCCCTTCTGTCGGTAACCAACTAGGTTGCCGTCGACCCAGATCCGCCCTGAGTTGATCTTCTCAAGGTGGTTGATGCAGCGCAGGAAGGTCGACTTGCCTGAGCCGGATGGCCCAAGCAGGCACATAACCTCGCCGGCGGCGACTTCAAGCGTGATTCCCTTCAACACCTCATTGCGGCCGAAGCGTTTGTGAACCGCCTCGGCTTTAACCATCGGCTCACTCATAGCCCGTGCCTCGTCTGTTCGGGAACGTCAACCTTGGTGTGACGCCAGGTGCTAAAGCTCTGCCAGATCCGCATCAGCAGTGTTGGCGGTACTGCGCGGGCCGTTCCACGGCCGTAGTGGCGTTCGATGAAGTACTGACCGATCGAGAGGATTGTCGTAAGTACGAGGTACCAGATCGACGCCACGATCAAGAGTGGGATCTGCTTGTAGTTGGTGGCGTAGATCAGCTGGACGGCGTACAGGAGTTCGGTGTAGGCGAGCACGCTGACGAGCGAGGTCGTCTTCAGCATCCCGATCGTCTCATTGCCGGTCGGCGGGATGATCACTCGCATCGCTTGCGGCAGGATTACGCGGCGCATCGTCATCATCCGCCGCATCCCGAGCGCTTTGGCGGCCTCTTCCTGTCCTTCATCTACAGAGAGCAGTCCAGCGCGGACGATCTCGGACATATAGGCACCCTCGTTGAGGCCCAGCCCGAGCAGCACTGCCACGAACGGCGTGATCCAAGTGTTGGCATCGAAACTGAGCAGCCCCGGGCCGAACGGAACGCCGAGCGTGATTACGGGGTAGAGAGCCGCGATAAAGGCCCAGAAGAGCAGCTGAACGAGCACCGGCGTGCCACGAAAGAGCCAGATGTAGAAACCGCTGGCGGCGACCACGATCGGGTTGGGCGAGAGCCGCATGACAGCCAGAAGCACGCCGATCGCGATGCCGATCAGCATCGAAAGGAAGGTCAGCTCGATCGTCTTGACGAGCCCGTCCATGACGGTAGGGGCGAAGAGGTATTCCCCGACGGTGCTCCAACCAAAGCGCGGATTAGTTGCGACCGATTTGGCCAGCGCCGCGGCAACGACGATGATCAAGAAGCCAGCGACCCACCGTCCCGGTCGTCTGACCGGGACGGCTTTGATCTCTACTGGAGCTGCCGGAGCTGACGCCGGTTCGGACTGTTGGTCCGCTTCAGCCACCGTGGTACCGCTTAGCTGATTGCCCCGTTAATCACCGGATCGGTGATTGCGCCTTCTTCAAGGCCCCACTTCTTCAGAATCGCGGCGTACTGGCCGCCGTCGATCAGGTTCTTTAGCGCCGCCAGAATCGGTCCCGAGAGGCCGCTGTTCTTCGGAATCGCGATGCCGTACGGAGCCGTGCCGTATGGCGTACCGACGAGAACGAGCTGGCCGTCGCTCTTCGTGACCTGGTAGGCGGCAACGGGAGAGTCGGCCATGCTGATTTGGGCGCGGCCACTGATGATCGCGCTGTTAGCGCCGTTCTGGTCAGGGAATACGAGAACCGTGAGCTTCTTATCGGCAGCGCACTTTTTGGCCTGCGCGTTGGCGTCGTCGGCTTGGATCGTCCCCTTCTCAACTGCGACCGTCAGGCCGCAGAGATCGGCTAGCGCGTTCGGCGCTGGGCCGCCCTTCTTGCCGAAGAACGAGGTTCCCGCTTCAAAGTAGGTCACGAAGTCGACGGTCGCTTCGCGCTCTTTAGTGTCGGTGAACGATGACATTCCAATGTCGTACTTGCCCGAAGCGAGGCCGGGGATGATTGCGTCAAACCCGGCGTTCTGAACGTCGGCCTTAAGACCCATCACCTGACCGAGCGCGTTGGCGAGGTCAACGTCGGCGCCGACGATCTCCTTGCTGCCGTCCTCGACGTATTCCATCGGCGCGTAGCTGGCATCGGTGGCAACTGAGAGCGTGCCGGCGGTGCTGAACTTCGATGGCACTGAGGCTGCGATCGTCGCGTCCTTGGTTGCCGTGATGCCGGTGCTGGCGGCGGTGCTGGTAGAGCTGCTCGAATCGCTGCTGCCGCAAGCCGAAACGGCTAGTGCGGCGGCGATGATTCCAGCAACTGCAAAGGAAGTGCGGGTCGTTACGGCTTTCATATGGAATCTCCCCCGAAAGTTTGGCTGTTGTTACCCAAACTACCAGTGATCGCGCCTCACTGCAGCAACCGACGAGCGAGAGCTAGCGCACCAGCACGCGGGCAGACTGGCTTTCTTTGGAACGGAACGGATAGTCCGGTCGGTTCGGCGGACGGACGCGGAAGTAGAACTTGCCCCGAGAGGAGCGAAGGAAGCGGTATCGAGTGCTCCAATATCCACTCGCACTGACGGCGACCGTGGTGCGAATTGGAACCCATCCGCGCGAACGCGGCCCCCGTCCGGAGAGCACCAGCTGGAAGCCTGAGCGTGGCGTAAAACCTCCGCGTAGACGGCCGGAGATCGTCGTCACGGCGCCCGCGCGAACCGTTCGAGGCCGAGCGCTGATTGTCGTCGACGCACGTCGCGTCACGTAGGCAGTGTTCGAGACAGCCTCGTTGCGAAACTCGTTTCCGCCCACGACCGCGCGGATCCGCAGTGAGCTGTGAGCGTCCAATCTGGCCTCCGCGCGGCCCTTTGAGTCGGTTCGCACACTGCCGGCAGGCTCCCAGATGGCTGGCGTCATCCACGGTTCAGTCTCGATCCGCACAACGAGGTTCGCGAGAGGGTCGCCCGAGCTGTCGACGACGAGCGCCGTGACGCGGCGGTGCGCCAACGCGGAAGACCTACTTCCGCTCGCAAGCGGCACGACGGTGGCCTTGGCACTGATCACCGCGCGGGCTGGCGAAACGATCGTGCCGATCGGCGTCCCTGACCGTTCGCCGCCATACCAGTCGGTCAAGCTCGCGGCCAAGCCCGCGCAGTCGCTGACCAACGCGCGCGCCGTGAACGGCGTCCGTGGCTCCCAAATATCTGAGGGGACGACCGCGCTGGCGCGTTGAAACGACTCACTGGTCGCCAGTGGTCGCCAAACTCCCGGAGCGACGGAGATCTCGATAGAAGCGCGGCCGAGGCAGCGCTCGTCGATGAAGAACTCGAGCAAATCAGGGTGCTCGGCTCTGATCGGGCGCAGCCCACCGCTTGGCGGAACCGTGTCCTGGGTGAAGCTGAACGATTGGACGGCGCTGCGATTGCCAGCCACGTCTGCCGCGTAGCTCTGAACCACATGCTCACCCTCTCCTGGGATCAGCTGCGCGAGCGGGCCGGCTGTGAGCAAGTTCGCGGCGTGGTCAAGCTGCGTCGAGACGTATCCACCGGCCGTAATTGGCGCTGGACTGACGGCGCCGTCCATTCCCGATGTAGCGTCGCTTGCGCTCATACGTAGTTCGACTGCTGTCGTGACAAAGGCGCCGTGGGCCGGTGCGCCCGCCACCACAAGCGCGGGCGCTACTACGTCCTTGCTCAGATCCCCGCTGGCAGCCACCAGAGCCGGCGTCGCTAACCCGGCGCCAGTGACAGCGACGACGCGCAGCCTGTGGCGACCGTCGCTGAGAGTCGCCAAGTCGAACAGTCCTATTTCATCCTTTCCCTCTGCCGGAACGGTCACGACCGCACCGCCGTCGACGGTTACGCGGTATGAGGCATAAGCGGAGGGAGGGGGAGGGGACGAGGCTGGGGCAGCTAGCACCAGCGGCGCTCCACTCTGTTGACGGTTTACCCATCCAGAGGGAAAGGTGACGGTCGGCGTGCCCGGCAGCGTGTCATCGAACTGCAGCAGCGGCGACCAAGCGCTCCATTGCCCTTTGAACAGATCGTCGTTGACGCGGACGCGAAGCTTGTAGCGGCCGACGGAGGGGACGCTGACAGAGTCGACCGCTGGCGCGCCGGTGCGCCCTTCTATGTTGCAGCGGGAGGGGTCGATTGCGTCGTCGGCCTTGACCGCGCAAAGCTCGACGTCGTGTGAACTGAGAGGAGCGCCGCCGGCCTTCGCGGGGTTCGTGTAGCTGAGCGTGAAGTCGTTGACCACGCGCCAAGTCGATGATGGAGGGCCACCCAGTTGCGGCGTTCCGGCCGGCCCCGGGGCGGTGTTATCGATCAGGACCTGGCGCGCCTTGCTGCTCTCATTACCGCCACTATCGGTCGCTTCAATCGTCACTGAGTGAGCGCCATCTGTCAGCGTGCTGGTGTCAAAACTGGTCGAAAGCTCGCGCGTCGCAGGGCAGGGGATCGGCCGCGCGTAGTCGCAGGCTGAGCTGACCACGCGCCGCTCGCTGCCGACGCTGGCCGCGAGTGATGCGATGCCGACATTGTCGGAGGCCGAGAAAGACAACGGTTGGATTCCCGAAAGCCAAGCCGACGAGGTCCATAGCGCGCCGGACTCTGCATAGAGTGCGGCCGTTGTCGGGTCACTGATCCTCACGCGTGCGCCGAACAGCTCAGTACTTGCGCGTGAGTAGCGGGCGGCGGCGACGTCTGTTGCTTCCACTGAGCAGCCGTCGCCGTTGGCGCAGACGACGCCTAGTCGTAGGCTCGTGCGGTTCGAGACCGAGAGCGCGAAGTAACTGCCCCGGGATCCACTCGACATCGCGCTCTGGCCGATGCCGCCAAGAAGATAGGCGCCGGTCTCATCGCCGATCCCAACGCCCCAGCGGTCGCTCATCCCACCGCCGTAGCGGTATAGCCGCAAAGCAATGTCGGCCCGGTCGATTGTCGTCGAAGCCGGCGCGTGGAAGCTCCAACCGGCTGAGGCGAACGCCGGAACTAGCGAGCCCGCGGGCTTCGCCGCTGCCCGCGCAATCAGGCCCTCTGCTGACGAGCCAGTGCAGCCTGCGCTGTAGGAGGGAAGGTCGACGTTCGAAGAAGCCGACGTCCAACTGAAGTTCGCGCCTCGTGAATCGTCTAGGCAGGCGTTGACGGTGTAGCTTCCGCCGAGGGCTTGGCTCGGCGCGAGCGCGCCGACAGCGCCGCAGCCGAGTAGTACAAGGAAGACTCGGCGGCGCATCGGCCGACACTAATCGCGCAAATTGCGGCTTGTCAAACGGTGAGGCCGCTGGCACTGTCCGCGGCGCGATGCCCTTCTCTGCGCTCGCAGTTGTATAGGTTCACTACCGGCTCGCAATCGCGGGCCACGAAACCGACCGACTGAGGCGATGATGAAAAAGCTACTCCCACTGCTCGTTCCAGGCGCAATTGCAGGCTGGTTCATGCGCGGGCGCATCGCCGTCGCTGTCACGAAGAAGGCACTGCCGAAGCGGCTCTCGGCCGACCCCGTAGCTGCACTACCTGACGGCCTGCACATCGCAATCTGCGGCTCTGGCTCGCCAATCCCAGACGAGCAGCGGGGGAACCCCTGCACTGCGGTGATTGTCAACCAGAAGATCTACATGATCGACGCCGGCGAGCAGGCTTCAGAAACCTTCAACCGAATGCAGCTTCGCCCAGACCAGATCCAGGCCGTGCTGTTGACGCACTTCCACTCCGACCACATTGGCGGGCTCGGCAGCGTCACGCTGCAGCGCTGGGTCGCCAACGCTGCGAAGACGAAACTGCGCGTGCTCGGGCCGGTGGGGGTGGACCGGGTCGTGAACGGTTACAACGAGGCTTACGCGCTAGACAACTCGTACCGCACCGCCCATCACGGCGAAGCGATCGCACCAGCGGCGACTGCGGGAATGGTTGCCGAGCCATTTGAGTTCGATGCCGGCAAGACTTCGAAGGTCGTACTGGAGGATGGGGGACTGGTAATTACGGCCTTTGAGGTCGACCACTCTCCCGCCACCCCTGCCGTCGGCTACCGCTTCGATTACAAGGGCCGCAGCATCGTCGTCAGCGGCGACACGGTCTACACGAAGAGCCTTGTCGACGCAGCACAGGGCGCCGACCTGCTCGTCCACGACGCGCTCTCGGCTGATCTGCTCAAGCTCGTTGAAGACGCCAGCCGCGAGGCAGGGTTCGTAAACCGTGCCCAGATTCTCGCCGACGTCATCGATTACCACGCAACCCCCGCTCAGGCCGCCGATGCGGCGACAGACGCCAACGTCGGCGCACTCGCGATGACCCACGTGATCCCGCCGCTGCCGATCAAGGCGCTTGAAGGGCCGTACCTCGGCGATGCGAAAGAGCGTTACACACGCCCGCTTTGGATCGCCGCCGACGGCGATCTTTACAGCCTGCCGGTCGGCGGCCGGACAGTCGAGCGCAGCTCGCTCTTCGCCAGCGGCCCGCTCGCATAAGCGGCGCTCGCAGCAGCTGATCTGGGCCTGAGCGGGGGAAAAGGCCGTGATCACGACCAATTTCGATCCCTAATGCTCGATAATGTAGAGAATCACGAGTCCTCGCAGGAATGGCGCGAAGCACTCATGATGGGCCTCAGAAGAGGCTTGCCGGAGCTCACGGCACGCTCTGGTGCGCGGCAAAGACCACCACTGATCTCGCTCGCGTCATTTGACGGCTCCGATCAAATCGTCACAGAGCGCGAGGCGGTCAGCGAGTCGCGCGAGGGCGATGTTCGACGGCGACATCAGATCCGGGGACGAACTTGAGCTCGAGCTTGGAAAGGGACCCCGGGGCGTCGCCGGAGGCCGCGTTCGTCCACCGGCTGAGGAGCCATTCCAGTGGCCCCTGCCGAAAGCGCCGGAACCACAGGTGCATCGTCACTTCGAGCGCGCCCCACGCCACAATCGCCGTGCCGGCGACCGCGGCGGCGCCCAGCGTGCCGAACAGCCCGAACCCGTAGCCGCAGAAGAGCACGGAGAGCACGAGCGACTCACCGAGGTACAGGGTCAATGTTGCGCGCCCTGACTCCTGCACGGGTGCCAGGGCGCGAGGGAACCGGAGGGCGAGCAGTGCCAGGACACCGACGTAGCCGGCGGCGAGAATGGGCGCAGTGAGGAATCCGGCGGCGACGCCGATGAAGTTCTCCACCGTCGTCCCCAGGGACGCGCCGCCCTGCAGTGTCAGCCAAGCTGCCCATGCCTGGACCGGGACCCCGATCAGTAGTCCCCAGATCGCGAATCGTCGCCACATTGTGATGCGCGCCGCTAGGTCGTTGAGCACGCTGTGCCGGCCGGCGACGAGCCCGAGGCAGAACGCGGCGAACGCCAGGCCCCACTGAAGGGTGCCGACGAGCAGCAACGCCGCGGGCAGCGCCTGCGCACGCGCGAGCGCGACGTCGACGAACGACCCGTTCGCGAGGGCGGCGTTGAGCGCGAGCAGCGCGGGGTCGGTGGCGAGCTCAGTGGAACTCGTCGTGCTGGAGACTGCGACGACCAGAAGCCCGAGCCAGACTGACGCGACGACCGCCGCGATCGCGCTGGTCCGCAAGACGGCGCGGTCGCTCCTGCCGAACATCAGCATAAGCGCGGCCCCGAGTAGCGCGTAGGACAGCAGGATGTCGCCGATGAACAACAGGACGGCGTGCGCCAGGCCGATGACGGCCAGGCCGACGAGCCGTCGACGAAATCTGCGGCGACCGGTCGCGTCGTTCGCCCGGACGATGAAATTCGCGCTGTATCCGAACAGGAAAGAGAAGATCAAATAGAACTTGCCTTGGGCGAGCAAAGTAACCAAGAATGCGGCGGCCCAGTCGATCGGCGCGGACACCGAGGCAGGGGTGTAGCCGTCCGCGCTGATCGCGAAGAACGGCGCGTTCACGACGATTATGCCCAGGAGCGCGAGTCCGCGAAGCTGGTCGGGAAAGGCCTGCCTGGACGCACGCCGCTGTGTCTTGAGCATCGAGCGACCGTAGCGAAGTACGCAGGATTAGGAATAGCACCAGCCTTGCGTGGTCACGCCTCGGTTGAAACGACCGCTGGAACGTATGTCGACCGGGTGAGCTTGGCTGAGATAGCCGTCGCTATTTGCGGCTTCTCACTATGGGGTATCGGTTCAAGAACGTCTACTGGAGGTAGAGACTGACATCAATGCTCGATAATGTAGATTATGTAACCTTGATGGGGAGCGGCTCAGGGTCTGTCGGGCAGTTGCACAGCCGAGCGGGTCTAACGGACCGAGAAGCTGGTCTGCGCGAGCACGTCGTAATGATCGTCGCGCAGGAGGCGCACTACGTAGCGCCCCTTCTTGAGCTTGCCGAGATCGTCGAC
>CAMCVN010000038.1 GCA_945881845.1 Bifidobacterium breve | reverse complement strand
TGGCGCTGCTCAGCGAACCATTCGAACCACTGCGGAAAGAGCGTTACGACGTCGAGTTGCATCGGCTAAGCACCGCCGACGAAGGCGAGGTTGACCTCGATCTTGCGCTGCTCGACATCTACCGAGCGAATCGCGTCGCTTACCATCGGCACGAGCAGCTCCGTTCCGTCCGGCCGCTTAACCTCAAGCACCTCGCAGGACGGCAATACGAGCAGCCTTGAGACCTCGCCGACGGTCGTAGCGCCATCGGTCACGCTGCAGCCCTCGAGCTCTTCGGCCCACCACTCGCGCTCACCTAGGGCAGGAGCGTCGGCGAGTAGACAGAAGAGAGCCTGCCCGCGGATCTGCTCAACAGTCTCCGGTGTCGAAACACCGCCGAGGCGAAGGATCGGCTTCTCGTCGGTTCCCGCGCGCCGCTCGATCACAAACTCGCTCTCCTGGACGCGCACATTGACACCAAGCTCGAGCAGTAGTGGCCGAGCGCGCGTCACGTAGAAGCTTCCGTCAAGTCCGTGCTGGCGACCGATGCGACCGGCCTGTAGCCACTGCTCTGCCTCAGCGGCCACGTCAGTCGACGATGTCGACAAGCACACGGCGCTCTTCACGTACGGCGGCGGCCTTCAGGACCGTGCGCAGCGCGTTGGCTGTCCGTCCGCCACGGCCGATCACCTTGCCGTAATCATCTTCGCCGACGGTCAGCTCGAGCACGACCGTTCCGTCATCGTCGTCGAACTGCTCCACAGCGACAGATGCTGGGTCATCAACTAGCGAGCGGGCCAGAAACTCGAGAAGTTCACGCATTGCGGCAGCCTAGACGGGAATGCCCTGCGTGTGAAGCAGCTTGCGGACCTGCGAGGTCGGCTGCGCGCCCTTGTCGAGCCAGAGCTTGATCCGGTCCTCGTCGAGCGTGATCGTTGAAGGGTTCGTCTGGGCGTTGTACTGCCCGACGACCTCGATGAAGCGACCGTCACGCGGTGAGCGCTGGTCGGCGACAACAACTCGCCAGATCGGATTTTTCTTGCCGCCCACTCGCGTGAGCCTTAGTCGTACGGCCACAGGTTCCTCTCGAAGTTCACAGAACGTCAGCGCTAGAGGGTAGCGGGGCGCCCCAGCTTAAGCGCGCACGTGGTGGCGTGACCGCTCTCGCGGTGCTTCTACAAGCGCGATTGCGCCGCGAACCGCCACTACCTCAACTGCGTCGCCGGGCGCGAATGTCCGCTCGTCGTCGTTGGCGCGCGCGGTCCAAACTTCGCCGTCTATTTCGATCACACCGGTCGCTTCATCGTTAACAACGCGCTCTTCAACAACGCCGAACTGACCGACGACGAAGTCGTGTTCGGCTCCCCCAGCCGCGAAATCGAGCCGTTCGCGCCGCAGCAGCGGCCGCAGCACGAGCAGCGTGACGACGGCGACGACGGCGGCTGCCAACGTAACCAGCACGATCTCGCCGCCAAGCAAAGTTCCTAGCGCCATTACGACGGCGGCGGCGGCCAAGGGGGCAAGGAAGAAGCTCTCGGTAACGATTTCACCAAGTGCTAAGGCGGCAGCGACAAGTAGCCAGATGACAGGAGTCGACATCACTTAGAGCTTACCGCGCGGTGTTGGCGTGGGGTGCGGCGCTGGCGACGCCTATGCGGCGTTAACGGCCGCGCTGTCGCCGTCAACTTCGGCGGGGAGCTTACGACTGATGACCTTCGAGACCCCGTCGCCACCCATTGAGACGCCGTAAAGCGAATCGGCGGCCTCCATCGTGCGCTGCTGGTGCGTCACGACGATGAACTGGGCGCGGTCACGGTAGAGGCGAAGCAATTCTAGGAAGCGGCCGATGTTGAGATCGTCGAGCGCAGCTTCTACCTCGTCGAGAATGTAGAACGGGCAAGGCTTGGCAAGGAAGACTGAGAAGAGGAAGGCAATCGCCGTCATCGACTTCTCTCCGCCGGAGAGCAGCGTCAGGCGCTTCATCGACTTGCCCGCTGGCGTGATCTCGATCTCAACTCCGAGATCATCTTCGGGTTCGCCTGTCTCACGCTCAGCTTCGGCGTTCGCCTCGTCCTCAGCGGCCTCTAGTCGCGCCGCTTCCTCTTCACCATCGCCGCCGCCAAGGACTGCCTTCGGCGCCTGCTCCTCACGTACTAGGCGAAGGCGGCCGCGGCCGCCAGGGAAGCAGTGAGCTGCGAGCTCCTCGAAGTTCTTCGCTGCGGCCTCAAAGGTCTCCTCGAAGCTCTCACGAATCTGGCGATCGGTGTCGCGGATCAGGGTTCGCAGCTCGCGCATCGCGCTCTCGAGGTCGTTGCGCTGGTGTTCGAGCGTTTCGACGTGCTCGAGCGCCTCCTCGTACTGAGCTTTGGCGAGCGGGTTGACTGGGCCGATCTGTTCGCGGCGGCGTTCGAGCCGGACGATCCTCTGTTCGAGTGCGGCAACGGCCTCCTCGTCAAGCGGCTCGACCGACGGTTCGGCCGCAAGCCCGAGCAGCTCGGCGAGCCGCACAAGCTCAGCTTCGGTCTCAGCGTGCTGGTCGCGCGCCTGCTGCGCTGTGACCTCAGCCGTTGTGACCGCCTCGCCGGCATCACGGAGCGCACCCTGCAGCTCTGCTCCAGACTGAGCGAAGGCGCGCAGCTCATCGGTCACGCCAGCGTTGCCGAGCCGGTCGGCTTCGAGCTCGGCCTCAAAGATCGTTACCCGCGCGGCGATTGCCTCCTGGGCGTCCGCTAGCGCATGCTCAAAGGCGTTGAAGAGCGGGACAAGGCCAACCTCGTAGGCGATAGCTATCTCCAGGATGGAGACCGACTGCTTGCGCTGCTCGCGGGCCTGGGCCGCCTGTTCGGCAACGCGGCGCTCGGCAGCCAGTTCGCCTTCAAGCTGTGCCCGCGCGACGGCTCCTGCGCCCTGCTCGGGAGCCTCGCGTCGCTGTTCGATGATCCATTCTGCGCGGCGCGCGCGTTCGGCTGCCTCGGCCGCCTCACGTTCGCCGCCGCGGGAGCGGTCGTCTGCACATGCGAGTGCCTGCTCGGCTTCGCCGCAGGCCGCAGCGACGGCTGCTAGAGCGCTGGCGGTCGCGCCTGCGGAGTCGGAGGCGCTTGCAGCTTCGGCCGCGAGCTGCTCGCGCCGCTGACGCTCTGCCAGCACCTGCTCGCCACTGCCCTGCGCGCTTTGGCGGAGCTCGCCGGTCATCCCGTTCCACGTGCGCCCTTCGCGCGTTACGGCGACACCGTCGAAATCGCCCGCTAGCGAGTCGAGCGAATCAACGAGCCATACACCAGCGAGCAGCCGGCGACCGAGTTCGGCGTTGGCGCCGCCGCTAACGCAATCTGCAAGCGCCCGAGCACCAGGCAGGCGGGCTCCTAGATCCTGTTCGCGCTTACCAGCGGCCGCTACCAGCGCCGATCCGCCATCCGAGCCAAGCCGCCCGAGAAGCTGCTGCCCACTCGGCAGGTCGTCAACGATCGCGGCACGAAGGCGAGCACCAAGAACTGCGGCGACGGCAGTCTCGTAGCCGGCCTCGACCTCGAGACTTCCAGCCAGTGATGGCTGCCCCTCGGGTGCCTCGGCGTGCTCGCGGAGGAAATCATCGAGGCGTCCGAGCTCGGCCGTCAGACGCGCAAGCTCGCGCGTTGCCTGTTCGGCCGCCTGTTCGGTGCTGCGCAGTTCAGCGCGCGCGTTGGCTGCTGCCGCTTCGGCGAGCCCCCGCTCAGCCGTCAGCTCGCTCAACGTTGCGGCAGAGGCGCTGCTCTCGGCAACGGCCTGGTCGCGTTCAGCGACGAGCGAGGCCAACTCAGAGTCAAGCTCAGCGGCGCGCTCAAGATCGAGTTTTTCCAACCCGGCTTCTAGCGTCGCGATCCGCTCGCTGCCGCTCTGGTCGGGCGAATCGGCCGCGACCTGCGGACGCAGACGCTCGAGTTGAGCTTCGCGCTGTTCAAGTCGGTCGGCTAGCGCCAGCGCGTTCTCACGTGCCCGCTCGATCCGCATCTCGACCTTGCCGGCTGCACTCCTGGCAAGTTCGCCGCGGCGCGCAATCGCTTCACGTCGCTCGCTGCGCTCGGCCAGCTGCTTCTCAGCCTGCTCGCGCCGAAGGTCTACTTGGCCGAGCTTCGCCTGCAGCGCGTCGCGCGCTTCGCGGGCGGCGGTGGCCGCCTTCTCCGAGCTCTCTAGGCTGCCGCGCCCGACGCGGGAAGCGTCACGGATCAGCTCCCACGACGCCTCGGTCGTCTGGCGCTCAACGCGGGCCAGTAGCTCGGCCGCCTCGGCCTGCCGCTTTAGTGGCCTCAGCTGTGAGCGCGCCTCGCGCTCGATGTCGAGGCAGCGGTCGAGGTTCTCCTGCGCGCGGTCGAGCTTGATCTGGGCGCGGCGGCGACGCTTGCGGTGCTTGCCAAGCCCTGCCGCTTCTTCAATTAGAAGACGGCGGTCGCGTGGCTTTGAGGTAACGATCGACTCGACCCGGCCCTGCGAGACAACGGAGTGCATCTCTTTGCCCAGGCCAGTGTCGGAGAGCACTTCAAGCACGTCGACGAGCCGGCAGCGCGCGCCATTGAGGCGGTATTCGCCTTCGCCGTTGCGGTCGAGCCGGCGCAGAATTGAGATCTCGCCGAGCGGCATCTGGATCGCTCCGTCGGAATTGTCGATGATCAGCTCAACCTCGGCTGAGGAGCGCGCCTTCACGCCGTGGCCGCCGCCGAAGATCACGTCCTGCATCTTCTGGCCACGGACCGCCAGAGGCGACTGCTCGCCCATTGCCCAGAGCACGGCGTCGGTGATGTTCGACTTGCCGGATCCATTCGGCCCGACTACGACCGAGACGCCGGGAGCGAACTCAAGCACGGTCCGTTCGGGGAAAGACTTGAAGCCCTTTAGGCTGATCGACTTCAGATGCACGTCAATCGCCCTCCGTGATCGGCCCGAGCGCGATTCTTGCCGCTTCCTGCTCTGCGGCCTTCTTTGTCCGCCCTGTCCCCTCGCCGACTACCACTCCGGCCACGCTCGCCGTGACCGCGAAGGTCTTCTCGTGCGGTGGCCCGTGCTCGCTCGTGATCTCGTACTCGACCAGCTGCCCGCGCGCAGCAAGCTGCTCCTGCAGCGCCGATTTGAAGTCGATCGGGTGTTCGAGTGCTAGCGCCAACTCGGGTGCGAAGCAGTCGACAACGGCCGCGGCCGTCGGTTCGTAGCCCTGGTCGAGGTAGCAGGCACCGATGATCGCTTCGACGATCGACGAGAGCACTCGTTCGCTCACAAGCGTGTCTGCGATCGGCGTCCCTTCCGGTGCTGCCGCTGCCAAGCGACCGGGGACATCCAAACGGATCGCCACTTCGCGGCAGGCTGCGCCCGAGACCGTCTGCGCTCGGATCTTCGTCAGTCGCCCGGCGCCGAAGCGGTCGGCTTCCAGCAGCGGATAGAGGTGCGCCGTGATCGCCAGCCCAAGCACGCTGTCGCCAAGAAAGGCCAGCCGCTCGTAGGAGTCGCTGCTGCGCTCGCCCCACGAGGCGTGCGTGAAGACCTGCCGGTATAGGTCGGCCGGCAGATCGTCGAGGAGTGAAGTGAGGGTTTGCAGGGTTCAGGAGCTGGCGCTGGTGTGGGCGAGGACAAAGTCGATTGATTGACCGACGGTAAGAATCTCTGCTGCCTGCTCGTCCGACATCTTTGTGCCGTACGTATCTTCAAACTCCTGAACGAGCGTGTAGAGGTCGAGCGAGTCGGCCTCGAGGTCTTCTTTGAAGCGCGTTCCATCGTTGATCGTCGCGGGATCGACGTCAAGCTCGTCGGCGAGGTGCTGACGGATTAATTCAAGGACGGTGTCACGAGTCATCTGGCGGAAAACTAGCCGCGCCTTCGGACGGGCTGTCAGCCTCACCGCCGCCGGAACGGCGCAATGCGCCGCCAGCCTCGAGCATCAACTCGGTCCGCCCGACGAGATCGCCACTAACGGCGCGCGCGGCGAGCAGAATCGCCTGCGAGAAGCCGTAGCGCGTAAAGCGGCCGTGCGAGACGACAGCCAGCCGGCGGAGGCCGAGCATGTAGGCGCCGCCAGGCCCCTCGGGGTCGATCTCATCGCGGAACCCGCGCAGCGCTGGCCGCAGCAAGGCGCCGCCAGCCTTGGCGCGCAGCGAACTCGTTGCGGCCTCTCGAACTCCGCCGACAACGGCCTGCGAAATCCCCTCCATCACCTTCAGCGCGATGTTGCCGGTGAATCCGTCGGTGACGATCACATCGGCGATGTCGGCCGCGAGGTCGTTGCCTTCAATGTTGCCGACGAACTCAAAGGTCGAATGAGTGCCGCTCGCTAGCTGCTGGCCGGCCTCGATTACGACCGCCGTGCCGCGGCTCGCTTCGCTGCCATTGGAGAGCAGCGCGACGCGCGGGCGCTGCTGGCCGAGCACCGTCGTTGCCAGCGCCGCCCCCATGAAGGCGAACTGAACTAGATGCTCGCTACGGACCTCAACGTTGGCGCCGACGTCAAGCAATGTGACGGGACTGCCGGGGATCGGCACCGGCGTTGCCAAGGCCGGGCGATAGATGCCTCGGGCGCGCTTGATCTGAAACAGCCCGGCGGCCAAGGTCGCGCCGGTCGCGCCGGCGCTGACCAGCGCGTCGGCCTCGCCTTCAGCGACCGCTCGTGCAGCCTGCACGATCGACGCCTCAGGAGTTGAGCGCGCCGCGCGAGCCGGATCCGCCTCCTTCGCGATCGAAATCGGCGCGTCGACGACTTCGACGCCGTCGGCAACATCACCGATCTGGTCGGCAGGCCCAAAGACGCGGACCTTGACACCAAGCTCGGCCGCGATCGCAGCGCCTGCGGCCACCTCGGCCGGCCCAAGATCAGCGCCGTTCGCGTCAACCGCGACGGTGACGCTCATCGGGAGTTACTGGTCGGCGTTGGCCGGGGCGACGATTGAACGGCCGCCGTAAGTACCGCAGTTCGAGCAGACACGGTGCGCAAGACGGGGCGCGCCGCACTCAGGGCAGCCGCCACCGGTCGGGGCAGCGATCCCATGCTGGGCGCGGCGTTTCGCCGTACGGCTGTGTGACTGTCGTTGCTTAGGAACGGCCATTCGAAGGTCAAAGATAGCGAACCCGCGAAAATGAGCCGTGCTCAGTCGAACTTCAGCTCGTCCAATTTCGACCAGCGCGGGTCCTTGTCGGCCTCGTGCTCGTGGCTGGGATCGGCGTTTAGATCGATCCCGCAGGTCGCGCAGAGCCCAAGACACTGCGGCTTGCAGATCACTTGCGTAGGCAGCGCGAGGGCCAGCGAGTCGTGGGCCCAGTGGTCGAGACGAAGCACCGAACCGTTGATGTACGGGCTGTCGAGCTCCTCACCTCCATCGACCTGATCGACCTCACGGACCTCAACCGTAATCTTGCGTTCGGCCGGGCCAAGGCAGCGCATGCAGGTTCCACGCATCGTCGTCTCAAAGGTCAACTTCAGCGCCCAGCCATCGCCGTTCATCCGCGTCACGTCAACGACTACCGGGGAGGGCTGCGGCTCTGGCCGGTACGGCTCGCCGGCAAACTCAAATTCGCCCAGTTCGGCCTCCAGTTCGAGGCGCTTGCCGTCGCCGGCGCTAAGTCCGAGGATCGCCAGATCGAAGCTCTCTGAGTCGCTTGCCATCGACCCCAGATTAGTGCCTTGCTGGAACCGAACGGTGCGCTTCAGTTGCCGTCGAGTTCACGGCGCAGCACCTTGCCGGTGGCATTGCGCGGCAGCTGCTCGATGAAGAAGACTTCGCGAGGCACCTTGTAACGAGCAAGCTGAACGCGCACCAGCTCCTGGAGCTCGGCTTCATCGGGCCCCGGTTCGCCGCTGACTACGACGAAGGCGCGCAGCCGCTGTCCCCACTGGGCGTCAACGACGCCGATTACGGCCGCTTCAGAGACGCCTGGATGGTCGGAGAGCAGATCCTCGACCTCACGCGGGAAAACGTTCTCGCCGCCGGAGACAATCATCTCGTCGTCACGGCCGTCGATGAAGAGCCGCCCTTCGGCGTCGAAATGGCCTACATCACCGGCCGACATCAACCCCGCGATCTGCTGCTTGGTCTGACCGCCGGTGTAGCCCTCGAAGCCGAGCCCGTTGCCAACAAAGATTCGCCCCGTCACGCCAACCTCCGTGACCGGCCGATCCTGATCGTCAAAGAGCCTCACGGCGGTCCCCCGTGGCGGTCGGCCTGCGGTGCCGGGAGCGGCGCGCAGATCGGCAGGGCCAGCGACCGTCGCCCAAGCAACCTCGGTCGAGCCGTAGAGGTTGTAGAGCGTGTCGCCGAAGCGGTCCATCGCACGTAGCGCAAGTTCGCCAGGAAGCGCGCTGCCACTTGCGGCAATCACTTTCAGGCGCGAAAGGTCAACGCCTAGGAGAGCGTCGGCTGGCAGCTCGACCATTCGCGCCAGCATCACGGGGACGACAACTAATGCGCCCGCTCCGTGGCGCGCAGCGGTGATCAGCGACTGCTTCGGATCAAAGCCGCGCTGCAAGACGATCGTCGAACCGAGCATCAGTGCCAGCGAGAGGTGCGCCATTCCCCAAGAGTGGAAGAGCGGGGGGGCGATCAATGTGACGCCGCGGGCTCGCAGCGGAATCACGTCGAGCAGCGAGGCCGCTGGGGCGAGCGAACTGGGCTGCTCACGCTGCGCGCCTTTTGGCGTGCCTGTTGTGCCGCTGGTGAGGATGATGATCCGCCCGGGCGAAGGCGGCGGATCGAGCGGATCAGTTGACCGACCGGTTCGCAGCTGGTCAAGCGTCGGCGTCGGCCCGCTGCCAGGTCCGTCAGCCCAAGCGATGAAAGCAGTCCGCCCCTCGCTAGCCGCGGCGACAGTCTCACTGAACTCCTCGTCGTAGACGATCGCGACCGGGCGCTCGTGATCGCAGACCTCGCTGACCTGCGGCGCGGCGAACATTGTGTTGAGGAAGATCAGATCGGCGCCGATCCGATCGGCGGCGATCGTTACCTCGACGAAGTAGCGATGGTTACGACAGAGAACGGCGATTCCGTCGCCGGCTCCAATTCCAGCCGCCGCGAGCCCGCGTGCCAGCGCGTTCGCCCTGCGGTCCAGCTCGGCGTAGGTGAGCGACCCCTCGTCATCTATGAGCGCCGTTGCGTTCGGGCGGCGGACAGCGGCGCTGGCATAACCGCCAGCGATCGAGGTACCCCAGCGGCGCAGCACGTCGACCGACCTCAATACGCGCAATGGATTCTCCGGCTGGACCATTCCTGCGCGGACGAACGTTTTCGCTACAAATGCAGCCTGATCGAGCCTTTCGCGCACTCCAGTCAGAGTACCGAGCAGCCGCCGCTGGCACGGCGACGCTGCAAAGTGGCGTGCGGTCTGTCAGAAGCGGCGCGTACGGTGCAACTGAAGATGTCGGTGGAACCAATCACTCCAATCATGGCTGAGCAGGTCAGACTGCTCGGCGATCGGCTGCTCATTGACGGCCTCACCGTCGACGACGAAGCGACGATTACGCTTGCGCGAGAACGCGCAGCCGCAGGCGAGAGTCTCGACGACCTCGTCAGCCAAGCGATCGAGATCGGCGCGCGGATCCTTCAGCGCGAACAGACGGCCTCTGACACCGAATTCGTCAAAGCTGAATTTGAACGCCAAGCTCACGAAGTCGAGGCTCAGTTCAACGAGAGCGCGCAGAAGGTAACCGACGGCTTCAAGACGCAGATAGACGCAACCTTCGACGCTGACGCCGGCCTGCTGCCGAAGCTGCTCGATCGTCACTTCGGAGAGAACTCCAGCAGCGCCGTTCAGAACCAAGTCAAAGCACTCGTCGAGGAGATGCTGCGGACGCACCGTGAGGCGCTGACAAAGCAGTTCACGGCCGATGATGAGACCAACCCACTGATCCAATTCCAGAAGCTGACGACCGAGATCATCAAGCAGGCCTCCGAACAGCAGGCCAAACAGCTACTCGAGATGAACCGCACGATCACCGAGATGCAGAAGACGATTGCCGGCTCAGAGGCCGAGGCCGAAGGAGCAGAGAAGCTGGCCGAGGCCGAAGCGCGCGGCACAGCCAAGGGCCGCAGCTACGAAGAGCAGGTCGCCGAGGCGATCGCAGCGATTGCACAAGGCCGCGGCGACAGCGCCGAGGCGGTCGGCGAGAAGACCGAAGGCGGCGGCAAGAAGGGCGACGTCGTCGTCGAGATTGAAGCCCAAGGCGGGCCAGCCCGCGGGCGGATCGCATTCGAAGCCAAGAACTCGCGGCTCAGCCGTAACGACGCGATCGCGACTCTCGACGAAGCCCGCTCGCAGCGCAGCGCCGGCTACGCAGTCCTAGTCGTACCGAGCGATGCCCACGCTCCAGCCAAGTTCAACCCACTCGAGGAGCTGCACGGCAACAAGATTGTCGTCACCTTCGATCCTGAAACCGATTCCACGTTGGTGCTCGAGACCGGCTACCTGCTAGCGCGGGCGCGCATTCTGATGGCCAGCCCTGAAGGCGAAGAGATCGACGGCGTTGCAGTTAGGCAGGCCGCCGGTCGCGCGCTCGACCTGCTGAAGAAGGTCTCAGGGATCAAGAGCTCGCTGACCGCGGCAAGCAACCAGATCCTTAAGACCTCGGAGACCGTTGACGACCTAGCCAACTCGGTCCGTGAACAGCTCGACGAGATCGCCGCGCTGACGAACCCTGCAACAAGCGAAGACGACTAAGAGCCGATCAGCGGCCGTCGGATGCTTCGTCATCGGCGCCTGCGAGCCGGTCACGGCCACGCTGCACGGCGGAGATGAACTTCGAAAGGTTGGTTTCGAGCGTGCCGAGAATCTCGTCGGCGTAATCCTCGGCGCCGAGGCGGATCTCGCGCTCGCGAACCTTCGCCTCTTCCAAGATGTCGTCGGCGCCGCGCTCAGCTTCGCGCGTTACGGCCTCGCCGGCAATTAGCTGTGCCTGCTTCTCGTGACCTTCCTTGATCACGCGCTCAGCTTCACGCTTTGCTTCGGCAAGCATCTCTTGGCGCTCCTTGACGATCCAGCGGGCCTGTTTGATCTCTTCCGGGATCGTGGCGCGCATCTGATCGAGGATGTCGTAGATCTCCTCTTTGTCCACGCGAACCTGGTCGGTGAGCGGCACCGGCTTGGCGTTGTGGATCAGATCATCAAGTTTGTCGATTAGTACGAGAACGTCCATAGCACGGTGCCTTTCGCTAGCGAGCGAGTTCTTCCTTCAGTCGGGCTGCAACTTTTGGTGTGACTAGTTCGTCGATCGTGCCACCAAAGATCGCCAATTCCTTAATACCACTTGAGCTAATGAAGCTGAACTGCGGGCTGGCCATCATGTAGAGCGACTCTACATCGGGAGCCTGTTGGCGGTTTAGTTGGTTCATCTCAGTTTCGTATTCGAAGTCGGAGATCGCGCGAAGGCCCTTGACGATCGTCTTGGCGCCGATCTCGCGAGCGAAGTCGACGATCAGCGTGTCAAACGAAGCGGCGCGAACGTTCGGAAGGTCGGCGGTGGCGTCCTCGATGAACTCAATTCGCTCGTCGGCCGAGAAGAGCGTCGAGCCTTTCCGGACCGGGTGGTTGACGACCGCGACTACAACTTCGTCGAAGATTTCGGCGGCGCGAGCGATCACGTCGACGTGGCCGCGCGTAATCGGGTCGTACGAACCTGGACAGACAGCGATCTTCTTAGAGTTGGTCATTGTTGGTGAATTCGTATCAGGGTGTCGCCGTAGCGGCGTTCATCGATCATCGGAAGTGCAAGTTCAAACGGCTGACGCCGGTCGCTTTCGGTCACCACTCTCGCATCTGGCGCGAGAATTGTTCCGATCAGCTTCGCAGCGTCAGCGCCAAGCATCGCAGGCTGGCGGTATGGAGGGTCTAAGAAGATTAGATCGTATGTCTCAGCGGCCTTCGCTGCCTGCTCCAGCGCCTTCTGCGCGCTGCCGCGAATCAGTCGAGCTTCTGGCTCGCCCAGGCCGAGCGAGTGAAGATTCGACTCAATCACCTTTGCGGCGCCGCGGTCGCGCTCTACGAGCACCGCGCTGAGCGCCCCGCGTGAGAGCGCCTCGATCGCCAGCGCTCCGGAACCAGCGAAAAGATCGAGAACGGTCAAACCATCGATCGGGCCGAGCGTCGCGAAGAGCGATTCGCGCACGCGGTCGCTGGTCGGGCGCGTGACGCTGCTGCTGGGCGCCTGAAGCTTTCGCCCGCCAAGCGTTCCAGCGACGACACGCATCAGGCGGCGATCGCGATCGCCAGCAGCGAGCCGCGTGCGCGTTCGAGCGCTTCGCGAAGCGGCACGTGTTCAGGCAACTGAAGCTCGGGGTCGGCCTCGAGAATCTCGCGCGCGCTAAGGCGGGCGCGTTCCAAGAGCTCTCCATCTTCAGGCATCGTGGCGAAACGGAAGGCAGCCATCCCCGACTGCCTCGTTCCCGTCAGTTCACCTTCACCGCGGATCTTGAGATCAACTTCGGCCAACTTGAAGCCATCATTCCAAGTCGAGAACGCTGTCATGCGCTCTGATTCCTTCGGCCCGAAACAGATGCAGACAGAGGCGTGCTCGCCGCGGCCGATCCGGCCGCGCAGCTGATGGAGCTGCGACAGGCCGTAACGCTCGGCGTTCTCGATCAGCATCACGGTCGCGTTGGGAACATCAACACCGACCTCGATGACGGTCGTTGCGACCAGCACGTCGACCTCTCCGGCTTTGAAGCTGCGCATCGCTTCGGCCTTCTGCGCAGAGGGCATCTGGCCGTGAATCAGAGCGACATTGAAGTCCTCGAACTCTTCGACGCTGAGCCGTTCGTACTCGGCGCTAGCCGCGCGCGCAGCGAGCGCCTCGGACTCCTCAACGAGCGGGCAGACGACGTAAGCCTGGCGGCCCGCGCGCAGCTCCTCGCGGATCCGCTCGTAGGCCCGCGTGCGATCACGCTCACCGGAGGCCAGATACGTCGAAATCGGCTCGCGCCCCTTCGGCAGCTCGCGCAGCTCCGTTACGTCGAGATCGCCATAGCCGAGCAGCGCCAGTGTGCGCGGGATTGGTGTTGCCGTCATGTGCAATACGTGCGGAGCGGCCTTGCCCGCAGGTCCGGCAGCCTTCGCGTCAAGCGCGGTGCGCTGGCGCACACCAAAGCGGTGCTGCTCGTCGACGACGACAACGGCGAGGCGACTAAAAAGCACATCGTCCTCAATCAAAGCGTGAGTGCCGACAATGATCCCTAGCTCGCCTGACGCCAGCTTGCCGAGCAGGTCGCGCCTTCGCGCGGCCGGAGTGGAGCCTGTGAGAAGAGCGATCGGCACTGCCTGCCCTGGCATCAGCTCCTGCAAAGTTGCAAAGTGCTGATTGGCGAGCGTCTCAGTTGGCGCCATCAGTGCCGCCTGATAGCCGTTCTCGACCGCGCGCAGCATCGCCGCTAACGCAACGACCGTCTTTCCGGAGCCGACCTCGCCCATCAGCAGTCGCTGCATCGGGTGGCCGCGGCCGATGTCGCCGAGTACGACCGCAACGGCTCGTTGCTGGTCGCCGGTCAGTTCGAAAGGCAGCTGCTGCTCGATCCAATCGTCAACGAGATTTGCGCCTCCCTCGCTGGCGCCCTGCGGCAGCTGCGGCGCCTTGACCTCGTCGGCGCGGCGTGCGCGGCGGCGCAGCAGGTCGAGCTGCACGTAGAGCAGCTCGTCGAAAGCGAGCCGCTGACGCGCCGGCTCGAGCTGCCCAGCGTGCCCGGCCAGCAGCGCCGATGGCATATCGGGCAGCCGATGGCGCGCGCGCAGCCGTCCCGGAAGCGGGTCCGGGGCAAGCCGCGCGGCGTCGAGATGCTCGCGAACGACAGCGAGGATCTGGGTTGACGAAAGCCCTTCGGCCGCCGGGTAGTGAGCTACATCATCGCCGGCGCCGATCTCGTCCGCAGTTGGCGCGTGTGAGCTAACGCGGAAGCGGTTTCGAGCCTCGTAGGTCCCGTGCAGGACGAGCCTCGTGCCCGGCGGGTATTTCTTCACCAACCACGGTTGGTTGAAGAACGTCACCTGAAGCGGGCCCGTCTGGTCGAAGGCAATCGCTTCAACAAGCGGGCGCATGCCGCGTCGACGCACCGGCCTCGAACTGATCGAGCGGATCTCGACGACGACCGTTGCCGGCTCCCCTGGCACCAGCGCCGCGACGGTGCGCGCCTCGCGCCGATCGCGCGGCAGGTGCTCAAGCAGCGCCCCGACCGTTGTCAGGCCAAGATGTTCAGCGCCTTCATCGGCCTTACGCCCGCCGAATTTGGGGCGCTCGGCGAGCGCCTTCTCCGAAGGCCAACGGAGCGGAGCGCCGATCAGTTGCTTGTGATCCAACGGCTCACCGTCGCCTAGTCCGCGAGGGCTCTTATCCACTGGCTAATCGTCGACTATTCAGCGGACAACAGCCACCAGCGGCTCGGCTGACCGCCCTGATGGTGTTCGAGTTCAAGCGTTTCGGGGATCAGTGCCCCAACACCGGCAGCGTCGATCGGGGCGCCTTCTCCGGCGATCACAGTCAGCAGCTCGGTTCCCTCCGCTAGCGCCTCGATCACAGCGCGAAGCGTTGCTTCCGGCTCGCCCCACGCGACCAGCTCTTCGCCGACGTAGCCAACCGCATCACCTTGATCAAAACGGCCCTCGGCGTCGGCGCGAGCGGCGCGCGCGACGCTGCCGCTGCGAACATCGGCCAAGAGCCGGTCGATCGCGGCTGCGTTCTCGACCGCCGAACGGTCCGGGCGGGCAGCGACGAGAGCGGCGAGCCCGGCCTGCATCTCGCTCGACTGAGCAACACGGACGACGCGCTCAGACATCTCGGCCGCGGCCTGCGCAGCCATAAAGATGTTGCGGCTGTTCGGCAAGACGACAACCTCGTCGGCGGCGACGCTGTGAATGCCGGCAAGAATTTCGTAGGTCGATGGGTTCAGCGTCTCGCCGCCGTCAAGCACGTGCGCTCCAAGCGATCTGTACAGCTGGGCGATTCCGTCACCGGCGACGATCGCCAAGGTGCCGCAGCGTGCGTGGTCGCGGGCGCCAGTGGCGAGCCGCTCGTCACGATCTGCGATCTGCGCCGCCATGTCCGCGACGTCGAGCCGCGAGACGTGGCCGGCCTGATCGAAAAGCGCCGTCGCTGCCGCCGGCTCGTCGGTATGAACGTGGATGCGCAGCGTGACTTGGTCGCCAACGACGAGGACCGAATCGCCGATCTGCTCGAGCTGCGCGACGTAGTGCCCGGAATCCTCAAGCCGCGCCGCACTATTTGCTGTGACGGCGAAGTTGGTGCAGAAGCGGAAGGTCGAGGACTCGTGCTGGGGCTCGCTGGAGCGGGCCGGAGCAACGTGATGAGCGACAGTGAGGCCTTGCTCGCCTCGCAGCGCCGTAACGCAGCCAGCGAAGAGCACGACAACCCCGTACCCGCCCGAGTCGACAACCCCGGCAGATTTCAAGACGGGAAGCAGATCAGGGCCGCGGCGGACCGACTCCTCCCCAGCCACGACGGCTATCTCCAGCAGGTCGGCAATCCGAAGGTTCTGCTCTTTCGCGGTCGCGTCGAGCGGCATCGGCTCGAGCGTTTCGATCGCCGCCGTAACAGCAGTCGCCATGTCGGCCATCACGGTCAAGATCGTTCCCTCCGCGGGTTCACGGACGGAGGCGTAGGCGCGCTCCGCCGCGCGCTGCATCGCGAGCGCGATCAGTACCGGGTCGACAAGCACGCCAGGACGTGAGATCAACTCCTCAGCGGC
>CAMCVN010000037.1 GCA_945881845.1 Bifidobacterium breve | reverse complement strand
TGGTCGATAATCGCCGCTCCGGGAGCGTCGATCTTGCCGTCTTGGTTTGAGTCAACGCGGCTGGCGCCCTGCTCGTGCCAAGCCTGCAGCTGTGCAACCGCTGCGGCGGCCAGCGCGTTCGGAGCGGTGCCCTTGTCGAGCACCTTCTTCAGCGTCGGCCAAAGCAGCGCGATCCGAACATCCTCGGTTGCGCCAGCGTTTGCAGCCGAGAGCATCGTTGCCAGCGACTGCTTGCTCTGGCGCGCCAGCTCGTTGTTCAGCAGCTGCCCGCGCTGCAGCGAGTTCTCGCCCCAGCGCTCGTCGCCTGCGGGGAAGTTCTTCGCCGGCTTGCCATTCCAGTTAACGATGTAACCGCTCGCTGGGTTGATCACCTGTGGGTGCTTCGAGTGGCTGAGGTAGCCGGTCCACTCGTACTTGCCGCGGCCGTCAACTGGAAGATCCATGTTGACGCCCTTCGGACGGAGTGGGAAGAGCCCCGAAGTGATGAAGGCGATCTCCTTGTCGCTCGAGTAGAACGAATTGAAGGTCTGGGGCGTCTTCGCTGCCGCGGCGACGAAGTCCTTCGCGCTCTTCACGCGGCCATATGTCATCTGCTGGTTGAAGAGCAGGTCGGTGGTCTCGCGGCCGTAGCTTGAGCGACGCTTCGCCAGCGCAACGAGCTTCGAACTGCCAGGCGACTTGGCGTAGCCATAGACCGAACCGTGAACGGTCTTGTAGAACACGACGTTGGTCGTCTTTCCACCCTTGCTGATCGTGCCACCGTTGATCTTCTGCATCGGCTTGCACTTACCCTTGAACACGTACTTGTACTTGCTACCACCGCAGAGCGTTTCGGCGTAGGTGTCGATGATGTCGTTGCCCGCTGAGGTAAGTGACCAGGCGTACTTCGCGCCACGGCCGATCAGCATGTAACCGGGGAACGGCGCTGAGGTTGCGCCGCGAACGTTGATCGTTGGCCCGTACAGCCCCATCTCCATCGTCAGGCCGGGGTAGTTGTAGCCAATCTGCGGCCCGCCGACCATCAGTGGCTTGCCGGTCGTCGTCTTGCTGCCGGCGGCGAGCATGATGTTGCTGGCCTCTTGACGACCAGGCCCTGGGCGCTTAACAGCGGTTGCCGAAGCGGTAGCGCCAGGGAGCGGCACGTAACTGTTCTTGAACGATCCGTTCTTCAGTCGCACCAAACCCTTCGGGTTTGAGACGCTTACATCGGTCTGATAGTCGAACTTGTTCGTCGTCGTAACCATCGTCTCCGGGTCGTAGCGGCCACGCATGTTGGTGTAGGCCTCGTTGCCGTTCGTCGTCCCGAGGGTCGTGCGGGCAGCGTCAAGGAAGAGCGCGTTGCTGATCTCTTCGCCGCCGCCTTCACCGAGGAACTGTGCCTTGATCCCGTTGGTGGCGAAGATGTCGGTGCGCGTGAATGGCTTGGCGCTCGGCTGGTTGGCTGCGTACCACTTGTTGATTCCGACGAGGTAGGTGTCGATGTCGCGGAGCACCTGCTTGCCCTGAGCGCCGGCGGCGTTTAGCGAATCGGTCTGCTGCTTCGTGACCGCTGCGGTGACGCTCTTGCTCGGCTGGTAGTCGTAGAGCCCAAGCACGAGGTTGATGCCGGAAACGCCTGGCAAGTCGACCAGCGAAGCAATCCCGTTGTAGCGGGCCTGATTAAGCAGCAGGCTGCGGTCGGCCGCAGTCACATAACCGGCACCGAAGGTGACTCCAGCGTCGGTGTCGGAGAAGATGTGTGGGACGCCGTAGTTGTCGCGGCGGATTCGTGCCGATACTGCCTTGCCGCCTGCGGTTCCGGTGATTGTGTCGTCGGTGATCAGCGACGGGTCATCAGCCTTCAGCAGCGCTGCCGACTTGAAGTAGCCGCTGCCATCGGCGCTGGCCGTGACCTGCGCTTCGCCAATGTCGCGGTAGAGCGGTGTGAGGCGGTTGTACATCTTTGCCTGCGTGTCGGCCGGGAGCATCCCAGGAGCGGTGAGCCAAGGTGAGCCAGGTTGGCTTTGGCCTTGCGGAATGATGTTGAGCGTCTTTTCAGCCGAAGCGACAGGCGCGGCGATTGCGATTGCGAGCGACGACAGAACAAGAACGGAACGGAACATTGACTCTCCTTTTGTTGCTTCCCAGGGGATCCACCGAGACGTTCAAGCAACCATAACGGCAAAGATTTGATCGTGCGCCGCGTCATTGAGCACTTCTCGCTGGCGGGCTTGCTGTCTCGTTACCCCTGAAGTTCGTAGACCTGCACGCTGAACGGTTCAAGTTCCGCAGCTCCAAGTGTCCCGGCTTCGGCCTCGCTTGAGCTGACTAGATCACGGGGATCTTTGGTGAGTGAGTCTTCTGTGAGTGAGGTGACCGTGATCGTTGTCCCGTCGCTTGTTTCAATCTGTCCGCTCCGGAGCAACCCAGCGATGTCCACGGTCACGGTCACGTCCTGAGGATTCGCAACGAGCAGCCTGACTTTGCCTGACTCGTCACGGCCAGCGAGTGCAGCAAGCATCGGAAGCCCACCTGCGAGTTGTGCACCAGCATTGTTAGGAACTTCGCCGTCGACCTCGGCGACAAACGGCGTCGGTTCGGCGAGATCTACTAATTCCATTCCCACAAGCGTGCTGAAGAGCGAAAACGCAGCGCCTTGCGGTTTGCGGGTCCCGTCACCGTAGAGCAGACCGAACCCGCTGCCGCCGAGAGAATCGCAGCCAACCCCCGGGCATGGGCCCCCGTCAACGGGCGGCATCGTGAATTTGCTGTTCGGAATGAATGGCCCGTCGGCGCCTCGGTAGACGAACAGGCCTTCGAGATCGGGCCACGATTGCATCTCGATCCAAGCCGTGGTCAAGAGTGCGCCGCCGGCCAGTTTGCCGTGCGGATGGCAGATCTTGCCTGCACCAGCGCATGGTATGGCGTCGAGGTTGTACTCGGTCACGATCTGGGGCACATCGCCGTATCCATGCCGATCGAGGAGCTTCGAATAGAAGAGGTAGCAGCCGCGAAGCTCGTCGATGTTGGCGGAGTACGCATGCCAGCTAAAGAAATCGAGCGGCACGTCATTTGTTTTCAGATGCTCAAGGAAGTCATCGACCCACTCTCGGCCCTCAGGCGTCGTGCAACCGGCCGCATGCGAACCTGGGCCGCCGACCTTCAAGTCCGGGAAGTCCGCGTCCAGAGCTTTGGCCGTAGTGGTGAAGAACTCGTAGAACTTTTCGGGTTCGGCATCCCAATACATCGTTGAGCCAGGCATATTCGGCTCGTTCCATATTTCAACCCACCCGTCTGCGAGGGCGTTTTTTCCCCAACGTTCAGAGTCGCTGTACCGGCCGACAATGCGCTTCCATATCTCAGGCCCCGCCATGTCAACGCCTGCTGCCAAACCTTCACTCCAGAACTCGCACCCGGGATACGACTTCGGTTTGTCCGGCAAGAGCTTCCCTGTCGGCGCCTTGACGTCGTAGTTGGTGATGGCTTTGCCAACTTTCCAGCTTTGGCCAAGGCGGAGCATCGGCCGGAAGCTGCCATCGACTATCGATCTAAAGACGGCGTCAGTCGCTTCGAACTCGTAATTTGATTCGTCAGATGGATCAGCGGATGGATCCGGAAACATGCACATGATGTCGTTGGCCCCGAAGTAATCCTCGATCCGTATCGCATCAACACCGAGCGACTTAAACTGTTTCGTGGTGTCGACGAATTGCGGATACGAACTTGGTTGAAACGGAGTCGGCCCACCATTGACCCCCAACAACGGACGAATCGTTCTAGCCGAATCGTTGTGATCTGATTCGGCCTTGTTCGAACCGCTCGTGCAGCCGACAAAAACGAGCGCCACCAGTGTCAGCACGATCGCTGTGGCAGGAATCGACCTGCGTGAGTGGTTAGACGCCAAGGCGGAGAGATTACCTCCTGCGCCAGCACCAAATAGTTGTGCTCTGGCGTAGGCTGAACCAGTGGCCAACCGCGTGCGGATATCGATCGGCAGCGAAGCGAGCGAGCTGGCGCTGGTAGATGGCGTCGTTGAGCGCTTCGGGCTGGCGCGGGGGCTTCAGCCCACGGACTCCGAGCGGCTCCAAGAGGTCGTCCACAAGCTTGCGGCCTGGATCATCGAGCGCGCCTACCCTGACGACCCGACAGGTGAGCTGGTTGTGCAGCTGGAGCTGGCCGAAGGGGCGGTGCGCTGCACGATTGAGGACTGGGGCGAACCGATCGCCGCCTTCGGTGGTGGACTCGATCGAATGCCGCCTGAGCTAGCTGAGATCGAAGCGATCACGCATGACCTTCGACTGGTGAACCTCGGCCGCGAAGGCAAGCGACTGAGCGCTGCCGTCGAAGCGAAAGGCGTCGTGCCGGAAGAGCTCGTCGCCTTCGCGCAGTTCGCGCGCGAAACGGCAGATAGCGATGCGACCGCCGATCAGGTTGAGATCCACAACACCGAGATCGGCGAGGTCGAGGCCGTCTCGCGGCTGCTCTATACGAACTACGGGCTCGGATACGGCCACCCCGATTTCTACCGGCCGCGCTGGGTTGAGGCTGAGATCGAGTCCGGCCGCTTGCACTCAACCGTCGCCGTTCTGGCCGGGGAGGTTGTCGGCCACCATGCGCTGCTGCTCGAGAAGAGCGGCGAGGCGGGCGAAACCGGTGTCGCCGTCGTCCACCCGGCTTACCGCGGGCTGGGGATCTTCAACCGCCTCTTCGAGCACACGATTGAGCGCGCCCGCGCCGAGCAGGTCGAGGCCGTCTATGCCCGCGCCGTCACGGCCCATCCGTACAGCCAGCGCGCCGAGCATTCGCGCGGCTACCGTGAGAGTGCTCTGATGCTCGGCTCGGTGCCGAAAGGAAGGGACTCGGGCGGAACGCCGACGCCGCGCGCCGCATCGCTATTGACGTTCCTTCCACTCGACCTCAGCACGCGGCGGGTCAGCTTTCCAGAGCGCTACGCCGAGCCGCTGCGCGCCGCCTACGCGAATCTCGAATTGGAGACCGTTGAACCTGATTGCCCACGCGCTCTGGAAGAGCTCGGTGAGCACCCGTCAGCGACGATCGAACGAGACGCGCAGCGTGGGAGTTCGTTGATTACCGTCAGTCGCTGGGATCAGCAGGGGCGAGCGCAGATGATCGACGCTGTCCGCTCGGCCGTTCATCACCACGATGACGTTGCCTACTGCGACCTTGATCTGGAGACGCTCAGCTCAGACGAGCTTGACGAGGCCGTGCAGCAGCTGCGCGAGTTCGACTTCTTCTACTGCGGTCTCGCGCTCTGCGCCGCCGCTAGCCACGACCACCTGCGACTGCAGGCGTTGATGAGCGACGATGTTGAGCTCGAGGCGATCGTGCTCGACTCCGACTATGCCAAGCAACTGCGGGAAACCGTCTTCGCCGACCGCGCGCCTGCAAGTCCGGTTTGATCAGCCGTCGTCTTGGCTGAAGGCCCAGCGAATCTCGTCGATCGAGAGGCCGCAGGCAAGGCAGGCAATTAGCTTCATCCGCGCCGCTTGCGGTGAGAGAAAGCCCGCTGGAATCACGTTCGTCAAGCGCAGGTCCATCTCTGAACCGGCGTAGCCGTAGGTTGAGTTGAGGATCACGCCGCGCTCCGGGCGGCAGTAGGCGACCACTGGAATGCGGTCCGCAGCCTCTGCCCACAGCGCGAGCAGCTCGGGCGTAAGGTGGCCGGCGCCGAGCGTGCCGATCACGACGCCGTCCGGATCGGTCGCCAGCGCCGCGCGCGCCAGCGAACCGTCGTCGCCGGACGAGGTTGGGACGATGAAGACCCGCTTCTCAAGGCCCGGCGGGTCGAGCGTCGGGTTGCGCGGCAAGTTCGACCAGATCGTCGGGTGGCCTTCGGTTACGCGGCCAAGCGGGCCGATCTGCGGCGAAGAGAAAGCGGTTAGCGAAGTTGTGTCGGTCTTGCGAACGACGCGGGCGTGGTGAATCTCGCCGCCGAATACGACCAATACGCCAAGCCCGGCGGCGTCCTCGCTTGCGGCAACGCTGACGGCGTCAACAAGGTTGGCCGGCCCGTCGGCGCCGGGCGCGCTGGCGGTTCTAATCGCACCGGTGAAGACGATCGGTGCCTCAGCGTCGCTGATGATGTCGCAAAGCATTGCCGTCTCTTCCAGCGTGTCTGTGCCGTGCGTGACGACGACGCCGATGCCGCGCCGCGCCGCGTC
The DNA here is from genome assembly GCA_945881845.1 of Bifidobacterium breve. Classification (GTDB taxonomy): domain Bacteria; phylum Actinomycetota; class Thermoleophilia; order Solirubrobacterales; family Solirubrobacteraceae; genus F1-60-MAGs163. Next base: position 10,155 of record CAMCVN010000037.1, on the reverse strand, counting down.
GCGCGCTGCGCGGCAGATCTCAAGCTGCTGCGTCAAGCTCAGATGGGCGCTCGGAAGGTTGGCGACCGTCTGGGCTTCAAGCCCTTCGTGTGCGTCTAGCTCGGGAACTGAGGCGATCAGCGACTCGGCATCAAACTCGGGTGTGGCGCCGCCAGCGCCGCTCATCGCGATCGTGCCGCCGGCCGCAATTACACGGACGTGGCGCGCTGGCTGCGGAGCGGGGCGGGTCGTCATCAGCTGCTTACGGTAGCCGCAAGCGCGCTGTGCCAGCTACGTCGCTGGCTCTGCTTCGGCTGCATGCTCGGCCTCGAGCACGGCGTTGACCGGCCCCGAGCGCATCAGCGCGAACGCTCCCCCGATTGTCAGCAGCAGCGAGCCCAGCAGTAGCGCCGTCATCGCTGGGTCGTTCGGCAAGCTTTCACCACCGACGATCGACCCCAGTGCGATCGGTAGCGTCAACTCAATCACGAAAACTATTGGCGCGACGCGGGCGACCGCCCTGATCTGCAGCGCGATTTGTTCGCTGTTGAGGCCGAGGATCGCGAATAGGCCCGCCACCGCTCCCCAAACCAGCAGCGCGATCCACGCGTTCGCAACCAGCGAGTCGGCGACAATCTTCATTAGGAAGGCAGTCAGCGCAAAGGCGGTCCCGGCGCAGAGCACGATCACGGTGCTCGGGAGGCGGCGGCGCAGGAGGTACGGCGTCAGCGCCAGCAGCGCTAATGGGGCGAGCACGAATAGAAGCGAGAGCGCGCCCGAGTTCTCTGGCGAATGTTCGGGGCCACTGAGCGCCACGCCGACGACGCCGAGAAAGATTGCCGCAACGCTGGCGACTTCATGCCAACCAACCTTCTCACCGAGCATCCTCTGGCCGGCTATCAGTAGAACCACAAGGCCGGTCGCGTCGGCCGGCTGCACGACCGCCAGCGGAGCAATTGTCAGGGCTGCGAGCTGTAGTGGGATCGCTATTGCCTGAATGGCAACTCCAACAAGCCAGCGCTTGCGCTTTATCAGCAGCCCAAGCAGTGCGAGGCTTGCGGTCTCGTGGTTCTTCACCTTGCGCGTCTCACTGGCCTGCACAACCGTCGCAAAGTTGAAGCAGGCCGAGGCGCCAGCGGCCAGCAGAATCCCGAAGATGATGTCGCGCACAGTTGTGCGAGTCTACGATCTGACCGATGCCAACACGCGTTCTGATACTCAGCGCCGGGATCGGCGAAGGCCACAACCTGCCGGCGCGGATGATCGAAGGCGGCCTCTTGGAGCTTGAACCGCAGTGTGAGGTGGCCATCCGCGACGGGGTAGCGGCGATGGGACGGACCGGCGCGCTGTTGATTGACGACAGCTCGGAGTTGATGTTCGATCGCTTCAACTGGCTCTTCGACGGCGTCTACTTCCTCGTCTCGCGCTTTGATCCGACGCGCAAGATCGGCCAGTGGCTCGCGGAGCGTGTTGGCCGCAAAGGGCTGCTGACGCTGATCGCTCAACAGCGCCCCGATGTAATCGTCTGCACCCATCCGGTGGCGACCGACCTGCTCGGCCGCTTGCGCCAGCGCGGTGAGCTTGACGTTCCCGTCGCCTCTGCAATCACCGACCTCGCCGGGCTTCGCTATTGGGCGCATCCTGGCGCCGACCTTCACTTGATCACGGAGCAGGAGTCACGCGCCGAAGTTGAGATGATCGCCCCAGCTAGCCGCATCGTCTGCGTCCGCGGCATGACCTCTCCGCAGTTTGAGCAGCCACTCAGCCAAGCTGAGGCACGCGCCGCGCTGGAAATGCCCGCCGACGGCCGACTGATTCTCGTCTCCGGCGGCGGCTGGGCGGTCGGAGACCTCGGCGGCGCCGCTGAGGTGGCGCTGGCCGCCGATCCGACAGGCCGCGTCGTGATTCTCTGTGGCCGCAGTGAGGCCGTCCGCCAGCAGCTGAGCGAGGCCTTCGCGCTGGCGCCGCGAGCCAAAGTCGTCGGCTTCAGCGAGAGGATGCCGGAGCTACTCGCAGCCGCCGACGTACTGATCCACTCGACCGCCGGCCTGACCGCCTTCGAAGCGCGGATCCGCGGCTGCCAACTGATCTCGTACGGGTGGGGTGTGGCGCACATTCGGCTCAACAATGAGGCCTACGAGCGCTTTGGTTTGGCTGAGGTGGCGGGCGACCGGTCGGCGCTGGCCGACGCGCTGGCGCGGGCGCTGAAGCGGCCGCGAACTGAGGATCTCGCCTACGGCGCGCGGCCGTCGGCAGCGGCAGAGGTGTTGGCTTTGGCGGGGGCGCCGCAATGATTGCGCGCACTGCAGCAATCGTCGGCGCCGGCGCCGGTGCTGCCTGGTCGCTGCCGGCGCTGGCTCCCGTGATCCCTGCGCTGGCGCAGACGCTTGGAGTGCCGAGGCGCCGCGAAGGCGCTGCCGGTGTCGCGCTGACTTTCGATGACGGCCCGCACCCAGAAGGCACACCGGCCGTGCTCGACCTGCTCGCAGCGGCGAACGTGAAGGCAACCTTCTTCCTCGTCGGTGAGCAGGCTCGCGCGTACCCCGAGCTGGCCGAGAGGATCGCCGCCGAGGGCCACGAGGTTGCAGTCCATGGCGACCGTCACCGCGTGATGCTGCGGCTCGCACCGGCGATGATCGCCGCCGATCTCGATCGCGCCCAGGAGACGATCGGCGAGCTGACCGGTCAGCGGCCACGGTTCCACCGCCCACCGCTTGGGATCTACTCCTACCCAGGGCTGAAGATCGCGCGCCGGCAGGGCCTTGAGCCGCTGCTGTGGTCGCGCTGGGGCAGAGACTGGTCGGCCAAGTCCAGCGCCGCATCGATCACCGAGATGGTTACCGCCGACCTAACTCCAGGCGATGTCCTGCTGCTGCACGACGCCGACTGGTACAGCGACGCCGGCTGCTGGCGCAACACGGTCGCAGCGCTGCCCTCAATTCTTCAGCGAGTGAACGCAGCGGGACTGCAGTTTCAGACCGTCAGCGGCGCTTAGGCGCTTAGACGCACTGCCGCGACGTCGTCAATCAATCCGCGTCGCCGCGCCAGCGCAATACCGGCGCTGGCAAGTGCGATCACAAGCGCAACGCCTGTGATCGTAAGTACGAAGAGCGGGCGCCCGGGAGTCGCTAGGTGGAACACTTGGTGGCCCCACGGCGTCATCACAGCGAAGACGAAGATCGCGGTGACCAGGGCTGAGCTGACGGCGGAGATCGCCCGCGTCTTGGGGTTGCGCCACATCAGTTCGATCAGTAGGAAAACCGCCAGCGCGGCGATCATAGTCACAGCCAGCGTTCCGACCTGCGCGTCGGGGAGCCCGAGCGAGTCGACGGCAACGACGTAGGCGGCGAGCATCATCAGAGAAGCGACCGCATAGGCGAAAGGCATCGCAACGCTCTTGCGAACACGAGTCAAAGCAGTGGTGAAACCTTCGGTTGCGACCTTCGCGACCGGCTGCATCGGCACTGGCGCGGCGGCTTCGTCCTCGCGCCGCCACTCGACGTAGCGGCTTACGCCCTCGGCAAAAGGCGTCACAGCGGTCCAACCGAGCTCCTCTTCGGCGCGGACGCCACTGACCTCAACACCGACGTAGTCGGCGGTGCGCTGCTCGGTGTACTCAATCCCCGTCGGCGCGACGAGCTCCTGAACCAGTTCGGCGATCTCGAGGATCGTGACCGAGCTGTCACTGACAAGGTTGTAGGTGCGGTTGGCCGCGATCGGATCAAGCGCCTTGACGCATCCGGAGGCCAGATCTTCGACGTATACGAAGCGGCGCGACTGATCGCCAGCGCCAGCGACGGTCAATGCCTCGCCAGCCATAGCCTTGCCGACGAAGGCAGGAACCACGGCGGCTGGGCGCGCGCGCGGGCCGTAAGGGATGCCGAAGCGCAGGACCGTGTACTCAAGCTCGTAGAGCTCGTTGTAGCTGCGGCAGTACATCTCGCCAGCCAGCTTCGAGGCCGTGTAAAGGTGGTTTGGCATGCCGAGGTTGCTCTCCTCGTCAACGCGCTCGCCCGACTCCCCGGTGTAGACCCAGATCGTGCTGGCGTATACGACGCGCTTCACGCCGGCGCCGCGCGCGGCCTCAAGCACGTTGAGCGTGCCGCGGGCGTTGGCTGCCTCTGATTCGACCGGCATCTTGGCAACTTCGTTGACGTCGGCTGCAGCAGCGAGGTGCAGGACGGCGTCGCAGCCGCTCATCGCCAGTTCGAGCATCGTCAGATCGCTGAGCTCGCCCAGTTCGGTCTGGATGTCGTCGCGGTACGGCGAAGGCCGACGGTCGTAGATGACCGGCTTGTGGCCAGCGTCAACGAGCTGGTCCACTACATGCGAGCCGATGAAGCCGGAGCCTCCGGTTACGAGTACTTTCATTGCTTTTCTAGATCCGATCAGTCTTTGGCGGGCTGGTAGTAGAGCGGAATACACCAGTGGTTTTCCGCAACCCAGTCAGTATTGCGTAGTTCGACGTCAATTCCCATAATCCGGTGACAAGGCTCGTCATAAACCTTACCGGTAGAGCGGTCGACCTCCGTGAAGACGATGTACTTGTAGTAGCCGGAGGCCATTCCTTCAGGCATCTTCAGCCTGTTGGGGTTCGCCGGATCAAGCACGGTACGGGCGATCTCCTGCTTCCAAGCGACGATCTCCTCAAGTCGCTCGGTCTGTACCAGCCCGATTGCCGCCGTGAACTCGCTGAGGCGGAAGTTGAGGCCGAAGTGGGCGTAGTCCGGCTTGCCGTAGTTGCGGAAGTGGCGCGCGAACTCGAGCAGCTCCTCGTTGCTGCTGACGAGCATTCCGCCCTCGCCTGTGGAGATCGTCTTCGTTGCGTAGAACGAGTAGACGCCGGCATCGCCCCATGAGCCCGGTCGCTTCCCGTTCCAAGTTGCGCCGTGGGCGTGCGCGCAGTCCTCGATCAGGAAGATTCCTTCGGCCTTGCAGAGCGCAGCGATCCGTTCGACGTCGAAGGCGATGTGGCCGCCGATGTGAACCAGCATTACGGCCTTTGGCTTGTGCTCGGCGACCTTCGCTTCAAGGTCGTCAAACGACATGCAAAGGTCTTCGCGGTTGCAGTCAACAAAGACGACGTTGGCGCCGGCGCTGATCGCTGCGTTTGGCGTCGCCATGAAGGTGTTCGATGGGCAGAGGACGGTCTCGCCGCGAACGCCGGCGAACTCGAGCGCCGCGAGCGCCGCTCCGGTCCAGCCCGAAAAGGCGACGGAACCGATCGAGTGAAGGTCGCTCCACGCCTTCTCGAAGGCCACTGTCAGGTCGCCCTCCGACCAGCGCTGGGAGTCAATTACGCCGTCCCAAAGCTCGTGCAGGCGGGCACGGTCACGCTGATCGAAACCGATCGAGAACTGGCTGAAGTCGTTCATCTGGATCTACTGATCTACATCAACGGCTTGGTTGCCTGCAGGATTGCTTCGTCGAGCCCCTCGGTGCGCAGGTGTCCAATCTCCTGATATCCGGGGCTCGTGACCATCTCAAGGAATTTCGCGCGGCTTGGGTAGCGGATCAGCATCACGGAGTCCCAATCCCAGCCTTCGGGTGCGACCAACGCCGTTGATGCCTCGCTGGCGTAGAGCACTTCGGCCCCGACTTCGTTGAGGAACTCCATCACCTTGGCGCCGTACTCGGCGTAGCTCTCGCGGCCGCCGTCGGTCTTGTACTTGAGCATGTTCAGCATCACGACAGGGCCGCCGTCGTCTTCGTCGACGTAGCGCTTGATCTCCTCTGGGCCTGGGTCTACGGGCATTGGTGTTCCTCTCGCGGGCTGTTGTGGTTTCGGGCTTGGCTGTTAGAGCGAGCCGGCGTCATCTGACTTGATTCGCTGCTCGGCTGCGCTGTGGCGCGGAGTGTATTGGCTGGTTGAGGCTTCGCGGGCCAGCCTGCGGCGGTCGGCAACGGTGTAGACCGGAGCGTCGATCACGACGGTGTCGCCGAAAACGTCAAGCAGGCAGCGACAGCGTTCGTTGAAGAGTCCGAGGATGTAGCCGGCGAAGAAGGGGATCGCTCCGAGCACCATTCCGGCTAGTCGCGCCACTGCGCGCCCGACCTTGATTGGCTTGCCATCCTCGGCATCTACGACTCGAAACTCAAGCGCCCTCGCACCAGGCGTCTGCCCTGTTCCGCTCCAAAAGGCGACGAAATAGCCGCCGGCCCAGATCAGGTAGAGGACCCCCATGATCCCGACGATCGCCGTGTCAACGCTGTCGGGAACGTTGAGCGCCGACATCGTCAGGGCGACAACGGCCCAGCTGAACGCGGCAACGAGGTTGATGAGCAGGACATCGACGACGAAGCCGAGCAGGCGCGTGACTAGCCCGACGTAACGCTGCGGGGCGCCCTTGACGGCCGTCGTCCCGCGCAGCCGCACTGCCGCTTCGACTTGGGCCCGGTTGGTCGCGGTGTCGAGTTCGGATGGTGTTGGCGGCTGCGCTTTCGGTCGCGGCGCGCTGGGGTCGGCGGCGCTCATTCGCTGCCCTTGCCCGTCGACGCCTGGGCGTCGGTCTCACCTTCGACGTGCGCGTCTTTGTCGGAAGGCATCTGGGCAGCCATCTGGCCGCGGCGGCCAACAAGGCGGCGCGCAGCGCGGGCAAGGATGTCGTCGGCGCTGCGGCTGCGGCCACGGACCTCGTCGCCAACCTGGTCGGCGAAACCGAAGCTCTGCTGGCGGATCGCGTCGCTGACCGAAGGGCTTTGAGCGATCTCCTCGACCAGTACCCAGAGCTCGGGCCGCTCAAGGAAGGCGTCGATGATCGGCTCGAAAACACCGGCCTCGATCAGCGTCGTCGTGATCCGCTCAACAACCCTCTGGCGGACCAGTTCCCGGCTCAGCGCATCAACGAGCGGTCCGCTCAGCGCGGTCTGGATTAGTCGCTCAATTGCCGGGCTACCAAGCAGGCGGTCGATGCTGTCCTCGACCGCGTCGGAGCCGATCACGGCTTCGATTGCGTCGCCGGCGCCGCGCACTCCGAAGCTTGCGACGCGACCGATCAAGCCCAGAACACCGCCGCCATCAGCGCTGCGCGGCTCATCGCGCCCCAGCTCTATTACGACCAGCTCCTGACTCATCTCTTCAATAGTGGCTGAAACCGGGCTGCGCTGCTTGCTAGCTGCCGGCCAGCGCACCGCCGTAGACCTGCCACGCCAGGACGCTCTTGGCGATCAGGCTGAGCCAGAGGTACACGCGCTCGGCGTGGACCGGGTTCTTCCAGCGCCCGCGTCGGCGGTACTGGAGCCACATGTTGATCGCGAAGGTGTTGAAAAGGATGAAAAGCGTGAAGAAGATGAAGTAGACGAAGGTCGGCGCCTGGCCACCGTCGCTGAGGTTGATCGGGAAGAGCTGGAGCGCAATCGCAATCCACGGCACCGCGCCGACTACGCAGCCGTAGATGAACGGGCGCCAGTCAACCGTTTCGCGCCCCTCATTGACGTACTCCATCACGAGCCCGAAGAAAATCATCGAGGCGTTGACGCCGAAGATCGCGATCAACGCCGTTGCCTGACTGATGCCGGTCAGCATCGCGATCAGGACGATCATCAGTGAGGCGCTGATCGAGTATTCCCACCAGCGGGCGGGGTTGATTCCGCGCGCGACATTGGCGTTGTACCAGCGGTTGGCCCACGGGCTCGCGACGATTAGGTGATCGGCCGCGGCGAGCAGCAAGAAGAGCGCAACGGCGATGTCGATTCGTAGGCCGAAGAGCTCGGTCGGGGGGCTGAACTTGCCCTCGCCGGGAGGCCCGAGCATGTAGGTCATGTTGACCGGGAGCGACGCGGGCTTTGCGATCGCCAGCAGCACGACTGCCTGCGCGGCGGCGACAAGGCCAACGATTACGTTGAGGCGTCGAAGCTTGCCAACCGTGCGGTCGTCGAGTGGCGCTGAGTCTGCTCTTTCCATGGCTCCGACGGTAGCGATAGTTTCGGATCGAGCTACGTGTATTCCCCGCGTCTCCCAGGCGACTAAGCTGGAAGCAGAGAGGAAGTGGCTATGAGCGTCAATCTCAGCGGGCAGGATCTCCGAGGGCAGGATCTCCGAGGACGCAAGCTGGTCGGTGCGCACCTGCGGGAGGCCAACCTCTCGGGCGCCAACCTCAGCGGCGAGAACCTCTCTGGAGCCGATCTGACCGGAGCCAACCTTCAGGGCGCCGATCTAAACGGGATTGGGCTTGAACATGCCGACATGCGTGGAGCGGACTTGAGCGGCGCCGACATGCGCGACGCCAGCATGTTTTGCGCCGGGCTGATCGAGGCAAAGCTGGTCGGGACGCAGCTTGCGGGAGCCGACCTCAGCCGCGCCGAGCTTCGCAACGCCGACCTCAGCCGCGCCGACCTCAGCCAAGTTGAGGCAGGGCGCGCAAATCTCGATGGCAGCGACCTTGGATCAGCCAACCTGCGCGGCAGCGACTTCCGCCGCGCAAAGTTCCGCAACGCCAACCTGCAGGGCGCAAATCTTGAGGACGCCGACCTGCGCGGCGCGAAGCTGACCGGCGCCAAGCTTGAAGGTGCAGTCGGCTGGCGTAGCGAATAGCCTGCCGGCAATGAGCGGCGAGCAGCGTAAGCAGATCAACCTCCACGCCGACAAGTTCGGCGAGTACGACATGGAGGGGCCAGTTCAGGACGACATCAGCTGGCTCTCACTGAGTCTTGATGAGAAGACCGGCTTTGGTTGCTACGCGATGCGGATGGAGCCAGGCGCGGTGACCGTCGCCCATGACCACGTCGGCTGGGAAGAGTTCCTGATCGTCGAAGGCGACCTCGTTGACAGCGACGGCACAGTCTTTGGCCCCGGCGATTTCGTCAGCTACGAGCCGGGAACGAATCATAATTCGCACACCGAAGGCGGCTGCCTGATCGCCGTCTTCGAGCGGCCGGCCTGAGCCGCCGCGCTGCTCGGTTCCGCGGGTTGGCCGCCCAGAGAACTTGCTACCTGACGGCCAGCCTGTCGCCGAGGGTCACCGGTCGGGGCCTGACGGCGGCAGGGGTTCCTCAGCCCCTGGATCAGGCGGTCGAGCGATCGTCAGCGAGGAGCCACGGGTGGCGATTCGGCCGAAGGTGTCGGTCAGGCGGACCTGAATTGGGTAGGTACCGGCGGAGCGATAAGAGCGGGATACTTCGCTGCCCCGTCCGTCGTCGAAGGCGCCGTCGCCGTCGAGGTCCCAGATGTAGGTGCCGAGTTGGCCGGTGGCGCGGAAGACGACGTCTGTGCCAGCCATCGAAGAGCTGATTCGAAGGGCAAGCGACGGCCTGCCCGAGGGCCTTGGCGCCACCCGGATCCGCCGGCGCGTCACCGCGACCCTGCCGTTCAGGTCGACCGACCTCAGGCCCACGGTCCTTAGCCCTGGTCGCCGCCAGGTGAGGGTCGCGACCCGACCAAAGGCATCGTCAAATGCGCCGTCCCCGTCGAGATCCCAGCTGTTCGAGACGATCAGCGTGTTGCGCGCGGTGCTGCTGGAGACCAGGGCGGCCCTGCGGCCCGCGATGGCCCGCTCGATCAAACGAAACCTGGCCACTGGTCGCCCGGCAGGCCCGGGCTTGCAGTTTGCGAGGCCCACCATTACTGATGCGCCCCTTTCGACGGAGACCTCGCGGCTAACCGGATCACCGCCCGGAGCCTTGCAGGTAAGACGCCAGGTCTCCCCTTGGGACAGCGGGCGCGATGACGGGTTGACCCGCCATGAGAACTCACCAGAGGCCGGCACGACCATCTCGCTCGAGAGCTGTTCGGGGATCGTCGGGGTGGGGGATACGCACTGGTCTGTCTCGGTGAACCCCTGACAGACGGGGATCGAGAACCTCTTCGTGATCCGCAGCGTCGAGCCAGGAGGAGCCTCGCCCCTTATCCGTGAGCCCTCCCGGACCGACGCCTCGGCAGCACGGAGGATCGCCTCCTTCATGCCCGGCCATTCGTTCCGGACCATCTGATCGAAGAAGGAGTGGAAGTCGGGTCCGCGGCCCTCGCTGGTGAAGCCGAGGGCCCCCTGGGCGAAGTAGTTCCAGTCATCGGTCGCTCCGGCTACGGGGTAGAGCTGGAAGGCAGGCAGGGAGGCCCACCCGGTGGCGGTCGCCATCGCGTCCCCGAGGGCCGTGAACTCGGCCTCGTCGGGCGTGATGTCGCCGGGCGGTAACGCGGGGTCCATGGTGGGCTGTCGCAGCCATTGCCCCTCTTCCGAG
>CAMCVN010000036.1 GCA_945881845.1 Bifidobacterium breve | reverse complement strand
CGCTTCGGCCGCCGCCCCGTTCTGCTCGCCGCGGGGTTGCTGTTCATCGCAGGCGCAATCATTCAGGCGGTCACTCCGGGCGTTGAGATTCTCGTTCTCGGCCGCCTAATCACCGGCTTCGGCATCGGTTTTGCTTCCGTAATCGCACCGCTCTATGCGGCTGAGATGGCGCCGCAGCGGATCCGTGGCCGGATCGTTTCGACCTACCAACTCGCGATTACCTTCGGCATCTTCCTCGCGTACCTCGTCAGCGACCTGCTCGACTCGGCCGAATGGCGGACGATGTTCCTGCTTGCCGCTATCCCCGGCGTGCTGCTGATCATTGGCGTGATGCTGGTGCCGGAATCCTCGCGGTGGTACATCAAAATGGGGCGCAAAGAGAAGGCTCGCGAGTCGCTCTCGAAGGTCACAGAGCCGGGCGATGTTGAGAAAGAACTGAGCGATGTTGAGGCGCAGGTCAACGCCGAGGCGGCCGACGGCGAAGCGTCCTGGTCGGAGGTCTTCAGCCCGCGCGTACGCAAGGCGCTGATCGTCGGCGTTGGGCTTGCAATCTTCCAGCAGATCACCGGCATCAACGCGATCATCTACTACGCAAACACGATCTTCGAGAGCGCTGGGCTAATCAGCACGAAGTCGCAGACCGTCGCAACGCTCTACTGCGTCGGCCTAACAAACGTGCTGGCGACCTTCATCGCCGTTGCCTACATCGACCGCTTCGGCCGCCGACCACTGCTGCTGATGGGCTTCATCGGCATGTTCGTTTCGCTCTGCGCCGTAGCGCTCGGCTTCGCTACCCAGTCAACCTCCGACACCGGCGCTGGTACGTCGATCGTCGGCATCATCACGATGGTCGGGCTTGTCGTCTTCATCGCCTCGTTTGCCTTCTCGCTCGGGCCGGTCGTCTGGACGATCATCTCTGAGATCTACCCAGGCAGAGTTCGAGGAAAAGCTGTTTCGTTCGCGACAGCCGCCAACTGGGGCGCAGCGTTCCTCGTCGCCGAGTTCTTCCTCACGCTGACGAGCGGGATTGGCGAGTCAGCGACCTTCTTCCTCTTTGCCGCGATGTGCATCCTCGGCTTCATCTTCACTTGGCGCTACGTGCCTGAGACGCGCGGCCGCTCGCTCGAGGAGATTCAGGAGATGTGGAACAAGGGTGGCTCAATCAAGGAATGGGACGCGACCGCGCCGAAGCCGTAGCGGTTTCGCCGCAGTGAGCTAGTGGATGGGTGCCCAATCGGCGCCGTTTGAAGCGCCCGCTGCGATCATTAGGGGATGCCGACTACGCTGATCGCCTCGCTGGCTTGCACGATCGCTCTCGCTGCCTGCGGTTCCTCAGGCGCGACTGAGCTGCCCGCCAAGGATGCTGCAAGCGGAGTCAAGGTGGTCAGCGTCGGCAAGTTCAACATGCCGCTCTACGTGACGGCGCCGCCGAAGGATCTGCGCCGCGCGTTCGTCGTTCAGCAGGGAGGGCGGATCCGCGTTGTGCGCGACGGCAAGGCGCTGAGCGTGCCGTTCCTTGACATCAGTTCGCGCGTAACCGCCGGCGGCGAGCAGGGTCTGCTCGGCCTAGCGTTTGCGCCCGGCTATGCGAAGAGCGGTCTCTTCTACGTCTACTTCACGCGCCGCGACGGCAAGCAGGAGGTCGCCGAGTTCAAGCGCGCGACGAGCGACCGCGCGAGCGCCTCCTCGTACCGCAGCGTGCTCGTGATGGACGATCCTGAAGGCAACCACAACGGTGGCCAGCTGAACTTTGGCCCTGACGGCCTGCTGTACATCGGAACCGGCGATGGCGGCGGCGCAGGTGACCAGCACGGGCCGATCGGCAACGCGCAGAACCTCGGCTCGTTGCTTGGCAAGATTCTCAGAATCGATCCGCGCCGCGCCGCATCGAAGGCGTACAGCGTGCCGTCCTCCAATCCGTTTGTGGGCCGCGCCGGCGCGAAGCCCGAGGTCTACTCCTACGGTCTGCGCAACCCTTGGCGCTTCTCGTTCGATCGCGTCGGCGGCGATTTAATCATCGGCGACGTCGGCCAGAACAAGGTTGAGGAGATCGACTTCACGAGCATTGCGGAGGCCCGCGGAGCGAACTTCGGCTGGCGCGTGCGGGAGGGAGACCAGCCGTTCGCTGGCGGCGCGTTGAGCGGCGCTATCGAGCCGGTGATCGTCCGCACCCATGATGAGGGTTGGTGTTCGGTAACGGGCGGTTACGTCGTCCGCGACCCTGCGCTGCCAAGCCTGCGCGGCAAGTACCTCTACGGCGACTTCTGCGAAGGAATCATTTACGGCGCGCGGCTCTCAAACTCCGGCGCGAGCGGCAACGCGCGGGTCGCTGGCTTGCCGCAGATCGCGGCGCTCTCCTCGTTCGGTGAGGATGCGCGCGGCCGCATCTACGTCGTCTCGCTCGGCGGCACGGTAAGCAGAATCGCGGCGCGCTAAGCGACGCGTTTGGCGTCGCGCCGCTGGCGCGCGCGCTGCTGCCAAGGCGCAGGCGCCTGGGCGGGAAGTTCGCAGAGCAGCTCGAAGGTTTTCTCGATCTCGGCTGCGATCAGTTCAACGTCCGGCACAAGGGCGGCGTCGGCGAAGCATCCGACGTGGAGCATGCCACCGTGAGAGATCGCACCGATCGAGAGCGCGTGGCCATCAACGAGCGGAACGGCCGGCCAGATTCCCTCAAGCTGACGGCCGATCAGCGATAGCGGCTCGCTCGGGCCCGGCACGTTGGAGATCACGACCGTGAAGTGGGCGGCGCCGACTGCTGCGCGAACTGCTGCGCTGCGAATCGCCGGGGCTAGAAGATCGGCGGCGCGGATTGCTGTGTCGAGCGTGCCCGCATAGCCGGCGCGCTTAAGCGTCTTTGTGCGGCGGCCAATCGTGCGCAGCACGTCGCCTGGGTTATCGGCGTCAAGCGGCAGTTCGACGACCATGATCGAGATTCGGTTGGCGTGAGCGGCAGCGCTCTCACCGGGCTGACGAACCGCGGTCGGGACCAAGACACGGACGCCTTCCGGCTGCTCGCCGCGGCGTGCAAGCGCGCCGCTGATCGCGCCGCCGCTGGCTGCCAGCAGAACATCGTTGACGGTAACGCCGTGGCGCTCTGCAGCTTCTCGCAGCTTCGCCATCGGGATCGAGCAGAAGGCGGTGCGCCGGCGTGAGCTGGCGGAGTTCTCAAGCGCGGTCCGCTGGCCGGGAGTGAAGAGGCTCAGCAGCGCCGTGACGGCCTCGACGATTGGGCCCGGCCCGTTGGCCAGCGAGCGCACCAGTGTCGCCGCGACGTCGCTGCCGGTGCCGATCCGCGAGAGAGCGGCGGCGGTCAGCACTTCAGCCGTTGATGGCGCGTCGGCCGGTAGCCAGCTACCGACGCTCTGCTGATCCGGCGCGGCCACGCCGTCGAAGATGATCGTCGCGATCTCGATCGCTGCCAGTCCGTCGACCAGAGCGTGATGAGCCTGTCCGATGATCGCGAAGCCGCCGTCGCTTAGGCCGGTCACGAGCTGCAGGCGCCAGAGCGGGCGGCTGCGGTCTAGCGGCTGTGAGAGCAGCTCCTCGGCGATCGCGCTGAGCTGAGGCTGGACACTTGAGGCGATCATTTGGATCACGTTGACGTGACGGTCGATCGCGAAGAGCGGGTCATCAACCCAGTGCGGGTCGCCGATCCCTAGTGCCGGTTCGACGATGCAGCGTCGCAGTCGCGGCACACTCGTCAAGCGCAACTCGACGTGGCTGCGCAGCTGCTCAATTGAGGGCGGCTCGCCAGCGAAGCGCATCGTCCAACCGACCTGCATGGGGGCGCGCTCAGTCTCGATGTCGAGGAATGCTGCATCGAGCGCACTGAGTCGGTCGAACGTTGTCACGGCCCCATACTTACACGCTTTCCAATCGAGCGTCGGCGCACGGTACGCTCGGCCCGTGGAGCTGCCGAAAGAGTTTGACGTCGAATGTGTGCGCGCCGATAACCCGGGCCCGTTCACGCTCGACGGATCGAACTGTTGGCTGATCGGCCGCGACCCTTGTTGGATCATCGATCCAGGGCCTCCGATCGACGCCCACTTGGCTCGCCTGGCTAGTGAAGCAGCGGTGCGGGGAGGCGTGGGGGGGATAGCAATCACACATGATCACGCCGATCACAGCGGCGGACTTGATGGGCTGTTGGCTCTTGTGGGCGACGTTCCGGTCGCAGCCGCCGATCTCGAAACGGCGACCGTCGTCCTCGCTGACGGCGACCAGTTTGGCCCGCTGAGCGTCTACGCGACGCCGGGTCACGCGCCTGACCACCTGGCCTTCGTCAGCGGCCCGGTGATCTTCACCGGCGACGCCGTTCTGGGCCGCGGAAGCGTCTACATCTCGCCCGATCCCGGCGCGTTGGCCGGGTACCTCGCGGCGCTCGACCGGTTAATTGCGCTCGACCTGAAGCTGCTCTGCCCGGGCCATGGCCCAGCGCTCGACGACCCGCGCGCGAAGCTCACCGAATACCGCGACCACCGGCTCGACCGCGAACGGATGCTGGTCGAGGCACTCGCTGAAGGCCTTCGCACTAGCGACCAGCTACTGGACGCGGCTTGGGGCGATGTGCCGCCGATTCTCAGGCCGGCGGCCGAAGCGACGCTCGCTGCGCACGTCGACAAGCTCTCCGACGAGGGCCGCCTCCCTGAAGGAGTCCAGCGTCCTGCTATCGGCGACTACGGCGGTCTCTAGGTTGCGGCCGCTGGCCGCAGCGAATCAGCCTTCGATGTTTGACATCACGTGCTTGACGCGCGTGTAGTCCTCGAATCCGTACATCGACAGGTCCTTGCCGTAGCCGGATTCCTTGAAGCCGCCGTGCGGCATCTCAGCGACGATCGGGATGTGTGTGTTGATCCAAACACAACCGAAGTCGAGCCCCTTCGCCATCCGCATTGCGCGGCCGTGGTCGCGCGTCCAGACGCTTGAAGCGAGCCCGTATTTGACGCCGTTTGCCCAAGCCAGCGCTTCCGCTTCATCGCTGAACTGCTGGACAGTTACGACCGGCCCAAAGATCTCGTTCTGGATCATCTCGTCGTCTTGCTTTAGGTCGGCAACAACGGTCGGCTCGAACCAATAGCCGCCGCCATTCTCCGGTGCCTTGCCGCCGGAAGCGATGCGGGCGTGCGACGGTGCCCGCTCGATGAAGCCGCTGACGCGATCGAGCTGCGCCTGGCTGATTACCGGACCCATGTAGGTGTTGTCGTCGAGCGGGTCGCCGTAGACGGTCCCCTTCGCTGCCTCGGCGAGTGCGTCAACGAGATCGCCGTAGAGGCCGGGGGCGGCAATTACGCGCGTTGACGCCGTGCAATCCTGCCCGGCGTTGTAGTAGCCGGCGCCAGCGATCCCCTCTGCCGCTGCTTCGAGGTCGGCATCGTCGAAGACGATTACAGGTGCCTTGCCACCAAGCTCAAGGTGGACGCGCTTGAGCGTGTCAGCGGCGGCCGCGGCGACTGCCTTTCCTGCGCGGACGCTACCGGTCAGCGAGACCATGCTGATCCCCTCGTTGCGAACGATCTGCTCGCCGGTCTCGCCGGCGCCCAGAACGACGTTGAAGGCACCTTCGGGAAGGTGCTTCTGCATCATCTCGGCGAGCCAGAGTGTTGACATCGGCGTGTTCTCCGACGGCTTCAGCACGATCGTGTTGCCCGCGGCGAGAGCAGGGGCGAACTTCCAGACGGCCATCATGAAGGGGTAGTTCCAGGGAGTGATCTGACCTATGACTCCGATCGGCTCGCGGCGGATCGATGAAGTGTGGCCAGCCAGATATTCAGCCGTCGCCCGCCCTTCGAGCATCCGCGCTGCAGCGGCAAAGAAACGAATCTGGTCTGCGGCCGGCGGAACCTCCTCGCTGATCGTCAGTGCCAGCGGCTTGCCGGTGTTCAGCGACTCGATCTTCGATAGCTCCTCGCCGCGCTCCTCTAGCTCGTTGGCGATGTTGAGTAGCGCCATGCTGCGCTCTGACGGCGTCGCGTCGCGCCACTCTGGGAAGGCGGCGGTTGCGGCATCGACGGCGGCCTGGACATCGGCGGCGCTGGAGATGCCCATCTCGGCGATTACTTCCCCGGTTGCGGCGTTACGAACCTCGTGGACGCCTTCGCCTGTTGTCGGGACGGACTTGCCGCCGATGAAGTTTTCGAGCTTTGCGGTCTTGGTTGCCATCGTTTCTCTCCTACTCGCGGGGACTCGCCAAACCTACCAATCGAAGCCCTTCGCTGCTTGCGGCGCGGCGCGTTAGCAGCGCTGTGACTACTCTGAGAGCTTCGTGGCCCACTTTTCATCCGCAGACGAGATCTACGCTTCGCTCGGCGCCTGCCTCAAGGCGGCAGCGACCGACCCTGATAATGCGCGCGAGTTCCAGCGCGTAGGGACGATCGTGCGGCTTGAGACGGTCGCGCCCAAGGCGCAGATCACGATGAAGCTTGAAGCCGACCAGCCGATCGAGGTTGAGTTCGGCGAAAGCAAGCTCCGTCCGGCCGCGATTCTGGCGATGCCGGGCGACACCGCTCAGGGCTTCTGGCTTGGCGAGATCAACATCATCACGGCGCTGGCGCAGAGCAAGATGAAGGCTCAGGGCCCGGTTGCAGTGATTCTCAAGCTTGTGCCGCTGGTGAACGTCGTCGCGCCGCTCTACCGGCTTCAGCAGCAGGGCGGAGCGGTGAGCGAAGAGGTCGTGGAGGAAGAAATCGTCGCCGAAGAAGAGGTCGTCGCTGAGGAAGAGGTCGTCGCGGAGGAAGAAATCGCCGCTGAAGAAGCGCCTCAGTCGTAGCCGGGCTCTCCCGGAAGCAATACGCGCGCCACTTCACCTTCCATCAGGATCCGCGGTTCGACCGGCTCTACCTTTTGCTGCGCTGCGTGCTCGATCAGGGCGTCGGCGCTCTTGAACCCGGCGAACTGTTCGAGGTGCTTGATTGTTGGGAAGACGAGCGGAAGGTCCTCGCGGCTGTAGGCCTCTAGCGCGCTCTGAGGCGTGTGCCAGACAAGGTCAACGATCTCGCTGCCGTCGACGACCGGGGTCACGTCGGCAGGCGCCGGTGCGAGGAAGAAGTGGGTGTCGAAGCGGATTCGAACGGCGGCCGGTGTGATCCAGCGTGAGAACTTGACCAGATCGCTCGGGGCGACACCAGAAACCGACGCCTCCTCCTCCAGCTCGCGAACCGCTGCCAGCCGGTGCGCCTCATCGCCTTCGCCCTCGTGTGCGTCGACGGCGCCGCCAGGAAAGACCCAGAAGCCGCCCATGAAGCGGGCATGAGGGGTTCGCTGGACGAGCAGCAGCTCGAGCGCTTCGGAGCCGCCGCGCAGAAGAATCACGGAGGCCGCTTGGCGCGGCACGGTCGCTTCGCCCGATTCGTTCAGTTCCTCACCCGGCGCTGGCTTCTTGAACTCCACGGCTGAAGCGTAACGGGCGTGCCCGGCGCTGCTGCGCTGCGCTACCGTTTCAGCCATGACTGACAGCGCAGCAGTAAAACAGTGGATCTGCGAGTCGTGCGGATACATCTACGACCCGGCAGAGGGTGACCCTGACGGCGGCATCCCTGCGGGAATGCCGTTCGAGGAGATCCCCGACACTTGGTACTGCCCTGTCTGCGGCGCTCGCAAGAAGGACTTCGTCGCATACATCGCTTAACGGTTGCGATCGTCGCCGTAGTCGGCGCCGCATCGCTTGGTTCGGAGATCGCCGCGGCGCGCCTTATAGCGCCCTGGTTTGGTGCCTCAACGATCGTTTGGGCCAACACGATCGCGACCGTTCTGGTCGCGCTCAGCATCGGTTACTGGTACGGCGGCAGACTCGCCGAGAGGGACCCAACGGTTTCCGGTTTGGCGCGCCTCGTGATGATCGCCGCCGCGTTGCTGGCGCTCGTCCCGTTCATCGCCGGGCCGTTCCTCAGCGTTTCCGTCCAAGCACTCGATCAGGTAGAGGCCGGCGCGTTCGTCGGTTCGCTTGTTGCCGTGATGGTGTTGATCGCCTTCCCAGTGATGGTGCTCGGCGCGGCAGCTCCCTACGCCATTCGGCTCAGCGTCAAAACTGCCGATGAGGCTGGCAACGTCGCCGGTCGGCTCTACGCGATATCGACGATCGGAAGTCTCGCCGGCGTGTTCCTCAGCGCTCTGCTGTTGGTGCCGCTGCTGGGAACGCGACGCACCTTCATCGTCTTTGCTCTCTCGCTTGCGCTGGTTGCGATGCCTGCGCTCAGTTGGCGATGGCTTGCGCTGCCGCTGCTGATGATCGTCGCGCTCTTCGCTCCTGTCGGCGAGATCAAAAGCGCTGGCGCCTCGACCGTGATTTGGGAGAGCGAGACCGAATACCAATATGCGCGCGTGGTGCAGTTCAGCGATGGTGAACGTTGGTTGGAACTGAACGAAGGTCAGGCCGTCCATTCGGTCTACCGCCCCGGTTCGTGGTTAACGAACAACTATTGGGACGAGGCGTTGGTGCTGCCGTGGGCGGCGCGCGACACGCAGCCGCGCTCGCTGGCGGTGCTTGGCAATGGCGCGGGGACGGTTGCCCGTGCCTACAGCCACTTCTACCCTGATGCCCGTGTTGACGGAGTTGAGATCGACGGCCAACTGAGCGAAGCCGGCCGCCGCTACTTCGACCTGCGCGGCCCGAACCTCCATCTCCACAGGGCCGACGCGCGCCCCTTCTTGCGCCGCAGTGATCGCAAGTGGGACGCGATTCTCGTTGATGCTTACCGCCAGCCGTACATACCGTTCTACATGACGACCTCCGAGTTCTTCGCCTCTGTCGCTGAGCACCTGAACCCCGGCGGTGTGGTGATGGTCAACGTCGGCCACCCGGAAGGGAGCGCTGCGCTCGAGGCGTCTCTGGCGGCGACGATGAAGGCTCAGTTCAGAACTGTGCTGCGCGACCCGAGCGAGCGCGTCAACACAATCCTGCTCGGCGCAAACGGACCGGCATCGGCGCAGCAGCTTGCCGCCAATGCCGACTCGCCGGCGATGCCAGCGCCGCTGCGACCGCTCGCGCGTGAGACTGCGCGGCGCCTCAGCCCGCCGCTACCCGGCGGCGACGTCTACACCGACGACCTCGCTCCGGTCGAGTGGCTGATCGACGGTTCAATCCTCAAAGTCGCCGCCGAGGGCCAGCGCTGAGCAAAGCACCGCTCAATCTGGTCTGATTGCACGATGTTCGTGATCTTTGGCAACTACACGGCCCCGCTCGACGAGGTTGATTCGTACCGCGAGGCGCACCTTCAGTTCATCGGCGGGCTGGTCGCCTCAGGCAACGTCGTGGCCAGCGGCCGACGCGCCGAGGGAGATGGCTCGGCTCTTGTGCTCAGCGCCAATAGTCGAGCCGAGGCGCTCTCACTCTTTGATCAAGATCCCTACGTTCTCGCGGGCGTGGTCGAGTACGAGCTAGCCGCCGAGTTCACCGCCGGCGCCAAAGCGCCTGGCCTTGAGGACTACAGCTAAAGCGCCAACTGCGAACCGACGGTGATCGTGCGGTCCGCTGGCAGGCAGAAGTAATCGGTTGGGCTCGCGGCATTGCGCGAAAGTGTGCAGTAGATCCGCTTGCGCCAGCCGGCCATCTCGAACGGTCCGCCGGGAACGACGTCGAGGTGGGATAGGAAGTAGGTCGCGTGGTCAACGTCGATCCCGTCGTCAAACCCTTCGGCTTTTGCTAGCTCGAGCAGGTGTGGCACGTCGGGAGTGTCTTTGAAGCCGAGTTTCGCCGTCAGGTGGACGATGTTGTCGCCTGTATAGCCAAGCTCGTCGACCGTAAGGCGGTCTTCGTCGTCAACGAATGGCGACTTCGTTGTCTCGATAGAGAGGATCACGATCTGCTCGTGGATCGCGTGGTTGAAGTTGACAGCGCCGCGCAGCGCCATCGGCGCCGTCTCGCGGTGAGCGTTGAGATAGACCGCCGTCCCCGGGACTGTTGTCACCGGTGGGTCAAGCGTCTGGATCTCGTGCAGGAACTCACGCAGCGAGCCTTCGCGCTCTGCGCGAATGCCAGTGACGTGTTTGCGGCCGCGGTCCCAGGTCAGCATTACGGTCAGCAGGATCACGCCGACCGCGACAGGGAACCAGCCTCCGTGAAGGAGCTTCGTCATGTTGGCCGCGAGGAACAGGGTGTTGACAGTTAGGAAGACGATCCCCGCCAACCAAACGATCCAAAGTGGCTTCTTCCAGAGCTTGCGCACAACCACGAGGAAGAGGATCGTGTCGATTGTCAGCGTGCCGGTAACGGCGATCCCGTAGGCCGAGGCGAGGGCGGCGGATGATCCGAAGGCGACGACCAAGGCGACGACGGCGACATAAAGGCTCCAGTTGATCGCGGGCGCGTAGACCTGCCCGATTTCAGTATTTGAAGTCTGCTTGATCTTCAGCCGCGGCATGAAACCAAGCCTTGTTGCCTGCTTGGCGACCGAGAAGGCACCCGAGATAACTGCTTGCGAGGCGATAACTGTCGCGATCGTCGCAAGGATCACCATTGGAATGTGAGCCCAGTCGGGGAAGAGCAGGAAGAACGGGTTGCTGATCGATGATGGCTCGTCGAGAATCAGCGAACCTTGGCCCATGTAATTGAGCGTCAAGGTCGGGAAGACGAGCAGGAACCAAGCGCGGCTGATTGCCGGGCGGCCGAAGTGACCCATGTCGGCGTAGAGCGCTTCGGTGCCGGTGATCGTCAACACGATCGAGCCAAGCGCGATGAATGAGATGCCGAGATGGTTGACGAAGAAACTGACGGCGTAGGTCGGCAGCAGCGCGCCGAGCATCGACGTGTCGTTGGTCAGCTGAAGCAGACCTGCAACGCCGATGATCACGAACCAGACAACCATGACGGGCCCAAAGAGTTTGCCGACAAGGTTGGTCCCGAAGCGCTGGATCACGAACAGTCCAGTCAGCACTACAAGCGTGATCGGCACAACTAGGTTGCCGGCCGAGGGGCTGATCACCGTTAGTCCGCTGACCGCTGACATCACTGAGATCGCTGGCGTGATCATCCCGTCGCCGAAGAAGAGTGCGACGCCGAAGAGGCCAGCAGCGATCAGTACCGGTTTGACCCACGGCCGCTTGATCACGGCCGTTTGAACGAGCGCGATCAGCGCCATGATGCCGCCTTCGCCGTCGTTGTCGGCGCGCATGATGAAGATCACAAACTCGATCGTGACGACGATCATGATCGTCCAGAAGACGAGCGAGATAACGCCGAAGACGTCGTCGTTGGTTGCCTTCACGGCGAAACCATCGGCCGAGAAGACGGTCTGCAGCGAGTAGAGCGGGCTGGTGCCGATGTCGCCGAAGACGACGCCGAGCGCGCCTAGCGCCAGCGCTGTCATTCCTGCGTTGCGGCGCTTGTGCCGCGGGACGATCGCCTTCGCGTGGCTCATTGGCTCAGTTCAACGATTAGCGGAACATGGTCGCTTGGTTTCGTCCCTTTGCGGAAGTCGCGGTCGATGCCGCAGCTGCTGATAGCGGCTGACAATGAATTGCTAACGAGCAGGAGGTCGATCCTCAGCCCAAAGCCGCGGTGGAAGCTGCCGCCGCGGTAGTCCCACCAAGTGAAGCCCTGCTCGTCGGGGTGGAGTTGGCGGTATGCGTCAACGAGGCCGCCACGGTCGGCGACGGCGCGCAGCCCGGCGCGTTCCTCCTCGGTCACGTGCGTCGCTCCCTCGAACTTCGACGGGTCGTAGACATCAAGGTCTAGCGGAGCGACGTTCATGTCGCCGCCGATGACGAGGGGCATCTCGGCCAGCTCTTCGGCTCGGTTGGCCATCGCCGAGAGGAACTGCAGCTTCTGCGCGAACGGTTCGCTGCCGACCTCCTGGCCGTTGACGACGTAGACGCTGGCTACTCGCACACCAAGCGACTCTATGTCGGCTTCAACCCAGCGGGCTTGATCTGGGCTCGCTTCGCCGTCGAGACCGATCTTCGCCTCTTTCAGGCCGTGACCCTTGGGAGCCAGCACGGCAACGCCGGCCCAGCGGCCACCGCTGTGGTGAACGGCCTCATATCCAGCCGCCGCTAGCTCTTCGGCCGGGAACTGCTCCGGCGAACACTTCGTCTCTTGCAGCAGCAGCGCGTCGGGCGAATGGACGTCGAGAAACTCCAGCACTCGCTCCATCCGTGCGCGGAGCGAGTTGACGTTCCAGGTGACGACCTTCACTTGCCCTGCCAGCGCGGCGGGCGCTTTTCGCCGAAGGCGATGATCCCTTCGCGCATGTCCTCGGAGGCAAACGATGCGTCGCGCAGCGCGATCAGCTCGGCTTCGACGTCGGGTGCAAGTTCGCCTTGGGCCTTCAGCAGCTCGCGGATCACGCGCTTGTTGCCGCTGATGCTCAGCGGCGCGTTGCCTGCCAGCTCGCTCGCAAGCGACAGCGCGCGCGCTTCGAGCTCGGCGGCCGGTGCCAAGTCGTTAACCAGGCCCCATTGCAGCGCTGTCGCTGAATCGATCCGGCGCCCGACAAAGAAAAGCTCGCGCGTGCGCGGCGCACCGATCGCGTCGATGAAGCGGCGCATCCCGGTGTGTGAGTAGACGAGACCGAGCTTGGCAGGTGGCATTCCGAACTTGGCGCTGTCAACGCTGACTCGCAGGTCGCAGGCGAGGGCTAGTTCAAGGCCGCCGCCGATCGCCGGGCCGTTGACGGCGCAGACGGTTGGAATGTTGGTTGCGTCGAGCGCTTCGATCGCGTTAGTGAACGGGTGCGCGACGAGCTTTTCGGCATCTTTGGCGAAGCTTTCGGCGGGAAGGTGGCCGATGTCGTAACCGGAGCAGAAGAAGTCGCCGCTTCCGGTGATGATGATCGCGCGCGCCTCTGCCTGCTCAACCGCCTCGGTGATCGCGTCGAGGATTGGGTGGTCGAGCGCACCGCGTTTCTCGGCGTTATCGAAGCTGAGTCTCAGTACGCCTTCGGCGGGTGAGTCGCTCGTAACTGTGCCTGCCATTGCGTTCTCTCGCCGGCCCTACTCGAGGACGACGAGCACGTCGCCTTCGTTGACTGCCTGGCCCTCTTCGCAAAGAATCTCTTTGACCGTGCCTGGATCCTCGGCTTCGACCGGCATCTCCATCTTCATCGATTCAAGGATTGCGACCGTGTCGCCTTCGGCGATCACGTCGCCCGGCTTGCACTCGATCTTCCAAACGGTTCCGGTGATGTGAGCTTCGACGTCGGGCATCGATCTGTCTCCTTGAGGATTGCTAGAGGGGCAGTCTGCCACGATAGTTCGCCAGATGGATACTTCGCAGCTAGCGGTAGTGATCGCCGCGTACAACGAAGGCGACCGAATCGCCGATACGGTCACCGCGCTGACGGCGGCATTTCCGGGCGCGAAGATCTTCGTTGCGGACGATGGATCGAGCGACGACACGGCCGTGCGCGCTGCGCAGGCCGGGGCCGAGGTCGTCAGCAGCGGCAAGCTGATCGGCAAGGGTGGGGCGGCGACTTTGGGCGCGCGGGCTGCACTGCTGACTGAGCCGGAGCTGGTGCTGCTCTGCGACGGCGATCTCGCCGGCAGCGCCGCTGCGCTTGGCTCTCTACTTGAGGCGGTGGAGCGTGGGGAAGGGGAGGTCGCAGTGGCTCGCTTCGCGCGCAAGGTCGGCGGAGGCTTCGGTTTCGCCGTTGGATTTGCGCGCTGGGCGATCAACGATCTCGTCGGCGTAGAGATGGCGGCTCCGATCTCGGGCCAGCGGGCGATCCGCGCCGACGTCCTAGCTCAGGTGCTGCCGTTCGCGCCCCGTTTTGGGATGGAGGTCGGGATGACCGTTGACGCGATCCGCGCCGGCTACAGCGTGATCGAGGTTGAAGTTGACCTTGAGCACCGCGCTACCGGCCGCAGCTGGCGCGGCTTCGCCCACCGCTTTCGTCAGCTGCTCGATTTCGTTGCCGTTTGGCTCTCGCGGCGGCTGCGGAATAGATTCGCCCGATGATCCTCGCGATCGATCAAGGAACTACCGGCACGACCTGCCTCGTCTTCGACGCCGAGATGGAGCTGCTCGGCCGCGCCTACAGCGAGTTTGAGCAACATTTTCCCCAGCCCGGCTGGGTTGAGCACGATGCGGCTGAGATCTGGAGCGTTACCCGCGCCGTGGCGCTTGAGGCGCTGGAGGCGGCAGGCGTTGCGCCCGGCGGCCTCGCGGCAGTCGGGATCAGCAACCAGCGCGAGACGGTCTGCGTTTGGGACCCGGCTACCGGCGAGCCGCTCCACCGCGCTCTCGTCTGGCAGGACCGCCGCACGGCCGAGCGCTGCGACGAACTGCGCAGCGAAGGGATCGAGCCGCTCGTGCGCGAGCGCACCGGCCTCGTGCTTGACCCGTACTTCTCGGCGACGAAGATCGAGTGGCTGCTGGCCAACGTTGACGGGCTCGCGGAGCGAGTCGCGGCTGGTACCGCCGTCTTCGGAACCGTTGATTCGTGGCTGGCGTTCCAACTCACCGGCGAACACGTCACCGACCCGTCGAACGCCTCGCGCACGCTCTGTTACGACCTGCACAAGCGCGGCTGGTCGGAAGAGCTCTGCGAGCTGCTCGGCGTGCCGATCGCCGCGCTGCCCGAGATTCGCCCCTCAATCGGCGGTTTCGGGCCGCTCCTGGACGATGCGCTGCCCGGCTACGGCGGCGCGCTGCTCGCCGGCGTCGCAGGCGATCAGCAGGCCGCGCTCTACGGCCAGGCGGCCTTTCAGCCCGGGGAAGGTAAGAACACTTACGGCACCGGCTCGTTCGTGCTCGTCAACGCCGGCACCGAACCACCGCAGTCGCAGCCCGGCCTTCTCAGCACAGTCGCATGGGGGATCGGCGACAAGCTTGTCTACGCGATTGAGGCGGCGATCTTCGTCACCGGCGCCGGCGTCCAGTGGCTCCGCGACGGGCTTGGGATCATCGAAGAGGCTGCCGAGACCGAGGCTTTGGCGGCATCGCTGAGCGACAATCAAGGCGTCTACTTCGTCCCGGCCTTGACCGGCCTTGGTTCGCCGTATTGGGATCCGTACGCGCGCGGAACGATCGTTGGCCTGACGCGCGGCAGCGGCCGAGCCGAGATGGCGCGAGCCACGCTCGAGGCAATCGCCTACCAGTCGGTGGATGCGGTGCGGGCGATCGAGGCGGCGGGCGGCAGGCCGATCACTTCGCTGAAGGCCGACGGCGGCGCGACCGCCAACGGCTGGCTGATGAAGTTTCAGGCCGACGTGCTTGGCGTCCCGGTGATCGTGCCTGAGATCTCTGAGACGACTGCGCTCGGCGCGGCAATGATGGCCGGTGTTGGTGCAGCGCTGTTCACTGAGAGCGATGCCGCCGCGCGCTGGCGCGAGCGGGTGCGGTACGAGCCGCAGATGGCTGCGGGCGAGCGCGAGCGGCTGCTTGGCGAATGGCACCGCGCAGTTGAACGATCCCGCGACTGGGCTGGCGCGTAACCGCAGGCGCGGAGCGGGGTTGATTCGGCCAATGGGGGAGAAAACGACACCAGCCGCGGACGAGAAGCTCGTCCCGATCAAGGAGCAGGTCTACAAGGACGAACGTCCGATTGAGCAGCTCCAGAAGTACTACGACTGGCCGATGACGCACAAGCCGGGGCCGATCTACGACGTCGTGCGGCTGCTGCTCTCAACGCTCGTTTGGGTTCCCTACCGAGCGCGCAGCGTCAACTCGCGCCGCGTGCCAACGAGTGGGCCGGTGATCTTCGCGCCGAACCATTTCTCCAACATCGATCACTTCTTCGTCGGCGCTTTCACGCGGCGCAAGCTGCAGTTCATGGCCAAGTCGCAGCTCTACCACGGCTGGATGAGCTGGGTCTACAAGACAGGCGGCGTCTTCCCGGTCCGCCGCGGCGTCCGTGACGAGCAATCATTTCAAGTAGTCGATTCGATTCTCAGCCGCGGCGGCTGCATCTGCATGTACTGCGAGGGCGGCCGCTCGCGTACCGGCAAGATGGCTGATAAGCCGAAGCCAGGGATTGGCCGCGTGGCGCTGCAGAGCGGAGCGGTCGTTGTGCCGGTAGCTATCTACGGCTCTCAGAAGGTCCGCAACTGGAAGAAGCTGCAGGCGCCGAAGGTCCGCGTCTCATTCGGCGAACCGTTCCGCTACGAAGTCGTCGCCGACCCAACTCGCGAGCAGCAGCGGGCCGTCGCCGACGAAATCTTCGCTGCGATCAAAGCGCTCTACGCCGAGCTTGAAGCCAGCGCTGGCGAGTGATCGGCCGGCTCTAGCTTGAGGGCGGTTGTGTATCGGCGTGTTCTGTAGTCGGGGCTGGTACTTTGCCGCTAGAAATACTTCCAAGTCATCTGTTGGCGGCCGACGTTCGTTGCCCCACTGACCTTTGACCAACCAATGTTGTCTGGGATCGAGGTCGGGGGATGGCTAGGGGCATTGCTTCTTGTGGGTCGCGGTTGGCGTTGGCTGGCGTGCTCGCTGCTGCGCTGGGTGCGTGTTTTATCGGCCGTGCTGAGGCTGCTTCGGTTTTCTCGTCTTCGTTTGCTTCGCCGGCCGTGTTTGCTGATTCGGCTGCGTCTGGCGCGCAGGTTGTTATTGGCGATCGCGCTCTGACCTTGAAGTGGTCTGCTGTGAAGGGTGCTGCTGGTTATCGCGTCAGTTGGCGTGGGCGTGTGATCAAGGGTGGTAAGCCAACTGCGGCGTGGTCAGCTAAGTGGCTTGGCTTGAAGGTGCTTAAGGCTTCCGCGCGTTCGTATCAGGCCACCGGTCTGGTCAATGGTGCTCAGTATCAGCTCAGGTTGGAGTCGAACACGACGGCTAAGAAGTCGCTGTGGGTCGTTCGCTCAACGCCGGTAGCTAGCCCCAAAGCCGTCACCCCTCCTCCTACGCCGGCAACTGCTCCGGGCGCTCCAACGAACGTCACGGGAGTGGCTGGTGACGCTTCGGTTGTCGTGTCTTGGTTGGCTCCGTCTAGTGATGGTGGCTCTGCGATCACCGATTACATAGTCACCGCGTCTGGTGGTGGTTCACAAGCGTGCACAACGACGGGTGCCCTTTCCTGCACGGTCACTGGGCTCACGA
>CAMCVN010000035.1 GCA_945881845.1 Bifidobacterium breve | reverse complement strand
GCGGCCGTAGCGGTCGGCGGACATGCCCGCGACGAGCGCAGCGATCAGCGCGCCAAGCGTCACCCACGAGGTGATGATCTGCTTGGCGCTGTCGCCGACCTTGAAGCTGTTGCCAATTCCCTTTAGCGCGCCAGCGATTACGCCCTGGTCGTAGCCGAACAGCAAACCGGCGAAGAAGGTGACAAGGGCGACGAGCAGGACCCACCGAAATACCGACTTGCTCCGTGGCTGATCTAACTGCGGCGCGCTCTGTTCAGTCGACACTGTCTCTCCCCCGATTAACGTCTTGACGGAGAACCTAAAGCCGCGACCGGTCAATAACAACCGCGGCGCGCAAAATACTGAGCTAGCGGCGTGCGAGCCCGGCGTCGCTGAGGACCAGCGCAAGATCATCAATTCTGTCCTGGCCCCAAAACTGCTCGCCTTCGAAGAGAAAGACCGGCACTCCCCAGTGCCCAATCTCGACCAGTTCATTGGTGTTCGCCTCAACGCGCGCGGCGATCTGCGGGTCGCTCAGCGCCGCCTTACAAGCTTCCCAGTCCAGCCCCGCCGCTTCGCAGATCCGCCGCAGCCCCTCGTCGCTCGCTGGATCGGTTGCCTCGCCCCAGATTCCCAGCCCTGCCGCCAAGACAAACTCACGCTCGCGACCCTGATCGATCGCGTATTCGCTTACCGCGAGGCAGCGCGTTGCGCCGTCGCCCAGCGGGTCGTGGATTCGCCCGAACGGCATCCCGAGCCGATCGGCCTCGCGCTTGACGTCGCGCATCGTGTGCAGCCGCTTGGCGACCGGCACCGATTCGCCTCGCATCATCATCGGCAAGACGCCGCGGAAGTGGAGATCGATCTCGAAATCGTCGGCCAACGCGAAGCCGCGCGGCGCCGAGAGGTAGGAATAGGGGCTGCGGAATGAGTAGAAGTAATCAACGCGCGCGGCAGCCATCACTTCACCGTCCAGCCGAGTTCGTCGAGCCAGTCGGCGATCTGCGCCGAGCGGTCCTGAGCAAAGAACCAGCGCCCACCGATCGATGCTGCGGGCGTCTCATACGGGCCACGGCGCGTCATCTGCTTCTCGTTGGCACGAACCGCCGCTTCGTCGGCGACCGGCGCCGAGCCGAAGCACTCGCGCCAGAGCTCTTCGTATCGCCCTTCGTCGATCGGCCCGTCGCTCTCAAACCAGAGCCTGCTGCAGGCTGCGACGCAGAAGCGCGTCAGCGCTGCCCCACGCGGCGCGCCGGCAACCCAGCCGGCAAGGAAGGCCGTTTGCTGGGGCTCTATCGGCTCGCTACGCGAGAGCGTTAAACCAATCCTTCTCGCGAGACGACGGCCATCTGTGACGCCGTAGATCCGCTTGCGCTCCAGCGCCGGGTCATCCTTAATCCCGCGCACAACAACCGGAAACAGATCGAAGATCACCTTGCGGCCCTCGAGCCGCCGCGCCAAGTCAATAACGGCGAAAGCGCTGGCGGGATCGTCAAAGCCGAAGTAAAGCTCCAAGCGGCCTGAACGACCGGCCGCGCGGCGCGCAGCAGCAGCGGCGCGTGCGGGCGCCGTCACGGTCGACGCGGCAACGATCACGCGCGGGCCAATTTCGCGCTCGGCGCGATCGCGAAACTTGCTCATGAGAGCAACCTACCGATACCCGTTCGGCTGACCGCTACTCTCCCTAGTGCGTTCAGCGTCTTGCTGGACGGAGGTCAGCTTTCTTGGGTCCCGCCACCTACGGCGGTTCGGGTCAGTTGTTCTCTCCCGAATCGCCCCGCTCCGTTTCCGGTGCGGGCACACCAAGGAGTATTTAGATGTCTACGCAGTCTTTCGCCGATCTCGGCGTATCCAGTGCGGTTTCGCACGCTCTGAAGGAGCGCGGTTTTACTGCGCCCTTCGCAATTCAAACGAAGGTCATCGGCGACGTGCTCGCCGGTAAGGACGTGCTTGCCAAGTCGCCAACTGGCTCCGGCAAGACGCTCGCATTCATGGTGCCGCTGATCGACCTGATCTCGGCCGAAGACCCGCGCCCGTCGGCGCTAATTCTCGCGCCAACGCGCGAGCTCGCAACGCAGATCGTTGACGAGAGCTACCCAATCGCCCATGCCCGCGCGCTGAAGGTGACAGCCGTCTACGGCGGCGTCGGCCTTGAGAAGCAGGCGCGCACGGCGGCCAAGTCGCACATTGTTGTCGCAACGCCAGGCCGGCTTGAGGATCTCCTCCGCCGCCGAGCATTCAGCCTTGAAAACATCAAGGTGCTCGTTCTCGACGAGGCCGACCGGATGCTCGACATGGGCTTCCGCCCGGCAGTTGACCGTGTTGTTGAGCTCTGCCCGAAGAACCGTCAGACGCTCTTCTTCTCCGCCACGCTTGACGGCGAGGCCGGCAAGATCGCGATGGAATACACGACCGACGCTGCCCGCCACGAGCACATTCCGCCGCCACAGAAGGCGCCGGACATTGAGCACCGTTTCGTCAAGGTGACCAACGACACGCGCGTCGCCAGCCTCGTCAGCGAACTTGGCAGCGGCCATGACCTCAACCTTGTCTTCGTCCGCACCAAGCGCGGCGCCGACCGTCTCGTAAAGCGGCTCGCCGGCGAGAACGTCCAGGCCGCAGCGATGCACGGCAACAAGAGTCAGCGTCAGCGCGAGCGCGCACTGGCCGATTTCGAGAAGGGCAAGGTCACGACACTGGTCGCAACCGACGTAGCCGCCCGCGGAATTCACGTTGACGGCATCTCGAAGGTAATCAACTTCGATCCCCCCGGCCAGACCGAGGATTACGTTCACCGCACCGGCCGCACCGGCCGCGCAGGCGAGCGTGGAGTCGCCGTTACTTTCGTCTCCCAGGATCAGCTTGGCGACATGAAGAAGATGACGCGCCAACTGAAGCTCAGCGATGAGCTCCAGAGCGCCGTCGGCGACAGCCCTCACCAGAGCCACCGAAGCGGTAAGCCAAGCGGCGGCGGTCAGAACGGCGGCGGCAAGCCAAACGGTGGCGGCAACCCGAACCGCGGGCGCCCGTCGAACAAGAAGCGCAGCAGCAACGGCGGTAGTGGCGGAGGCGACGGTCGCAGCAGCGGCCCGCGCAACGTTGCCAGCGCCGGTTCGCGCTAAAAATCGTTAGCTAGCGCACGGCCTGCTGACCAGTTAAATTCTGGCGCCAGTTGATGACCGATAAAGCTGCCAAACCCCCTCTCCTTTGGGGCCTCACAGCGATTGCGCTGATCTCAGGCGGCCTTGGCGGCGGCTGCGCCGTTGCGGCCGGTTACGGGGGGCAATCGGTCGGGGCCGCGATCGCGGCGCTGTTGGTCGTTGCAGCAGCGGTTATTAGCCCACGCGAGATGCTTTGGAAGGCCGGCCTGGTCAGCGCCACCGCAACCTTCCTGATGTTGCTGCTCGCTCACACGACCGGCGGTCATCCAATCGCAGCTGGCATCTCGATGGCGCTCGTTGCCTTCGTGGGAGCAATTCTCGCTGCTGGCGGATCGGGGTTCGCGTTCGCAGGTTCACTGCTCTCGCTTGCCTATTTCGTCCCAGCGGCGGCACTTCGCGTAAGTAATGGCCTCAGCCTCAGCAGAGCAATTGAGCTTGGACTGATTGGCATCGCCGCCGGTCTAGTGATCGTGGGCGTTGTGGTCGTCCTGCGTGCGCTGAGGGGAAGCCCGCCCGACAAGCCGGAAGAGCAGTCGGTTCCAGCTGACGCGAAGATTTCGCCGCGGGCGGCAATCGGTGAATCGCTGCGGCAGCGCGACAACACCTTCCGCTACGCGACGCGGCGCGCCCTCGCGCTCGGCGTAGCGATGGGAATCTTCCAGATCAACAGCAACCAGAACGTCTTCTGGATCATGCTGACGATCTTCATCGTGCTCGGGCCGGATCGGGCTTCAAGCTGGCAGAAGGCGCTGAAGCGCAGCGGCGGAGTGATTGTCGGCGCCCTCGTGATCAGTGGCCTATCCGAGGTTCTCCCAGCCGAAGTGATATTTGGCCTCGCAGCGTTCGCGCTGCTTGGAGGCGTGCTCTATCTCCAGCGCAACTACACCGTCTGGGCGGCTGGCATCACATTCGTGGTGCTCACCCTGTTCGGCGCGCAAGATCACGATTTCATAATCTGGGCCGAACGCCGCGTCGTCGACACGCTGATCGGTGCCGCGATCGCCTTAGCCGTCGGCTATTTCGTGCTGCCGGAACGCAAGCTGAAGCGAGAGCTCTAACTCTGAGCGAGATCGTCACTACGCGACGCCAGTCCCCTGCGCTCAACCACGAACATCACCACCCAGCAGATCGGCGATAAGCTCCAGAGCAGCGGGGGCAGCGGTCGCAGGAGCGGCTCGCGCTAGCGTGCAAGGGAAGCGCACCACAGCCCAATTCCGCAGTCAGCTTGAATCATCTGCCAATGACCGACAAATCGGCCAAACCGCCTTTGGCGTGGGGATTGACGGCGATCGCCGTGGTCTCGATGGGCGCCGGCGGCGGCGCCGCGTACGCAGCCGGCTACGGAAGCAACGCTCTGGCCGCTGCCTTCGCGACCGTCTTCGTGGTCGCCGCCGCGGTCCTCAGCGTTCGCGAGCGCCTCTGGTACGCAGGCATGATCAGCGCCGGCGCAACGTTCCTGATGTTGCTGCTCGCGTACTTAACCGCTGGCGCCCCGGTTGCCGCCGGGGTTGCAATGGCGCTGGTGGCCTTCTTCGGCGCGATCTTAGCTGCGGGCAGCTCGGCTCTCGGCGTCGCCGAGATGTTGCTCTCGCTCGCCTACTTTCTGCCGGCTGCAACGAGCACCACGCGCGGCCTCGACCTCGCCCGAGCCGTCGAGCTTGGACTGATCGGCGTCGGCGCGGGGCTCGTTGTGGTTGGCCTACTTGTCGCCCTTCGCGCAATACGTGGAAAGTCGCCCAACAAGGCAGAGAAAGACGCGGCTTACGCTGCGGCCAACCCGGCGCCGATGGCGGCAATCGGTGCGTCGCTGCGGCAACGCGACGACATCTTCCGCTACGCGCTGCGGCGCTCTCTGGCGCTCGGCGTAGCGATGGGAATCTTCCAGATCAACAGCAACCACAACGTCTTCTGGATCATGCTTACGATGTTCATTGTGCTCGGGCCTGATCGCGCGTCGAGCTGGCAGAAGGCGCTTCAGCGCAGCGGCGGTGTGATCATTGGCGCGTTCGTCATCAGTGGCCTCGCGCAGATCTTGCCGGTCGAAGCGATGGTTGGCCTCGCAATAGTCGCGCTTCTTGGCGGGCTGCTCTACTTCCAACGCAACTACATGGTCTACGCGGCCGGCCTCACATTCATGGTCCTCACGATCTTCGGCGCGAAAGACGCCAACTTCACAGGCTGGGCCGAACGCCGCGTCGTCGACACGCTGATCGGTGCCGCGATCGCTCTACTCGTCGGCTACGTTGTGCTGCCGGAACGCAAGCAAAAAAGCTAGCCCTGAGCCTGCGCCAGATCATCGTTGCGTGGCATCAGTCGCGGCCGCTCAACCACGAACATCACCGCCCAGTAGACGGCGAAGCCGACGAAGAGGCCGGTGTAGACGTCGATCAGATAATGCTGGCGCAGCATCACGGTCGCCGGGTAGATCAGCAGCAGCCAGCCGCTCATAATCCACGCCGTCTTCGGCATCGCTTTGCGCAAACGCATCAGTGAACAGATCGCAATCGTCGTCCAGGTGCAGTGGCCGGATGGAAAGCCGTTGAAAGGCTGGTCGTTGCCCCAGACCTGTTTGACCAGAAAGCCGCCAACACCGTCGCCGGCCTGAACATCACGGATCACGTTCGTTTGGAACAGTAGGTAGGCGACGTCGAGCACGAGCTGGCTGATGATCAGTGCGATCGCGACGGTGAGGAAACGCTTGAAGCTGATGCGAAGGTTCAGCAGCGGCACGACGATCGGCGCCAACAGTAGGAACGAGAGGTAGGGAATCGAGAGCAGCGGCACGAACGGGACTTGCTCGTCAAGCCAGCTCTTCAGCACGAACGACTGGTACGCGCCCGCCCCGGTCGATGGCTGCGCCAGCGACTGCGTTTCAGGGTTCCAAGCGAAGTAGGCCGGCCAGCGACTCGGCGGCGGCGGCTCGTTCAGCGAAACGTAGGAATAGAAGACGAGGCCGATGCCGATCATCAGCGCGATCGCGACTATCACCTGGCCCCCACTAAGGCGCCAATGTTTACGGAGGTCAGGCGAGGTGACGGTCATGCGACCCATTCGACCAGATCTGCCACCGCGGCGCCAGCCTGGGCCGATTTGGTTGCGTCGCTCAGCCTTTGCCTGCGCTGATACCGACCGCGACCACGAGCGAAACGGCGACCAGCGCGCCGATCGCCATCAGCGCTGGGCTGCCGCTGTCCTTCATCAGATGGATCACACCGGCAATAATTCCCAGAGGGATCGCCAGCGAGAGGCCGAGGAAGACGGTTCTCACGATCGCGCGACGGTCGTGACCTTTGTCTTCCTGCAGGTCGGCCCGCGCGATCGCATCTTCGGCCGAGGCCGAATCGCCACCGTAGAACGCAAGCGCACGGTTGCCGAGCTGGCGCGAATGGCTCTCACAGCCCCACGCCATCATGATCATGAAGGTCACCGGGAAGATCCACGTTGAGACCCAAATCACAAGCCCGAAGCTGATTCCGATTGTCGCTTTGAGCCGAGCGCGGGCACCGCGCGCACGTTCGCCGTCAGGAGCCGAAAGAAAACCGCCGAATATCAAGAGCGAATAGCCCGCGCTAACCCAGACCTTGAGTGGTCGGCGCGATTCAGGCTTGCCGGGCATCGGGATCCCGCGCACCCTCGTCAATTCCGCGAGCGCTACCTCAACGGTTGGATGAACGCCGCGCAGCACGAGCGTCTCGGCTGAGGTGGTCATCTCGCTCGGATCGCGGCCGTATAGAGCCGCGGTTCGCAGCACCATCCTTCCCTCCTGCCACAGGTACGCCATGTAGGCCGGCACGAATGCGATCAGGAACGGCGTGCCGGAGATCGCGCCATCGACGCGAGCGATGTGGGCACTCCTCGTGCGCAGCTCCTCAGCAATCTGCGCCTTAGGCGCGTCCGGCTGAGCGGCGCCGATCGACTCGGCCCACTGCTGCGACGGTTCGGCGAGGTTGCCAGCGCCGTAAAGCGTCAGCCGTTCGGCCACGTGGACCGGGTCGCGGTAGGCGATCGTCGCCAGCAGCTTTCCTCGCGATAACGCTGCCCGCACCCGCCCTCGGCTTGATTCGGAATCGCCTGATTCCGCCGGCAACTCGATCGGCGCTTCGACAGGAGCCATCAGGTCAACCTACAGGCGCCGAAGGCGAAACGGCAGCAGCACATGCGGCGAAGCCTCCCGCGGCAACGGAAGGCTTCCACTAATCGGGGCGAGAGGATTTGAACCTCCGACCTCACCGACCCGAACGGTGCGCGCTACCAGGCTGCGCCACGCCCCGAAGTGGAATTCAGTATGGCAGGACTCGGGCCCGCGGCTACGCGCCGCCAGCCAGTGCCGTGTAGAAGCGAACAGAGAGTCCGGTGATCAAAGTCTGCAGCGCGACCGACTCTTCGACCTTCTCTTTCTTCGCCCAGCGTGCAAGCCCGACGCGCTCAATCTCAACGCTCTGCGCCAAGACGTCATCAACGAGCTGCGGATGCGCGTCGCAGAAGTAAGCGCCGATCGAATAGAGCTGAGAATCGCTCATCGATCCGATTAGTTCTTCCTTGGCCACAGCTCGCACTCTACTCTCTGCGTATGGCTGAACTCAACGAGATCATCAGATGGCTGGACACGCTTCTCCAGCCTCAGGACTTCAGCGACTATGGACCGAACGGCCTCCAAGTTCCGGGGCCGCCAGAGATTCGCACCATCGCCACCGGGGTATCGGGCGGCCTCCAACTGTTCGAGAAGGCTGCCGAGATCAATGCCGACCTCGTCCTCGTTCACCACGGGATCCTGCGGGACGCAAAGCCAACGGAGATCGACGAGTACCAGTATCGCCGCCTGAAGACGCTGTTCGACAATGGCATGTCGCTGGCGGCGTACCACATTCCGCTTGACGCGCATACGGAGGTCGGCAACAACGCGCTGATCGCGAGTGCGATCGGCCTAGACGAACAACGCCCGTTTGCGCTCCACGAGGGCAAGTCTGTTGGGATCGCCGGAAGCTACCCCGACGGAATCGCAACTGAAGAGCTAATCAAGCGCGTAACGGCTGCTGTTGGCGGCCGCGAGCCGCTCGTCTTCGCCGCTGGCCCGGATCCAATCCGCTCGGTCGGAATAATCTCCGGCGGGGCATCCTCCTACATGCACTTTGCGATTGAGCAAGGACTGGACGCGTTCATCACTGGGGAACCGACCGAAAGCGCGATGAATGAGGCGGTCGAATCTGGAATCACCTTCATCGCCGCCGGCCACTACGCGACTGAGACGTTTGGCGTTCGCAGGCTTGGTGAGCTGATCGCAGAGCGTTTTGGTGTGAGCCACCAGTTCATCGACGTTCCGAACCCAATCTGACCCGTCGCGAGCGGCCGCCAGCGCGCACGGCCAGCACATCTTGTTGACACCGACCTAGCCGTGGCCGTATAGCTTCTGGCGAACGATGAAGATTCTGCAGATCAGTGAGCCATCCGACGCGCCGGCACTTTTGCAGGGCGCCGAGCCGATCTGGCTCTCGCTCGATAGCCCGACGCCTGAAACGCTAACTGCGATCGGCGAGGAACTCGGACTCGACCCGCTCGCGATCGAGGATTCAATCGAGTTCGGCCAGATGCCGAAACTCGATGACTATCCGCACTCAGCGCTGCTGGTCTTCTACGGCGCTGGGATTGAGAAGCGTGACGAGGGCGACCTGCCACGACTAGTCGAAGTTCACTTCCACGTCACCGAAAACGCCGTGATCTGCGTCTATCGCCATGACAGCGATGCGATTGAGCGAGCCGAGCAGCGCGTCGCTAGCGATGATGTACACAACGCCCAGGCCGCCCTGCTGCGCTTCCTTGATTCGCTCGCGGCCAGCTTTGCTCCGCCGCTCGCGCACCTTGAAGACGAACTCGACCTGATTGAAGACGAGGTGATGAGTGACCCTCAACCCGAAACGCGCCAGCGCCTGCTCGAACTGAAGCATTCGCTGGTCAAGGTTCGCCAGACGATCGACCGTCAGCGCGACGTGATGGCCGGGCACCGTGAGTTGCTCCACAGAATCCCCGGAAGCCACGGAAGCGCAGCCCACAACGTGATCCGCGATCTCTACGACCGCCTCGCGTTGACCTCGCAACAGATCGAGATTGTGCGCGAATTGATCACCAATGCGCTTGATCTTTACGTCTCAGCAGCATCGAAGAAGCTGAACGAGACGATGAAGGTTCTGACGGTCGTAGCGACCTTCTTCCTGCCGCTGACCTTCCTCGTCGGCTTCTTCGGCCAGAACTTTGGCTGGATGACCGACCGGATTGATGAGCTCGGCGACTTCCTGATCTTTGGCCTTGGCATATCGCTCGTGTTCGTCGTCGCGCTGTACCTGATCTTCTGGCGCGCAGGCTTCTTGGGCAACCGCAAGCGAAATCGTGGCTGAGCCAGAGATCCAAGCGCCAGCTTGACGCAGAGACGCTGACACAAACTCCGTAACTTGCGTATTATCGGCTGCGCCGCGTCCACCTACGAGGAGTGAGCAATGGAAGCCAGCTCGACACCGTCAACAGGTTCAAAGACAATCGCCGACATGCTGCCGCTCGCGGCGGCAATGTACGCCGATCGCCCGGCCGTGCGCCACAAGGTTGGCGACGAATGGCTTGATGTCAGCTTTGCTGAGGTTGGCGAGATCGTCTCCGAGGTTGGCCGGGGACTGATCGATCTTGGCCTAGAGCCCGGTGAACGCGTCTCAATCCTCTGTGGCACACGCCCGGAGTGGGTTTACAGCTCGTTTGCGATCAGTGCCGCTGGCGGCGTCGTCGTGCCGATCTACCCAACCAACTCGCCGAAAGAGTGCGAGTGGGTGGCAGGCAACTCCGAATCAACCGTGATCGTCGTTGAAGACGCTGAGCAGTACGCCAAGGTCGCCGAGGTTCGCGATCGACTGCCGCAGCTCAAGACGATCATCGCGATCGAACACAGCGACGGCACTCCCGACGCAATCTCGCTCGACGAGATCCGCGAACGCGGCCGCGGCCGCGACGAGCAGGAGCTTGTCGCCCGCTACGAAGCCGTCAAACCCGAAGACCCTTACACCTTCATCTACACCTCGGGGACGACCGGCCCACCGAAGGGCTGCGTCCTCTCGCAGGCCAACTACCGCGCCGTGCTCGACATGACCAATGAGCGCGGCCTCTTTGGCAGCGGCGAAGATGTCGTCTACCTCTTCCTCCCACTCGCCCACGCGTTCGCGATTCTCGTCGCGCTCGGCGCCGCTGACACCGGCACAGCAATTGCCTACTGGACCGGCGACACGACCAAGATCATCGCCGACATCGGCGAGGTCAAGCCGACCTTCCTGCCCTCGGTGCCACGGATCTTCGAGAAGCTCTACACGATGGTCGCTGGCAACGTTGACCCCGAAATGCTGGCCAAGGCGACCGCGGTTGGCGTGCAGGTGCGCGACCTTCAGATCACCGGCCAGCCGGTACCGGAAGAGCTCCAGGCAGCGTTCGACCAGTTCGACGAGAAGCTGTTCGTGAACGTCCGTGCTGCCTTCGGTGGCCAGGTCCGCGAAGCCGTGACCGGCGCCGCGCCAATCGCTCGCCAGATTCTCGAGTTCTTCTACGCCGCCGGCGTGCCGGTGATGGAGGGCTACGGAATGACCGAGACGGCGACCGTCGCGACGACCTCCTCTCCGGAAGCGCACCGTTTTGGATCGGTCGGCCGCGCGCTGCCCGGCGTTGAGATCAAGATCGCTGAAGAGGATGGCGAGATCCTGCTGAAGGGCGCCAACATCTTCGGCGGCTACTGGAAGAACGACGACGCCAGTTTCGGCGCCGTAATTGACGGCTGGCTACACACCGGCGATGTTGGCAAGGTTGACGAGGACGGCTTCCTCTTCATTACAGGTCGTAAGAAGGACATCATCATCACGGCCGGCGGCAAGAACCTAACGCCGGCCAACCTTGAGAACGACATGAAGCAGACGCGCTTCGTTAGCCAAGCCGTGATGCACGGCGACCGTCGCCCCTACCCGGTGATGTTGATCACGCTCGACGAAGAGCAGATCATTCCTTGGGCTGGCGAACAGGGCATCGAGGACGCCTCGATTGCCTCGCTGGCAACCAACCCACAGGTCCTTGAGATCATTCAAGGCGAGCTGGACCGCGCCAACGACCATTACGCACCTGTCGAGCAGGTCAAGAAGTTCTTCATCCTTGAGCACGACCTGACTCAGGAAACCGGCGAACTGACGCCAACGATGAAGGTCAAGCGCAACGTCGTTGAAGAGAAGTACGGCGACCGCTTCGACACTCTGTACGAGGGCTAGATACGAGGGTTAGAGGGCTGAAGCGCAGCGCTCGCGTCGCTTGCGTCGTACCCTTACCTGTATGCGCAGCGACCCGAGCGATAACGGAGGTCTGTTCGTCGGCCGTCGGCCTGGCACGCAGCCGGTCCATTACCGCGGCAAGCCGGTCCTCGGCAACAGGCGCCAGCGCCGGCGCGACGCGCTGCTAGGCCACTGCGTTCTCGCCCTGATGATGCTGATCAACCTAACCTTCTGGGGCCCGATTGAAGCTGGCTGGCTTTGGATCGTCTCGCACATCCCGCCGCTCGTCGATCACATCTTCTTCGCCACCGTCGTTGCCTTCCTTGGCATTCTGCTAACGCTGATCGGCGGGCTGATCGTCTGCAAACAGCTCGACGCCGCTTGGATTCTGATGCGCCGCGCCTCGGGCGTTGACCAGCGAGAAGGAGTGATCGGCCGCGTCTTTGCCTACACGGCGATGGTTGGCGTGACGCTGTTCGGACTCTGGCTGATCTTCGGCGGTGGCCTTGCCGCCAGCGGAACTGCGCCGTCAACCCCCTAATGGGCCTACTCGACCACTACAAGCAGTTTGAGGAGATGGAACCAGAGGAGGTCAGCGCGCGGCTCAAGAGCGAAGCCGACGAACGCCGCCGCAAGGCCTTGGCGACGGTCGACAAGCTGGATCTCTCGGCGACAACCTGGCCCGAGTACCCACCCTCGTCAGTTGTTGGCGCGATCACCTACATGGCCCAGCGTGGGCTCCACAACTACATGGAACCGGCCGGCGAGCTGCGCGCCGAGATCGCCCACCGCCACGGCCTACCGGCCGAGCGGATCGTGCTTGGCGACGGCGCTTCGCAGCTGCTCGTCAGCGCCGCCCAGAACCTGATTCAGTCGGGTGATGAGCTGATCACGCCGTGGCCTTCCTACCAGCTCTACCCGGTGATGGCGCGCGAGGCGGGCGGTGAGGTCGTGACCGTCGCTAGCCACTCGGCCAAGGCGATCCTCGCCGCGGTCACGAAGAAGACGCGAATCGTCGCGCTTTGTAACCCGAATGATCCAACCGGCGAGCTGATCGGCGTGGACGAACTCTCGGGGTTGCTCGAGGCTCTGCCCGATCGCGTTGCCGTCGTCCTCGATGAGGCACTTCGTGACTTCGTCACAGCCGAGCCGCTCGACGCCACGATCGCGCTCTGTGAGCGCCACCCGCGGCTGCTTATCTTCCGCAGCTTCTCGAAAGCCTGGGGGCTCGCGGGGCTGCGCTGCGGCTACGCGATCGGCGGCCCAGGAAGCGAGACGCTACTGAGCGCGATTGGGCCGCCGCTCGGAATCGGCGAATTGACACAGGCAGGGGTGCTGGAGGCGCTGCGCCACGCCAGCGGCGTCGTTGCGGCACGCTCAGCGACCGTTGCAGAGCAGCGAGCACGGCTACGCAGCGAGCTGGCAGCGCTGCCACTGGAGCTCGGCCCGCCGAGCGAAGCGAACCTGCTCTGGCTTGCTGCTGAGCGGATCGACGGCGCCGAACTAGCTGGCCGACTCGCGCAGTCCGGCGTGATCGTACGCTCCGGCGGCACGCTTGGCGACCCGCAGCGGATCCGCGTCGCAATTCAGGACAGCGCCGCGAGCGACCGTCTGCTGCGTGCGCTCAGCGTCGCGCTCTAGCTGCGGCTTGCGGCGCGGCCCGGCGTTTCAGACTTCTCCGCCGTCGGCATAGCGATCTCATCGATCGTCTCGTCGGCCGACTGGCGCAGCAGAGTGCTTGTTGTCTGCTCGAGAATCCTGCGCCAAGCGCGCGTCTTCTCCTGCTCGCGCGTGACGTGCTTGACGACCTTCTTTACGCGCGTGGCGGAGATCTCAATCCCGTGGCGGCCGAAGATCTCCTTGTACTCCTCGTAATGCTCCGCCAGCTTCACGGTCACCGATTGGAAACCGTGGCGGGCGATCTCGATTCGCTTACTGAAGTCCATGATTGAGGTCTGGAACA
The DNA here is from genome assembly GCA_945881845.1 of Bifidobacterium breve. Lineage (GTDB taxonomy): Bacteria > Actinomycetota > Thermoleophilia > Solirubrobacterales > Solirubrobacteraceae > F1-60-MAGs163. Next base: position 4,305 of record CAMCVN010000035.1, on the reverse strand, counting down.
TCAACATGTCGTCGGCCTCAGGTTCGATCAGGACGATGTCTACATCCGGGTATTTCTGCTCCCACTGATCGACCATTTCGTGCAGGCGCTGATAGGCGAGCAGCTTGAAGGTCTGATAGCCGATCTGCGCGATCCCCATATCGCTGACGTGGCTTGCGCGCTCGCCGAGGCCGTGGTGCTGTTCGGCTTCCTGATCGATGATCAGCGGCACGACCGGGTTGACGACGACGATCATCGTCGCCCCTGCGGCGACTGCGATGTCAACGTTGGTGGTCGAGATGATTCCGCCGTCAACGAGTTCGCGGTCGCGCACCTTGACCGGCTTGAAGACCATCGGCAGCGCAGCGGAGGCGCGCACGGCGCGTGAGATCGGCACGTCGTCCCAGCCCTCTTCGCCAAAAACAATCCGCTCACACGAATCAAGGTCGGTCGCCGTCAGGTAAAGCTCGCAGCCAAGCGCGCGGATGTCATCGGTTCGCTCGGGGTCGCTGAGGACTTCCTTCAGGTACTTCTCCAGCCCTGACCCGCTGTAGATGCCAGACGGAAGATCCTCGCTGAGGCCGAGCAGCAGATCCATCGCTGAGATGTGGCGCCAGCGCGGCGCGAGGTCGCGGGCTAGCCGCCCGAGGCGAAGCGGGAAGAGGACGCCAGTACGGACGTATTCGAGCAAGTTCGGACGCAGCATCGTGCCAAGGCTGATGTCGCGGAAGGAGCTTGTTTCCTGACCGTTGACAACGCGCATCATCTCTTCCGGCGTGACGCCGTTGGCCGCCAGCGCGGCAACAAACGCGCCAGCGCTCGTGCCGACGTAGATGTCGAACTCGTTGACGTTGCGGTTGACGGCCAGAAGATCGACTGCGCGCAGCGCGCCGATCTCATAAACAGCTCCCGTCATCCCGCCGCCGCCAAGTACCAGCGCCGTCTTCTCAGGCCGCTTCTTGCTCCCACCGCTAGGCGGTTTGCGATTCTTGTTGGAGAGCTTCACAACGTCTGCCATTAACACCCATTCTAGAGGTTGGGCCGACCTTGACGCCCTGTCAAGGAGCAGGGCAACCTGCGCGCCTAGTCCTGTCCGCCCGCTACCGTTCCGTCTTGTGACGTGGATTAAGCGCTTTGCGCTGCTCTGCGCAGCTCTTGCTGCCGTGGCCTCAGTTGGCCCGGCGACGCCGGCGCTAGCGCTGACAAAGGCTGCGGTTCAGAAGCGGATCGCCTCTGCACTGCTGCACTCCGGCGCGAGCAGCGGTGCGCTCGTAACCGACCTGACGGCAGGTGAGCCGCTCTATGCGGCCCGCGCCGACCTTGCCCGCGTTCCGGCCTCGAACGAGAAGCTCTACACGACCGCGACGGCGCTCGGGCGCTTTGGTCCATCGGCGCGGCTAAGCACCGAGCTGCTGGCCAGCGGCACGATCGACGAGGACGGCCTTCTGAGCGGCGATCTGATCCTTCGCGGCGGCGGCGACCCGACCTTCAGCAGCGAGGACATTGATTCGCTTGGGCGTGCCGTCCAGCGCGCTGGCATCGAGAAGCTTGCAGGCGGAGTCGTTGGCGACGAGTCGCGTTTCGATAAGCGCCGCGGCGGGCCAGCGAGTGGTTGGAGCGTCGACGGCTACATCGGCGGCTCACTCGGCGGACTGGTTCTGAACCGTGGCTCTGGCGATTACGGCAATCCCGGGCTAGCGGCGGCAAACGCACTCTCGAAGGAGCTCAGCAGCCTCAAGATTACGCGCGGCGTGACGGCCCGCACCGGGAAGGCGCCAACCGGAGCGAAACGGATCTCACTGCTGCGCTCACCGACGGTCAGCGACCTGATCGCGATGACGAACATTCCATCCGACAACTTCCTCGCCGAGATGCTGGTCAAGAACCTTGGCGCGCGCTTTGGCGGCGCTGGAACAACCACCGCCGGTGCCCGCGTGATGCGCTCCTTCCTTAAGCGATTTGGCCTCTCGCCGCAGATCAGCGACGGCTCAGGCCTCTCGCGAGCCAACCGCACATCGCCGCGCGAGGTCGTGGCGCTGCTGACTGCGATGCACAACGACCCTCAGCGCGTTGCCTTTGAGGACTCGCTCGCCGTTGCTGGCCGCAGCGGAACGCTCGCCGGTCGGATGAACGGCAGCGCAGCCGAAGGCAACTGCCGCGGCAAGACGGGAACACTGAGCGACGTAAGTGGCCTCTCTGGCCTCTGTCTGACGAAGAGCGGTCACGTGATCGTCTTCTCGATCTTGATGAACGGCGTGTCGCCGTCCAGAGCCCGCGGCCTTCAGGACAGCGCCGTCAGGGCGATCGCCAACTACAGCGGCTAGCCCGTAGCTCAGCCCGAGCCCAGTAGCGCCAGCAGCGCAGCTTCGTCAAGCACCGTCACTTCGAGCCGCTCAGCTTTCTCGAGCTTCGAGCCGGCGGCCTCTCCGGCGACGAGGTAATCGGTCTTCTTCGAGACCGACGTAGTCACGCGGCCGCCAGCGGCGAGGATCTTCTCGCTGGCCTGCTCGCGCGTCAGAGTCGGCAGCGTGCCGGTCAGGACGAATGTCTGGTCGGCGAGATGTCCCTCGCCTGGGGGCGGCCCTTCCTGCTCGAACTGCAGCCCCGCGGCGCGGAGCCGATCGATCAGCTCGCGCATCCGCTCGTCGGCGAGCTGAGTCGTGATCAGTTGACCGACGATCGGGCCAACTCCTGGCGTCTGCGAGATCTCTTCAACGTCGGCTGCTAGCAGTGCGTCGATCGTCCGAAGTCGCTGCGCGAGGCTACGCCCGGTGACCTCGCCGACGCCTTCAATTCCGAGTGCGAAGAGGACGCTGGCGAACGGGCGCGCCTTCGAAGCCTCGAGCGAATCAATAATCCCCTGTGCTGAGAGTTCGCCCATGCCGTCAAGCTGCGCGAGCTGCGCGACGGTCAGCGAATAGAGGTCGGCGGCATTCTCAATCACCCCTTGCTCCAGCAGCATCACGACGAGCTTCTCGCCGAGCCCATCAACGTCCATCGCCCCTCTTGATACGAAGTGCGTCAGCAGCGCCTCTCGCCTTCCCTCGCAGTCGCGGTTTGGGCACTTTGTGAAGACCGAGTTCTCCGGCTTGACGGTCGCCGCGCCGCAGACCGGGCACTTCTTCGGCGCGCTGACCGGCCCGCTGCGTCCGTCGCGCTCAGCGGCGTGTGGCGCCGGCGAGACGACCTGTGGGATCACATCACCGGCGCGCAGAATGATCACCTCGTCGCCGGGGCGCACATCCTTGCGAATCAGGTCCTCCTCATTGTGCAGCGTGGCGTGCTGCACGACGACGCCGCCAACTTCGACCGGCACGAGAACCGCGTACGGGTGCAGGTCGCCGAACTTGCCGACGCTCCATTTGATCGCTTCAAGCTGCGTCAGTTTCGTTGTTGGCGGGAACTTCCAAGCCACCGCCCAGCGCGGGTCGCGGCCGACTACTCCAAGCCGTCGCTGCTGCTCAGCGTCATCGACCTTGATCACGACCCCATCGATCTCAAAGCTAAGCGAACCGCGGCGCTGCTGCCACGCAAGACAGCGGTCGATCGCCGCTCGCTCGCTACTGAGTCGCTCGATCTCGCTGTTGACCGGGAAGCCACGCTCGCGCAGCCATTCGAGCGTCTCCCATTGCGAACTGAAGCTGATCCCTTCGCAAGCGCCTACTCCGTAAGCCCAGAGCGAAAGCGGCCGCTCGGCGGCGAGCCGCGGATCGAGCTGTCGCAGCGTTCCTGCGGCCGCGTTGCGTGGATTCATGAAGGTCGGCTTGCCATCGCTGGCGCGGCGCTCGTTGAGGCTCTGGAAGCCCTCCAGCGACATGTAAACCTCGCCACGAACCTCGATCATCGGCGGCGCGTCATCGATGCTCAGCGGGACCGTTGGAATCGTGCGCAGGTTGTGCGTTACGTCCTCGCCAACTTCGCCATTGCCGCGCGTTGCGCCGCGTTCCAGCAGGCCGTCGCGATAGACGATTGAGATTGCCAGCCCATCAACCTTTGGTTCGCAGACATACTGGAAGGCCGCGTCGTCGATGCCTTCGCGCGCTAGATGGTTGCGCATCCTCAGCACCCAGGCGTCGAACTCCTCCGGGCTGCGCGCGTTGGCGAGCGAAAACATCGCCTGCGGGTGTGTGACCTTCTCGAGCGCGCTGACAGGTTCGGCGCCGACACGCTGCGTCGGTGAATCTGCAGTCACGAGCTCCGGGTGGTCACGTTCGAGCTCGCGCAGCTCGTCAAGCAGCGCGTCGTACTGATCGTCACCGATCGAGGGATCGTCCTGAACGTAGTAGCGCTCGTTGTGCCCCCGCAGCTCGGCGCGGAGCTGCTCGG
>CAMCVN010000034.1 GCA_945881845.1 Bifidobacterium breve | reverse complement strand
GGCATTCCCCGACCGACCGCTCGACGAGATGCGCCTGGCCTACATCGGCGACGGCAACAACGTCGCCCGCTCTCTGGCGATTCTCGGCGAGGCCGCCGGGCTGGAAGTCGTCGTCGCGTCACCACAGGGTTACGAGCTGGAGCCCGAGTCCGGCGGCGAGAGGACCAGCGACCCGCAGGCCGCCGCGGCAGGCTCAGACGCGCTGTACACAGATGTCTGGGTCTCAATGGGCGACGAGCAGACGGCCGACCAGCGCCGCGCCGCTTTGGCGCCGTATCGGCTCGACGACGAGCTGCTGTCACTAGCGGCTGACGACGCGATTGCGCTCCACTGCCTGCCGGCACATCCCGGCGAGGAGATCAGCGCCGAGCTGCTGTACGGCAAGCGTCAGCGGATCTGGGATCAGGCCGAAAACCGCCGCCACGCGCAGAAGGCATTGCTCGAGTGGCTGCTCGCTTCGGCCTAGCGCAGGCGATGCTGCGATCCTCAGCTCAATGACCGAGCAGCCGACAGCAGAAGGCGAACGCACACGGATCGACCGCGGTGATCGCTTGGAGGTACGGATCGAAGCGCTCGCCAACGGCGGCAAGGGCATCGCGCGCGTCGCCGTAGCCGATCGCAGCTACGTCATTTTTGTCCGCGACACGGTCCCTGGCGACCTTGTTCGGATCGAAGTAACCAAGCGCAAGCGCGCCTTCGCTGAGGCGCGGCCGCTTGAGATGCTCGAGCCCGGCCCCGATCGGATTGAGCCGCTCGCCGACCACCCCGGAGCTTCATGGCAGGTGCTTAGCTACGAGCGCCAGCTGGAAGTCAAGAGCGAACAGGTTGATGACGCGCTGCGAAGGATCGGCAAGCTTGACGGCTTCGAGCTTGAGCCGATAATCCCCGCGGTAGAAGAGTGGCGCTACCGCAACAAGCTTGAGTTCTCGTTCGGAGTTGAAGAGGACGGCACGCTCTGTTGCGGCTTCCACGCCCCCGGTTCTTGGTCGCGGATCCTGCCAATGGACGACTGCCTGCTGGCCTCCGAGGCCACCAACCGAATCCGCGAAGCAGCGCTTGAGGTCTGCCAAGAGATGGGCCTCAAGGCTTACGACCGCCGCACGCACGAAGGGCTGCTGCGCAACCTTGTCGTCCGTGAAGGCCGCCGCACCGGCCAGATTCAGGCCCGCATCGTCACCTCGCCCGGCGACTTTGATCAGCGCCGTTTTGCTGACGCGATGATCGAAGCCGGCGCCATCAGCGTGATTCGCACCGTCGCCCCCAGCAGCGGTGAGACGACTCAGGGCGGTACCGACATCTTGATCGACGGCGTTGGCGCAATCGAGGAGGAATGCTCGGGGCTGCGCTTCTCGCTCGGAAGCGAAGCCTTCTTCCAGACCAACACCGAGATGGCCGAGAAGCTCTACGCGACGGTCGGCGAGTACGCCGACCTCAAAGGCTGGGAGCGCGTCTACGACCTTTGCTGCGGGATCGGTTCGATCGGCCTAACGCTGGCGCCGCGGGCCGGCGAAGTGATCGGCGTCGAGATCGTCGAGGAGGCGGTCGAGGACGCGCGTCGTAACGCGCGCACAAACGAGATCACGAACGCTCGTTTCGTCGCAGGCAACGTCCGAGTCGTGCTGAAAGAGGACGTTGACGAACTCGGCCGTCCCGACCTAATCGTGCTCGACCCGCCGCGCTCGGGCCTTTCGGCGAAGGTGATCGCGCGCGTAGCCGACGCCGGTGCCAAAAAGATCGTCTACGTCTCCTGCAACCCGACGACGCTGGCGCCGAACGCGGCGCAGATCGTCGAAGCTGGCTACAAGCTGGTTCGCGTGCGCCCCGTTGACATGTTCCCGCAGACGCCACACATCGAGTGCGTCGCGCTATTCGAGCGGGCATGAGCGCTGAGCGCCGCGCGCTCCTTGCAAATTCCCGCGCCGGGGGCAAGGGTTAGATCCGATGCTTGAGATGGCGCTCGACAAGATCACGCTGCGCCAGCGTTTCGATCACCTGAGGGCGGTAGCGCCGCGACTGGCGTTAGTTGCGCTGGCGGCGATGGTCTCGTATTTGATCGCGGTTTATGTGATCGGTCATCCGCAACCGTTCTTCGCGCCGATCTCTGCCGTACTTGTGATGGGAGTAACCGCTGGCCGCACCGCGGGGCGCGCGCTTCAGTTGGCGTTCGGCGTTGCGCTCGGGATCGCCGTAGCCGACCTGATGGTCCGCTACACCGGCGTCGGCGCCTGGCAGCTTGGGCTCGTGATCTTCATCGTGATGTGCGTCGTCGTCTTTGCCGGCGGCGACCAGCTTGCCGTCAATCAGGCAGCAGCGAGCGGCGTGCTGGTCGCGATTCTCGCGATTCCTGCCGACCCGCACGGCTTCTCGCGCCTACTCGACATTCTGGTCGGCGCGGGCGTGGCGCTGGTCTTCACGCTCGTGCTCTTTCCGCTCAACCCATCGCGACTTGCGAAAGAGGCGCTCAACCCGGCGCTCGAGCAGATATCGATCGCGCTGCGCAAGATTGCCGATGCGCTCGAGAGCGGCAGCTCGACTCAGGCCGACAGCGCAGTCGACGCCGCACGCGAGCTCGAACACGACGTTGAACCGTTACGCGCCGCTGCCGCAGTCAGCGATGAGACCTCACGGCTCGCGGTTGCTCGCCGCGGCCAGCTAGGAACGGTTGACCGCTACGCCTACGCAGTCGAGCAGGTGACGCGCGTCCAAGTCAGCGTCGTTTCCTTGGCGCGCGGCGCTTCAGGCGCGCTGCGCCAAGGCAACACCGTCCCACCGACCGTGATCGTCGGCCTACGCGACCTCGCCGAAGCCGCCGACCATGTCGCCGCTTCGGTTACCGACAATAAGGAGCGGGACATCGCTCGCGTCGCCGCGCTGCGAGCTGCAACGGCGGCCTCAGCGGCGCTCGACCACACACGCAACCTAGCCGTCAGCATCGTCGTCGGCCAAGTGCGGATGATTGCCAATGACCTTCTGCGCGCGACCGGGATGTCGCTTGACGAGGCGCGCCATGCTCTCCACACCAAGCCTGGCGGCGACGATGATGCCGTGATCCCGCTTGAACCGCACTCGCATGACCCGGTCGGGCTCCACGATGAGATCGAAGCCGCCCGCCCGCGCGGCGATTCCTGACTTAGACTCAAGCGATGCTCGCCGTAACAATCCATCAGAAGCAGCTCGTAATTGCCGAGCGCCCGGACCCGCTTCCCGGCGCCGGCGAGGTTCTCGTGAAGGTCCGCGCCGCCGGCCTCAACGGCGCCGATCAGTTGCAGCTGCGAGGCGCCTACCCGCCGCCGCCCGGCTCGCCGCTAGACATTCCCGGCCTTGAGCTGGCAGGTGAGGTCGTCGCCCGTGGACCCGGCGCTGAGCGCTTCGATGACGGCGACCGCGTGATGGCAATCGTCGGCGGCGGCGCTCAAGCTGAACTCTGTGTTGTTCACGAACGCCAGCTGATGCCGGTCCCAGCGGCACTCGACTGGACGCAGGCCGGGGGTCTGCCCGAAACCTTCACGACGGCCCACGACGCGCTCTTCACGCAGGCCGACCTGAAGCTTGGCGAGCGAGTTCTGATCAGCGGCGGGGCCGGCGGCGTTGGTACGGCGGCGATTCAGCTGGCAAAGGCGGCCGGCGCTCACGTGACCGCCTCGGTCCGAGATGAGGCTCGGCGCAGCCAGGTAGCGGCGCTCGGCGCCGATCTTGTCTGCGGGCCCGACGAGAGCGAAGCGCTCGGCCCCTACGACGTTCTCCTGGAGCTGATCGGCGCACCCAACATGGACGCCAACTTCAGTGCCCTCGCCAGCCAAGCGCGCGTCGTCGTGATTGGCGTCTCGGCCGGCTTCCGCAGCGAACTGAACCTGCTCTCTTTGATGGGCAGTCGCGCCAGCATCTCTGGCTCGACGCTGCGCGCGCGTCCGTTGGAAGAGAAGGCAACGGCCGCGCGGGCGCTTGAAAAGAACGTCCTCGCTGGATTCGATGATCAGACCTTCACAGTGCCGATCTACCAATCATTTCCGCTTCAGCAGGCCGCCGCCGCTTACGAAAGCTTCGCCGCCGGCGGCAAACTTGGCAAGATCGTTTTGGTGACTGAGCAATGAGTGTTAATGCGATCGAACGGTTCTGGCGTGCGCGCCAGAAAGGCGACTGGGATGCCGTCGCGGCGCTGGTTCGGCCAGGCGTGAGAGTCTCGCTTCCCCACCAGGGCCGGGAGCCGAGCCGTGAGGAGTACCTCTCGCTGCTTCACTTCGTCCACAACCCGGACAACAAGACTGTGATCCAGCGCGTGATCACCGGCCGCGGGCTCGACATCGCCGTTCACGCTCACGTCCAGCGCCCCGACACGATGTTGGTCTGCGCTGGCTTCTACGAACTGCAGGAGGGGCTGATCCAGCGGATCGACGAATTCTGGCTCGTCCCCGGTGGCGAGCGTTTCCCTTCCGCCGGGCCTAACCGCTAGCGCTGCTTAGTAGGGAGGAAGGTCGCCCCACCACTCGCCGAGCGAGCGGAAGGCGGCCCAGAAGTCGCGCTTTGAATCTTCGGCGTCGAGCGAGTCGTCGATGTTTGGTGTAACGAGCACGTCGCAGGCGTCGGTCAGCGGCTGAAGCTCGCCTGGCTTCCACTCGATCTGCTGCGCCAACGGAAGCTCCAACTCATTGAGCGCCGTCATCGCCTGCTCGCCCATCACAACGATGATCCGTGGCTGGACGATCGCGATCTCCTCGGCGACACGTGCGAGGCAGGCCGGGTCGGCCAGCGCCGGGTCACCGACCGGGCACTTGACGAAGAGCGTTCCGTAAACGGCGAGCGGGTCGATGTTGAGGCGGCTGAGCGACTTGCGCATCGCGTTGCCTGAGCGGCCGTAGAAGGCGACTCCCTCTTCGATCTCAGAGACGGTCGGCGTGTACTTGACGAGCATGATGTCGGCCTGCGGGTGGCCCGAGCCAAGCACCGGCATCAGGTTGCCGCGCGGGCAGTGGCTGCAGCCTTGGACGTCGCGCGAGAGCGAGTTGATCTCACGGATCGCTCGCTCTAAATACTTCTCACGGATCTCGTCTTCGGTTGCAGGCATCGGCTCAGTCAGTTTCGACGGTCGCCGGGGTTCTCCCTCTGCCTGCATCAGAGCTTGCGCGGCGACTTGCGCGCCTTGCGCTTGCGTGAGGCGCGGCGGGCGCTCTCAGGGGTCGCCTTGGTCTGGATGAACTTCAACGCCTGGACGTATACATAATTCGTTGGCGTCGAGTGGATCTCCGCCTCGCGCAGCGATTCAAGGAACTCTTCCGGGCCGTCGAAGTCGCGCATCCGCACCCTCGCCGTGCCGAGCCCTTGGGTTACGTGCGAGTCCGAGCCGGCCGCCGCGGGGATCCGGTACTTGGCGGCAAAGCGCGCCGCCTCCTCGTTAAAGGTGTCGAGCGCGACGCGCGGGTTGTAGATCTCGATCAGGTCGATCTGATCAACGATCGGCAGCAGGTGCTCGTAGTCAGGGATCGCGTGCATGCGGTCGAACGGGTGTGGCACGTAGACGAGGCCGCCTTGCCGCTTGATCTCAGCGACGGTTTCTTCAAGCGTCATCCCGCGCTCGATCTTCTCCGTGATGAAGAGGCCGATCACCTCGCCTTGGCTTGCCGTCTTGACCTCCTCGCCGAGGATCACCTTGACGCCGTACTGCTCGCAGATCGCGGCCGCCGCGACGGCGCCGGAGATCTCGTTGTGCTCGGTCACGGCGATTGCGCCAAGGCCGCGGTCGCGGGCCGCCTCCAGCAGCGCTTCGACCGGCGTCGCGCAGTCGTGGCTGTGGTCGGTGTGCATGTGCAGATCAACGTCGATCAGCGGGCGCGTCGCCAGCTTGCTCGCCAGCGCTGCGTTTCCGGCCAGCGGCTTGCGTCGGTTCGTCACCTTCGCGTAGGTCGCTTCGACCTCGTCGGCGACCTGCTCCCAGCTACGTGGTTTGGCCGCCGCGCCGAGCCGCTCGCGCAGTCCGTCGTCGTCCAGCAGTCGTGAGATCTGCGCTGCCAGCGTCGACATCTCGCGCGGCGCGAACAGCAGCCCCCGTTCGCCGTCGCCGGTCACCTCTTCGTAGACCGCCAACCGCGAGGCGACGACCGCGGCACCTGCCGCCCCGGCCCGCGCCAGCAGCCCCGGCTGCGGCAGCGCTCCCGAGGAGGCGGCAACAACAATGTCGGCGCTCGCGAGCAGCTCGTCGGTCGCTGTTTCGCGCGGGCTGACGTAGCTGACGCAGGCTGCGATCTCGGCGCGCAGCGGCGTCGACGAACGGCCGGCGCTACTGCTGATGACCAGTTCCCATGGCCGTTCGCTCTTGATCAGGCGCAGCGATCGAAGCAGCAGGCGTAGAGCCGAGCGTTCCTCTTCGTCGATGAAGACGATCCGCAGCGGCGTATTCGCGCCGCTCGGCTGACGCTGGCTCTTCAGCGCTGGCGCGCCCGGCGAGAGCAGCTCGTACTCGGCTGGGAAATGCCGCTCCATCATCGTTGCCGTCGTCGCGTAACTGGCGCTGCGCGCGTCGAGCCGGCCAAAGAGAGTCCGCACCAGTCTGCGAGTTACCTGCGTCGCGACGAGCCGTTCTGCCGGCGCGTGGAACGAGCCGACGTTGAGCGAACTTGATGCCCGCAGCGCTGCGCTTGTGATCGAGGGAGCGAAAGGTTCGTGGAGATGGCAGATGTCGAGCGGGGTCTGCTCGAATAGCGCCCCCAGCGTGCGCGTCGTGTCGCTCGGCAGTGCCAGCCTGCGCCGGCCAGGCGCGGCCTCCAGCGATTGGCCCACCGCTACCAGCAGCGGGGCATCGCTAGCGCCGTCGAGCAGCCCGCCCTTGCTGCTGCGGATCAGTCGCCGTCCATCGCGGACCTTGGCGGCCGAGGTTGAGGGCGCGATTATCGCGACGCGGTGCCCTCTGCTTGCCAGCTCATCGCTGACCTTGCCGACGAACTCATTCACCTCGCTTGGGAGATCCCAAGCGAACGGTGTTACCTGCGCGATCGAGAGCTTCTGGTCCACCCGCTTAGCGCTTGGCGGCAGCGCGCTTCGGCTTCGGCTTGGCCTTGGCCTTGGCCTTTGGCTTCGGCTTCGGCTTCGTCGCAGCCTTGCGCTTGTACTTCTTGATGAAGCTCTCGGTGTCGAGTCGCGCCTGATCATCTGGACGCTGGTTCTTCGGCGACTTCATCAGGTACGAGCTTGGACCGTCGAGCTGGCCGCTGATTCCGTTGTTCATCGCCAGCTTGCAGAGCCGCACGGCGTCGATCACGATGCCGGCCGAGTTTGGCGAGTCCCAAACCTCGAGCTTCATCTCAACGTTCAGCGGCACGTCGCCGAAGGCTTGGCCTTCAAGGCGGATATGCGCCCACTTGCGGTCGGTCAGCCACGGCACGTAATCGGAAGGCCCGATGTAAACGTCGTCGGCCGGTAGCTCGTGGCCCATGATCGAGGTGACTGCTTGAGTCTTGGAAACCTTCTTTGACTCCAAGCGCTCGCGCTCGAGCATGTTGTAGAAGTCCATGTTGCCGCCGACGTTGAGCTGCGAGGTGCGCAGCATCTTGACGCCGCGGTCGTGGAAGAGGCGCGCCAGCGTGCGGTGGATGATCGTCGCGCCGACCTGGCTCTTGATGTCGTCGCCGATGATCGGCAGCCCGGCCTTCTTGAACTTGCGGCCCCAGTAATCGGAGCTGGCGATGAAGACGGGAATGCAGTTGACGAAACCGCAGCCGGCTTCGAGAACCTGCTCGACGTACCAGCGGGTCGCGTCCTCAGAGCCGACGGGAAGGTAGGAGACGACAACGTCAGTCCGCGTCTCGCGCAGAATCGTCGCGATGTCGGCAGTCTCGCCTGATGCCTTCTTGATCTTCTCTTTGGCGTACTTGCCGATGCCGTCGAGCGTCATTCCGCGGTAGACCGGCGCGCCGATCTTGGAAGGAACCTTGGCGAACTTCATCGTGTTGTTCGGATTTGCCCAGATTGCTTGGCCGAGGTCCTTGCCGACCTTCGTGCGGTTGATGTCGAAGGCGCAGGTGAACTCGATGTCGCTTACGTGGTAGCCGCCGAGGTCGGTGTGCATCAGGCCTGGGACTTCCTTGTTCGGGTCGGCCTTGCGGTAGTGCTCGACTCCCTGGACGAAAGCGCTGGCGCAGTTGCCGACGCCGACGATCGCTACGCGGACTTTGTTCTGCTGGTAGCGGGCTCGGCCGTTTGCTGAGCTGGCCTTCTTCGAAGCTGTACGTACTGGGCTGGGGCTCACGTGAATCCTTTTCGTTGGTCTGACTTGGGGAGTAACCCCGCAGGAACCTTACCGTTACAGATCGGTTTGATCTTCGGGCGCCGCTGCGGCGCTAACCAGCTTGCCGCGAACGTGGAAGACGCGCTGAAGCGTAGTGACGATGCCGATCGCTGCCAGCAGGATTACGGCCGGTGCCAGCAGTGAGAAGTCGCCGAGGCCAAGCCCGTTCACGAACAGCAGGCCTACGGAGAGGATCACGACGCGTGTGGCGCGGCTGCCGATCCCAACCTTGCAGTCAACGCCGAGTGCTTCGGCGCGGGCGCGGGTGTAACTAACCATCACCGAGGCGAGGATCGCGACGGCGCAGATCGCTGCCTCGACGCCCTTGCCCTGTTCGGCGAAGTGGTAGGCGACTGCTGCCAGCACGACGCCCTCCTCAACGCGGTCAAGTGTTGAGTCAAGGAAGGCTCCGAATGGTGAGCCTTTGCCCGACATCCGCGAGTAGCGCCCGTCGAGCGTGTCGCAGATCGAACCGATGATGTACGCGATGCCGCCGAGCACGATCATGTCGGCGAAGATCAATCCGGCCGCGACGAGGCAGAGCGCAAAGCCGGTCAGCGAAATTGCGTTTGGCGTTAGTCGTGATTCGATCAGCGCGTCGCGCATCGCTTCGCGGCGCTCGCCAGGTACGCGGCTACTCATCGGTTGTCGCCGGCCGATGAGCAGAACGACGTCTGATCAGCCATCCGCTGAACGTCAAAGCGCGCGGCGATTGAGATTGGCCCTGGGCGTACCGGGGTGACCTCGGTCCAGCCGCCTTTGGCACGAGCAAGGCAGGCGGATCCTTGGGTCACTTTGAAGAAGCTTGTCCAACGCACGCGGACGATCATAGGCGCGGCGCGGTGTGCTTGGAGCTTGAAGTTGTCGCGACCGAGCGAGACGAGCTCGCCAGGGCCGGTTAGTAGCGGCCGATCGTCGGTCACTTCGTAGACCTTCCAATGGGCGCTGCTCCAGAGTGGCTTCAGCCAACTCGGCTGCGAGGCGATCACGGCCAGCTCGCGGCGGCTGCTTGGGTCCGGCGCGGCGTCGGGCACGGCGATGTAGCGAACCGCGTTGTTGCTTAGCCAGCGGTGGTACTCAGTGGCGCTGAAGGGCTTGTCCTTGCGGTAGAAGAGCGCTCCGTACTTGGTGTCGAGCTGCGTTGACCAGCCGCGCGCGAGCGTGATGTGTGGGGCGAGGTAGGCGGCCTCCCAGTGGGCGCGCGTGAACGGGACTTCAACGCGGAATGGTTTGTTTCCCCGCGTCTCGAAGAAATCGATTACCGGCTGGTGATAAACCGCCGCAGTAGAAGGGTCAACTGCCCCTTTTGCCGTTTCGCGCAGCGGCCCGAGCAGCTGCCAGCAGGCGACGGCGGCAGCGATCAATACGACTACACGTAGGTGCTTGATCGGCGTTGGTCGACTCAAGATCAATGCGATCAGCAGCGGCCCGGCGCAGAGCACGCCGAGGCGGGCGACGTTTTCGCCTAGCGGCGAGGGGATCAACGAGGCAAGGATGCAGACCGGCGCATAAAGCCAGGCACCAATCTGAAGCGAGCGGCGCTGCGGCCCGGCCAGCAGCGCGATCGCGATCGTCGCTGCGACGGGGATGATCGTGCTGCGCAGCGGGTAGGGCTGAACTCCCCCTTCGGGGAAGCCGAGCGCCATCGCCAGCACGGTAATCGCGCTCGCCGCCGCCGCCAAGGCGGCTCCACGTGATCGCTGGGCGATCGCCACGGCAACTGCCGCGAGAATCACGAAGGCGCCGGCGACGGGGCTCGCTGCCGCGCAGGCGATTGCGGCGATGATCGCCAGTGCCGTCCGTTTGCGGTCGAGCGCGAGCAGGCAGGCGAGGCCGAAGGTCACGCCGAGCGCGAAAGTTATCCGCCCGATCATCAGGTCGCCGACGGCGGCGAAAGCGAACCAAACCGTCGCCCAGCGTGCCGCCCGCTGGGGGAAGTGGGCGCTCATCAGCCGTTCGAAGAGAACCGCCGACGCTGTGACGGCGAGCGCGCCAAGCAGCCGTGGCCCAAGCAGCCCGGCCAGCGGCGGGAAGAGCAGGCTGTAGCCGGGCAGGTTGTGACCGCCGTACCAAGAGGAATCCCAGACAACGAAGCCTTCACTGCGGAAGAGCGCAGCTCTGAAGACCTGAGCGGCTAGATCTGGCGTTGGTGGGGCGAGCAGCAGCCAGAGGGCTGCCAGCGCCGCGGCCAAGATCCAGATCGGCGCTGCGGCGCGTTCGCGGGCGAACGCCGTACTCATTGCCTGATCATACCTCGCGCGGCGCCGACTCCGGCCGCTGATTTGTTACTCGCCGTTGAAGAAAGCGGCGACGCGTTCGATTACGTCAGGCCTGTCAAACCAAGGCCAGTGGCCGGCGTTGGGGAGGTGAACCACTTCGCTCGGGCCGCCAAGTGCGGCCGCATAGTCATCGGCAAAGCGGGCACCGATGTATGGGTCCTGGTCGCCCCAGATGATCAGCGACGGGCAGTCGAGCTTGCCCAACCCAGCGCCAAGCTCGGCCAACCTCGCTTCCGGGCTGGTGCGATAGAGCTGCAGGATCGCGCGCTGCGTCCCCTGGTCGAAGTGCTCGTTGACTGAATCGAGGAATTGATCGGGTAGTGGCCCAGGCGTCACGTTCGCTTCGCGTGAGATCTGTTTTGAGACGAAGCGATTGGTTGCTCCCATCAGCAGCTCGCCGACGCCGCGCGCGCGCCAGCCGCGCGCCAAGCGGTGCCAGCGGTAGCCCGGCAGTAGCGGTACGGCGTTGATGATCACGAGCCGCTCGACCTTCTCTGGGAAGCGCTGCGCCCAGCTCAGGCCGACCGCCCCCCAGTCGTGAACCAGCAGCTGAACCTGCTCTAGCTCGTGGTGCTCGCAGAACCATTCGATGAAGCGGTCGAAGCCTTCAACCGTGTAGTCGCGGTTGCCGCGCTTCGTGCTGCGGCCGAAGCCAGGGAGGTCGGGCGCAAAGCCGCCGGTCAGGGCGAGGAATTCGGTCCAGTCGTCGCTATTGCTTGGAACTCCATGGAGGTAGAGCGGCGGAGTTCCGGAGCTTGGGCCGCTGCGCCAGAAGATCGGCTCGCCGTCAATAATCTCGGTCTCTTCGATTAGCGTCACCATCGCCCTTGGCACGATACCGTCAGGCCGATGGCGACCCGCATAGCGACCGTTGCGCGCAAGGATTGGAAGCCGCCGACGGGGCGCCGCGTGGCAGCGATCCGGCAGCGACTACGCGAGATCTACGGCGCGGCGCTGATTGAGCCGCACGGTGATCCGCTCGGAGAGCTGATCCTGACTGTGCTCTCGCAGTCAACCAACGACCGCAATCGCGACGTCGCTTTTTTGCGCCTGCGCAGTCGCTTCGCGAGCTGGGAGGAGGTCCGAGCGGCGCCTGTTGAGGAGGTCGAGGCAGCGATTCGCCCGGGCGGGATCTCGAAGGTCAAGTCCCAACGGATCCACGACATTCTTGAGGAGATCGGCGACCCGCTTGATCTCGAATGGATGCGAGATGCGCCGCTGGCCGATTCTCAGGCCTACCTCTGCGCGCTTCCCGGCGTCGGCCGCAAGACAGCCGCCTGCGTGCTCTGCTTCTCGTTCGGTTTGCCGGATGTGCCGGTAGATACCCATGTGTCACGCGTCGGTATGCGGCTCGGTTTGCTGCGCCCCGGCGCCCCATTCGAGGAGCTTCACGACGAGTTGGCTCGAATCACACCTGAAGGCGCAGCGCTTGAGTTCCACATGAATCTGTTGCGCCATGGCCGTCGCACCTGCCACGCCCGCAAACCGGACTGTGGTGGCTGCGCACTGGCCAGAATGTGCCCGTCTCGCGGGATCTGACAAGCTCTCTTGGTAGGCCAGAAAGATCTGCTACACTCCCACTAAGATTTTGTGGCTGGGCACTCGTAAGTTTGGGTGCCACGCCGGTAAACGTCGGCCAATAAGGCCGCATAGAACAAGGAGCAGTTAAAGAACATGGGCAAGATCATCGGAATTGACCTCGGTACCACCAACTCATGCATGTCGGTTCTCGAAGGCGGCGAGCCGACCGTGATTGAGAACTCCGAAGGCGGCCGCACGACCCCCTCGGTCGTCGCCTTTACCGACGCCGGCGAAAGGCTTGTCGGCACCGTCGCCAAGCGCCAGGCGGTTACCAACCCGACGAACACGGTCTTCTCGATCAAGCGCTTCATGGGTCGCAAAGAGGGCGAGGTTAAGGAAGAAGAGTCGATGGTTCCCTACAAGGTGATCTCAGGCCCCAACGGCGACGCTCGCGTTGAAGCTGCTGGCGGTGAGTACAGCCCGCCGGAGATCAGCGCGATGATTCTCGGCAAGCTGAAGGCCGACGCCGAGGCCTACCTCGGAGAGACCGTTGACGGCGCAGTGATCACCGTTCCGGCTTACTTCAATGACGACCAGCGCCAGGCAACGAAGGACGCCGGCAAGGTCGCCGGCCTCGACGTCAAGCGGATTATCAACGAGCCGACCGCGGCATCGCTGGCCTACGGCCTCGACAAGGAGGAGGATCAGACGATTCTCGTCTTCGACCTCGGCGGCGGCACCTTCGACGTTTCGGTCCTTGAGATCGGAGACGGCGTCTTCGAAGTCAAGTCAACCGCTGGTGACAACCACCTCGGCGGCGACAACTTCGACAAGGCGATTGTTGACTGGCTCGCATCGGACTTCAAGAAGGAGCAGGCGATCGATCTGCAGGCCGATCCAATGGCGCTTCAGCGGCTCTACGAGGCTGCCGAGAAGGCCAAGATTGAACTTTCGACGGCGCAGGAGACGCAGATCAACCTGCCCTTCATCACAGCCGACGCCAACGGCCCGAAGCATCTCGACACGCGCCTGACGCGCTCGAAGCTCTCAGAGCTGACCGGCGATCTGATCGAGCGCGTCGTTGCTCCTGTCCGCCAGGCACTCGATGACGCAAAGGACAAGGGCGCAAGCGATGTTGACCACGTCGTCCTCGTTGGCGGCATGTCACGGATGCCGGCCGTTCAGGAGAAGGTCAAAGAGCTGACCGGCAAGGATCCCCATCGCGGCGTTAACCCCGATGAGGTTGTCGCGATCGGCGCGGGCATTCAGGCCGGCGTGCTTGCAGGCGACGTCAAGGACGTTCTCTTGCTCGACGTCACACCGCTGACGCTTGGTATCGAGACCAAGGGTGGCGTGATGACGAAGCTGATCGAGCGCAACACGACGATCCCGACAAAGAAGTCGGAGGTCTTCTCGACCGCCGAGGACAATCAGCCTTCGGTTGAGATCCATGTTCTTCAGGGCGAGCGCGAGATGGCTTCGGGCAACAAGTCGCTCGGCAAATTCCAGCTGACCGGCATTCCGCCGGCGCCGCGCGGGATCCCGCAGGTCGAGGTCGCTTTCGACATCGATGCCAACGGGATCGTCAACGTTTCGGCGAAGGATCTCGGCACCGGCAAGGAGCAGAAGATTGAGATCCAGTCCGGCAGCGGCCTCTCAGAGGATGAGATCAAGCAGATGGTTGGCGACGCTGAGTCGCACGCTGAGGAGGATCGCATCGCCCGCGAGCTGGCCGAGGCGCGCAACAACGGCGAGAACGCCGCCTACCAGTCGGAGCGCCAGCTAAAAGAGATGGAAGAGCAGGTTGACGAGGCATCGAAGACCGAGATCGAGGGTCTGATCAAGGAGCTGCGCGAGCTGCTCGAGAGCGTCGACGCCGCGGCGATCAACGCCAAGGCCGACGAGCTCCAGGCCGCCTTCCACAAGGTTTCTGAAGCGATGTATGAGGCCGCAGCAGCAGAATCGGCCGCCAGCGGCGACGGCGCCGCATCGGCCGACGCCGGCGAGCCTGAAGAAGAGGTCGTCGACGCCGAGGTCGTAGAAGAGGAGAAGTAATGCAGAGCGGACCGGAGCCGACGGTGCCTGAAGAGGCGCCGTCGGAGGCTGAGCTAGTTGACGGCGCAGCCGAAGTCGAGGCTGATGTAATCGAAGGCGACGCCGTTACCAGCGAAGAGGCTGCGGTTACGGCCGAGGCCGAGGTAGAGGCCGAGGTAGAAGCTGAGCCCGATTACAAGGATCAGTGGATCCGCTCGGTTGCCGAGCTCGACAACGTGCGCAAGCGCGCCCGGCGCGACGCTGCTCAGGCCGAGCAGCGCGGCGTTGCGCGCCTGGCACGCGAGCTGTTGCCGGCGCTCGACAATCTCGACCGTGCAATCAAGGCCGCCGAGGCCCATCCGGAAAGCGCCAACCCAGAGCTGATCGGCGGCATCGAGTTGGTGCAGCAGGAGCTGCTGGCAGCGTTCAGCCGCGTCGGGGTTACTCGCGATACGGCGCTTGGCGAAGCTTTCAACCCGCACCAGCACGAGGCCGTTGCCCAGCAGCCGGCCGAAGGGCAGCCAGCGGGCACCGTGATCGAGGTTTATGAACACGGCTACCTGCTCGGCGACGAGGTGCTGCGTGCGGCGAAGGTTGTCGTAGCCGCTTAAGGCCGAAGCGATGGCTCAGCCCGATCTCTACAAGGTTCTCGGCGTCGACAAGAAGACTTCGGCCGCCGACATCAAGAAGGCCTACCGCAAGCTCGCGCGCGAGAACCACCCGGATCAAAACCCTGGCGATGACGCCGCCGAGGAGCGCTTCAAGCAGGTTTCGGCTGCCTACGACATTCTCGGCGACCCCGAAAAGCGCAAGCAGTACGACAGCGGCGGCATGTTCAGCAGTGGCTCCGGCGGTGGCCCTGGCGGCGTTCCGTTCGACCCATCGAACTTCGGCGACATCTTCTCGAGCTTCTTTGGTGGCGAGCAGCAGGGAGGCCGCGCTGGCCGTCCGCGACCGGCGCGCGGCCGTGATCTGGAAACCGAAGTGCGACTCAGCTTCGACCAATCTTTGGCCGGAATTCAGGTTCCGGTAACGCTTTCGATCCCCGGCGCCTGTGGCAGCTGCCACGGCACTGGCGCCGCTACAGGAACTTCGCCGAAGGTCTGTTCGAGCTGTCAGGGCCGCGGCATCGATTCGCAGGGCCAGGGCCTCTTCTCGATCTCTCAGCCTTGCGCCCGTTGCCAAGGCAGCGGCACGATCATCGAGGATCCCTGCCGCACCTGCGGTGGTAGCGGTCAGGTTGAGAAGACGAAGCGGCTGAAGGTCAACATTCCGGCCGGCGTCAAGGAAGCTTCGCGCGTGCGGATCGCCGGCCGCGGCGAGCCGGGCAGCAACGGCGGCCCCGACGGCGATCTCTACGTGATCACGCGCGTTGCGCCCTCTTCGATCTTCCGCCGCAAGGGCGACAACGTTGAGGTTGAGGTCCCGCTGACAGTGCCCGAGCAGCTGCTCGGCGCCGAGGTTGAGGTACCGACGCTCGATGGCCGTAAGACCTTGCGCGTTCCACCCGGCACGCGCAGCGGCAGCGTTCAGCGACTGCGTGGCGAAGGCCCGCCGCGGCTCGGCGCCGGCAAGAAGGAGACGCGCGGCGACATCCACTACCGCTTCGTCGTTGACGTTCCCTCGGAGCTGACCGACGAGCAGTCCGAGCTGGTCGCGAAGCTGTCGGAGACGATGAACGGCGGCGATCCAAGAGCCAAACTCTTCACTAGTAGTGGTGACAAGTGATGACGACGCGCAGAACTACAACACGGATCACGGTTGACTCTGGCCGCGGCGTTTTCATGATCTCGGTCGCGGCCGAGCTGGCCGAGATGCACCCCCAGACTTTGCGCATGTACGAGCAGCGCGGACTGATCTGTCCGCAGCGCTCGCCGAAGGGGACGCGGCTCTACTCGCAGACCGACGTTGAGCGTCTGCGGCGGATCCAGGAGATGACGACCGAGCTCGGGCTCAACCTGGCGGGCGTCGAACGCGTGCTGGCGCTTGAGGAGCAGCTTGACGCGACGCGCCGCCGGCTTGAACAGCTTGAGCAGGAGAGCAGCGAGGCCCGCGCCGAGATGGAAGCCGAGCTCGCGGCTGCGCAGCGAACCTTGCGCGGAGAACTGGTGCCGGTTCGGCGCAGCTCAACCGAAGTTGTTCGTGCCGCCGACTTCCGCGGCCGTCGCCGGGCATAAAAAGGCGAAATCGGCTTGTAAAAAGATCTAAGTCTGCTAGACTTAGATCTGTATGAATGCCGACCGTTTTACCGTAAAGACTCAAGAGGCGCTTCAGGCCGCCCTGTCGCTCGCTGCGCGCAACCGCAACCCGCAGGCTCTGCCTGAACATTTGCTCAGCGCACTGCTTGAGCAGGAGGGTGGAATCGTCACGCCCGTGCTGCGCAACGCCGGCGTTGACGACGTTGCGGTGCGCCAAGCCAACAACGGCGCGATCGGAGCGCTGCCGACGCTGGCAGCAGGCGGCGAAGCCTCGCAGCCGGGCAGTGAACTGATTCAGGCGCTGCAGCGCGCCGAAGCGTTGATGGCCGAAATGAACGACGAGTACGTCTCGACCGAGCACCTGCTGCTTGCTTTGGCCGCTCAGGACGGCGCCGCCGGCGACGCACTGCGCGCGGCCGGTGCTTCGCCCGAAGTGCTTAAAGCGGCGATCGCGAAGGTTCGCGGCCCGCATCGCGTGACCGATCAGAACGCCGAGGATCAGTACCAGGCTTTGGAGAAGTACGGAGTCGACCTGACGGCGCTCGCGGCCGAAGGTGAGCTAGATCCGGTGATCGGCCGCGACGATGAGATTCGACGCGTAATCCAGGTGCTTTCGCGCCGCAGGAAGAACAACCCGGTCTTGATCGGCGAGCCAGGCGTTGGCAAGACGGCGATCGTCGAAGGGCTGGCGCAGCGAATTGTCTCGGGCGACATCCCTGAGTCGTTGCGCGATCGTCGACTGATCGCGCTCGACATCGGCGGCATGATCGCCGGCGCCAAGTACCGCGGCGAGTTTGAGGAACGGCTCAAGTCGGTGCTGAAAGAGATCACCGAAGCGAAGGGCCAGATCATCGTCTTCATCGATGAGCTGCACACGATTGTCGGCGCGGGCGCCGCCGAGGGCGCTGTCGACGCCGCCAACCTGCTCAAGCCGATGCTCGCCCGCGGAGAGTTGCGCGCCGTCGGCGCGACGACGCTCGACGAGTACCGCAAACACATTGAGAAGGACCCAGCGTTGGAGCGTCGCTTCCAGCCGGTCGTAGTCGATGAGCCCTCGGTTGAGGACACGATTGCGATTCTGCGCGGACTAAGCGAGCGTTACGAAGTTCACCACAACGTGGCGATCAAGGACTCGGCGCTGATCGCCGCCGCAACGCTCTCTGACCGCTACATCGCCGACCGCTTCCTGCCCGACAAAGCGATCGATCTGATCGACGAAGCGGCATCGCGGGTGCGCATCGAGATCGATTCGCTGCCCGAGGAGATCGACGAAGTTGAGCGCCGCGTGCTGCAGCTTCAGATCGAACGCACCTCGCTCGAGAAGGAGAGCGAATCGGACAAGGCAACCGCTGAGCGGCTCGAAGTGCTCGACCGTGAGCTGGCCGAGCTGCAGGAGAAGGCGGCCGGAATGAAGGCCGAATGGCAGACCGAGAAGGATCGCGTCGCCGGCGTCAGCGACGTCCGTCGCCGCCTCGACGAAGCCCACCGCGAACTTGAGCGCGTCACGCGTGAAGGCAACCTTGAGCGCGCCGCTGAGCTGCGCCACGGTGAGATCCCCGATCTCGAGCAGCAGATGGAAGAGGACATCCAGAGTGAGGACGAGCCGCAGCCAACGCGCTTTTTCAAGGAGCACGTCGGCAGCGAAGATGTAGCCGAGATCGTTGCCCGTTGGACCGGCATTCCGGTCACGCGGATCGAAGAGACCGAAACCAACAAGCTCGTCTTCCTCGAGGACCGCCTGCACGAGCGAGTGATCGGCCAGGACGAAGCCGTCTCGGCCGTCGCCAGCGCGCTGCGCCGCTCGCGCGCCGGGCTTCAGGATCCAGATCGCCCAATCGGTTCATTTCTTTTCCTCGGCCCGACCGGCGTCGGCAAGACCGAGCTGGCCCGAGCACTCGCGGAGCTGATGTTCGACAGCCAGGACGCGATGATTCGAATCGACATGTCGGAGTACATGGAGAAGCACTCCGTCTCGCGGCTCGTTGGCGCGCC
>CAMCVN010000033.1 GCA_945881845.1 Bifidobacterium breve | reverse complement strand
TCGCCGGAGCTGACGGCGCCATCCATGTATCCGGTCCAGCGCGTAGCTGTTTCTGCCCCGGCCCAGTGGATCGGGCCGATCGGAGCGCGAAGAGCGGGCCCGTGGGCGGTAATCGCGCCTGGCGGCATGTAACAGACGGGGCAGCCGCGCGTCCAGCGTTCCTTCGCCCAATCCTGCTCGATGTAGGCGACCGGCTGCGCGGCCTGAGCGCCGAACATGCGAACGAACCCCTTCAACACCTCAGCCTGCCGCGGCTCGGGTTCAAGCTCGCCGAGCTCACGGGCGCGGTTGCCGACAACGAAACCGAGCATCACGCCGCAGCTTCCGTCGGCCGGCGAGTTGTCATACGTAGCGCGCGCTGGGCCGACTGGATCGATCGCCTGGCCACTAAGACCGCTGTCGCGCCAGAACGGGCGCTGATACACGGCAAGACACTTGATCGCCGCCCCGTGGGGCATCCGTTGAACCAGCTGATCGCGATTCACTGGCAGCAGCGGGCGCCAATCGATGTGCCCTGTGAGCGGCGGCGGGATCGCAACGATCACGGCGCGCGCCTTCAGTTCGCGGCCGCCTGCGTAAACAGAGACGCCACCTTCGTGGTGGTCGATCCTGCTGACCGGCGACTCCAGCAGCAGCGGCGACTTCAGCTGCTCGGCAAGTTTCAGCGGCACGCTCTGTGAGCCCTCGACGAATCGCTCCTGCTGAGCGCCACCCTTAACGTCGATCAGGGCCGAGAACGACCCCGCGGCCGACGTATAGGCAAGCGCGTGAAGGAGCGAGATGTCGGCCGGTTCAGCGCCCCAGATCACTTCCGCGGCGATCTCAAACATCAGCGGCGCGCCGGAGGTTGCGGTGTTACGCGCAAACCACGAGCCGAGCGTCTGGCGGTCCCACCGCTCGGCCGATTTGCATGCCCAGGGCTCGGCAGGGTCAACCGAACGAGCCATCCGCTCAAGCCGCAGCTGGGCTTGGCCGATGTCGGCAAGGACTGCTGGGTTGACGCGCGGAATTGTTCCCTCGTAGCGAACCGGCTTGCCGTTCCAGTCGATCAGGTTGTCGCCCTCGTCATAGGTGGCGTGGCGCTGAAGACCGAGCTCGTCCGCGAGCGCGTTGATTTTGTACTGCGTCGGCCCAACCCACTCGCCACCGACTTCGGTCACCTGATCGCCGATCGGCAGTGGTTCGTTGAGGAGCCTTCCCCCTACGCGATCGCGCGCTTCACAAACGATTACTGAAAGACCCTTAGCCTCCAACTCACGCGCGGCGACAAGACCGGCCAACCCGGCGCCGACAACGACTACATCGACGTCGGTCTCGGTCGACTGCTCGCTAAAGCTCATAGGCGCATTGAACCACTTAGCGCTTTAGAGGCCTACTCCAGTCAGATCGCAGAGCAAGCGCACGGCGGCGCTGGCAGCGCGCGAGGTGGCCGGCGGCGGTCCGCCACCGGGCGGGCCGCCCATCTTCGGCATCTGCGTGATCAGCGAGGAGTCAACCTTGCCGTGGAAGCAGCGGATCGAAGAGGTCGCGTTTGCAGTTCCGGGGAGCACGTAGTGGTAAATCCCTTTCGGGAACTCCGGCGTAGCGCTCGTGATGCCGTTGCACTTATCGAGCTTCGAAGCCGCAATGACCTTGCCCTTGATGTCGCGCTTGCCGTAGATCGGGAAACCGTCGAAGGCGATCCCAATGATGTGCGAGGGGCCGGTTGAAGTGTCCACCTCTTTGGAAACGCAGGCTGGCAGACCGTGGTAGTGATACTGCCCGCCGCGACCGCCCATCGCTGGCGTCGGGTGGCCACTGCAGTCGTCGACGAAAGGCGCCTTCGCGCCGTCGGGCGCCGTGATGACGAAGTTGCTTGCCATCGCGACGGTGTTGCCGTCACCCTCATACGGGTTGAACAGGACCGAGCCGGAGATCATCATGCCGATCGAACCGAGCGGTGCCGCTGTCGTCTTCGAGATCTTCTTCGGTGTCGTCGGAATCTTGTAGTCGTAGGATTGCGCCGTCGTTGGGTCCAACGCCGCAGTCGCCGTTGCCTGAGTCGGGACAACCACACCAGCGTTCGGGACGGCGTAGTACTTCGAGCGCGAGTGGTTTGGTATTCCGTTCGAGCGCAGGCGGATCGTTTTCGTTCCGTAGGTCACCGTCGTGTTCTTGCCCCACGTTGCCTTCTTCAGGCCAGCTTTGATGGTGGAGCTGCTGGCAACAGCCGCGCTGGTGGTGTTGCCGGTGCTCCCGCTCGCGGCAACGCCGCCGCAGGCAGCGAAGAGGAGCGATGCCGCGACCGACGCAGCGGCCACAAGCCGGGGGGGAATGGGTTCGTCTGATTCTCATCGGCAGAAGACTGGACCAGGACTCTGAGAGAACTCTGAGGAAGACCAACGGGCCACTAGCGGGCCCCAGTCCGGGCGGCGATCCACCGGCGGGAGAATGGATCCGCGAAGCGCGTAGCGAGCGACCCGATCAGCGCCAGCGCGAGCACATAGCCAGCGGTGATCGGTCCGATCCGCCCGTCAACACCCGCTGCAACGGCCAAAGAAGCGATCACGATCGCAAACTCGCCGCGCGGGATCAGCACCGTTGCGGCGCGCAAGCGTGAGGCGAACTTTCCCTCGGCGCGCGCCGCCACATACCAGCCGGTGAGCATCTTCCCCGCTATCCCCGCAGCGCAGAGCGCCGCGACCCAGCCAACCTCTGGCAGCAGCCCGCCGAGGTCAATCTGCAGGCCGAAGAAGACAAAGAAGGCAGCGGCGAAGAGGTCACGCAGCGGCGCCAGCGTGCTGCGCGTGCGATCGGCAAGTCGCCCGGAGACGACGATCCCCACAAGGAAGGCGCCGACAGCCGCCGATACCTGAACAAGTTCAGCAACCCCGGCTACCAGCAGCGTCACGCCAAGCATCATCAAGACCAGCGACTCGCCAGCAGCGGAGCCGAAGGCGCGCTCGGCGTGCGAGGAGCCTCGGACGGCGAAGAAGAGCACGAGCGCAACGACGGCCAAGGCGACGGCCATTGAACCGAGCGCTGCGGCCAGCGCGCCGCCCGCAAGCAGGACCGTGAGCAGCGGCAAGTAAGCGGCCATCGCCAGGTCCTCGATCACGAGCACCGAGAGCACGCCCTGAGTCTCGCGGTTACCGATTCGCCCTAGATCTTCAATCGTCCGTGCCACGATTCCCGACGATGACGCCCATGTAATCCCGGCGAGGGCGAAGATCGCGACCGCTTCGAGCCCCATCAGCAGCCCGATCGCGATCGCCGGTACGACATTGAGGACGGCGTCGACGACCCCTGAACGGGCCTGATGGCGCAGCGTGCCAAGCAACTCCTTGCCCGAGTACTCGAGGCCGATGAAGAAGAGCAGCAGGACAACCCCGATTGCTGCGCCTACATCGATCACCTGCGACTGAACATCGATTGGGCTGAGGCCGAGCAGTACGCCGACCGCTAGGTAGAACGCGACCGGGCTTGTACGTAGTCGCTTCGCGAGCTTCGAGAGCAGGCCAAGCAGCAGCAGCAAGCCACCGATCTCGAGCAGTACGACGGCAATGTTGGTGCCCGGAGCGGCGGCGGCCAGCGCCACCGGTCTATCGGCCCTCGAAGAGCGCTTCTGCTTCGCGCACGCCTTCCAGCGTGCCTACCACGATCACCGTGTCACCGGCCTCGAATTGCTGATCTGGAGTCGGCGCGGGAATTGCTCCGCTGCTGCGCAGCAGCGCGATGATCGAGACGCCGGTGCGCGTCCGCAGCTCCGAGTCCGCGATCGTGCGACCGGCGTAAGGCGTGCCGGCTGCGATGTCGACCCACTCGATCACCAGCCCGCCGACAGCTTCGCGTACGGCGCCAAGGCTTTGAGCTAGCTGCGAGATTCCGAGCAGTTCGGCAAGCGCCTCGGCGTCGGCTTCGTCGAGCCTCAAAGTTCGCTCACAGCTGTCAGGGTCGTCGCGACTGTAAACAAGCAGTTCACGGTCTCCGGCTAGGTGCTTGAGCACGCCAACTCGTTCGCCACGGTGCGTAGTGAACTCGTGCCGCACACCCACGCCGGGAAGGCGGGTTTCATCGATCGTCGTCATTGGGCGATCGTAGCCCAGACTAGGTCGGCTGCGCCGGAGAAACGGGATTCTCGTAGGCCCACTGTGCCGGGCTCAGCAAGGCTGGGAACTGTTGATCACCTCGTCGCGCGCGATTCTGCGCTTCCCCCAAGCGGCATCATCCGCGAACTCCATCAGGCGCGGGAATGCATCCCTGATCGACGGCCGCGTGATTCCCGCAGCGCCAAGCAGTTCCTGGGCGCGGCGGTCGTCGAAGCGGCAGTGCACGCGGAAGTACGGCGCGAAGACGCCGTCGGCGGGGCCGTCCTGCGAGACGAGTTCAACGGGCTCGCGGCCAAACGTCGCAGCGGCTAGGTCGCGCAGCTCCGCGACGGAGAGAGCGTCCTCGCCTGCAACCACGTGGTACGTCCCGGAGGCGGCAGGCGCGTCGAGCAGCTCGATCAGCGCGTCGGCGACGTAGTCGCCGGTAACGACATCGACGATCCCGTCCGCCGTGGCTGGCGCGGCGCGCAGAATCCCCCGGCTGTAAGCGCGCAGCGGCGGGTAGAGGACGTTGAAGGAACTCGTCCAGCCGGTCTGTGCCTCGCCAACGACGATGCTGGGACGACAAACCACGATCGGCATGCTGTCGGCTTGTTCCCAGATCAGCGCTTCGGCCTCGTGCTTACTCTGCTCGTAGCTGTTGCGAAAAATCTGACCGCTGACCGGAACGTCCTCCAGCACGTCGCCTTCGGCCCGCCCCGCGACGTAGGCGGTCGAGACGTGGACGATGCGCTCTAGTTGCGGCGCTTGGCGCACAAGATCAAGTATTCGCCGCGTGCCCTCAACGTTGACCGCACGCGCCTGCTCTAACGGCAGATCGAACTCCACCGCCGCGGCGCAATGCAGCACGTGGGTGATCTCGCCGACCTGATCGAGCTCCAGATCGCCAGTCAGATCGGCCGCGACCGCCTGCACGCGCTTGGACCTAGCGATGCCGGGTTCACGCCAGATCTGTGCCAGCGTTGCGTCGAGCCGGGCGCGCGCTCCAGCCGCGTCCGCAGCTCGCACCGGACAGATGATCTGCGGGCCGTCATCCGGGTCCTCGAGCAGCCGGGCCAAGACGAGCGTCCCGAGATACCCGGTCGCGCCGGTCAACAGGATCACAAGGGCGCGCCGACCGCGTGGTAGCCCCCATCAACGTGCAGGATCTCTCCGGTGATCCCGAGAGCGCGCGCCGAGAGCAGGAAGCACACGGCTTCGGCGACGGGGGCCGGATCGGTGATATCCCACCCAAGAGGGGCCTGCGCGTCCCAGCCGCTGGCGAGGCGCTCGAAGCCTGGAATGCCGCCGGCTGCGAGGGTCTCCAGCGGGCCGGCCGAGACGAGGTTGACGCGGACGCGCTCAGGGCCCAAGTCGCGCGCCAAGTAGCGCGAGACAGATTCCAGAGCGGCCTTTGCGACGCCCATCCAGTCGTAGACGGGCCAGGCTACGCTGGCGTCGAAGTCGAGGCCAACGATCGCTGCGTCGCGGCCGCTCATCAGCGGCAGCAGCCCCTGTGCCAGCGCCTTGAGCGAGTATGCCGAAGTGCGAAACGCCTCTTCTGCGCTCGCCGCGGGGGCGCTCATGAAGTTGCCCCCCAGGGCGTCGCTGGGAGCGAATGCGATGGCGTGGAGTACCCCATCAACGGCACCCCAGCGCGCGCGGAGATCGTCGGCGACCGCCGCGATATCTTCGGGCCGGTTGACATCGAGCTCAAGGACTTCGGCGGGCACCGGCAGCGTCTTCGCCGCCCGCTCCGTCATCCGGCGCCCACGGCCGAAACCGGTTAGAACTGTCTCGGCGCCGAGCTCTTGGGCGCGGCGGGCTACAGCGAAAGCGATCGAATCCTTCGTCACTACCCCGGTGATGAGCAACCTGCGACCTGTCAGCATCAAACGCTCCCCCAGACATCCTCGCCGCACGGCGCATCATCCGCCAGTGGCGAGCCGTCACCGTCGCGCCAGAGCACTTCGACCTGAGCGGCGCAGGCGCGCTTGCCGTCCTGACGCAATACGTTGATCGCCAGCGTCACCAGCCCGGCCTCATCGGTCATCGGCTTGACCGACTTTACGGAACCCTCGACGTGAATCGTGTCGCCGAGGTATACGGGCCGACGGAAGACGGCGTCGCGCACGCGGCGCAGCGCCATTACGCGCTCGGGATCGAATGGCACGAGGCCGACAGCGAACGAAACGATCAGCATGCCGTGGGCGATCCGCTGCCCGAACGGGCTCTCAGCCGCCCACTCGGCGTCGGCGTGCTGTGGGTGCCAATCGCCTGTCAGCGCAGCAAACTGCACAACGTCGGCTTCGGTGACTGTGCGAGCGCGGGTCGTGAATTGCGCTCCGTCGCTGAGCTCGCGGAATGGGGCCGACCAGTTCACAGCGGGATGTTCCTCTCGTTTCGATCCCGGAGCCTAGGGCGGTCGACGTTGGCGAGCGTGTCGAGCGCGGCGATCAGGCGGCCGCGGGTATGGCTCGGCGGGAGTGCCTCGTCGACGAACCCGCCGGCCGTGGCCGCAGCGACGTCAAGGTGCTCGTCGGCGTAAGTGGCGGCGAGGAGGTCGCGAGTGCGCAGCGGATCCTCGGCTGCATCGATCTCACGACGGTGGACGATTCCGACGGCCTGCTGGGCGCCCATCACGCCAATCTGCGCCCGCGGCCAGGCGAAAACGAGGTCGGCGCCGAGCGCTTTGGAGTTCATCGCTATGAACGCGCCGCCGAACGCCTTGCGCGTTATCACCGTGATGCGGGGCACAGTGGCAGCGGCAAATGCGTGGACGAGCTTCGCGCCATGGCGGATCACACCGGCGCTCTCCTGAGAAGTCCCGGGCAGGAAGCCGGGCGTGTCTACGAGCACGACCAGTGGCAGTCCGAAGGCATCACAGGTGCGCACGAAGCGCGCCGCCTTGGTTGCGGAGTCTGCGTCCATCACACCGCCGATGTACCGCGGCTGGTTGGCGACCACGCCGACCGCTCGACCATCAATCCGCGCGAAGGTACAGACCATGTTGCGCGCCCAGCGGTCGCCGATCTCGAGGTGGCGTCCGCCGTCGACAAGCAGCGCGATCACGTTGCGCACGTCATAGACCTTCCGGGGATCGGCCGGTACGACGGCGTCGACGAGGCCAGCAGGCGGTTCGACGGTCGGCCAGCGCTGCGCCGCTACGCCCGCGTGCTGAGGTAGATGGTCGAGCAGGTCGCGCGCCAGCAACGCGGCGTCGACCTCGGTCTCGGCGACGAGGTGGCAAACACCGTTTCGCTGATGGACGCGCGGGCCGCCGAGCGTGTCGGCATCGACATCCTCGCCGGTCACCGCCTTGACGACGCCGGGTCCGGTGAGGAACATGCTCGCCCGCCGAGTCATCACGACGATGTCCGTCAGCGCTGGCCCGTACGAGCCGCCACCGGCGCTGGCGCCACAGACGATCGAAAGTTGAGGAACCTGCCCTGACAGCTCCGTATGTGCGCGGAAGATGCGCCCGTACCCAGCCAGCGCCGCAACACCCTCTTGCATCCGCGCGCCGGCCGACTCGACGAACCCGACCACCGGGACACGTGCACGTCCGGCCATCTCGAGCACCTGCACGACCGTGTCAGCGTGAGATTCACCAAGCGAGCCGCCAGCGAAGCTCGCGTCCTGCGCGAAGCATGTGATTGGGCGCCCGTCAACGACCCCGGTGCCGCCGAGGACGCCATCGCCGTCACGCGCGCCGTCGCCCATCCGCTGAGAACGCACGGCGGTGCGAACCAGCTTCAGCGAACCCGGATCGCAGAGTGCCTCGAGCCGTTCCAGCGGAGAGAGCTGCTCATCCGCGCGCGGGGCCAGGGCGAGCTTCGTCATGCAACTTCCAGAACGAGGGCGGCGTTATGCCCGCCGAACCCGAAGGAGTTCGAAAGACCCAGCAGAGGGCCGTCGCCCGTAACCGCCAGCGGTCGTGCCACGCCTGGGACGTAATCAAGGTCAAGGCCCTCTTCAGGCTCGGCCCAGCCGAGCGTCGGCGGAGCGACGCGGCCGCGCAGCGCCAAGATCGTCGCGATCGCCTCAACGGCCCCCGCGGCGCCGAGCAGGTGGCCGATCGCCGACTTCGTCGAGGAGACAGGCAGGTCGTACGCCGCATCGCCTAGCGCCAACTTCAGCGCCAGCGTCTCGCTGCGGTCATTGAGTGGCGTTGAGGTGCCGTGGGCGTTGACGTAGTCGAGCTCGCCGGGTTGGATTCCGGCGTCAGCCAGCGCCGCGAGGATCGCTCGCGCGGCGCCGTCACCGGCGGGATCGGGAGCGGTCATGTGATGGGCGTCACAGGTCGCGCCGTAGCCACGCACGACGGCGAGGATCTCTGCGCCACGGGCGCGGGCGGCGTTCCCCTCCTCGAGCACCAGCACACCAGCACCCTCGCCCATGATGAAGCCATCGCGGCGAGCATCAAAGGGCCTCGACACGCCGGCTTTCGATACGGCGCCGAGCGCCTCGAACGAGGCCCGCGACAGCGGCGTCAGGGCAGCCTCGGCACCTCCGGTGATCACCGCGTCCGCATCGCCGTGTTGGATCAGACGCGCGGCCGCGCCGATCGCGTTGGCCCCCGCCGCGCAGGCCGAGACGACGCCCCAGCACGGGCCCCGCGCGCCGTGGCGCAGCGCGAGCAGCGCCGGCGCGGCGTTTCCCATCATCAGCGGAACGGAGAGCGGCGAGACCATCCCCGCGCCGCGTGTCCGCAGTTCTTCGTGATTCTGTTCAAGCGTGGAAAGACCACCGATTCCGGTCCCCATGATGCAGCCAACACGCGTCGCATCGTAGGGGTGCTCGCCGGCGCCCCAACCGGCTTCGCGCATTGCTTCGTCGCTGGCGGCCACCGCCAGCTGCGAGAAGCGGTCGGCGCGGCGCGCCTCCTTGCGCGAGAGCGTATCGAGCGGATCAAACGCCGAGCACGGCGCCTCGCCGTCAGCAATACCGCTTTCGCCAGCGGTCCAGCGCTCGTGCAGCGTCCGCGCTCCGACTCCAAGCGGCGTGACCGCACCGACCCCTGTGACGACGACCTCAAGCATCAGTGCTTAGATCCGGCCAGCGATCAGGTCAATCGCATCGCCGACCGTCTTGATGCTCTTGACGTCGTCGCTCTTAAGCGCAACGCCGAACTCCTCATCGGCGATCTGCGACAGCTCGGCCATATCGAGCGAGTCGATATCGAGCGACTCCAGCGATGCCTCGAGCGAAATGCCAGCCGACTCGACGCCGAAGCTCTCGAGCGCGTCGAAGACGACTTTCTGGACCTTCTCATTTGTTTCAGTGGTCATTGGTTCCTTTCGATTCTCTGGATTGATGATCAGGCGGACATGCCGCCGTCGACGAACAGTGTTGAGCCAGTCACGTAGGCGGCGGCGTCGGATGCGAGAAAACTGACGCAGGCCGCGACCTCCTGCGGCTCGCCTGCACGGCGGGCTGGGATCGCCGCGAGGACCGCGTCGTCGAGCACGCCGTCGGTCATGTCGGTGCGGACGAAGCCCGGCGCTACCGCGTTGATCGTTACGCCGCGACGAGCGACCTCAACTGCCGCCGTCTTCGTGAAGCCAATCAAGCCGGCCTTTGCCGCCGCGTAGTTCGCTTGGCCCGCATTGGCGCGTGGCCCAACGACTGAGGCGATGTTCACGACGCGGCCGTAGCGGGCGCGGATCATCCCCCTCAGCGCGCTGCGCGTCAGGCGAAAAGCGCCAGTGAGATTGGTCTCGAGCACGCTGTCCCAAGCGTCGTCGTCTAGCGAGACAGCCAGGTCGTCGGCCCGCACACCGGCGTTATTGATCAAGCCCAAGACTGGCCCGTCGAGCGCCTTGGAAGCCTGCTCGAGGACGGCATCGGCGCTGTCCGGATCGGTGACGTCGAGCATCAGCGCCGCGGCAGCACCGCCTTCGGCCTCGATCAGGCTCACAACCTGAGCGGCGGCGTCAGAGTTGGTTCGGTATGTCAGAGCGACAGCCCAGCCGTCAGCGGCGAGAGCTTGCGCTGTGGCGGCGCCAATCCCGCGTGAGCCGCCGGTGACGAGTATCACCGCGCGCTCAGGACGCATCGGGCCCCCATCGGACAACCGTCGCGCCCCAAGTGAGCCCCGCGCCGAAGGCCGCCAGCAGCACCGATGAACCTTCTGCGAGCAGCCCACCCTGGCGGGCGAAATCAAGTGCCAACGGAATCGACGCGGCCGACGTGTTGCCGTACTCGCTGATCGAGTTCACGACGCGCGCCGGATCGAGCGCGAGACGCTCGATCAGCGCCTGCAGAATACGGGCGTTTGCCTGATGGAAGACGAGCAGATCAAGGTCGTGGATGTCGCGACCGGCAAGAGCGCAGGCCTCCAAGGCTGCGTCGCCCATCCGGTCGATCGCGTGACGGAAGACCTCCGGGCCGTCCATTCGAATCAAGCCGTCGTCGCGTGCGGCGTGCAGGATCGGGCCGAGACTTCCGTCGGCACCGAGCACGCACGGTCCAACGGCGCCGCCGCCGCCCGAACCGCTCAGCACGACCGCTCCTGCCCCATCACCGAACAGCATCGCGGTCCCGCGGTCCTCGCGGTCGAGATGCCGGCTGAGGATCTCAGCACCGATCACAACCGCGTGCTCGATCCGTCCGGCCTCAAGCATTGCCGCGGCGAGCGCGACCGAACTCACAAAACCGGTACATGCCGCACCGATGTCAATCGCCCCAGCACGCTTCGCGTTGAGCAGATCGGCGACCAGCGGCGCGCAGCTCGGGATGATCTCATCCGCCGTGCTCGTAGCGAGCAGAATCAGGTCAACGTCGGCAGCGTCAACGCCCGCGTCGTCCAGTGCCGCAGCGGCGGCGCGAGCAGCGAGCTCGTGAAGATGGTCATCCGGATCCGCCCAGCGCCGTTGCGAGATACCTGTGCGCTTGACGATCCACGATTCGTCGACGCCGACTACGGCGCCTACCTCGGCATTCGAGACGACGCGCTCAGGCAGTGCCGCCCCAAGGCCGACGAGCGCCAGTCGCGTGGATGTGCGCTCAGCCGACGACATCACACACCGCCGGAAAGTTTCGAGCTACCAGCTTCTCGAGCACATCGCTGGGTCCAAGATCGACGAACTCAGTCGCACCGGCCGCGTCAAGCGCGAGCATGACCTCGCGCCAGCGCACCGGCGAGATGATCGCCGCGCCGAGCTCCAGTGGCGGATCAACAAACGGCGCCGCCGTCAGCCCGCTGTAGACAGGGAAGTCCGGTGTCTGCCATTCGATCTCAGCCGCAGCCTGCGCGAAGACTTGTCGTGCCGGCGCCATCGCCGGTGAGTGGAACGCACCCGTAACATTCAGCTCAAGTACGCGCAGACCACGCTCGCGGGCTGAGCCGCGGGCGGCAGCAATCGCCTCGCGCGAACCTGATAGCACGCCTTCACCAGGAGCATTGTCGTTCGCGACTGAAAGGCCATGTTCTTCGGCCAGCGCAAGCGCCTCCGCTGGCGTTCCCTTGAGGACCGCGAGCATCGACCCAGCGCCCGAAGCTTCGCCGGTCTTGGCCATTGCCTCTCCGCGGATCACCGCCAGACGGACAGCGTCCAGCTGCGTTATCGAACCAGCGGCGGCCAGCGCCGAAAGCTCACCAAGCGAGTGACCGGCGTAGGCCCGGGGTTCTGCCGGAGTGGTCCGCCGCCAGGCTGCGAGGCTCGTCAAGACAATCGCTGGCTGCGCGAAGCGTGTGCTTTCGTCGCAGCGCGCGAACGGGTCCTCGCCAATCAGGTCGACGCAGCAGGTGAGCAGGTCGGGAGCCTCGGCCCGAACGAGCTCCAACCCTGAGGCGCTCTGCGATCCCTGGCCGGGAAACAAGTAGGCGGTCTTCATTGCCCGCTGCTCTCAACGCGCGCCATCTCCTTAGCCTCCTGAGACTCGGCGCCAATGCGGACAACGTTCGTCGCCAAGCCAACGCGCTCAAGCCCGCCGATCAGCCAAGCCGACGGATCGAGCTCCGTCGAGCGAAGCCCGTGGCTGGCGCTGCGAGGGAAGGCGTGGTGATTGTGATGCCAAGACTCGCCGAGGCTGGGGAGTGCCAGCCACGCCACGTTGCTTGACTCGTCGTCTACTTCGAAGCGGCGTTTGCCGAACACGTGGCAGATCGAATTGACGCTCCAGGTGACGTGGTGGATGAAGAAGATCCGCACCAACCCGCCCCAGATCAGAGCCGTGAGCGCCGCGCCGACGGTGCCGTCGATCGCGAATCCGATCAGCGCTGGCAAGAGCAGCGAGAGCCCCACGAGCGCGGGAAACGCACGATCGATCCTCCTCATCGAAGGATCCTCCATCAGGTCCTTGGCGTACTTGCGCCGACGGGCCATCCCGTTCGTGCGCCACAGCCATCCGACGTGCGCGTGCCAAAGCCCGCGAAGCGGCGACGACGAGAGGTGCGGCGAGTGCGGATCGCCTTCGACGTCGGAGTGGGCGTGGTGCTTGCGATGGTCGGCAACCCACGAGATCACCGGCCCCTCAACGGCCATCGATCCGGCCACTGCAAAGGCGCGCTCAACGAGAGTGGGACTGGCGAATGCGCGGTGGGTCAGAAGCCGGTGGAAGCCGACGGTAACGCCGAAGCCGGTGATCAGGTACATCACGACGAAGGCCGCTAGGTCCGACCACCCGAAGCCGTTGCCCCAGAGCAAGATCGGTGCGATCAGAATCGCTGCGAACGGGATAACAACCGAAAGGATGTTCGCGACCCGGTTGGCTCGCGGCATCCGAACCTGGCGCGGGACTGTGCGAGGAGCGGTATTGACGACCATGCCCGGGACATTCGCGATAATCCGGCTGCCAGACGCCGTGCATGCGTGCATGCCACCCGATCGGGGGGGTCGGGTGAAAATGGTTTGGGAGAGCGCTAGTCCAGCAGGCCGAGTCGCTGCGCACGCTGAACCGCCTCGGCGCGGTTGCGCACCTCGAGTTTGCGGTACAGCTTGCTGGTGTGGTCTTTGACGGTGTGCGGCGAGAGGAAGAGCGACCCTGCGATCTCACTGTTGGTCGCGCCGGAGGCGATCAACTCCAGCACCTCACGCTCGCGCGCAGTCAACTCCAAGCTCCCCGGCGGTTCCTGGGGTGGAAAGACCGTCATCCCCATTCCCACCTCCCGCACCGCGTTCGCAACGTCAGCCGCTGGCCAGTCCTTCAGCACGAACCCAGCCGCGCCAGCGGCGCGCGCTGCGCTCGGCGCGATCCGGCCCGCACCGGAGATGAGCAGCACTTTCGGCGGGACGGCAAGCTCCTGCAGGCGCTCTGTGATCTCAGCTCCCGACTCGCTACCGATGAAAAGGTCCACTAGGGCGACGTGGGGGGCGTAGCGCCGCGCTAGCGCAAGCGCCTCGGCTCCGTTGCGGGCGCTGAGCGTCCGCTCGACCCACGGCAGCTGCCCGAGCATCACGCGAAATCCCCAGTGAACGACATCGTGATCGTCGACGACGAGAACCCTCAGGCGCCGAGGCTTAATGCTGTCCTCAGCGGGCACCGGCAACCACCAATCGCACCTGCCACTCGCCACGCTCGCGCTCTCCAAACTCCAGAATCCCGCCGTGCTGGAGCGCCTCCAGCGCCGTGAGCCGCAGCCCCACCCCGGAAACCCGAGAGCGACCGCTGACGCCATCGTTACGAACCTCGAGCACGAACGCGCCGTCCTCTGCACCGACCCGCACGCGCACGCTCGACGGGGTGGCGTGCTTGTGCGCGTTGCGAACTGCCTCGACTAGCACCGACTGCGCCAGCGGCTCGAGCTCGACGGGAACTGCTGCCGGGTCCCCGCTCTCTAGGACGACGCCGAGGTCGGCGTGCTCAGTCCGCAGCCGCTCGAGCTCCTCGGCGAGCGTCGACTTGGTGGGCCGCGACTCGCGTCCCAACGGACGCTGCAACGCCTCACGCAGCTCGTGCAACGTCGCCTGGATCTCGTCTGAGCAGCGCGCCCGAGCCTGCTCATCGAGACCGCCGTCGCCCGACAGTACGAGCGATACACCGAAGAGGCGCTGAATCACACCATCGTGAATCTCGCGGGCCATGTCGATCCGGGCTTCAAGTTCACGCGCGCGCTGTGCGTTGGCGGTTGCGATCCGCGCGCTCGCGGCCAGCGCAGCCGTCTTGCCAAGCGTCCACAGTAGGTTGCGCTCGGCCTCCGACAGCTTCGGGCGATCCGCCGGGCGGTCAGAGATCACGACACCGATCCAGCGGCCGCCCGCGGCCATCGGTGTCACGACTAGGCGCACATCACCGGCCAGTGCCATGAACTCCGGCGGCACTTGCAGCGGGTCGTCGAACTCGACAATACGATCCTGCTCCAGCGCCTCGCGCGCGGCAGCGAGCGTCTCGACGTTGATGAAGGCGTCATCGAAGACTCCGAGATCAACATTGTGAGCGCCGGCCGCACGAACCTTCCGCCGCGCCGGATCGTAGCGGAAGATAATCGCCCGCTCGGCAGTCGTCAGCCGGCAGATCGCGGTGCACAAACCGGAGTAAAACGATTGGCCGTCACCCTCGGCCAACGCGGTCTCTTCGGGGATCCTCGAGAGCACGTCGACGAACGCGTCGAGCGCCGCGATGTGGTCGCCGGCGCCGTCGCCGACCGGCTCATCGCATCGGGCAGGCATAGGAGCAGGCGTCGATCCGCGAGCGGCTCGATGATCGTTTCTCTCTGACATCTCGCGCAACAGCATGGCGCATCTCCCCAGAACGAGCGAAGGCCCCGCGCTAGCAGGGCCTTCCGTGGAGCGGGAGCGACGGGACTCGAACCCGCGACCTCCGGCGTGACAGGCCGGCGCTCTAACCAACTGAGCTACGCCCCCGGGCGCCTGCGAAGTATGACAATCCCGCCGCCGCATCGCTCAGCGACGGCCGCAACTCTTGGCCGCCCCCGGGGTTTTAGTGCCCAGATCAGCATCAACCACCCCAAGGGAAGGAACCCTAATGCAACGCAATCGAATCATTCCGATTCTCACAGCCTCATTGGCCGCGTTTGCCGCTACGGCCTCTGTCGCATCGGCAGCCACCGTCACGGGAACAGACTCCGCGGAGCGTCTCGTTGGAACCAAAGCGGCAGACTCAATCTCGGCGCTTGGCGGCAATGACCGCGTCTTCGCGCTCAACGGCGCCGACGTTGTTACCGCGGGAGAAGGCAACGACCTTGTAGTCGGTGGCCGTGGCGACGACACGCTCTCAGGCGAAGCAGGCAACGACCTGCTGTTCGCGAACGCTGGCGTTGACGTCCTTAACGGCGGCGACGGCAACGACCGCCTCTGGGCAGTAGCACGCGTCGACGTTGTAGCCGGCGCCGATGGCGCGATCGACACGACCGCTGACACGCTGAACGGTGGCGCAGGCAACGACCGCCTAAACGCCCGTGACGGCGAAGCCGACATGATCAGCTGCGGCGACGGCACCGACGTGGCCAACCTCGACAACGCCGACGTTATTTCGGATGCGACGGTAGAGGCTCCAAACGGCTCCTGCGAGACCGTCAACCGCGCCGAGCCAAAGACGCGTGACGCCAATGCAATCAACGAAAACCTGCAGCAGCGTCTGGCGGACATTCTCGCCAAGCTGCGCGGCAACCGCTAAGCAACCGCACAGCAACATCAACCACCAGCGAACGGCCCCGTCCCCCCGGGGCCGTTCGTCTGCTCGGGGAGCGTTAGCTGCAGTAGCCTGATCAGTGATGCTCGAAGGCCCGGCTCCCCACAGCCCGAACCCACTGAAGCTGATGCTCCAGGACGTCATCGACGACCGTGCGGCAACGGTTCCTTGGCCCCCCGGCCCACGGAACTTCAGCCTCGCCAACACGAAGCGCTTCTCGGAAGACCCGCTCGGCATGTACCTCGAGTACTACGAGCGCTACGGGCCGGTCTTCACGATCAAAGTGCTGCACTTCAACGCCGTGATGATGCTCGGGCCAGAAGCGAACCACTACATGCTCGTCTCGCACGCCGACAACTTCACTTGGCGCGAGGGCTACATGCGCGACCTGATTCCTCTGCTCGGCGACGGAATGCTGACGATCGACGGCGCCTTCCACCGTTCGTCGCGCAAGCTGATGCTCCCCGCCTTCCACAGCAAGAAGATCGCCAGCGCAACCGAGATCATCAACGAAGAAGTTGACCGCGCCGCCGAGGACCTGATTCCCGGCGCTGTGATCGACCTTTACGACTGGGTCCGTCACCTAGCGCTGCGCGTTGCCCTGAGGGCGTTGTTCGGCCTCGACCCGGACAAGGCCCGCGCCGGCGACTTCGACGCCGTGACCGAATTTGAGAACGCGCTCTCGTTTCACGCCCGCGACTTCGCGCTGCAGCTGGCGCGCGGCCCGTTCACGCCGTACGCCAAGCTCGTCAAATCCCGCGCGCGGCTCGACCAGTTGATCTACGGCGAGATCGACCGCCGCCGAGCCAACGGCGAACGCGGCGACGACGTCCTCTCACTGCTGCTGGACGCTGAGGATGAGGACGGCCAGAGCCTTGAGGACCGCCACATCCGCGACCACGCGATGACGCTGCTCTTCGCCGGCCACGACACAACCAGTTCCAGCGTCACCTTCATGTTCTACGAACTCTCAAAGAACCCCGAACTGCTTGATGATTCGGTGATCACGCCGGAGATGATCTTCGATGAGACTCTGCGGATGTACCCGCCGGCCTACATCGGCCCGCGCCGCTCGGTTGAACCGTTCGAGTTTGCCGGCGTAACCGTCCCAGGAAATGCGCACGTCAACTACTGCTCGTGGGCCAGCCACCACCTTCCAGACGTTTGGGACTCACCTGAAACATTCGACCCGATGCGATTCACAGAAGCGGGCAAGAAAGCAATGAAGAAGGGTCAATACATCCCCTTCGGCGGCGGCTCACGGACCTGCTTGGGTATGCGATTTGGCCAGGCCGAGGTCGGCGCGATCATGCGCGCGATCTTCGAGCGCTGCCGGCTTGAGGTGCTGCCCGGCTACGAGCTCAACATCCGCCTCGCGCCAACGATCTCCCCTACCCAGGGGATGCCAGTGATGGTTCACCGTGCCGAACCGGCGCGCGTCTTAAGCAACACGCCGCAGGCTGCGGTCGAAGTACCCGCCTAACGAATCGCGTTTAGGTTCGCTAGAGCTACGAGCCACGGCCCGAGCAGCAAAGCGAACGGCAGCGCGACGACGGCCGCTGGATGGGTTTGCAGCCAGCCTCCGAATCGGTGAAGCCAATCCGGCAGCGCCGTTCGCTGCTGCCAGAGCCGCCAAGCAGCGGTGAACATCGCACCGGCGATCACAAACCAGATCACGAGCCAGCTCCAGTTGAAGCGCATCGCGCCGCCCGCGTCGCCGTGCGAGAAAAGCACGAAGGCCCGAGTCGCGCCGCAGGCCGGGCAAGGGACGCCGGTTGCCTGAAGCATCGGGCAACCGCCGCCGCCGTTGGCGATCGAGGTGCTGAAGCAGAGCAGCGCGGTCAGAAACGGGGCGACCAG
Source organism: Bifidobacterium breve (assembly GCA_945881845.1). GTDB lineage: Bacteria > Actinomycetota > Thermoleophilia > Solirubrobacterales > Solirubrobacteraceae > F1-60-MAGs163. Next base: position 1,898 of record CAMCVN010000033.1, on the reverse strand, counting down.
AACTGCCAACGCGCCGCCGCCCACGTAGAGCGCACGCTGGCGCTCCGCGGTGAGCCCCGACGAATGGGCGTGCTCACAGCTGCTGTGCGAAGTGGCGATCTTCCTACCCGCTTAGTTGGTGTTGAAGTCGTCGGTGCTGAAGCTCGTGTTCAGACCCGACACGATCACCACGATTACGAAGATCGCTAGTGAGATGATCCCAAGGACTAGGCCGGTCGTCCACATCCAGTTCGAGGCGCCACGCTTCTCGGCGTCTTTCTTCCCGAGGATGCCACAGACAACAGCGGCGATCGCCAGTGGCAGGCCGATACAGCACCACGAGGTGAAGATGCCACCGAGACCGCAGACAAATGCAGCTATTGCGAGCCCGCCCTGGCCGGGTTTGATCGCCGGCGCACCGGCAACCGGGGCGGCTGGTTGAGCGACCGGCGGGGTCGTCGGCGGCTGCATCGCCGGTGCCGCCGGTGGCTGCGCAGGCGGCGGCGTCGCAGGCGGCTGAGCAGGCGGCGGTGTCGGCTCAGCTGGCGTTTCCGGGGTCTCGGGCTGCCCTGGTGTTTCGGAATCTTGGCTCATAGTTCCAAGTTACACCCTTGGCGACGGCGAGCGCAACCGGGCTGACCCCTTACAACGACAACGGGCCGCCGCGCTGCTGCGCGACGGCCCGTGGCCAATTCTTCATGCCAGCTACTGAGCTTAGGCAGGCATCTCCCCGCTTGGCGGAGCCATCGTGGCGACACCTGGGCCAGGCTTCGACTCGCCATGAGCCTCAAGCAGCTCGTAGTAGGTAACGGCGATGATGATCGCGATGTACGGGTAAACAACGATCGCAACCAGGATGCCGATGATCACGCCAAGGATCGGTGTGATGGCAGCAAGCAAGGCGATGATCACGAAGATGATGAAGAGCAGCACGTAGATCACAATGAAGAGCAGGATCAAGCGCCAGCGATTGCCCTTCGTCAGCTCGCTACTGCGGCTCATCGAAGCGAAGACGCCCCTGTCCTCGGCGACCATTACCGGCACAGCAACCAGCCACATCAGCGCGAGGATGATCCCCGGGATGATGAAGAAGAAGAAGCCGATGATGATCAGGATGCCGGTGACAATGCTCAGCAGGAGCAACGGCCACAGCTTCGAAGTGATGCTGCCGAGCAGATCGCCTACGGTGGCGTCAACCCTGCCGTCAGCTTCGACATCTTGAACGACGCGAACAACGACGCCCGCCATATAAAGGCTCGCTACAAGAGAGGCGATGCTGTAGATCAAGTTGATCAGCCAACCATCGCTGGCGAAGTAGCCGAGGATGGCGACCGGGATGAACAGGATCAAGGCGATGATCCAGACCGTCCCGAACGACTTCTTGAGGATGTCGCCGGTATCGCTTAGAACCTTCCCGACATCAATGTGGCCGGGCTCTGCGCCTGCGGTAGTCATTTGAAGAATTGCTCCTTGATTTGATTAACGGCGATCAGATAGCTGGTACGCCATCGGGGAGTTTCGCCATCGCATCGTCCATCTCCTGCTGCGAGAACTCAAGATTTTCGAGATTCCCCGCCAAATAGGCGTCGTATGAGGCCAAATCAAAGTTTCCGTGGCCGCAGAGACCGAACAGAATCACGCGCTCCTCGCCTGCCTGCTTGGCAGCTTCGGCTTCAGCGATCGTGACGCTGATCGCGTGCGTTGGCTCCGGCGCCGGAATGATCCCCTCGGTGCGGGCAAACTGCAGCCCGGCAGCGAAGGTGTCGTTCTGAGCAACCGAGCGGGCCTCGACCATCCCGCCATGTACCAGCGCTGAGATCAGCGGCGAAGCGCCGTGGTAGCGCAAACCACCGGCGTGAACCGGAGGCGGCACGAAGTCGTGGCCGAGCGTGTACATCGGCATCATCGGCGTGAGGCCC
>CAMCVN010000032.1 GCA_945881845.1 Bifidobacterium breve | reverse complement strand
ATGCCCTGCTCGCGGCAGTACTCAATCTCGGTCCGCGGATTCATCCAGCCGGAGATTCCGACCAGAGCGATCTTCTTCGGGTCGAAGCCTGCGTCAACGGCGCGCGTGATCGGGCAGCAGTGGTTCAGGAGTTCGCCGCCGACGTCGGGAGCCGTGTCCAGATGGGTGTCAACGAGGATCAGCCCGGGGTCGTCATTGACCTCGCGCACGGCACGCACGGCCGGGATTGAGATCGAATGATCGCCGCCCAGAGTCACTGGCAGCGCCCCGGCAGCGAGGATCTGCCCGATGTCGGCTTGCGCGTTCTCGAATGTGCGCTCGGCGTTGGCGAGGATCACGTCGCAGTCGCCGCAGTCGACCGGTGCCAGCTCGTCGATCAGGTCGAAATCGAACATTGCGTTGTACGAAAGGAACTGGCAGGAGACCTCGCGGATGCCGCGTGGACCGTAGTTGGCTCCGGTGCGGCTGATGTTGGTTGCATCAAACGGGATCCCGTAGATCGCCGCCTTTGCACCGGCCGCTTTGAGCTCTGAAGCATCTGCTGGCACGTGCGGTAAGCGCATAAATGATCCGACCAAACCTGCGTGCAACAGGCTTGTCCACATTGTCCGGTCAACCGCGTCATTACTTGTCATTACTGCCTCCGTTATTCGGATTGAAGACCAACAAACCGGTACTTAGCCGTCGTCGCGATGCTTGGCGCCCCGCTTAGTCGCGGTTGCCGCGGCCGTAAAGGAAGGTGAAGAGCTTGCCGAGACGATTGGTCGTCTTCTCGGTGTACGGGAACATGTGGACGTCACGCTTGGGGTGCAGCCGCGAGACGAGGATCGACTGCTGCTGGCAGAACTTGCGAATACCACCGGCTCCGTGGCGCGAGCCGATCCCGGAAGTCTTCGCGCCGCCCATCGGCAGCTCCAGAGCAACGTAGTTGAGCATCGCGTCGTTGACGCATACCGCGCCAGCTTGAACGCGCTTGGCGATCTCCTCGCCACGAGCCACGTCGCGAGTGAAGACTGAGGCACCAAGGCCAAACTCGCTGTCGTTGGCGAGGCGGATTGCCTCCTCGGCATCCTCGACCTTCATGATCGGCAGAGTCGGCCCGAAGGTCTCCTCATTCATCGCCGTCATCGAGTGGTCAACGTCAACCAGCACGGTCGGCTCGAAGAAGTCGCCGGGGCCACTGCCGCGCTTTCCGCCGGTCAGCACCTTGGCGCCGCTGGCAACGGCCTCGTTGACGTGACGCTCGACGATGTCAACCTGCGGCGGGAAGGTCATCGCGCCAATCTCAGCCGTACCGGGGCCTGAGCTGATGCCCTGGCGCAGCGCCTTGACCTTCTCCGTCACCTTGCCGACAAACTCGTCGTAGACAGGCGCCTCGACGTAAACGCGCTCGGTCGAGATGCAGGTCTGGCCCGAGTTCTGCATCGAGAAGAAGACGGCGGCGTTAGCGGCCCGCTCAACGTCGGCGTCGCGCAGGACGATCATTGGGTCCTTGCCGCCCAGCTCCAGCGAGCACGGGATCAGCCGCTCGGCAGCGGCAACTGCCACCTTGCGCCCGGTTGCCGTTGAGCCGGTGAACATGATCATGTCGACCTGGTCGATCAGCGCGCGGCCGGTGTCGCCGCGGCCGGTTGCGACTTGGAATACGCCAGCCGGCATGCCGCACTCATCGAGGCAGCGGGCCATCAGCAGTGAGGTCAGCGGAGTTACTTCGCTGGGCTTGAGGATCACGCTGTTGCCGGCAGCCATCGCCGGGATGCAGTCGCCAAAGGAGTTCGTCAGCGGGTAGTTCCAAGGGCCGATGATCCCGATCAAGCCCAGCGGGCGGTAGCTGACCATCAGCTTCTTGCCTTTGACCATCAGACTGCCGGACTTGACCTTCACGTCGGCGAGGTACTCGGGCGCGTGTTTGGCCCAGAAACCGAAGGCCGAAGCGCCGTAGGAGATCTCAGCGAGCTGCGCATCTTCGTAGGTCTTGCCAGTCTCAGAGACGATCGTTTCGATCACCTCTTCCTTGTGGTCGATGATCCACTTCTGAGCACGCAGCAGAATCTTCCCGCGGCCCTCGAAGCCGAGCGCCTCCCAAGCAGGCTGGACGGCGCGACCTCGCTCAGCCAACGCCTGCACGTCGGCGAGCCCGAGATCAGGGACGTTGCCGACGATCTGGCCTGTGGCTGGATTAACAACATCGATCATCGAAGCGGCCGACGGGGCCGAACCTTCCGTGGACTCTGGATTCTGCTTAACGGTCGTCATCTGCGGCTCCTCTACTTGGCTGACACCCTTCAAAAACCTTACTCCACTGTGAGCAGCGTGATCCCAACCGGTTCAACCGGCATGTCACGGCCATCTGTGGTGACGCTCTGAATCTTGTCAACGATGTCCATTCCGCCCGTTACTTCGCCGAAGACGGTGTGCTTGCCATCGAGGTGAGGGCAGGCGGCGGCGGTAACGATGAAGAACTGTGAGCCGTTCGTGTTCGGGCCGGCGTTGGCCATTGCCAGCGCGCCGCGGACAACAGCGTGCTCGTTGAACTCATCTTCGAACTGGTAGCCGGGGCCGCCGGTGCCGGTTCCTTCAGGGCAGCCGCCTTGAATCATGAAGTCGGGAATTACGCGATGGAAGGTAAGGCCGTCGTAGAAGCCGTCCTGGGCAAGCTTACGGAAGTTTTCAACCGTCTTCGGAGCGTCGTCCTCGAACAGTTCGATCGTGATATCGCCTTCACTGGTGCTCATCGTCGCGGCGGACATAAACGTCATTCCTCTCGTCTGCGGGTTTGGTGCGCGTCAACCTGCGCAGGAAGAATCTAGACGATGACGCGCTGCGGTGGTGCTCAGCCGTAGTACTTGAGCTGCGCGATGCGAACCGTAGAGCCGGCAGTTGGCGGCGCCGTGAACCAAAGAACGATGTTGCGGTACTTCTTGCTCCTGCCGCCGAGGCCGAGCAGCAGCGTTTTGTCGCCCGGCTCGTCGGCCTTATTGGGCTGCGGACCGGTGTTGCTGAGCGCGGCGGCGTCAACCGAGGCCGCCTCACCGAGCGTTGTCCACTTAGGATCGTCAATCGACTGCGGCGGATCGACCGTGTTAGAGCCGAGCACGGTGACGGTGAAGCCTGGTGTGACGGTCGTAAGCGTCAGCTTCGTGACCTTCTGCGCGGAACCGAGATCAACGTTGAGCCCGACGTTCATTGGTGCCACAACGCCTGGCGTGTCGCCCGCTGGGGTGGTGACAAACCAGCTCGGCGTTGCCTTCGAGCCGACCGCGTAGCTGGGCTCATTGGAGCTCGTGGCACTGTCATCGGGGTCGTAGATTGAGGCCGCATCAGGGCCAAGCTCAATCACCGGATGGGCCGGCTTGGGAACGACCGGCGTGACGGGCGTTACCGGCGTAGGAGTCGACGTAGTGGATGGAGCCGGAAGCAGTTCGACCGGTGGCAGGTCGGTTGGAACAGGATCGGTCAACGGCACCGCGTCGGGCGTCGTCGGAATCGCATCTGCTGTCTGCGCGACGACCTTAACCTCGGTCTTGCGCGGTGGCAGCGTGTCGTTGATCGCGGCAACGCCAGCAGCGACGGCCCCGCCGGCCATCAGCAGTGTGAAGGCTCCAGCCAAAGCGACCGTCTGAACGCCGGGAATTCCCCGCGGCGCAGCGAACGCTGTGCCGCACTCGAGGCACCAATCCTGACCCTCCACGCGGCTCGCGCCGCAGACCGTGCAGGCGGCATCGAAGCTGTGTGGAACGTCGCCGCCGGTCGGCGCGAGAATACCGTCGCCGGGGAGCTGAAATTCAGACTCACCGGGAATCACAACGGGATCAAGAAGCGAAGTCATCTGCTCTTATCCTCGCACAGTCGCCTAGCGGAGGTCGCATACTTCTCGGCGCGACGGAAACGACTAGGGCGCTAGCTCTCGGAGCCAACTGGCTCAAGGCTGATCTTCGTTCCCTTGATCTCGGCGCCGCTGACGGCCTCGATGATCCGCTTTGAATCTCCTTCGGGAACCGAGAGGAACGAGAACCGCTCAAAGATCTTCACGTCGCGGACGGCTTCGCCGCCGATCCCAGCGGCCGAAGTAACGGCCTTGACGAGATCGGCCGGCTTGATTCCCTCAGCCTTGCCGGCGGCGACGATCAGCTTCGCCCACGGGCCCTCATGATCAACGCTCTTGTCGACCTGCGGCTTGTCGTGGCGGTGCGGCTTCTCCTCGACCGGCGCGGCGGCAGTCTTCGCGCCCGGAGCCCACTCCGTCATCTTGACGCCCGTGTGCTTCTCGATCGCCTCCAGCTCACTCTGCTGCTTCGGCTCAACGAAGGTGATCGCGCGGCCCGAACGGCCGACGCGGCCGGTGCGGCCGATGCGGTGGACGTAGGTGTCCGGCGAGATCGGAACGTCGAAGTTGACGACGTGCGTGACCGAAGAGATGTCGAGCCCGCGGGCGGCTACGTCGGTAGCGACAAGGATCGGCACGCGGCCGCCTTTGAAGGCCAGCATCACGCCGTCGCGCGAGCCCTGCGACATGTCGCCGTGCAGCGCGCGGACGTTCATTCCCTTGTCACGGAGCGTGCGGAAGAGCTGGTCGCAGCGGATCTTCGTGCGGGCGAAGACGATTGCTTGGGTCGGCTTCTCGACGGCCAGAACCTCGACCAGTTTGGCGGGCTTGTCCTTCTGGCCAACCTCGAGGCGGAACTGCTCAACCGTGTCAACCGTCAGCGTCTTCGCCTCGACCTTGATTACCTCAGGCTCGTAGAGGTAGCGATCGGCGAGCTTGCGGATCGGTGGCGGCATCGTTGCGCTAAAGAGCGCCGTCTGGCGACCGCTCGGCGTACGCGAGAGGATCTTCTCGACGTCCTCGAGGAAACCGAGATCGAGCATCTCGTCGGCCTCGTCAAGGACGACGAAGCGACAGTCGTGAAGAATCAGCGAGGCGCGCGTAATTAGGTCGAGCACGCGGCCTACGGTGCCGACAACGATCTGACCACCGGCGCGCAGCTGAGCCTGCTGGGTGCGGATCGGAGCACCGCCGAAGACGGCAACGACGTCAACGCCCTTCGTCTCGCCGTAAGCGCGGAGCGCCTGCGTTACCTGAATGCAGAGTTCGCGCGTGGGCGTGAGGACGATCGCCTGGCAGTCCTTGATCTCCGGATCGATGTACTCAACTAGCGGCAGACCGAAGGCGGCTGTCTTACCTGAGCCGGTCTGAGCTTGGCCGATAATGTCGCGCCCGCCGAGCAACGGTGGGATCGTCTGCTCTTGGATTGGACTTGGCTCGGTGTAGCCAACGTCGCGCAGCGCTTGGAGGGTCGTCTCGGAGAGTCCGAGCTCGGCAAATGTAGTCACGGCAGCCAGACTAGGGCTTTCCCGCAGGAGGGCGCCGAACGCCACGACCGGGCGCGAGCAGAGGCAGGCAAGCTAACCTCGCTGCGCGTATGAGTCTTACCGTTGTCGGATCGATCGCCTATGACGCAGTAACAACCCCGTTCGGGGAGCGAGAGCGGATGCTTGGCGGCGCCGCAACCCATTTTGCGCTGTCAGCATCGTTCTTTGATCAGGTCCGTGTGATCGGGCCGGTCGGCGAGGACTTCGACGCTCCGTCGTGGGAGGCCCTGCAGACGCGCGGCACGATCACCGACGACGTTGAGATGATTCCCGGCGGCAAGACCTTCTTCTGGAAGGGCGAGTACCACGACAATCTCAACAGCCGCGAGACGCACGTAACCGAACTGAACGTCTTCGAGGACTTCAAGCCGAAACTCTCCGACGAGGCGAAGAACTGCGATGTGCTGTTCCTCGCCAACATCGTTCCCGATCTACAGAATGAGGTACGTGGGCAGTGCGAGCAGGCGCGCTTCGTGGCGATGGACTCGATGGATCTCTGGATCAACATTGCGCGCGACTCGCTGGTCGAGACGATCAGCGGCGTTGACTGCCTGATCCTGAACGACGAGGAGCTCGAGCTGCTGACCGAGGCACCGAACTTTGTCGCTGCTGCAAACGAGATCCTTAGCTGGGGGCCTAGCTCAGTGATCGCAAAGCAGGGCAAGTACGGAGCGGCGCTCTTTACGGCCGACGGCTACTTCGCGCTGCCGGCCTTCCCGCTCACGTCGGTTGTCGACCCAACCGGCGCCGGCGACAGCTTCGCCGGCGGCTTCGTCGGCTACGTTGCGGCCCACCCCGAGCGGCCGATCGACCATGAGCTGCTGACGCAGGCGATGGTCTACGGAACTGCGCTGGCTTCCTTCAACGTTGAAGATTTCGGTACAGACCGGATTGTCGGACTGACGGGAACTGAGATCGCCGCCCGCGTCGGCGAGCTGCAGCAGATGACGACCTTCGCGCACCAGCCGATTACGCTGCGCAGCTGAGGCTTGATCGGGCTGAGCGGCCTCGTGCCAAAAAGACTGCACCGCGCGGGCGCTGCCGGTAATATCGACCGACTGTGAACACGTGGGTATTCATCTTCATGATGGTCGTGCTGAAGCTGCCGATCTTGGCGCTCTTTGGAATCGTCTGGTGGGCGATCAAGCAGAAGCCTGAAGAGGCTGAGGACGCGAGCGGCAACGGTGGCTCGCTAAGGCCACTAGACCCGCACCCGCGCAGCCCACTGCCACGCGCACCAAGGCGCGGCCCGCACGGCGATCCTGCCTCCCCGGCGCCCGATCGGATGCGCGTCACGACCTCCCACCAGCACGACCGCGCCTGACGCTCGCGACGAGCCGTAGGCGCAGCCGTTTAGGATCAGCCGATGGCCACTGCCTCTGTTCTCTCCGACGGAACAATCCGCCGCCTCGTCGGCGAAGGGCGGATCGTTATCGAACCGTGGGACGACACGATGGTCCAGCCAGCCAGCGTCGACCTGCGACTCGGCAATTCGTTCCGCGTCTTCCACAACCATCGCGTTAGCGCGATCGACCTGAAGAACCCGCCTCAGGACTTGACCGAGCCGGTGACGATCGAGCCGGACGAGCCGTTCGTGATCCATCCCGGCGAGTTCTGCCTCGGCCGCACCGAGGAGTGGGTTGAGTTGCCCGACGACATCGTCGCGCGGATCGAAGGGAAATCTTCGCTTGGCCGCCTCGGCCTGATCGTTCACGCAACGGCCGGTTTCTGCGACCCGGGCTGGAAGGGGACGCTGACGCTGGAGCTGAACAACCTGACGCGGGTGCCGATCAAACTTTGGGCCGGGCTTCCGATCGCGCAGCTCTCATTCATGACGCTTGATCAGGCCGCCGAACGGCCTTACGGCCACCCTGAGCTGGGCAGTCACTACCACGGCCAGCGCGACGCGACCGAGAGCCGCTACGAAGGCGGACCGGGGAGCCAGCTAGCGTCCGGCGGCGGTGTTGGGTAGCGTGGTGGGTATGACGCAAGCAACATTGATCCTCGCCAGCGAGGCCGCCCACAGTGAGATGCCGTTCTTCATCATCGGCATCGTCTTCGCGGCTTGGGCCGTGATCATCGGCGGTATTGGAACCGTGTCCGAGTCCTTCCCGCCGAGCCGCGGCGCGGGGATCGCAATGGGCGCTGTGTCGGTAGTGCTTGCTGCCGCCACGATGGTGATCGTTCTGCTCGTCATCGTCTGAGCACTTGGCACGCTCGTACACGCTCACGCTGCGCCGTGAAGGAGATTCAGAACGCCAGCGCTTCGTAACGCTCGACGGCGCGCTCGACGCGCTCACAACAGAGATCCGCGCGATGTCGCAGACCGTTCGCAAGCAGGCGACAAAGTCGCTTGGCCGCGAATACGAACCGGTCGAGCTTGTCGCCGTGCGGGCTGAGGTAAGCGGCCCAGGCGCGCGCGGCGGCGTTGATCTGCGCGGTGACGGATCGGTCCAAGCTTTCAGTGGGCGAATCCGCCGCTCGGTGATCGAGCCGCGTGACGGCGAAGATGCCTATGCGGCGCTGCGCCGCGTGCTCGATAGCGAATAGCGCTGCGCTACAGCTGCAACGCGGCGCCGTTGCGGCGCAACCAGTCGCGCGGCTCGCGGTAGTTGGGCCTATGGCGCTCAAGCAGCGACCAGAAGCGAGGCGAATGATCGAGCACGACCAAGTGGCAGGCCTCATGCCAGACGACGTAATCGAGCAGCTCCGGCGGGCCGAGCAGCAAGCGCCAATTGAACGAGAGCGCGCCGCTTGAGGAGCAGCTACCCCAACGCGTGCGCTGGTCGCGGATTGAGATCGGCCCGGCCTTGACGCCGAGCGCGGCAAGCGCCGGTGCCAATCGCACGCTCACCTCTGATTTGGCGTTGCGCCTATACCAACGCTCGATCGCCGCGTCGCGCCGCTGATCGGCCGGAACGAGCAGCTCGTCGCCGCTGCGATGGGCGCGCGTGCGGCCGGCCTGCTCGCTGACGGTCAGTAGCTCGCCGAGGTAGGGAAGCGTCCCCGGCGGGCGCGCAACAGCGCTGCGGGCAAGTTGCAGATTCGCTCGCCGCTGCGCGATCCAGTCGCCGAGCTGAGCGATCGCGTCATCGGCCTCGCTGGCCTTCGCCGCCTGAGGCAGCGTCACCAGCAGCGAACCGTCGGATTCAATTCTCACGCGCACGCGCCGCGCACGCGCGGAGCGGCGCACGGTGAACTGTTCGCTCGTCGTCACGCGGCGAGCCTATGCTGCCGCGCGGCGGGCTCGTAGGATCCCCCTTGTGACCCAATCGATCGTTCCGCTCCCGAAGGACGTCCGCTCGCCGTTTGAGGTTTACGTCAACGGCGTCCTCCAGCAGCCTGACGATTACCAGGTCCGCGATGGCGCGCTCGTCTTCCCGCGCTCGCTGGCGAAGGACAAGGTCAGCGGCTGGCGCTGGGCGCTCGGAGCTTGGGGCGTTGGCACCTACCGCCAGGATGATTCGATCGACGTGCGCTGGTCGCGACCCGACGGCAGCAGCGCCGTCGCTCAGCAGCTCGAGGTCAGCGAAGTTATTGACTGAGCCACGGGCGCTGCAGCTTCAGCGCGCCGAGGATTGCCTGCGTCGACGGTGAACGGTTGAGTGTGTAGAAGTGAATCCCCGGCGCGCCACCGGCCAGCAGCTCGGCGCACTGCAAGCTGGCGTAGGCAATACCTAAAGCCTCGACTGCGCGCCCGTCGTCGTCGCGGGCTTCAAGCGCGGCAAGCAGTTCGGGCGGGATCGTCGCGCCGCAGAGCGTCGTCATCCGCGCCAGCTGAGCAACGTTGCTGATCGGCATGATGCCCGGGATGATCGGAACTGTGATCCCAATCTCGCGCGCCCGCCGCACGAAGTCGAAGTAGGCGTCGTTATCGAAGAAGAGCTGAGTGACGAGGAAGTCGGTTCCGGCATCGACCTTCGCTTTGAGGTGGCCGAGGTCTGCCTCGGCGCTGACGGCGTCAATGTGCGTCTCCGGAAACGCCGCGGCGCCGATCGCAAACGGGTACTCGGCGCTGATCAGTTCGACCAGCTCACGCGAGTATTCAAGGCCGCCCTCGGTCTGCGTCCATTCTCTCGCCCCCTGCGGCGGGTCGCCGCGCAGCGCCAGCACGTTCTCGATCCCAAGCTCGGCCATCTGGTCGAGCGTCGCGCGCAGCTCGTCAACGGTTGAACCAACGCAGGTGAAGTGCGGCATCGCTTCGATTCCAAACTCGTCGCGGATCCTTGAGACGATCTCAATTGTCTTCTCACGCGTTGAGCCGCCGGCGCCGTAGGTGACGGAGATAAAGGCCGGCTCGAGCGGCACGAGCTGCTCGACCGCCTCGAGCAGGTTGCGGTCGCCCTCCTCGCTCTTCGGCGGGAAGAACTCAAACGAGAACTGCGGCTCGGTGCTGCCCTCGAGCAGTTGATCGATGCGCATCGGCTAATCCTACGAGGCGCGCGCTAGATCAGCTGCCAGATTTCTGGCTGGTCCTCGCCGTCGCCCTCGCTGCGCTCGGCGCGCCCGGTCACCTCAAGGTGGCGCAGGTAGCAGAGAGTCTCGGAGAGCCACCAGTTCGCATTGACCGGAGTGAGCGCGTCGCCATGGACCGACCGAACGACCTCGAAGGCCGTCATCGGCCCATCCTGAGCGAGCGCGTCGATCACGCCGTCGATCCGCTCGGCGATCGCGATCCGGTTGGCCGTGATGTGAGCCGGCACTTCGGCGAAGCTGCGGCCGTGACCGGGCAGGCAGAGGCGCATGTCGAGGTCTTCGACTACCTCGAGCGAACTCAAGTACTCGCCGACAGGGTCTGGCGTCCAGCCGTAGTCGTAGTAGAGCGATGGGCGCCCAAGCAGGTGATCGCCTGAGATCATCAGGCGGCGTTCGGGCTGATAGAGGCAGACGTGCGAGGGCGCGTGGCCGGGAGTTTCGACTACCTCCCACGGGCCAAGGTCGGTCTGAACTTGCACTCCAGGCAGCAGATCGCGCGCCGGTTCGACGATCCCGGAGAAACCGGAGCCGCGGCCCTTGGCCTGCTCGGCGTAGGCGCGCAGCGGCTCCTGCGGCACGCCGCTGAGGATCGCGACCTCGATCCGGCGCTCGAGCGCAGCCTCGGGATCGGTGGCGGCCTGAACGCTGTGCTCGTGGTTGGGATGCATCCACAGCTCGCAGCCGGTCGCCTTGACGATCGAGGCTGCCTGACCGTAATGGTCGGAGTGCGCGTGGGTGCAAACGAGCAGGCGGATCAGGTCGATTCGCAGGTTGACCTGCTGCAGCGCGCGCTCGAGCTGCGCCATCGACCCTGGCTGATCCATGCCGCAGTCAACGAGCACGATTCCGTCTCCAGCCGCCAGTGCCCAGGCGTTGCAGTGAGGCACGCCCGGCCACGGCAGAGGGAGCCGTAGGCGCCAGACGCCCGGCAAGACCTTTTCGCCGCGGCCCAGCTCGCGGGTTCGGGAAGATTCGCTCACAACTGTTTCCAGCCTACGGATCAAAGCCCGCTGACGCGGCTGGGGCGATAGCCTGCGGCCAACAGGCCAGAGAGTGAGAGGACTTTGATGACCGATCAAACCAGCGCCGTGAGTGGCTCAATCGACGCCGCAACAACCGCCGCAGTGGCGAAGCAGTACTTCGACGCTTTGGTAGCCCATGACATCGAAGCCGCCGTCGCCTGCTGGCGCCCCGGTGGCCGCGAGAACGTCCGCGGCCAGGTTGACACGACCGCCCCCGAGGGCGTGCGCGCCTTCCTCAGCGGCATCTTTGAGCCCTTCCCCGACTTCAATTTCAAGGTCGTCGAAGTGACGGTCGAGGACGACCGCGCGGCAGTCCGCTGGGAGGCGACCGGCACATTCACTGGAGGTCCGTTCCAAGGGATCGAACCGAACGGCACCAAGATCGAGCTTGAAGGCGTCGACGTGCTGATCGTCCGTGACGGATTGATCGTCGAGAACAACGCCTTTGCCGACGGGATGACGATCGCCCGTCAGCTCGGGCTGCTGCCCCCCGACGGCTCGAAGATGGATGCCGGAATGAAGAGCGCCTTCAACGGCCGCACGAAGCTGATGGCGAAGCTTGCGGCCAGCGCGCCGGAGCAGATCGCCGAAGGCGTGTGGGTGATGCGCGGCGGCTTCCCCGGCAAGACGATGAACGTCTACTTCGTCCGTGACGGCGACGGCGTGCTGCTCTTTGACGCCGGTGTGAAGTCGATGGGGCCGGCGATCGCGATCGCCGGCGCTCAGCTCGGCGGGATAACGCGCGTCGTGCTTGGCCACAGCCACGCCGACCACCGCGGCGTCGCGCCGCAGCTCGGCGTTCCGGTTCTCTGCCACGCCGATGAGGTGGCCGACGCCGAGGGTGACGCTGGCGAGCACTACTTCGACATCTCAAAGCTCAACGCGGTTGGCCGCGCGCTGCTGCCGAAGCTGCTCGTCAGCTGGGACGGCGGTCCGGTAAAGATCAGCGGCACGCTCGCCGAGGGCGACGAGATCGCTGGCTTCAAAGTGATCCATCTTCCCGGGCACGCGCCGGGGCTGATTGGTCTCTGGCGCGAATCGGATCGCTTTGCGCTGGTCAGCGATTGCTTCTACACGCTCGACCCACAGACCGGCTTCAAGGGCCACGCGCGCGTTCCCCACGCGGCCTTCAACATGGACACCGAGATGGCTCGCCAGTCAATCCTGAAGCTCGCGGCGCTGGAGCCGGCAACCGCTTGGGCAGGCCACACCGACCCGCTGACCGGCGACGTGCGCGGCCAGCTCGAAACTGCCGCCGCGACCACCTAATGGGACGACGCTCGCGGCGCCGCTCGCGCGATCAGGGCGCCGGGCCAGCCATGCCCGAGCCGCCAGGCGCCCAGTACCGCTCCGATGACGGGAGCGTCTTGGAGCTGCGCTGCGTGCTGAGCCCAAAGACGCGTGCCCAGTACACGAAGACGATTGAAGGCAACATCCTCTCTCAAGAAGACGCATGGCACCGCGCGCTTGAATTCCTTTTCGAGCGCCTTGCGCTGAGCTGGACGATCAACGGCGTCGAGACGAGCGGTCAGGGCGACCTGCTGGCACGGCTGCGCGCTGCCAGCCGCGACGAGCGGGACTTCGTCCGCAGCAGCATCCGTGAGCATTGCGCCGAATGGTTCCCCGACGTGAAAGCGCCATGAGCGGGAGCGAATCGAGCGAAGCGGCGGCCGAACGCGTCGCCGCAGTGATTGACCCAGCGGCAATGGCCGAGCTGCTGATCGGCTGGTGCCTTGAGGTCGAAGCGCACCAGAAGGTCGTGATCCGCTCAACGGCGATGGCGGCGCCGCTACTGCTGGAGCTGCAGCGAGCGGTGCTGGCGCGCGAGGCTTGGCCAACGCTCCACGTTGAGCTCCCCGGCCAAGCGAAGAACTTCTACGAGAACGCACGCGAAGCTCAGCTCGACGACTTCGACGACGTTGCGATGGCCGAGGCGAAGGAGCTGACGGCGGTGCTGGGGATTCAGGCGCCGCATGACGCGCGCGAACTGGCAGGTGTGGACCCGGCGCGAATCGCTCGCGCCGCGCGGGCGCGCCGGCCGCTGCGAGAGCGGACGATGAAGAAGCGTTGGTGCTCGACGCTCTGGCCAACGCCCGCTGGAGCGCAGCTGGCTGGAATGGAGCTTGAGGAGTTCGCCGCTTTCGTCCGCGGCGCGACCTTCCTCGACCGGCCCGACCCGCCGGCCGCGTGGGGCGAGCTAGGCGCTTTTCAGGCCGAGCTGATCGAGCGGCTCGAAGGTGTACGCGAGCTGAGGATCGAGGCCGAAGGGACAGACCTCAAACTGAGCGTTAAGGGGCGAACCTGGGTCAACAGCGATGGCCGCCGCAACATGCCCAGCGGCGAGATCTTCAGCGGCCCGGTCGAGAGCAGCGCCGAGGGCCAGATCCGCTTCACGATCCCCAGCGCCCCAGCCGGGGTTGAAGTTGACGGAGTTGAGCTCGTCTTCGCAAAGGGCGTTGTCACCAAGGCAAGAGCCGAGCGCGGCGACGATTACCTGCAGCAGGCGCTCGCGACCGACGAAGGGGCGCGCAAACTCGGTGAGGTTGGGATCGGGACTAACTTCGGCATCACGCGCCCGGTTGGCTCAATTCTTTTCGACGAGAAGATCGGCGGCACCGTCCATCTGGCGCTCGGCCGTTCGTACCCGGAGACCGGCGGGCGCAACGAAAGCGCGCTCCACTGGGACCTGATCTGCGACCTGCGTCAGGGCGGCAGGCTCAGCGCCGACGGCGTGCCGCTACTCGTTGACGGCCAGTTCGTGGCACCGGCCTGAGCCAACTCGTGGCACCGGCCTGAAGCTCGCTGGGCGCGGGCGTGTGACCGGAGCGCCGTTTGCCCAGTAGCGTGGAGGGTCGCATGCACCAGCGCCGCACCAAAATCGTTGCCACAATCGGCCCCGCTTCGACCGACCCCGAAGTGCTGCTGGCGATGGTCAACGCCGGAATGGATGTGGCCCGGCTCAACTTCAGCCACGGCACGCACGAACTGCACGCCGAGACTGCGCGGCTGGTGCGCGAAGCATCTGAGCGCGCCGGGCGCGCCGTCGCAATCCTTCAGGATCTGCCTGGGCCGAAGATCCGCATCGGCCAGCTTGAAGAGGGCGAAGTGATGCTGCGGGTTGGCGACAAGGTCACCTTCAGCTGCCATGCCAACGACGATAAGCCGGGTAACGCCGGTCACTTGACGGTCAACTGGCCGGGGCTGGCGATCGCTGTTGAGCTTGGCGAATCGGTCTACCTGGCCGACGGCTCGGTGCGACTCCGCGTCAAGGACCGGCGCCCCGACGATCTTGAGTTCGACTGCGAAGTCGAACTCGGCGGAATCATCGTCTCGCGCCAAGGATTGAACATCCCCGGCCCGGCCGATGAGCTGCCTTCGGTTCCAGAAGAGGACCTCGCCCACCTAGCGGCCGGGATCGAGATTGGCGTTGACATGGTTGCGCTCAGCTTCGTCCGTAAGCCGGAGGAGGTCACTGAGCTGCGCGAGCACACGCGCGTGCCGTTGATCGCGAAGATCGAGAAGCCTCAAGCCGTGGCTCGCGCTGAGGACATCATCCGCGTCAGCGATGCGATCATGGTCGCCCGCGGCGACCTTGGAATCGAGCTGCCGATCGAAGACGTGCCGATGGTCCAGAAGCGGCTGCTGCGGCTGGCCGGCGAGCATGCGCGCGCTTCGATCACGGCGACTCAGATGCTCGATTCGATGGTGCGCTCGGCGCGCCCCACGCGGGCCGAAGTGGCAGACGTCGCCAACGCAATTCTTGACGGAACCGACGCCGTGATGCTCTCGCAGGAGACGGCCGTTGGCGCCTACCCGGTTGAAGCGGTAGCGATGATGGATTCGGTCGCCCGCACAACCGAGCGTGAGGCTCCCTACCAGCGCTGGAACGAGCAGCGCGTGCGCCGCGACGGTCGCGACCCTGGTTACACAGTCGCTCACAAGGCGGTTGCCGCCTCCAGCGAACTGGAGCTCGACGCGATCATCGTGCCGACGCTCTCCGGCCGCTCGGCGCGGCTCGTCTCAGCGCACCGGCCGACGGTGCCAATCTTCGCCCTCTCGCCGGGCCGCGAAACCGTTCGCCGCTGCGGCCTGCTGTGGGGAGTCACCGCTGAGCTTCAACGTCGCCATGAGACGACCGAAGAGCTGATCGCCGATTCGGCTCGGCGCGTCGTCGAGCTCGGCTGGCTGAAGCCCGGCCAGCGGGTTGGAATCACGGCCGGGCTGCCGAGCGGGCAGCCGGGAACTACAAGTTTGCTCCAGATCCAAAAGCTCGAAGCGCCTGGTGATTTGGGCCAGCGCCGCTAAGAGGGGTCACTACACTTTGTATAGTGGTACCTGTATCCACGAATCTAGACCCAAGGAGTAGCGCAATGGCCCTTCCCGAGATCAGCGACAGCAGCTTCCAGGTAGACGTACTTGATGCCTCATTGGAGACGCCAGTTTTGGTCGACTTTTGGGCTCCTTGGTGCGGCCCCTGCAAGATGGTCGGCCCAGTTCTAGAGCAGATCGACTCAGAGCGCGAAGACGTCCGCGTCGTCAAGCTCAACATCGACGACAACCAGCAGACGGCTGCCAACTTCGGCGTGATGTCGATCCCGACGATGATCCTGTTCAAGAACGGCGCCGCCGCCGCTCAGATCGTCGGCGCACAGCCGAAGCCGCGGATTGAGCAAGAGCTCAACAACGCTCTCAGCGCCTGAGCTCAGGCCTTTTCGAGCTTGATCAGCAGTTCGTGACCGTCGAGCGTGGTCGCTGACGCGCCTTCCAGCGTGTCGGTGACCTCGATCGTCGTCGCCAGCGCCTCGTCGGCGATCAGCTGCTGATGCTCGCGCGCAGCGGCCAGCATCGCTTCGTCGCCGCTCAGCGCTAGCGCGATCCGATCCTCAACCGCGAGCCCTGCCTGCTTGCGCGCGTTCTGGACGGCGTGAATCACTTCGCGCGCTAGGCCGCGGCGCAGTAGCTCATCGTCGAGCTGGAGATCGAGCGCAACGGCATGCGAGCCCTCGCGCTCTAGCTGGTAGCCGCCGAGTGGCTGCATCGCCAGCAGTAGATCGTCCTCGCCAAGCGGGTGCTCGTCGCCGTCGATCACGACGCCGATTGTGCCGCCGTCACGCAAGGACGCGGCAACGTGCGCCGGGTCGAGCGCGGCAACGGCCGCCGCTACGAGGGGCATCTTGTTGCCGAAACGCGGGCCGAGCGTGCGGTAGTTGGCTTTGACCTCGTAGGAGCCGAGCTCGTCGGCGTTGTCAACAAAGCGCAGCACCTCAACGTTCAGCTCGTCCTCAACAATTCCCGCCAGCTGCGCGATCGCTTCGCGCTCAGGGCCGGCGGCAACGACGACCGCTTCGCGCAGCGGCTGGCGCAGCTTGATCTTCGCTTGGCCACGTGCCGCAAGGCCAAGGCGCACCGTCTCACGCGCCGTTGCCATTGCCGTCTCAAGACCAAGGTCGCGCGCCGCGCCAGGCTTCGGCCAATCGCAGAGATGGACCGATGGCTCGCTGCCGTCGAGGTTGTCATAGATCTCATCGGCAATAAATGGCGTGAACGGAGCGAGCAGCTTCGAAACGGTGATCAAAGCCTCACGCAGCGTCGCAATCGCGACAGCGTCGCCCTCCCAGAAGCGCCTGCGTGAGCGCCGCACGTACCAGTTCGAGAGATCGTCGACGAAGGCGGCGATCGCGCGGCCTCCGCTGGTGGCGTCGAAGCCGTCGAGCGCTTCGGTTACTTCCTCGACCGTTGCCGCCAGGCGCGAGCGCAGCCAAAGGTCGAGCTCCGTCTCTTCGCCTTCGATCTGGTTCTCGCCGGCCGCGTTTTCGTAGAGAACGAGGAACGAGTAGCTGTTCCAAAGCTGCTTGAGGAAGAGCCGCACGCCGTCGCCAACGGCATCGACGGAGAAGCGGTAGCCGTCCCACGGCTGCTTGGCGGTGAAGAAGTACCAGCGCATCGCGTCGGCGCCGAAGCGGTCCAAGATCTCCCACGGCTCGACGACGTTGCCGACCGACTTGCTCATCTTGCGGTCGTCCTCATCACGGATGTGGCCTAGGCATACAACGGCCTCGTAGGAAGACTTGCCAAAGAGCAGTGTTGAGACGGCGAGTAGCGAGTAGAACCAGCCGCGCGTCTGATCGATCGCCTCGCAGATGAAGTCGGCTGGGAAGCGCTGCTCGAACTTCTCTTCGTTCTCAAACGGCGCGTGGTACTGAGCGAACGGCATCGCTCCGGAATCGAACCAAACATCAACTACCTCGGGGACGCGCTGCATCGGCTCGCTGCACTGCGGGCAAGGGAAGCCAACGTCATCGACGTACGGCCGGTGCGGATCATCGATCAACACCCCGGAGAGCTCTTCTAGTTGCTCGAACGAGCCGACACACTCGGCGTGGCCGTTGGCGCAGCGCCAGATCGGCAGCGGCGTGCCCCAGTAGCGCTCGCGTGAGATCGCCCAGTCGACGTTGCCGCGCAGCCAGTCGCCAAAGCGCCCCTCCTTGATGTGCGGCGGGTGCCAGGCGATCGTCTCGTTGGCGGCCAGCATCTGGTCGCGAATCTGCGAGGTGGCGATGTACCAGGACGGCTTGGCGTAATAGAGCAGCGGCGTTGAGCAGCGCCAGCAATGCGGGTAAGAGTGCTCGTACTTCTCGCTGCGCAGCAGCTTGCCGCGAGCTTTGAGGTCGGCAACAAGATCAGCGTCGCAGTCCTTGACGAAGCGCCCCTCGTATTGGCCGATTCGTTCGTCGTAGGTGCCATCGAGGCGGACCGGGTTTACAACAGCTAGCCCGGCCTGCTGGCCGAGGCGGTAGTCGTCTTCGCCAAAAGCGACGGCGGTGTGGACGAGGCCCGAGCCGTCCTGATCGGTGACGAAGTCGGCGGCCAGCACGGTGTGGCCGCGCTCGCCCCAATCGGCGGCGGCGATGAAATCGAACGGCGCCTCGTAGCTAGCGCCTTCCAGATCGGCGCCGGGGAAGCTGTCCAGAACCTCGGCCTCTTCGCCGAGCACGCGGCCAACGAGCGCTTCGGCAACAACCATCACTGTGTCGTCGCCTGGAAGCTTGGCGCGCACGTAGGTCAGCTTCGGGTCAACGGCGACGGCGGCATTGGAGACCAAAGTCCACGGCGTCGTTGTCCAGACGATCAGCTCGTCGCCGGCCTCGAGCGGAGCTTCGGCTTCGGTCAGCGGGAAGCGAACGAAGACGCTGGCGTCGATCACATCCTTGTAGCCCTGCGCGACCTCGTGCGAGGAGAGCGACGTGCCGCAGCGCGGGCAATACGGGACCACCTTGTGGCCCTCGTAGAGCATCTCCTTGTCCCAGATCTGCTTCAGCGCCCACCAGACCGACTCGACGTAGCCGGAGTCGAGCGTGCGATAGGCATCATCAAGGTCGATCCAAAAACCGATCCGCTCGGTCAGGCGATCCCACTCGTCGAGGAAGGTGAAGACAGAGTCGCGACACTTCTGGTTGAACTCGGCGATGCCGAACTCTTCGATCTCAGCCTTCGATGAGATTCCAAGCTCTTTCTCAACCGTGATCTCAACCGGCAGCCCATGGCAGTCCCAGCCACCCTTGCGCTCGACGTAGTGGCCCTGCATCGTTTTGTAGCGCGGATAGATGTCCTTAAAGACGCGTGCCAGCACGTGGTGCGAGCCGGGCTTGCCGTTCGCCGTTGGCGGCCCTTCGTAGAAGACCCATGGCTCGGCGCCCTCGCGGCGGCGAAGCGACTGCGCGAAAACATCACGCTCACGCCAGCGCTCCAAGACCTGCTCTTCGAGCTCAGGGAATGAGGCGTTGGGATCTACTGGGCGTGGAAGCGAGGGCATCGGGCGCTCCATTCTCGCAAGGCGGCGGCAGATCGGCGGCGCGCGGCGCGCTTCACGCCGCGAGCTTGCGGCAGATCACTGCCAGCGAGCGCTTCTCTTCCTCGTTCAAAACGGCGAAGGCGCGCTGCACTCGTTCGCTGTGTTCGGGAAAGCAGCGGTCCACTGTGGCGCGGCCGGAGGGCGTCAGGGCGACCAGCACAGTGCGGCGGTCAACGGCCATCCGGCTGCGCGTCGCGAGGCCGCGCACTACGAGCGTGTCTATCAGCTCGGTGGCGTTGGCTTTCGAGGTTTGGAGCCGGTGGCGCAGTGCGCGCAGCTCCAGCTCGCCGCCGGCGCTGACGAGCACGACAAGTACGAAGAAGCCGCTCGCTGAGAGGCCCTCGCGCTCAAGGTCGCCCGCCAAACGCCGTCTGACGTTCGCTTCGGCGTGCAGTAACGACTCCAACGCACGGTGCGCCAGAGGGTCGTCGGGAACGAGAGTCATGCAAGGCGAATCTTTCTGCCTGCGGCGGACGGAGCGCGGCGGCATGCGCCGATCGGCCAGCTGTGGCAGATTTAGCAGTGCGATGACTATCCGTTCAGAAATAGACCTGACCAAAAAGCTCTCACGCAAGGATTACGAGCAGCAACTCAGCGACCGCAGCCGGCGGATAGATCAACTGCGGCTGGCGCTCGGTGGGAAACTCGGCGACGGGAAGATCGGTCCCGGCCTGCTCATCTGCATCGAAGGCTGGGACGCGGCCGGAAAAGGCGGGGCGATTCGCCGCCTGATCGCGCCGCTCGACGCGCGCCATGTGCGCGTCGTTCAGTTCGCCGCGCCAACCCCGGACGAGAAGCGCCACTTCTACCTCCAGCGCTTCAGTGAATGGCTTCCCGGCCGCGGCGGCATGGCCGTCTTCGACCGCACTTGGTATGGCCGCGTACTGGTTGAGCGGGTTGAGGGCTTCGCGACGACGGAGCAGTGGCAGCGGGCCTACTCGGAGATCGTTGACTACGAGCGCTCGCTCAGCCTTGAGGGGATGATCATCGTCAAACTCTGGCTCGAGATCTCACCCGAGATGCAGCTGAAGCGCTTTAAGCAGCGCGAGTCCGACTCACTTAAGGCTTGGAAGTTGACCGACGAGGATTGGCGCAACCGCGACCGCTGGGACGACTATTCAGAGGCCGTTGACGAGATGATCGATCGAACCAGCACCGACTGGGCACCGTGGCACGTGATTGCCGCCGAGCAGAAGCGCTTCGCGCGGATCGCCGTGATCGATGCAGTAATTGAGGAGATCGAGCGCGGCTGCGCGTCACACAACTTCGCACTGCCGCCGGCCTCCGACATCGGCCTCTAGCCGTCGCGGATGCGGCTGCGGCTCTACCACCACAATGACGGCGCCCGCGTCGCCTACCGCGAGCAGGGCACCGGACCGCCGCTAATCCTTTGGCACTCGGAGCTGCTCAGCTACCGCGAATTTGAACCGCTGGTCGAGGAGCTCGAGCACCGCTACCGGGTAGTCCTGCCCGACCTGCCGCTGCACGGCGATTCCGAAGACCGTCCCCACCACCCCTACTCGCTCGATTGGTTGGCCGAGGTCGTCGCCGGCTTCAGCAATGACGTCGGCGGCTCGCGGCCGATCGTCGGCGGCCACGGACTCGGGGTTGAACTGACTTTGCGGGCAGTCGCCTCCGGGCAGTTGAAGCCATCGAAGCTGATCGTGCTCGCCAACCGGCTTCATCGCGGCGCAAGTGGCGACCGTGAGTGGGCGGCATGGCTGGCACTGGCGCGGCTCGGCTCGCTGCCAGGAGTTGACCGCGTGCTGATGCGCGGTGCGCCGTTCGCCCTGCGGCCGGGCCGAGCGCAGCGGCTGAGCGCGCGCGGCAACGCCGAAGCGGCCGATCTCGCACGCCACTCCTTCGCCGACGCCGGCGGCAACAGCAACCTCGCGCGCTCTTGGGCCGTCTTCGCTCGCAGCCGCCCAAACTGCGTTCAGCGCGAACTG
>CAMCVN010000031.1 GCA_945881845.1 Bifidobacterium breve | reverse complement strand
GTGCTGCTGCGCCAGAAGCACGTCAACGCCGATCGCTACGAAGGAAAGACAATCGAGCAGCTACGCGAGGACCTCTCAGCCAAGACAGGCGAGAACATCGTCGTCTCGCGGTTCGAACGTTACGCCGTAGGGGAGTAGCCTTCGGTCATGGCCGACGAGGCGGTATTCCGGCGGGTCCTGATCAAACTCTCCGGTGAGTCGTTGATGGGCGATCTCGACTTCGGGGCCGACCCCAATCGCGTTAACGCAGTCGCGCAACAGATCAAGGTCGTTCACGACCGCGGGATCGAGGTATCGATCGTCGTTGGCGCCGGCAACATCTACCGCGGCATGAGCGGCGCCGCGGCCGGAATGGATCGGGCGACAGCCGACTACATGGGAATGCTCGCGACGGTGCTCAATGCGCTGCCTCTGCAGGACGCGCTGGAGCGGATCGGCGTCCACACCCGCGTTCAATCCGCGCTCGCCGTGGCCGAGGTCGCTGAGCCGTACATTCGCCGCCGCGCGATGCGCCACCTTGAGAAGGGCCGTGTTGTGATCTTTGCGGGAGGCACAGGCAATCCGTTCTTCACGACCGACACGGCAGCGGCTCTCCGCGCAACCGAGGTGCGCGCCGAAGTCATCCTGATGGCCAAGAATGGCGTCGACGGCGTCTACAGCGCCGACCCCAAAGAGGACCCAAGTGCGGAACTGATCCCTGAGCTCACGCACATGGATGCAATCCAGCGCGGCCTGAAGGTGATGGATGCGACCGCGCTTACGCTCTGCATGGAGAACGGCCTCCCAATTCACGTATTCAACATGGACGACGAGCAGAACATCGACCGGATAGTCTGCGGGAGCGCTGTGGGAACCTTGGTGAAAACATGAGCGATCTAATTGACGAACTACTAGCCGACGCTGGCGACCGGATGACACTTACGGTCGAAAGCACCAACGCTGAGTTCGCGACGATCCGGACCGGGCGCGCCAGCCCAGCGCTGCTGGACCGAGTGATGGTTGACTACTACGACCTCGCGACCCCGCTGAAGCAGCTCGCGACGATCAACGCACCTGAGGCGCGTCTGCTTACCGTCCAGCCGTTTGACATCTCCTCGATCAAGCTGATCGAAAAGGCAATCATCGAGTCCGACATTGGATTGACCCCAGGAAACGACGGCAAGCTGATTCGCCTGTCGATTCCGGAGCTCAACGAAGAGCGTCGCGCTGAACTCGTGAAGGTCGTGCGTTCAATTGCCGAAGAGGGACGGATTGCGATCCGCAATGTGCGCCGCGACGTGATGCAGGACCTGCGCGAGCTGCGTGAGGCCGGAGATGCTGGAGCCGACGATGAGCACCGCGCCGAACAGGAGCTTCAGAAGCTGACCGATGCGAAGATTGCCAGCCTTGACACCCACCTCAAGGGAAAAGAAGCAGAGATCACTGAGGTCTGATGACCGACCCCGCGGCGGCGGCGCGGTACGTCGCGATCATCACCGACGGGAACGGACGCTGGGCCGAGCAGAACGGCCTGCCGACGCTTGAAGGCCACCGCGCCGGTGCCGACAACGTCAAAGTTCGGCTCCGCGATGCCGTCGAGTTCGGGATCGAAGAGCTAACCGTCTATTCGTTCTCGACAGAGAACTGGGCACGGCCCGCGGCCGAGGTCGCAGGCCTGATGGAGATGTTCGCCGCGCGGATAACGAGCGAGACGCCGGAGCTGAAAGACGAAGGTGTACGGATGCGCTTCATTGGCCGCCGTGACCGAATCGGGGCGACACTGTTGGAGCGGATCGAGTGGGCCGAATCCGAGACGGCAAACAATGATCTCTTGACGCTTTTCATAGCCTTCGACTATGGCTCGCGCGCCGAGATTGTCGACGCCGCCGCGCGCTACAGCGGAGGCGGCGAGGAAGCCTTCGCCGAGCTGCTCTACGCGCCCGAAATGCACGACCCCGATCTTCTTATTCGGACCGGGGGAGACGTCCGCGTCTCGAACTACCTGCTCTGGCAGTGCGCCTACTCAGAGCTCGTCTTCCGTGACGAGATGTGGCCCGACTTCGGGCGCGAGGCGTTCGCCGACTCGCTAGCTCAGTTCGCTGGCCGCGAGCGGAGGTTTGGCGGCCGATGACCGACGAAGACGAACCGGCAAGCGACCGCTCCCGCGGCGGCCGCCTCCGTTGGCTCGAGCTGCGAAACGGCGGCTCCGATGTCACGGCGCGAGTAGCTACGGCTGTGCCGCTGGTACTGCTGGCAATCGCACTAGTTGCAATCGGTGGCTGGGTTTTCGCGATCGGACTCTTCGTGCTCGGCGTAATCGCGCTGCGCGAGCTGTTCTCGATGTTCGAGCGGCTGACGCCGCCAATTCTTGCTGGCTTTGTCGGCCTGCTGCTGTTGCTCGTCGCTGC
This sequence comes from Bifidobacterium breve, assembly GCA_945881845.1. Taxonomy (GTDB): domain Bacteria; phylum Actinomycetota; class Thermoleophilia; order Solirubrobacterales; family Solirubrobacteraceae; genus F1-60-MAGs163. The sequence goes on along the minus strand of CAMCVN010000031.1, from coordinate 19,157 downwards.
CGAGACCGGCGGCCCTTCGCGGGTTCTGCTTGCGCTCGTCGTCTCATTAGCCGTTGTCTTCTTGATCAGTATCAGCGACCACCAGAGCACCAGTCTGCCTGGATTAGCGCTCGCAATCCTTGGGTTGGTCTGGATCGGGCTGGCATTCGCCCACGCGATCATGCTGCGCGACCTCGTCCACGGCTCAGCGATCGTCTTCCTTGTACTGATCGCGACCTTCATCACCGATACCGGCGCCTACTTTGGAGGCAGGACCTTCGGGCGTAAAGCGCTCGCGCCGTCGATCTCGCCAGCAAAAACTGTTGAAGGGCTGCTGATCGGGATTGTCGCGGGTACCGCCGCAGCTTGGTTCACGGGGCTCTACTTCGATTGGTTGAGCGGCGTCGACGCACTGATTCTTGGCGCCTCTGTGGCGGTCATCGCGCCGCTTGGCGACCTCTTCGAGAGCTACGTCAAGCGTGAGGCCGGTGTGAAGGACTCGGGCACGATCTTCGGCGCGCACGGCGGTGTGCTTGACCGGCTCGACGCTCTCTGCTTCTCGATCGTCGCTGGTTACTACGTCTGGAGCGCGCTGCTCTAGCGCCTGTTGCTGATGCGCCGTCTGGTGATCCTTGGTTCAACCGGCTCGATCGGCGTGCAGGCGCTCGACGTCGTCGCTTCGACGAGCGGGCTTGAGCCCGTCGCGCTATCGGCCGACCGCAACTGGGAGCAGCTCGTGACCCAAGCCGAGGCGCTCAACGTAAGGCGAATTGCGATCGCCGACCCGCCGAGCGCGGAGAGCGCGCGCTCAGCGTGGGACGGTGAAGTTCTGAGCGGGCCTGAATCTCTCGCGCAGCTAATTTCCGGCGCGGACGCTGACCTGGTCTTGAACGCAATAGTCGGCTCGGCTGGTTTGGCGGCAACGGTCGTGACGCTGAGCGAAGGAATCGACCTTGCTCTCGCCAACAAAGAGTCGCTCGTCGTTGGCGGCGAGCTAGTAATCGAACTGGCGGCCGCAACTGGCGCGCGCCTGCTCCCCGTCGACTCAGAGCACTCGGCTCTCTATCAGCTGATTGCGAGCGAACAGGGCCAACCGCCGGGAACGATCGAACGGCTTACGCTGACGGCATCGGGCGGACCGTTTCGAGGGCGCAGCCGCTCGGAACTTGAATCGGTGACGGTGGCAGAGGCGCTCAACCACCCGACCTGGCAGATGGGCGGAAAGATCTCGATCGATTCAGCGACGCTAATGAACAAAGCCCTAGAGGTAATCGAAGCCCACCAACTTTTCGGCACCGGATACAACGCTATCGACGTTGTCATTCATCCTCAGTCGATCATCCACTCGATGGTTTCGCTCGCCGATGGATCGTCGCTGGCGCACCTCGGTTATCCCGATATGAAAGTCCCGATCGCCTACGCGCTGCACTGGCCAGAGCGTGCCAGCTTGGGTCTGCGACCACTCGATCTTGAAGAGCTCGGCGCACTCACCTTCGAGCCGGTCGATAACGAGGCCTTCCCATGCCTGCGCCTCGCGATTGCGGCGGGCGAGGAGGGCGGTACGGCGCCATGTGTGCTGAACGCGGCCAACGAGGTTGCAGTGGCGGCCTTTCTTGATCAGCGCTGCAGCTTCCTCGACATTCCGGCCACGATCGAGGCCACGCTCGGCGATGTCACCGTTCAACAGAGTTACTCGTTCGAAACCCTGATTGACGCCGACAGGGAAGCCCGGGCGAGAGCCGCCGAGTTTCTAGCGGCGCTGACCTAGCGAACGGCTCCTACACTCGTAGCGATGAGTTATCTGCTCGCCTTCCTCGGCTTCTCGGCGCTCGTGATGCTTCACGAGCTCGGCCATTTCTGGGCTGCAAAGCGCGTCGGCATGAGGGTCGAACGCTTCTCGCTCTTCTTCCCGCCGCACATCTGGAAGAAGACGAAAGGCGAAACTGAGTACTGCATCGGCGTGATCCCACTTGGCGGCTATGTGCGGATCATGGGGATGAACCCGAACGAAGAGATCGCGCCCGAACTCGAGGCTCGCTCATACTCGAGAATGGCCGTCAACAAGCGCATCTTCGTGATTGCCGCCGGGCCTTTGATGAACGTGCTGGTTGCCTTTGTGATCTTCTTCGCTCTCTTCCTCATCGTTGGCCTCAGCTCTCCTTCCAGCACGATCGACCAGGTTGAGGCTGGTTCGCCCGCCGCTGCCGCGATGGCACCGGGCGATCGGTTGATCTCGGTTGACGGCAAGAAGGGCGACGTGGCGGCGCTCGGCGCCGCGATCTCGAGCCATCGCTGCGCCGGCGCACCGACCGATGGCTGCGCGGCAACAACGCCGGTCAGGGTCGTCGTCGAGCGCGGCGGCCAAACGCAGACACTGCTGCTCACACCGCGCTACGACGCCAGTGCGAAGAAGACGCGTCTGGGCTTCAACTTCGCGATCGCGCGCGAAACTCTGGGGCCTGTTGATGCTGCCTCGCGCAGCGTCAGCGAAATGTGGCGCGTCACCGGCGCGACGATGAGCGCGCTCTCGCGGCTCGCCTACGACCCAGAGGCGCGCAAGGAGATCTCTGGCGTGGTTGGTAGCTACGAGGTCACACGCCAATCGTTTGAGTTCGACGTTGCTCAGGCGCTGAGCGTGCTGGCGATCATCTCGCTCTCACTAGCGCTAATCAATCTGTTTCCGTTCCTGCCGCTCGATGGCGGCCACATCTTCTGGGCCTTGGCAGAGAAGCTGCGCGGTCGGCCGATCGCGTATTCGGTAATGGAGCGGGCGAGTGCGGTCGGTTTCGTGCTCGTGCTGATTCTGTTTGCGGTTGGGCTTTCGAATGACATCTCTCGCCTTAGCGGCGACGGTTTCGCGCTGCGCTAATGCCCAAAGCAGCTCCAAAGCTGTAGTTTTTGGTTAGCGCCTTGTAGATCCAGAGAGAGGAAGTGCGAGATGGTTGCTGACGTCGTGGAGTACGCCGCAATGGAGGCACCGACTGTGGCCGCAGCGCTGCGGATTACGGCTGCTGAGAACGCTGACGAAACCTGGGTCAAGAACCGCGACGGGTCGGTCCTGATCAAGTGGGGGGAAGGGCTAGAACGAGTTGACAGGATCGCCGGCGGCCTACGCAAACTGGGCATCACAAAGGGCGACACGGTTGCGTTGATGCTCGTCAACCGGCCCGAGTTCCATGTCGTGGACTTCGCTGTGATGGTTGCCGGCGGAACGCCGTTCTCGGTCTACCAGACCTATACACCGGAACAGATTGACTATCTACTGGCCGACTCGGCGAGCAAGATCATTGTCACCGAACCGGTATACCTCGAAACCGTCCGGGCGGCCTGTGCAGCGCTCGACGATCCGCCGCAGATCATCCTCGTAGACGCTCCTTCCGGCGGCGTGGACGGAACGATCGCGCTCGACGAGGTCGAACGGCTCGACGCCGACTTTGACGGTGCAAACGCTACCGACGAGATCGCGCCCGAGGACATTCTCACGCTGATCTACACGAGCGGGACGACCGGCCCGCCAAAAGGCGTTCAATTGACGCACAACAACCTGATGTGGATGGTTCGCGGCACCTCCTCGATCGTCAACTTCCCACGCCGCTCACGCGTCATTAGCTGGCTGCCGTCGGCTCATATCGCCGAGCGGGCCGCGCACCACTACATCCCGGCTGTAATGGGCTTTGAAATTACCTCCGTACCCGATCACAAGCTTGTGATGGAGGTATTGCCCGAGGTCCGCCCGAACTGGTTCTTCGCAGTGCCGCGAATTTGGGAGAAGCTCCGTGGCGGTCTTGAAAGCATGGTTGCCAACCAGCCCGACGAGCAGCGCCAACCACTAGAGGCTGCGCTAGCCGCGGCGATTGAGAAGGTTCGCCTTGAGCAGGCCGGTAAAGATGTGCCAGCCGAATTGGCCGCGACGGTCGCTGAAGCCGACGAGAAGTATTTTGCTGCGCTGCGGACGATGCTCGGGCTCGACAAGGTCGTGACGATCAACGTCGGCGCCGCACCGACGCCGGTTGAGGTATTGGAGTTCTTCCACGCGATCGGGCTCCCGCTCGCTGAACTTTGGGGAATGTCGGAAACCTGCGGCGGCGGTACCGTGAACCCGCCCGGCAAGGTGCGGATCGGCACAGTCGGGCCTGCGATCCCCGGCGTCGAGCTGAAGCTCGCAGAGGACGGCGAGATCCTGATTCGCGGCGAGCTCGTGATGCAGGGCTACCGCAACATGCCCGAGGAGACAGCAGCCACGATTGACGCTGACGGTTGGCTTGCGACAGGGGACATCGGCCAGTTCGACGAAGAGATGTACCTCAAGATCGTTGACCGTAAGAAAGAGCTGATCATCAACGCCGCCGGCAAGAACATGTCGCCAGCCAACATTGAGGCGCAGATCAAGACAGCTTCGCCACTGATTGATCAGGTTTGCTGCATCGGCGATGGCCGCCCCTACAACACTGCGCTGATCGCGCTCGACGCTGACTTCGCGCCGCAATGGGCCGCGAAGCAAGGACTCGAGGACCTGTCGATCGCGTCGCTTTCGCGCAACCCCGAGCTGTTGGAGATCATCCAGGCCGCTGTTGACGAAGGAAACACGCACCTCGCCCGGGTTGAACAGATCAAGAAGTTCAAGCTGCTTCCTTCGGAGTGGGAGCCAGGAGGCGACGAGCTGACGCCGACGATGAAGCTGAAGCGCAAGCCGATCGGCGCCAAATACGCCGCTGAGATCGAAGCTCTCTACGCGCCTGAGACGTAGGCGTTAGTCAACTTCGAAGGCGACGTTACGCCGAGCAGGGCAAGCGCAACCTCTAATTCGCGCCGCAGCAGCTCCAGCACATGCTCCGCGCCCGCCTGGCCGCCGACCGTCAATCCCCATAGCGCCGGCCGCCCAACAAGGGCAGCGTTGGCGCCGAGCGCTAGCGCCGCAGCGACGTCGCTACCGCGCCGAATCCCGCCGTCAACAAGGACCTCGACGCGGCCGCTGACCGCTTCGACAACCTCGCGCAAGATCTCGGCGGTTGGCGCGACGTTGTCGAGCTGGCGGCCACCGTGGTTGGAAACAATGATCCCGGCGACGCCGTGATCGCAGGCCAAGCGGGCGTCTTCGCCGCACTGGACCCCTTTGACGAGCACCGGTAGTGGCGCCTTGGCGATGAACTCTTCAAGCTTCGTCCAAGTCAGGGTTGGGTCGACCATCGAGAAGAACTCCTCAACCGTCAGCCCGGCTGAACGGCCGAGAGCCGCGGTCACGCCAGGCATGTCAATGTGGTCAGGAACGACGAAACCGCTCTGCGTGTCGCGCTCACGGATACCTGCGTATGGCGCATCGACGGTGACGACTATTGCTGTTGCGCCAGCGGCGACGGCCTGATCTACGAGCGCGAAACTGACCTCACGGTCGCGGCAGAGGTAGAGCTGCAGCCAACGGGGTCCTGTCGGCGCGGCGGCAGCAATCTCGGCCAAGCTGGAGCTAGCAAGGGTTGAGCAGACCATCAGCGTCCCCGTCGCCTGAGCGGCGCGCGCCATCGCAAGTTCGCCATCGGCATGAGCCATCTTCTGAAGCGCGGTCGGCGCGACAAGGATTGGCATCGACAATTGCTCGCCGAGCACCGTAGCTGCGGTAGATACGTCGCCAACGTCAACGCAGACCCGCGGTCGCAACGTAATCCGACTCCACGCTGCAACGTTTTCTCTCAACGTGTTCTCGTCGCCAGCGCCACCGTTGTAGTAGCCGCCCGGGCCAGGCGCAAGCAGATCGCTTGCGATTCGCTGGTAGTCGGCGACGTTGACTGGGGGAGTGGCGGAGGTCATCGAAGCGCTAAGACTATCTCTGCAACCATTAGAGCTCCTCCTTCGTACACTCTGTGCGTGGCTTCTGAGCGACAAATCAACGTAGGTGGCGTCTTGATTGGCGGCGGCGCTCCGGTCGCTGTGCAGACGATGACGAAGACCGAGACGGCAAACGTCGAAGCGACGCTGGCGCAAATCATCCGCTGCGCCGACGCTGGCGCTGACCTCATCCGTTGCGCCGTTCCGCGGGAAGGCGACGCCGAAGCGCTCAAGACTCTTGTTGCGCAGTCGCCGATACCGATCATTGCTGACATCCACTTCAACCACACGTTGGCGCTGAAAGCGATCGCCAATGGCGCGGCCTGCGTGCGCCTTAACCCGGGCAACATCGGCGGGCCTGAGAAGGTCGCCGAGGTCGTCGCCGCTGCGGCAGCGGCCGGCGTGCCGCTAAGGATCGGCGTCAACTCGGGCTCACTTCCGAAACACCTGATGGATCTTGAGTACAGCGACCCGGTCGAAGCGCTCGTAACCGCAGCGGTCGAGTTCGTCGAACTGATGGAGACGCTCGCTTTCACCGACTTCAAGATCTCGATGAAGTCGACCAGTGTCCCGAACACGATCGCTTCAAACCGCCGGCTCGCGGACCGCATCCCGTACCCGATCCATCTCGGTGTGACCGAGGCAGGCACGCGCTGGACCGGCTCGCTGAAGTCGGCGGTCGGCCTCGGGACGCTGCTGGCCGACGACATCGGCGACACGATCCGCATCTCACTCTCAACCTTCCACGCCGAAGAAGAGGTCAAGGTCGCCTGGGAGATCCTTAAAGCACTGAAGCTCCGCGAGCGCGGCCCGGTGCTGATCGCCTGCCCGACCTGCGGACGGCTCCAGTTCGACATGGATTCCGTCGTGATTGAGATTGAGGAGCGGCTCGCGGCCTACCCCGACGCGATCGAGGTGTCAGTGCTCGGCTGCGCCGTCAACGGCATCGGCGAGGCACGCCACGCCGATTTCGGCATCACCGGAGCAAAGGACGCAGGAATGATCTTCTCGAAGGGTGAGCCGTTGAAGAAGGTCGCGACCGACCGCCTCGTTGATGAACTGTTCGCTGAGATCGATCGTTACTACGACTCCGGCAAGACCGTCGTACGCGACGAAGCAGCGGCCGCCGAAGCCGCAGAGTGGCTGGCCGAGAACGAGGACGCTGAGGCGATGACACCGGAGCGCCTAGCAGCGATGGAGGCCGCTGCCAGCGAGCAGTCCGGCGGCGGCGACGACGTCCTTGAAGCTGCCGGAGTGACTCCTAGGAAGGCGATAGACGAAGACGCGTCTCCGGTCGCCGGTCGCCGCTTTACGCGCAGCTAGCAGCGGTTCAGCGCGGCCGCACTGTAATTGCGTCGGAGTAGCGCTTGTTCTTGGCGCTAGTGCCGGCATTCCATGAGTAGCGGAATCGTGCTGTCGTGCCGAGCGGCAGGCGGACTCGGAAGTAGCCTTGCGGATCGGTCTCAGCCTCTGCGACCTTGCGGTACGGCCGACCGCCGATACGTCGCTCAATTGCTACCTGGTGTGCGCCACCGGGCCTGACCTGACCCCAGAGGCTGGCCGCTCGGCTGCCGGAGTACGAGGTCGCCCAGAACGGGTTCGGAAAGCTGGCTGCCGCTGGCTTCGCTACGCCGTCGAAGCCGTAGAGGCCGCTCTGGCCACCAGCGTAAGCGTCGACGCCCTGTCCGCTGTCTCGCACCGGCTCGTCGCGCCAGAGGTATTGAGTGAGCAACTTCACTCGCGGCTGGCCATCAACGAGCTTTGCCCCTTCCTGCAACCAGCGGCTCTGGCGTTCCAACGTCACGCCACTGAAGACGTCTGGCGGGTTGGTCTGGTAACCCCACTCGCTGTAGTAGAGATCGATCGGCGCGGCCTCGTCTTGAGCGTTGACGACGCCAGCCGTCAACTGAATTGCGTCGAGCACACGGGTTAGCCGGGATGTGTCAGCAATACCCGCCTCTAGCGTGTTGTTGACCCGTTTGGCTGGAGGTCCGCCGCGTTGATCGGGGTGATAGGCGAGCCCGTCTATGCGGCTGGCCTCGAAGCCGTCGCAGCTGGCAGAGCTGCGGTCCGCCTGCCCATCGTCAGTGATGCATCCAAAGGCTCGCAGCCAAGCGATCGGCGTGACTGGATCATCCGACTCGCGAGGAGCGCTACCTCGCCCCGCGAGCGCGCCGGCGTACACTGCGGCGCCCGGATCGCTGGTGCGGATCGTCAGCGCGGCGGCATTGAAGATCGTGCGGTAGATCTCTGGGGAACGCGGCGAGCAGCCTGTCTTCGCGCAGAACGATTGAGGCCGCAAGTTGGCCGCGTCATTGGGCTCGTACCAGATGATGTAGCGGTCGACCTGCGTGCCATATCTACGCGCCACGGCGGCCGCGAAGGCAGCGAACAGAGCTGGAGTCGGCCGGTAACGCGCGCTACCGCGCTCGGGGTCGCTGCTGCTCCAGAGTGGCCCCGGGCCGGTGACGGTCAGCAGCGGTTCGATCTTGTTTGCGCGCAATACCCTGATCACGCGATCGAGGTTGGTCCAGTTGTAGAGAGGCGAAGTTGGGTCTGCGGCGTCAAAGCCCGCCGGTGGCGACTTCGCGTCCTTGTCGGGCGCGATCTCGCGCCAGTCGGCGGTCACCGCCGCGAGATCAATCCCCGATGCGCGCCAACGCGGCGCGATCGCCTCAAGTAGCCCGGCAGTCGGCCCGGTCACGACGGGGTCTGAGATTCCGACGATCGCGTGGTCGCTCGCGGCAGTTGCCGCCGTCGGCGAAGCCGCGATGGCGCTGAAGAGCAGGACGGCAATGCAGAGGCCGGGCGCTAGACCCGATGACAGCGCCTTCTGAACACCGCAACGCATTACTACTTGCTGCTCGGGGCGACCGTCCGTACCTCGGAGCTCTGTGCCGGACTGCCGTAGAGGAATCGGAGCGAGCGTTTGCCGGTTATCGTCGTCTTGAAGGAGAAGTATCCGTCGGCGCTGGGGCTGACAATCTTCAACGTCTTAAACGCGGCCGCGTTGCCCGAGCGGATCTGAACCGTGACGCTGCCGGTGTGAGCGGGGCGAACCTGACCCCAGACGGTGGCGCTCTTGGATCGCTTCGGCAGGTCGACCCAGAACGGGTTCGGGAAGCTTTTGCCCGATGGCTTGATCACACCGTTGGAGTAGTACATCCCTGACTGCCAGGCCCAGCTCTTGGCCTGCGTGCTGGGCTCGTCACGCCAAAGGTAGAAGGCGAGCAGCTTCACCCGCGGGTTCTTCCACATCATGTACGCGACCTGCTGGTAGTAAAGATCCTGCTTCGTCGGGGAGAGACCTTGGAGCTTGTCGGGCGGGTTCGTTTGGACTCCGTACTCGTCGATGAACACGTCGAGCCGTTTGCTCGTCTGGGCCGCACCGGTCGCCGTACTGTTAAGGATCCGGCCGCTCGACTGGAGCCGGTCGAAGAGTCCCGTCAGCGTCGACATGTTGGCGGTCGTGATGGCGTCGCCAGGGTCGCGCTGGGTCGGCGAGAGCAGCACGGTGTGAGGATGGTGCGAAATGCCGTCGGTCAGCAGCGGCTGGTAGCCCTTGCAACCCGGACTCGTACTGTCTACCGCGAAGTTCGACTTAACGCAGGCCATCGCCTTGAAGAATGCGCTCGGGCCAGGCGATGAAGCGGTCGGTGAGATGCCTGGCCTGCCGTGAGGGGCAAGCGCCCCAATCCACACCGACGCGGCTGGGTCAGCGGCCTTGACGGCAGTGTAGGCACTGCGGTAGAGCTCACGGTAGATCGCCGCGCCGGAGAGCGTGCAGCTCTTCGCTGACTTCGACGTGCACGAATACTGCGGCGTGATGTACTGCCAGAGGTTGGGCTCGTTCATCGGCAGGTAGCTGTCAACGCGGCCCTTGTAGCGCGTTGCGATGGCGTACATGAAGTCGCCGAGCGCTTTCGGATCGGGCTTGTAGGTGGGGCTGCGCCGCGACGGAACCTGAGAGGCCCAGTACGGGTTGGGTGCAGCTATCAAGATCGAAACATCGAGACCGTTGGCCTCGAGCGCGGCGACGGCACGGTCTACGTCGTCCCAGTGGTAGCCAGGGCTGTTGGGGTCGCGAGGATTGAAGCCCGCCGGCTTCTTCGTGCTCGACGGCTTCGGGGCGATCCGCGTCCAGACCAGCGTTAGGCGACCCTGATCAACGCCTTTCTGCTTCCAGAGCGCAGCGGTCGGATCGGTTGTTGACGGAGTGCGCTGCATCAGGCCGTCGTCGTCGATCCCGATCTTCATCGTCGAACTTGCCCCTGCCGGGGCTACGAGAACGAGGGCGAGCAGCGAGAACAGCGCCGCAGTGGTGAACGGTCGAGCCATATCTATATGTAAGCAGCCCGGGCGGCCAAAAGCGCCGGTTCGAGCTCAGCTCAACTACGGATTAACTCGGCTTTACGGTCCTGACCGACGATGTCACTAGCGCGTCTGTTCCGTAGTAGAAACGGAACGCCGTCTTCACTTTGACCGGGACCTTGAAACTGAAGTAGCCATAGCGGTTGGTGTTGACGGTCCGCAGCGCCGAGTAGCGGGCAAGCCCGACTGTCCGCGTCTGAACCGTAACTTCGGTCTGGGAGCCTGGTCGGACCTGGCCCCAGACCGTGGCTTGGCGGGAGTGGCGCGGAAGATCGACCCAGAAGGGGTTGAGGAACGATCGCGCCGCTGGCTTTGCCGTGCCGTCTTCGAAGTAGAGCCCTGATTGCCATGACCCGGCCGTGATGCTGATCTTGTCAAGCGGCTCGTCACGCCAGAGGTACTGCGAGAAGAGCTTCACGCGCGAGTTCTTCCACATCATGTAGGCCGCCTCTTGCAAATAGTCATCCTGACGGCTCAGTGATACGCCCGACCAGGCATCGGGTGGGCTGGTCTGAATGCCAAACTCGTCGATCTGGACATCGAGTGTCTTTCGCTTCGCCTCGCTGCCCACAGCCGAACCGTTCAGAAGCCCGCCGCGCACTTGAATCGTGTCGACGGCCTTCGTCAGCCGCGCAATGGTGCCGATCGTAATGCTGTCGGCGACGCCATTGGATGAGCGCGGAGAGAGCCACGAGCTGTGCGGGTGGTGGGCGATGGCGTCGAAGCTGAGAGGCTTGAAGCTGCGGCAATCGGTGCTCGTGCGATCGCGCGCGTAATTCTCCTTGACGCAGCCGAGGCGCCGCAGGAAGTACAGAGGGCCGAGTGACGAGTGGCGCTCACCGCGGCTCGCCGTGCCGAGCGGCGCGAGCGAACCGCCCCAGACTGGAATCCGCGGCGAAACGGCTTTGATCTCTTTGTAGCCAGCGCGAAACAGCTCACGGTAGATCGCAGGGCTGACCGCTCTACAGCTGCTTTCCGTCGCATCGCTGCAGCTCCACTGCGGCGTTAGCCACTGCCAAAGGTTCGGCTCATTGATCAAGGTGTAGCTGGCGATTCGCGTTCCATAACGGACGGCCACGGCGTGCACGAAGTCGGCGAATTCCTCGGGGTCGGGCCGATAGGTTGGCTCGCGGCGAGAGGGCACCTGCGAGGCCCAGATCGGCGCCGGCGTAGTGACCGAAAGCTCAATCTTGATCCCGTTCGCTTTCAGCGCCGCAACAGCGGCGTCCACTTCAGTCCAGTTGTAGCCAGCGCTTTCGGGATCACGAGCGTCAAACCCGGCAGGGCGCTTAGCACTGGTGGCATTGGGTGCGATTATCGACCAGACCAAGGTCAGTCGGCTCTGATCCACGCCGCTCTTCTGCCACTCAGCAGCCGTCGCTGGTGCGCCTGCCGGCAAGCGCTGCATCAGTCGGTCGTCGTCGACGCCGATCTTCATCATCGCACCGGCGTTGGCGCCGGCGGGGATGCCAAGCGCCAACGCGGCGGTGCAAAGGGCCAACAAGGCTGCTCGCATCATTCACCTATGAGAGCAGCCCAGCTGCCGTTGGCGCGTAGGTTCGCGTTCAGGCCGCTGCGTAACGTGCTTCGACGACCGACCAGTCAACCGTGTTCCACCAAGCCTTGAGATAGTCAGGGCGGCGGTTCTGGTAATTCAAGTAGTAGGCATGCTCCCAGACGTCATTGCCAAGTAGCGGTGTCTTGCCGTCGGTCAGCGGCGAGTCCTGATTGGCCGTGCTGACAACCGCGAGCTTGCCGCCGTCAACGACGAGCCAAGCCCAGCCGGAGCCGAATTGGCCAACGCCGGCAGCCTCGAACGTCTCTCTGAACACGTCGAACGAACCGAACGCATCATCGATCGCAGCAGCCAAGTCGCCGGCCGGTGCGCCGCCGCCATCGGCACTCATCGACTCCCAGAAGAGCGAATGGTTGAGGTGACCGCCGCCGTTGTTGCGGACCGGGCCTTGGATCTCGGCTGGAAGGGCTGAGAGACCGGCGATCAAATCCTCAATCGAGGAATTTGCTGCGTCGGTTCCTTCAACTGCCGCGTTGAGCTTGTCAACGTAAGCCTGGTGGTGTTTGTCGTGGTGGATCTGCATTGTCGCCTCATCAATGTGCGGCTCGAGCGCGTCATATGCATAGGGAAGTGCGGGAACTTCGAAAGCCATTGTCGGTCTCCTGTGTCGTCGGATCTGCGGGCAAGCCTAACTTAGCGTGCTGAACGGGTTAGGCTTGCCGCGCGATGAGGATGTCACAACTTCTACTCCCGACCGAACGCGAGGCCCCGGCCGACGCCCAGGCGCTTTCACACATCCTCGGCGTGCGCGCCGGATTGGTCCGACAGCTCGGGGCCGGCCTTTGGACCTGGCTACCGGCCGGGCTGCGCGTCCACCAGAAGATCGAGGCGATCATTCGCGAAGAGATGAACGCGATCGGCGGCCAGGAGCTGCTGATGCCGCTGATCCAGCCGCGTGATCTTTGGAAGAAGACCGGGCGCGATCAGATCGACGAGATCTTCTCGCTCAGCGACCGCAAGGGCGCCGAGCTGGTGCTTGCGATGACACACGAGGAGGCGGTCACCTTCCACGTCTCGCAGCTTGTGCGCTCCTACCGCGACCTGCCGCTGATCCTGTACCAGCTCCAGTTGAAGGGCCGAGACGAGCCGAGGCCGCGCGCTGGCGTGCTTCGAACCCGCGAGTTCATCATGAAGGACTCCTACTCGTTCGACCGCGACGAAGCAGGGCTCGAAGCGAGTTACGCCAAGCACATTGAGGCCTACGACCGGATCTTCGAGCGCAGCGGCCTCGAGTGGTACCGCGTCGAGTCCGATGTCGGCGTGATGGGCGGTAGCGGCGCGCACGAATACATGGCCCCTTGCCCTGCTGGAGAAAATGAAGTGGCGCTCGCGCCCGGATACGCAGCCAATGTCGAGGTCGCCAGCGCCGAACCGAGCGCGGCCACACTGGGAGATCGACTCGGTGAGCCTGCCGAAGTGTCGACGCCGGGGGCGAAGACAATCGAACAGGTGTCCGCTGCGCTGGAGCTGGACCCGACTGCTCTGCTGAAGGCCTTCCCGGTCGTGACCGACAGCGATAAGACGGTCCTCGCTGTCGTACGTGGCGATCACCGAGTTAACGAATTCAAACTCCGCACGGCGCTTGGAGAAGGTTTTCGACCGGCGACAGATGAGGAGATCAGCGACCAGATTGGCCCACCCGGCTTCATCGGCCCTGTCTCGATCACGATCCCGGTACTGCTCGACGACGCGGTCGTCGGCCAGGAAGGGGGCTGGGTGACAGGCGCCAACTCTCGCGACCTCCACCTCGTCGGCGTTGAACCTGGGCGCGACTTCGAGTTTGAAGCAGCGGACATCCGCAGTGTCGAAGACGGCGACGTCGTTGACGGCGCCCCGATCCGCCTCGAAGCAGCAATTGAAGTAGGCAACATCTTCAAGCTCGGCACGCGCTACTCAGAGCCGCTTGGCGCAACCTTCCTTGATCAGGACGGCATGAAGCAGGACATCGTGATGGGCTCATACGGCATCGGCCCGGCCCGCATCGCTGCTGCCGCGATCGAACAGAACGCAGACGAGAAGGGGATCGCTTGGCCCAAATCGATAGCGCCCTGGCAGATCGAACTAGTAGCGCTTGGCAAGGCCGGTAGTCCCGAACTTGAAGCTGCCGAGAAGCTCTACGGGGAGCTTGTGGCCCTCGGCGGCGACGTCCTCTTCGACGACCGTGACGCTGGCCCCGGCGAGAAGTTCACCGACGCGGAGCTGCTCGGCTGCCCGCTGAGGATCACGCTCGGCAAGAGATCGCTGGAGAGTGGAGCGCTCGAGGTCCAAGCGCGTCGCGGGCTGGCCGAGCTCGATCCAATTGCGCTCGACGAGAGCTCAGCAGCAGTGATTCTCGAGACGCTCGCGCAGCTGCCGTGAGCGGAGCCCCGGAGAAACGCCAGCGGCTCACATTTCGCCGCTTTGCTGGCCTCGACCGTTCCGGCCCGCCGCCACCGGAAACTCTGCCTGACGCGCCGCTGCGCCCATGGACGATCCCCAACGCGATCGGGCTTGTACGCCTGCTGCTGATCCCTCTCTTCGTCGCCATCAGCTGGGAGGCTGGCGGCGCCTCAATTACAGCCGCAGCGATCTACGCCGTCGTCGCGTGGGGTGACTACGCCGACGGAATCGCGGCGCGCGTCACCGGTCAGTACAGCCGTCTGGGCGCGATGCTCGACCCAGTGATCGATCGCCTACTGGTGATCTCCGGCGTGATCGTTTGCTGGCGTTTCGAACTTGTCCCGGTGCCACTGCTCGCGGTGCTCGTCGTACGCGAGCTGGTGATGCTGATAGGCGGCAGTTACGGGCTTCGCCGTGGTGTCCGCCTTGAGATCAACTGGTGGGGCAGATGGGGAGTATGGCCAGCGATGGGCGGACTCTTTCTCGGAATCTGCGGCGCTCGGCTGGCGGCGACGATAATGCTCGCAATCGGCGTCGTATTGCTGATTATTGCGACGGTCCAGTACTTCCGTTCGGCGCGCATCCAGCTCGCTGAACGCACGGCCTCAACCTAAGGTTGACCGTAGGGCTGGCGCTGGTATGCTCGCGCCGATGCTGCATTGTCCTGAATGCGCCTTCGCCAACGCCGAAGGAGCAAAATACTGCCAGAAGTGTGGCGCCTTTCTCGGAGAACCCGGCGAAGAAGACCGTGAGTCAACGGCCAGTTACAGAATTGATCAGGCCAGCGGCGAACTCGTTCCCGTTGATCTCGACGACCTGCTTGCCGACGAGGGCGCACTTCTCGTCGTCCGTGGCGGCGGCGGGCGCGCCGGCGAAAGCTTTGCGCTCGATTCCGAACGACTGACGGTCGGCCGTGGCCCCGACAGCGACATCTTCCTCGACGACGTGACCGTTTCACGAGATCACGCTCTGCTAGTGCGCCGCAACGACCAATGGTTCCTCGATGACCTCGGTTCACTCAACGGGACCTACGTCAACCGCCGCCGAATTGACACGCAGCAGCTCGAAGACGCCGATGAACTGCAGATCGGTAAATACAAACTGACCTTCCTCTCACGTTAACTGATGCCCTCCGCACGCGAAGCTCAACGAACGATTGCCACTTCGCCGGCGCGCCCGGAGCCTCGCCGCAGTAAGCCGATGACGATTGGCGCCGTCTGCAAGTCGCTATCGAGAGAATTCCCGGAGATCTCAATCTCCAAGATCCGCTATCTCGAGAATCAGCGGCTAATCGACCCACGCCGGACGCCGGGCGGCTATCGCCTCTATTCAACCGAAGACGTGACGCGACTTCGCACGATCCTGCGGCTCCAGCGCGACGAATTTCTACCACTGCGCGTGATTCGTCAGGAGCTTGCGATTGGGCGTACCGAGGGCGAGTCCGAGCCGCTAATCCCCGGCCAGAAGGGACGCGCCAAGCCGCGCCGACTGCCTCCCGTCGTGACCACAACGGTCGGGCCGATGCGCACGCTCGACGAGCTACTTGAAGCAACAGGTGCAGAGCCGGAGCTCGTTCGCGAGCTCGAGTCCTTCGGGATCATCGGCAGCAGCGGCGACGGCGCTAGCACCGGCTACGACGAAAACCAGTGTGAAATTGTCCGCGCCGCGGTCGAGTTGGCGCGCTATGGAGTGGGGGCACGGAACCTCCGCGTCTTCAAGACATCAGCCGATCGCGAGTCGGCGTTGCTACAGCAACTGCTCGCGCCATCGCTCCGTTCGCGCAGCGCCGAGCGGCGCCACGAGGCCACCGAGGCGCTTGAGGATCTTGCTGCGGTCACGACCCACCTCAAGCATCTGCTGCTGATCGGCGACCTCCGTGCGCTGCTCGCCTGAGCTGCTACCGACGTACCGGCCGATCGCACCGAGTAGCGGCGACTGATGGCGTCTGTTAACGGCCAGATTACTCTTGCAGCGCCACCCGAGCGTGTTTGGGCACAGGTAACCGATCCACGCCAGCTGTCGCGCTGGTGGCCGAAGGTCGTCCGCGTAGAGCTCGATGGAGCAGATGCCTTCACTGAGGTGTTGACCACCGACAAGGGGCGCGACGTGCGCGCCGATTTCGTCATCGCCGAGAACGACGCGCCACGCCGTTGGCGCTTCGTTCAAGAGCTGGAAGAGACTCCGTTTGCCGCCGTCTTGCGTGAATCGCAGACAACCGTTGAACTCCAGCCTCGGCCGAACGAGGGAACCGAACTGTCGATCACGCTGGAACGCAAGCTTCGCGGGCTCGGCCGCTTCGGTGGGCCGATGATGAAACGTGCCGCCAAACGGCAGCTCGACGAAGCCTTATGCCGGTTAGGAGAGATCCATGGCACCGTCAACTGAAATGCGCTTCTCAGGCTGGGGCGTCGACGCAGACGCCGGCGAGCTCTCAGAGCACGTCGTGGAATGGCTCGAGCAGCGCTTCGGCGGGCCAATAGCTGCGCCGGTCGCACCGCCGCTGGAAAACCAAGTTCGTCTGAGCAAGAGCCAAATCTCGAAACGTGCACAGTCGAAGCTGAGCGAGCGTGTCGGCGCCACGAACGTCCGCACCGATCAGCACTCGAGACTGCTCCACGCCGCTGGCAAGGGTTACCCCGACCTACTGGCGATGCGCAGCGGCAAGCGCGTCGCTGCTCCCGACGCGGTCGTCTACCCAGGCGACACGGCCGACGTCCGTGCGGTCCTCAAGATCTGCGCCAAGCACGGCATCGCCGTTGTTCCCTTTGGCGGCGGCACCAGCGTCGTCGGCGGGATCACGCCGCTGCGCGGCGACTTCGACTCCGTCATCAGTCTCGACCTTCAGCGGCTACGCGAGCTGATCAGCCTCGACGAGAAGTCGCGGATCGGTACCTTCGCAGCCGGTCTGCGCGGACCAGAGCTAGAGCACCTCTTGCGAGCGCGCGGCTACACGCTCGGGCACTTCCCGCAGAGCTTTGAATATGCAACCGTCGGCGGTTGGGTCGCGACGCGCTCAGCAGGCCAGGCTTCGACCGGCTACGGCCGGATCGACGAAAAGCTCGTTGGCGCAAGGCTCGTTGCCCCTGCAGGCGAGCTCAAGCTAGCCGCTCGGCCGGCAAGTGCCGCCGGCCCTGATCTGCGCGCTCTGGTGGCCGGTTCAGAGGGCGCGCTTGGCGTCATCACCGAAGCGTCACTGGAGGTCAGCCCGGCGCCCGAGGTAACCCGCTACGAGGCCCTGATGCTGCCCTCGTTCGCTGCTGCTGCCGACGCGCTCCGCGCGCTTGAACAGGCGGGCGAGGCACCCGACGTGGCTCGCGCCTCCGACGAACACGAGACGGAAATGGGGCTTGCTTTCGCGGGCATTGAGGGGGCGAAGGGCCGGCTCCTGGAAGGCTATCTTCGCGGCCGCGGCGCCGGATCAGGCGCACTGGTGGTGCTCGGCTGGGAAGGCGCTAACGGAACTATCGACCAGCGCCGACGTGCGGCGCTCTCAATGCTTAAGCAGCACGGTGCAGTCGGCCTCGGTGCTGGCGCCGGCCGCACGTGGGCCAAGAATCGGTTCTCAACGCCTTATCTGCGTGATCACTTGTTGGAGCGTGGTGTGATGGTCGAGACGCTTGAAAGCTCGACAACATGGAGCAATCTGATGCTGCTGTACCGCGGTGTCGGCGACGCGCTCTCTGCGCACGCTCCGATCGTCGGCTGCCACATCTCGCACCTTTACCAGAGCGGCGCTTCGCTCTACTTCACCTTTGTCGCGCCACAGGACCTAAGTGATCCCTACGCCCAGTGGCAGAGCGCTAAGCGCGAGGCCTGCGACGCGATAGTCGCGCACGGGGGCACGATTACGCACCATCACGCGATCGGGATTGATCACAGGCGCTACCTCGAAGCTGAGGACGGGGCGACCGGCGTCGGCGCGCTACGAGCAGTTAAGGCGTCGCTTGACCCACGCGGGCTGATGAATCCCGGCAAGCTGCTTTAGCGCGAATCAGCCGGCCGCGAACTGCAGGGCACCAACGAGGTAGGTCTTCGACGGGTTAGTTGGCGCTGGCGAGCTGCGCTCGAGCGTCAGAAGGACGCCGCTGTAGGCCTTCGGGTCGCCGTTGAGCGTTCCTTGCAGCCCGACGCCGCCGCTGCCGACCGACTGGAGATAACCGAGCCAGACCGCTGCCTTGCCGCTCGAAGTCAGCCAAATGCCGTATTGCGAGCCGCTCGGCGCCTTCGGAAGCGACTTGGCGACGACGCTCAAGACGCGCTGGTTGGACTGCGAAGTGATGCCGGCAAAGCCGAGCGCCTTCGCCGCTGGCCCACCGGCCGGCGGCTTCAGCGCGGCCTGTGCGATCGCCGTTGCGTTCGACTCAGAAACCTTCGCTGCGCCGCCTTTGACGGAACCGCTCGGTGCTGACTCAGTGCCGCCGGTCGCCCGGCCAATCCCGAAGCCGACGCCGACAGCGATCAACAGGCAGACGCCGGCGATCAGGAAGAATCCGCCACGCGAATTGCTGGCGGTCGCGACACCGGTCGCCGCTTCCGATCGTGAAGGCTGCTCCGCGCCTTGGGCCTCCGCGCCAGGGATTGGCGGCAGCGACGCGCTTGCGATTCCAGCCAAGGGCGCCGACGCAGCGCGGGCCCATGCGCGGTCTGAGGCCGAGCGTGTGAGCGAGGCTCTTGTCTTGCTGGCCGAGCCACTGTCTTGCTGGCCGAGCAGATAGTCGCTAATCTCGGCGCGCCGTTTCGGGGAAGGCGCCTTCTCCGGCTCGGCCAGAGTGCTCAACGCGGAGTAGGCCCTCTCACTGACGGCCGCTGCGCTGAGGTCGAGCGCCTGCGCGATCTCGGCGTAGCTCTTCTGCTGCGATAGCAGCAGGCTGAGGACGGCGCCCTGATCGGCTGGAAGTGATTCGATCGATGACATCGGCCTTTAGCGTAGAGCAGCGCCGCTGTATCGTGCGCTCAATGACCGAATTCATGCCGGGCTCCGACCTCCAACCGGTCGTCCCGCTCGATCGCACATTCGACGCGCTTTACGGAC
>CAMCVN010000030.1 GCA_945881845.1 Bifidobacterium breve | reverse complement strand
AAGCCGGCGCTGGCATCAACGCTCGAGCAAGAGGTCGCCGCTCAGCAGCTCTGCGCGAACAGCGCAGACTTCGGCGAAGGCGTAAGCGCCCTGAGCGAGAAGCGCGACCCCAACTTCAGCGGGACTTAAGCCATCGAAAGGCCGCCGCTGACGTTCAGCGTCTGGCCGGTCACAAATGAGGCGTCGTCGCTGGCGAGGAAGGCGATCGCAGCGGCGACCTCTTCGGGCTCGCCTGCGCGACCCATCGCCGTATTCGAAATCATTCCTTGCTGGAGCTTCTCGCCGAGCTCGCCGAGCATCGTTGAGGCGGCTTGGAAGAGCGGCGTGTCAATGGGCCCCGGCGCAACCGCGTTGCTGCGCACGTTGTAGCGGGCCGACTCCAGCGCGATCGCCTTCGTGAAGCCGATCACTCCGGCCTTGGCGGTCGAGTAGACAACCGACCCCGGCGAGCCGGTGCGCCCCGCTTCGCTGGCGACGTTGACGATCACGCCAGCTTTGCGCTCGTGCATCGCTGGCAGCACTGCGTGGGTGCAATTAAAGACGCCTTTGACGTTGACGTTGAGCAAGAAGTCCCACAGCTCCTCGTCGGTGTGGATGAAGAAGGCGAAGCGGTCGGTGCCTGCGTTATTTACGAGAATGTCGATCTGCCCGTGCTCGTCGGCGACTGCCTCGAAGCCGCTGTGGACTGCGGCGAAGTCGGTTACGTCGAGCTCAATTGCTGCGCCGCTGATCTCCCCCGCGAGCTCGCGTGCGGCGTCGATCTGCAGGTCGGCGACTACAACCGTCGCGCCTTCTGCTGCCAGCCTGCGGCATGTCGCAGCTCCGATTCCGCTCGCCCCGCCGGTCACAACGGCCAACTTCTTTTCAAGTCTCATGCGCTAAAACCTATACTCCGCGCCGATGCCCTTGCCTTCCTCCGTCTCGATCATCGGTGCCAGCGGCGCCCTCGGCCAAGGCCTTGCTCTGCGCTGGGCGCAGGCCGGCATACCGCTCGTGCTCGGCTCGCGCGAAGCCGAACGCGGCGCCGAAGCTGCCGCGGCGGTCGTGGCCGCCGTTCCCGGTGCCGCCGTCGAAGGAGTCGACAATCTTGCAGCCGCGGCGGCCTCACCGGTCGTCGTTCTCTCCGTCCCCTTCAGCGCCCAGGCCAAAACGCTCAAACAGATCTCGGAGTCGCTCAAGCCCGGCCAGCTCGTGATTGATGCAAGCGTTCCGCTCGCCGCGCAGGTCGGCGGCAAGCCGACGCAGATACTCGGCGTCTGGCAGGGCTCGGCGGCCCAGCAGGCCGCCTCGCTGCTGCCCGAGGGAGTCGAAATTGTCAGCGCCCTGCACACCGTCAGCGCTGCCACGCTGGCCGAGCCTGACCACAAGTTCGATGAGGACGTGCTCGTCTGCGGCGACGACAAGGAACAGAAGGCGATCGCCTCGGAGCTGATCGAAGCGATCAGCGGCCTGCGCGCCGTCGACGCCGGACGGCTGGAGAATTCGCGCATCACGGAATCGCTGACGGCTCTGATGATCGGCATCAACATCCGCAACAAGGCGCACGCCGGCATCCGCATCACAGGGCTGTGAGCCGCGGCCCGGTAGTCGTCCTCGCAGGCGGCACCGGCGGCGCGAAGCTGGCCCGCGGGCTGCTCGACCTCGTCGGCGAGGATCTCGTCGTTATTGCGAACACCGGCGACGACATCGAGATCTATGGCGTCCCCGTCTCGCCCGATCCGGACCTAATTAGTTTCACGCTTGCCGACCTAATCGACGATCGTGGCTGGGGAATCGCTGGCGACACTTTCAACGCAATGGAGGCCCTGCGGCGCCACGGCAGCAGCGTCTGGTTCAACCTCGGTGACCGCGACATCGCTTGGTGCGCTGAGCGCAGGCGCCTGCTGGAGCGAGGAAGCTCACCAACGCGGGCAATGGCGCTGCTGACCAATGCGGTCGGCGTCAAGGCGCGTGTACTACCGATGAGCAACCAGACCGTCCACACGCAGGTGCAGGCACGCGGTAGCTGGCACGGGCTGCAGCAGTTCCTGATCGGCGAGCAAGGGATAGGCCCTGTCGACGGCGTCCGCCTTGTTGGAATTGAAGACGCGCGACCGAGCGCAGAGGTTCTCGAAGCGATCGCCGGCGCGCGGGCGATCATCATCGGCCCATCGAACCCGGTGATCTCAATCGGCCCGATCCTCGAACTGCCTGGCCTTTACGAAGCGCTGCTCGATGCTCCAGCGCCGGTACTGGCAGTCTCGCCGATCGTTGGCGGCCAAGTGCTGAAGGGCCCGACGGCGGAGTTCATGACGCACGCCGGTTTGAGCCTCGATGCGGCCGGCGTGGCCGCCGCCTACGACGGCCTAATCGACGGGCTGATGACCGACGAGCCGGTCGCGCTTGAAGGACTGAAGGTAACCGTCGCATCGACGCTGATGGACTCGCCTCAGGCGCGGCGGCTCGTTGCCCGCAACGCACTCGCAGCCGCAGACGCGCTATCCCTCTGAGTATGAGCCTCGTCGCCGTCCTGCCGGTCAAGCGTTTCCCTTCCGCCAAAGCGCGGCTTGCGGGCGGCGGACTCTCCTCGGCGCAGCGGCTGGCGCTGGCCACGGGAATGCTGAGCGACGTACTCGCCGCGCTGCGTCGCTGCGAACTGGTTGACGACATCGTCGTCGTAACGAGCGAACCGGGAGCCGAAGCTTTGGCGCGTGGCGCCGGAGCCCAGGTCTTGGCCGACGAGCCGAGCGAAGGCCACAGCGAGGCCGCTCAGCGCGGGATCGACTGGGCGGTCGCCGACGGCGCCTTCCACACGCTGCTGATTGCCGGTGACGTTCCAGCCGTTGACCCAAGCGAGATCGATTCGCTGATCGAGTCGCTCGCCGACAACGAGGTCGTGGTCATTCCCGACCGCCACGGCAGCGGCACGAACGCGCTGATTCTCACACCGGCTGGGGTTATCAGCCCATCGTTCGGCGAGGGGAGCTGTCAGCGCCACCAGCAGATCGCCGCCGACGCCGGGGCGACAGCCCGCGTTGAGACCAGCTTCGGGATCGGCCTAGACGTTGATACGGCCGACGACCTCGACGCCCTAAGCGCAGCGCTTGAAATCGCCGACCGCAGCGTCGCGCCGTACACACGCGCCGTGATCGGGCGGCTAGGCCCGCGGTGAGCCGGATCGAACTGCTGGCAGTTGAAGGGCTGCCGGAGATCAACCCCGGCGATGACCTCGCAGCGATGATTGCTGCGGCAGCCGCGCAGCCGCTAGGAGCCGAAGATCTGCTCGTCGTCGCGCACAAGATCATCTCCAAGGCCGAAGGCTCGGTCGTTGAGTTAGCGGCCGTCGAGCCGTCGCCGCGGGCGATCGAGATCGCTGAGCGACAAGGCCGCGACCCGCGCCAAGTTGAAGTCATTCTGAGTCAAAGCGCCGAGATCATCCGCGACAGCGGTGATCTGCTGATCTGCCGCACCCACCACGGCCTAATCTGCGCCAACGCCGGCGTCGACGGCTCGAACTCAGGCGCCGACGGCCGCCTCGTTCTGCTGCCGCGCGACCCTGACGCCAGCGCCCGTGCGCTGCGCGCCGCTCTCCCCGGCCACCCGGCGGTGCTGATCACCGACTCGTTCGGCCGCGCCTGGCGGCTTGGACAGGTTGATGTCGCTATTGGCCTCGCCGGCCTGCGGCCACTCGATGACTGGCGCGGCCGCGAAGACAGTGAAGGCCGCCCGCTCAGCGCAACGCTGATCGCTGTCGCCGACCAAGCCGCAGCGGCGGCCGACCTTGCGCGCATGAAGGACGGCTCTTCGCCTGCCGTGATCGTCCGCGGCCTCGGCCGTCTGATCAGCGAAGACGACGGCCCTGGCGCCCAGGAGCTACTGCGGCCAGCGGCCGAAGACCGCTTCCTCTAGCCGCCGAGCGAATCGACGCGCCAACGACGCGCGCCGCCCGGTGTTTCAACTTCAACCTCGTCCTTTGGCGATGCGCCAAGCAGCGCCTGCGCTACCGGCGATTCGCTCGAAAGCTTGCCCTCCGCCGGCTTCGCTTCGGTTGGGCCGACGATCGTGAAGCTCTGCTTCTTGCCGGATTCGAGATCCGTGACCGTGACCGGCATGCCAAAGGCGACGACCGTCGCGTCAGTGTCGGCTTCGACGACGACTGCGCTTCGCAGGCGCTGTCGCAGGCGCAAGATCTTCGTCTCCATGTGTGACTGGTCGTCCTTGGCGATGTGGTACTCGGCGTTCTCCTTCAGGTCTCCCTCTTCGCGCGCTGCCTGAATACGCTTTGACAGCGCAGCCCGCTTCGGGCCCTCAAGCTCTGCCAACTCTGCCTCTAGAGCCTTTAGTCCCTCGGGCGTGATCGCCTGCTGGTCGTCGCCGATTCCGGTCACGCCGTCACCGCCTGAGTTGTTGCTGCCAATGGGTATTCGTTCTTCACGCCGTAGAGCGTGTCACGTTCGAAGGCTGGACGAGCGGCGCGATGGGCAGCAGCGATCAGGTCCTCCGGCTCGAGGCGAACGCCGTGGTAGCTGCCGGCAAGGCGGCTGATGTTCTCTTCCATCAGCGTGCCACCAAGATCATTGACGCCCCATCGCAGCGACTCGGTCGCCGTATCGAGCCCCATCTTGACCCAGCTTGCCTGCAGGTTGGGGATCGTCTTGCCGAGAGCAAGGCGGAAGACGGCGGTGTGTTTGAGGTTCTCTTCGCGGCTGATCTCTTCGATCCCGTGCGTGCGCCCGAGAAGTGTGTGGAAGGGAATGAATGAGAGCGGCACGAACTCGGTGATCCCGCCTGTGCGCTGCTGTAGCTCGCGGATTACGCGCATATGTTCGGCCAGCTCCCACGGCTCTTCAATGTGGCCGAACATCACGGTGCTCGTTGAGCGAAGCCCGGCGCGGTGACTGGCTTCAATTATCTCGACCCAGCGCCCGACCGGAAGTTTGTTTGGGCTGATCCGCTGGCGTACACCGTCGTCGAGAACCTCGGCGGCCGTGCCGGGGGTTGAGCCAAGGCCAGCGTCGGCAAGCTGGGCGAAGACCTCGGCCGCGGGCAGCCCTGAGATGTCGCACATGTGCGCGATCTCCATCGGGCTGTAGGCGTGGAGGTGAAGCTGCGGCGCGGTCTTCTTCGCCAGTCGCAACCAGCTGAGGTAATCCTCCAGCTGCCAGTCGGGATGAATCCCGGATTGGATACAGAGCTCGCTTGCGCCAAATTCAACGGCCTCTCCGACGCGCCGCACGAACTCTTCTTCGTCGAGGTTGTAGGCCTCCGGCGAGCGGCGACTCTGGCCGAATCCGCAGAACGCGCAGCCGACGGTGCAGACGTTTGAGATGTTGATGTTGCGGTTGACGACGAAGCTGACCTGCTCGCCAACGAGCTCTGCGCGTAGCTCGTCGGCGGCGACGCGAATCTGCTCGATCGCTTCCGGCCGCGTTTCAGCAAAGAGCGCTGTTAGCTCCGGCGCGCTCAGCGTTTCCCCGGCGCGCCCCTTCTCGATAGCTGGGCCAACAAGGTCGGCGTTGATCGCGAACGGCGGCTCGCTGCGGCCTGAGCCACCGCGCGGAATGAAGCTCCAATACTTGGCGCGGATCGTGTCGAGAACGGCGGGTGCGGTCCACTCCGTTCCGATGTACTTCGAGTAGACGCAGAGCCGCTCGGTCAGGGCAACACCATCCTCGAGCAGTCGCGCGCGCGCCTGATGCGGCGACGGGAACGGCTGCTCGGGCGAGATGTGATCACCGTTCGCCGAGAGGCCGCCGAGGTCTGTCGCACCTGCCGCTACCAGCCGTGGCCAATGCTCGGAAAGATTCGGTGGAATCTGCACGCCAACGCCGGGAACGTTCTCGCGCGCATAAACGATTAGCTGCTCGAGCTCTTCGATCGAAACCCCGGTCGCCCACTGCGGCAGCTCAGCGCCGCTCGGCTCACCGATCCCGGTCTCCCAGAAGCGCGTCGCCGCGACGTCGGCCATCTCGCCGACGTCCTCGCCGTAGTAGGAGTCGTGCGGAACGAAGTTCTGGATGATCAGCTCTTGAATGTGACCGTGGCGCGCATTCACTTCGGCCAACGCGTCAAGCGCGGCGAAACGATCCTCGTGCGACTCGCCGATGCCGACGAGGATGCCGCTCGTGAAAGGGATCTTCAGCTCGCCGGCCCACTCGATCAGTTCCAGCCGCCGCGCCGGACTCTTCGTCGGCGAGCCTTGGTGGGCGATCAAGTCATCGCGCGTTGACTCGAGCATCAGGCCCTGCGATGCCGTCACTGCGCGCAGCCGCTCCAAATCCTCGCGCGGAACGACGCCGATGTTGGTGTGCGGCAGCAGCCCGCGCTCCAAGGCTCGCTCGCAGGCCCAGACGACATAGGCCGTGAAGTCTTCGTGGCCAAGCTCCGCGAGCTGCGCGGCGACGCCTTCAACGGCCTCGGGCCGCTCGCCGGTCAGGATCAGCAGCTCCTTCGAGTTGCGCCGAACCGCCTGCTCGATGAAGCGATCGACTTCGTCCGGCGTGTGGAGGTGCGGTTGGTGCGTCTTGAAGGCGCAGTACTTGCAGTAGCACTGGCAGCTGCGCGAAAGCGAGAGCGTGAAGTTGCGGGAGAATGTGACTCGACGACGCATTGCTCGATCAGTCTATGCGCCCGCGAGCAGCTTCGCGGCTAGCTCGGCGCCCTCGCGGTTGATCCGCGAGCGCGGCACAACGAGGTCGAATCCGGCCGCCGTCGCCGCCGCTTTGACCTGCGGCTCAACATGGCTGTAGAAGCCGAGCGTTCGCAGCGAAGCAAGCTCGCCGGCCTGCCCCATCGCGGCGACCAGCTCTACGCCCCCGAAGTCGGCGTCGGTCAGGTCAACGACCAGCAGATCGGCGCCGGCGGAAGCGGCGCGGGCGGCTGCCGCGCCAGCGATCAGCTCACAGTCAAAGCCAGCGCCGGTGAGCGCCGATTCCAGCTTCGATCCAAACAGCAAGTCGGGAACTGCAGCGATGACCTTCGCCATAGCTACTGGTTGTGGATGCGGCGGAAATCTTCTCGCACGCTCTCCGGCCGCCCCCAAGAGTCGAAGACCGGCGCACGGCCCGAGCGGACACTGCGGACGACGAACTCGCCGTCGATCCCGGCCTCGTCGAGGAAGAGCAGCGAGCGGTGGACGGCCTGTGGCGCCGCGGCGTGGCCAAAGCGGTGCGCGCAGAGAAGCTTCCAGTGCCAATCGTTGTGCGAGTAAGGCTGCGCGTTGCAGACGACGAGGAAGGTGGCTGCTTCGACGTAGCGCGACTCATCGAAGATCCGCAGATCGAGGTCGAGGTCCGACCAGTCGTCGGGCAGCGAGTCGAGAACCTCTTGAAATGAAGCGGCCAGTGCCATTACGACCTGCAGGTTACCCGCCTGCGGCGCGGCGGTGTTAGCCGGTCACTATCTGCACTACTAGGAAGAGGTTGAGCGCAATGATCATCGCCGCGACGATCGATGCGGCAATCGTTGTGATCTGCCGGTTTACGAGCACGCCCATCACGTCGGCGCGGCGCGTGAGCACCACCAGCGGCACCAGTGCGAAAGGGATTCCGAACGACAGCACGACCTGGCTGATGATCAGTGCGTCGGTTGGGTTTACGCCGATCGCCAAGACAATTAGCGCTGGCGCCATTGTGATCGCGCGTCGCAGCGCGAGTGGGATCGCGCGGCCGATGAAGCCCTGCATCACGACCTGCCCAGCGTAGGTGCCAACGCTCGAGCTAGCGAAGCCGGAGGCCAGCAGCGCGAGCGCGAAAGCTAGAGCCGCGTCACCACCGACGAGCTGATCAAAGCCGCTGTAGGCGCCTTCGATCGTGTCAGTTCCAGCAAGGTCGCCGCCAAAGAAGAGCGACGCGGCGACAAGCAGCATCAGCAGGTTGACAACGCCGGCGACGCCCATCGCGAGCGTTACGTCGATTCGCTGGAAGCGCAACAGCTTGCGGCGCTCATCGTCGTCTCGCGGCTTGATCCGCCCCTGCGTTAGAGCCGAGTGGAGATAGATCACGTGCGGCATCACCGTTGCGCCGAGGATCCCGGTTGCCAGGAGGACGCTTTCCGATCCATCGAATGACGGAACAAGGCCAGCCGCTGCGGCACCGGCGTCGAAGCCAATCTGCAGCGTGTTGTAAAGGAAGCCGAGCAGGATTATCAGCAGGAAGAAGACCAGCGCAACTTCGAAGCGGCGATAGCCACGCTGCTGCAGCGAGAGGATCCCGAACGAGGCGACCGCGGTGATAATCCCGGCTGGCAGCAGCGGCACGCCGAAGAGCAGGTTCAGCGCCAGCGCCGCGCCGACGAACTCAGCAAGGTCGGTTGCCATTGCGACGACCTCAGCCTGCACCCAGAGCCCGCGCGTGATCGGACGGCGGAAGTGCTCGCGGCAAAGCTCAGGCAGATTCTTGCCGGTCGCGATACCGATCTTCGCTGACAGGTTTTGGATCAGCATCGCCATCAGGTTGGCGCTGACGAGCACCCAGACCAGCATGTACCCGTAGGTTGAGCCCGCCGTAATGTTGGTTGCGAAGTTGCCGGGGTCGATGTAGGCGATGCAGGCGACGAAGGCCGGGCCCATGACGGCCAAAATAGTTCTACCGCGGCCGCGGCCGCTCAGCCGCTCAAGGTCGCTCAGCTCCGGGCGCACGGCGCTCTCAGGATCAATCCCGCGTGGTAGCGCCTCAGCGGCAGCCTCGTCGCGCAGCGGCGCCGTCACCGATCTACCTCGACCCGCATCGCTCGCGCCAGCGCAACGCCGAGCGGGTGTTCGGCGCCAGCGAAGCCGACGATCAGCGGCCCGTCAAACGGTTCGCGCCTAACGAGTTCGAGCCGCTCGCCTGGTGCCAGCCCGAGCCCGCTGAGGTAGCGGAGCATTTCCGGGTCGGAGTCGGATACGCGCACGAGCAGGCCTCGCTGACCGGGCTCAAGTTGATCGAGCGAGATCGTCGCACCTTCGTCAACGGTCAGGTCGACGGCCGGAATCGGGTCGCCGTGCGGGTCGTGGGTTGGGTCGCCGAGCCGGTCGGCTATCAGCGCCTCTAGCTCCTCTGAGATGTGGTGTTCAAGAACCTCGGCCTCGTCGTGGACGCGATCCCACGGCACGCCAAGGTCGGCCAGCAGCAGTTCGATCAAACGGTGGTGGCGAATTACCTCAAGCGCCACGGCGCGGCCTGCCTCGGTCAGCTCAACGCCCTTGTACGGCTCGTGCTCGGTGAGGCCGATCTCGCCGAGCCTGCGCACCATCCCCGAGGCCGACGCAGCGCTGACGCCGAGCCGCTCGGCCAGCGCCGTAGTAGTGACCGGCCCGTCGGCGCGCTCTTGCAGCGTGTAGATCGCTTTCGCGTAGTCCTCAACTGCCGGGCTGTGGCGATCTGCGGTTCGTTCCATCGTGAGATTATGGCAAGCCTAACATTTATATTCAACGATGCTAAATCACCCGGCCCCGTCGGCCTTGCTCCTATCCTTGAGCGCCGATGCCCGTTGCCGCCCCTACGACCGCTGAGATCACGGCCCTGCGTAGCGGGGCAGCCCTCGTTGACCGCTCCGAGCGCGGCCGCCTAGCGCTCAGTGGCGCAGAGGCGCGCGAAGCGCTCAGCGCCGTCGTCACAAACGAGATCGAATCGCTCACCCCCGGCCACGGCTGTCTCGCCGCCTGTTGCACGGCGAAGGGCCGCATGCTCGGCGACCTGCGCGTGCTCGCGACCGAAGACGAGTTACTGATCGACGTCGAGCGCTGCGCGCTTCAGCCGATCTTCGACGCGATCCGCCATGGCCTCGTCGGCTACGACGCTGAGCTGCACAAACGGACGCTCGAAACGAGCCTCTTCTCGCTACTTGGGCCGCATTCGCGAGCAATAGCCAGCGGCGCTTCGCTCGGCTCTGGCGAGGACGACAACGCAGCGGCCGAGCTCGGCGGCCAGCCGGTCCGCTTGATCGCGACCGACAACGGCGTTGACATTCTCTGTCCAGCCGAAAGCGCGGCAGCGGTGCGCGCCGCACTGCTGGCGTCCGGCGCGGTTGAAGCTGGCGAGCAACTGGCCGAGCTGGCACGGATCGAAAGCGGCCGGCCGCGCTTCGGCGTCGACCTCGACGAAACCGTTATCCCCGAGGAGGGCGGCCTCAACGACCGCGCCGTCAGCTTCACGAAGGGCTGTTACGTAGGGCAGGAGACGATCGCCAGGCTCCACTACCGCGGCCGCCCCAACCGGCGCCTCTGCTCGCTAAAGCTGAGCGGCGAGGCCGAGCTCGGCGACGCGCTACAGACCGACGAGCGCGAGGTGGGAACGCTGACCAGTCTCGCGATCTCACCTGAGCAGGGGCCGATCGGCCTAGCGCTCATACGCCGCGAGGCGGAGGACGGTTCAACGCTGAAAGTCGGCGAAGGAGCCGCAACGGCGACGCTTTTTCACGCTCCGAGCGAGCAATAATCGCTTTCCGTCAAAACCCTCCGAGGTGAGGGGTACAGTCTTCCGATCATCAACCTGGAGGAGGATGACTGCCGTGACCACTAGCGCGCCGCAAACCAAGACCCCGCTCGACCCACGCGTTCAGGCTGCCTGGGAGAACTACCGCGATGATCTTCTCGATCTCGAAGGCCGCGATTACGAGCGCGCCGAAAGAGAAGCCTGGGAGCGGCTCCAGGCCGAGCTCTTCACGCTGACCGACGCAGTAGCCGACGAGCACTCCAGCATCGGCCTCTAACCGTCGGTTAGAGTTCGCTTCAGCGCTGCTGACCGGCGCTAGGACCGAATCGATGCTGAACGCGACCCGCAAAACGAGCTTCGCCCTGCTGGCACTAGCGGCGCTCGTCGTCGCTGGCTGCGGAGCAAAGGAACGGACCGCCAATGAGCTGCGTCCGCCGGCTCCGATTCAGCTCAACGCTTCGCTGATGCCGAAGAGGATCTCGATCTCGCCAACTCAGATCGGCGGCGGCCCGGTGACTCTGATCGTCAGCAACCTGACCTCCACGGAGCAGAGGATCACGTTCGGCGCCAACTCGCCTTCCGGCACATCGGAGCTACGGATTGACAGCCAGAGCGCGACGATCGCCCCGAACAACACGGCGACGATGAAGGCCGACTTGACCGAGGGGACCTACTCGCTTTCGGTCGAAGGCGAGACGATCCCGACCTCGCTCCTGAACGTCAGCGGAGAGCGGCCATCGGCTCAGAACGACTTAATGCTTCCCTGAGCTGCGCTTCCGCCGAAGCAGGCGGACATTCGGCCCAATGAACCAGCAGAGGTAGCCGAGCCAGAGATCGTTCGTCAGCAGCACGAGAGGGATTGAGACGATGAACCCGGCAGCGACCAGCCCCCCGCTCATGCGGACCTCCTTGGCCTCCTCGTCTGTGCGCGCCGTGGTGAACAGCTTCGAGCGCATCGCGTGCTCGTTGAGCGCCGCTGAGGCGAGGATCGAAATCGAAATCGACGTCGCGTAGAACGCGAACGCTGCCGAGTCGCCAAAATCCCCGAGTAGCTGCGTCGGGTATGGGATGAAGGCGATCGTCGCGAGATAGATCAGGTTGATCACGAGGAACGGACCGTCGACCGTCTTCAGCAGGCCGCAGAACTTGTGGTGACGGATCCAGAAGCCGCCGATCACGGCAAAGCTGATCAGGTAGGAGACGATCTCGCCTTGGCGCTCTTTCAGTGCCGCCCAAAGCTCACTGCTGGGACTACTCGCTGCGATGTCAGGGACGCTGATGCTGAGCACCAGCAGCGTCAGCGCGAAAGCAAAGATGCCGTCGCTGAGCGAAATCGTACGGTCCAGATCGAAGGCCTTTGTCCGCTCGCTGCTGCTATTTGCCTCACTCTCCATCGAGCCCAAGTATCGGTACCGGCCCGGACTACTCGCCGCGGCAAGTCCGATTCGCGGCGCGAGCCGTATTATTGGCGCCATGTCCTTTGACCTCTCCGCAATCGCAAACGTCAGTACCGAACCGGGCGAGCTGCCTAAGACGATGACCGCTTGGGTCATCCGTGAGGAGCGCGAAGGCGAGCCGATTGACGCCTTCCAGCTCGAAGAGGTCGACACACCAGAACCTGCTGCCTTCGAGGTCGTCGTTCGAGTGATGTCAGCCGGCGTCAACTTCAACAACGTCTGGGCTGCCCTCGGCAAGCCTGTCTCTGTATTTAAGTCCGGAGATCACCCCGAATTCGGCCATCACATCGGCGGCTCTGACGCCTCCGGAATCGTCTGGAAGGTAGGCGCAGGCGTCACGCGCTGGAAGCCAGGCGACGAAGTCGTCGTGCACTGCAACCAAGCTTCATACGAGGACGTTGAGGTTCACGGACTCGACCCGATGGCTGCGCCGTCGCAGAAGATTTGGGGCTACGAGACGACCTGGGGTTCATTCGCCCAGTTCACGAAGGTGCAGGCCCAGCAGCTCCTGCCGAAGCCGGCCGCTCTCTCATGGGAGGAAGCCGCCAGCTATGGCCTCACCTACTTCACCGCTTACCGCATGCTGCTCGACCGCGCCAAGCTGCAGTCGGGGCACCGTGTTCTGATCTGGGGCGCAGCCGGCGGCCTCGGCGTTTTCGCAACGCAGCTTGTTAAGGCAGCAGGCGGCCAGAGCGTTGGCGTTGTCTCATCCGAGGGCAAGGGCGAACTTATTAAGCAGCTCGGCGCAACCGATTACATCGACCGCCGTGAGTTCGCGGGAATGATGCGCACCGGTAACGAGACGCCAGAAGAAGAGAAAGAGCGTTTCGCCGTAAGCCGCGCATTTGCCAAGCGCGTAAAGGAGATCCTTGGCGACGCGCCCGACATCGTCTTCGAACACGTCGGAATGGCGACCTTCCCGACCTCCGTCTACACCGTCAAGCCATTCGGCAAGGTCGTTATCTGCGGCGCCACCTCGGGCTTCAATCTTGACTTCGACGTTCGCTACCTCTGGATGCGCCAGAAGGAGATCCTCGGCTCGCACTTCGCTAACGCTTGGGAGTGCACGAAGGCCAACAAGCTGATCGATGACGGTTTGATTAAGCCGGTGCTTTGGAAGACGATGGGCTTCGAAGATGTCGCGCAGGCCCACCAGCTAATGCACGAGAACAAGCACGCCGGCAAGATCGCCGTTCTCGTCGGCGCCGAAGAGGAGAATCTTGGTCGTAGCGGTGAAACCCCCGCCGAGCCGCCGGCAATTCGAGCAGAGGTAGGTGCCTAATGGCAAGTGTTGTCGACATTCCTTGGTACGCAAACGGTTGGCGCGGAGACAAGTTGGAGAGCGCGCTCCGTGACGTCGCGCCGACCGCGCTGCGCTATGGCGCGACCGCCTGGGCCGTTCACCGCAGCCGCGATGACCGCTACAAGTTCACGCAGATCGCCCACTTCGAAGAGAAGCTCGACTTCGAGCGCTGGTGGTCGGGCCCGGAGATGACCGAGTTCCGCGCGATCGCTTCCGGCTGGTACCAGGTGCCTGTCTTCTATGCCTGGAACGACCTCGTCGGTGAGGGTCGCGTAAGCCCTGAGCCGCCGGACAACGGCGGGCCGAACGGCCGCGGACCGACGCCGGAGCCAGACGACGAAGCCGTCGTCGAAGTACTTCCGGTTCCCTAGCCGACGCTGAGCTAGCCCTGCTCGAGCGGGGCCATCGTTAGGCCCGCGTCGCGCAGCTGTTCCCAGTAAAGCTCGGCCGCTTCTTGGTGGCCGCTCCAGACGATCGCGAGCCCGCGATTGTGTATTTCGTCGGCCAATGCGTAGCCGCCGTCGAGAGTCACTCCGGGCAAAGCGCGCGAAAGCGCACCGGCAACGCCGTCGAAGGTGTTGTGGTTGTCGTTGCGCACGATCACGCGCCACTGGCCTCCAATTCCGGAGCCCGGGCCCTGCGTGCGAGGAAGCTCAGCGGTCTGCGACATCGATAAAAAGCGTAGCTGCTGACTACTTTTCGCGCTGCACTAGCGCTCGCTTCAGCCCTGCGTAGCCGTCCTCGGAGCGCATTACTGCGAAGTATCCAGCGGCGGTTTCCGGGTCGGCGGCGGCGACCAACCATTCGCGCTGCAGCGCCGCGTAGGCCTCAGCATCGGGCACCTCGCGCGCCCACGCTTCGACCCGCGCAAGGTCCTCGCGCAGCGCCTCCAAGTGCTGCTCGACCTCCTCGTAAACGCCAAAATGGGTTACTGCCAGCCGCTCGGGCCGCACGCTCTCGATCAGCGCAATCGACTGCTCCCAGCGGGCTAGGTCGATCTCCGGCGGCGGCGTTGGCGCCAGCACCGGCCCGCCGAGCCGCCGCACGCCAGCAACGTCGCCGCTGAAGAGCGTGCCGCTCGGCTGGTGCAGGTAAGCAATGTGATTCCCCGAATGGCCAGGCGTATAGAGAAGCTTCCAGTCGCCGATCTCTTCATCCCCGGCCAGCACCCGCACGCGCTCCGCCGGCACCGGCACGATCGTGCCCCAGAGCCGCTCCATCTCGTCGCCGTAAATCCTCGTTGCGCTGGCGATTAGCCGCTCAGGATCGATCACATGCGGCGCGCCGCGTTCGTGCACCCAAACCTCGGTTTCGGGCCACTGCTCGATCAGCGCGCCGGTCGCTGCCGCGTGGTCGAGGTGGATGTGTGTCAGCAGGATTGCCCGCGGCGCTTCGCCGCCGAGCGCGTCGATCACGCGCTGGCTGCTGACCTGCGGCCCGGGATCGATGATCACATCGCCCTGCCGATAACTGCAGATCGACTGCTCGCGGCCCAGATGTTGCAGATCGATCGCTTCAAGCTCTGACACGGCTCGTCAGCATACAATCGCCCGATGAACCCCCGCTTGCCAGAGCCGGATCGCCCATGGATGATCCGCACCTACGCCGGGCACTCGACGGCTGCGAAGTCGAACGAGCTCTACCGCTCCAACCTTGAGAAGGGCCAGACCGGCCTTTCGATCGCCTTCGACCTCCCAACGCAGACCGGCTACGACCCGGATGACCCAATCGCCCGTGGCGAGGTAGGCAAGGTCGGCGTTCCCGTTGCCCACCGCGGCGACATGGAAGCACTGCTGGCGGGGATCCCGCTGGCGAAGATGAACACCTCGATGACGATCAACGCGACAGCGGCTTGGCTGCTGGCGCTCTACATCGCCGTCGCCGAGGAGCAGGGTGCCTCACAGACCGAGCTAACCGGCACGACT
The DNA here is from genome assembly GCA_945881845.1 of Bifidobacterium breve. Taxonomy (GTDB): domain Bacteria; phylum Actinomycetota; class Thermoleophilia; order Solirubrobacterales; family Solirubrobacteraceae; genus F1-60-MAGs163. Next base: position 7,015 of record CAMCVN010000030.1, on the reverse strand, counting down.
CAGAACGACATCATCAAAGAGTTCCTCGCCCGCGGCACCTACGCCTTCCCGCCAGCACCGTCGATGCGGCTGATCGCCGACATGATCGCCTACACCGTTGAGCACGTTCCGCAGTGGAACCCAATCAACATTTGCAGCTACCACCTGCAGGAGGCGGGCGCGACGCCGGTTCAGGAGATCGCCTTTGCGATCAGTAACGCGATCGCCGTGCTCGACGCCGCCGCCGAGCGCGTCGCGCCGGAGCGGATGGGCGACGTCTTCGGCCGCATCTCGTTCTTCGTCAACGCCGGTATGCGCTTCATTGAGGAGCACGCGAAGCTGCGCGCGATGACGATCCTCTGGGAGGAGATTGGTCGCGAGCGCTACGGCGTGACCGACGAGCGCAAGCTGCGACTGCGCTACGGCGTCCAGGTCAACTCGCTCGGCCTGACTGAATCGCAGCCCGAGAACAACGTGCCGCGGATCGTGCTTGAGATGCTCTCCGTCACGCTTGGCCGCGACGCGCGCGCCCGCGCGATTCAGCTTCCGGCTTGGAACGAAGCGCTCGGCCTGCCGCGCCCGTGGGACCAGCAGTGGTCGCTGAGGATTCAGCAGCTGATGGCCTACGAGACCGACCTGCTCGAGTACCCCGACATCTTTGAAGGTTCGGTCGTGATGGACGGGCTCGTTGACGAACTGCTGACAGGCGCCCGCGCCGAGATCGAGATCGTCGCCGGCCAGGGCGGCGCCGTTGAAGCGGTCGAATACATGAAGGGCGCGCTCGTTGACAGCCACCGCCAGCGGATGCGCCGGATTGAAAGCGGCGAACAGATCGTCGTTGGACTCAACAGCTTCACGGAGACGGAAGAGTCGCCGCTGATGGCCGGCAGCGATGGTGGAATCATGACCGTTGACCCAGCGCTTGAAGCCGAGCAGGCTGAGGCCGTCCGTGCCTGGCGCGCGCAGCGTGACGCAGGCGCCGCGGAGGCCGCGATCGCTGAGCTAACGCGCGTTGCCGCTGACGAGAGCGAGAACATCATGCCGGCGACGATCGCTGCGGCAAAGGCCGGCGTTACGACCGGCGAATGGGCAGCAGCGCTGCGCAGCAGCTTTGGCGAATACCGCGCGCCGACAGGAGTCGGCGGTGCCGCTAGCGGCGGAGCTGACGACGAGGCGCTGGCCGCGCTGCGTGATGAGGTCAACCGCGTTAGCGATGCGCTCGGCCGCCGGATCAAGATCCTCGTCGGCAAGCCCGGCCTTGACGGCCACTCAAATGGTGCTGAGCAGATCGCTGTCCGCGCCCGCGACGCGGGGATGGAGGTCATCTACGAAGGGATTCGCCTCAGCCCGGAGCAGATCGCGACCAGCGCGATGCAGGAGGACGTTGACGTTGTTGGCCTTTCGATCCTCTCCGGTTCACACCGTGAGCTGATCCCAGCCGTGATCGACGACATGGCCAAGCTCGGCGTTGACGCTCCGGTTGTCGTCGGCGGAATCATCCCCGACGCCGACCTTGCCGAGCTAACGGCGGCCGGCGTTGCTGGCGTCTACACGCCGAAGGATTATGAGATCACCTCAATCATCGGCGACATCGTCAGGCTCGTCGCCGAGCGCAACGGAATTAGCGCCGCCGCATGATCCATTCACATCCCGTTCAACTGGCGGCAATGATCGCTGCATTCACATTCGGCACCTTGATCGCCCTGCTGCTTGGCGCCGCAAGCCTCGGAATCGCCCTTACTTTCGGGCAAATTGCCTTTGCCGCAACGCTCGTTTGGGTGCTACTGAAAGGCTAGCTTCGGAGCGTCGCCGCTTTCCTCGGCCAACGTTTGCTCCGCAACTGCAGGATTCTTGGTAACAACCGGGTAACCTCTGTTGACCAGTTGTTGCCAGCGCAGGGTTCGCTTGCCCTCGTTCCACCCGACTCAGGAGATCCTCCTTATGACCAGCATTCAGACAACGCTCGCTTACCTCGACGCCGGCAGCGGCTCGATGATCGCTCAGCTTCTCGTCGGTGGTTTCGCCGCCGCAGGCGTCGCACTGAAGATGTACTGGAAGCGCATCAAGAGCTTCTTTGGACGCGGCGACGACGATGCGAGCTCAACCGTGACGACTGCTGCGGCCGACGCCCCAGCCGAGCCCGACACGCCGCAGTCCTGAATTGAGCAGCGAACCCGAAGCTACCCCGGTTTCGGGTGAGGTAGCGGCGAGTGCGGCGAAGTGGCCATCATGGTGGCTGCTTGGTCTTCAGCTAGGGGCGCTCTGGTGCCTTGGTCTTGTCAGGCCGCTCTTTGACGTCCTCGACGGCGACGTTTCCTTCTTCGTCGCGCGCGGCAACACTTCGGGCGACATTCTGATCTTCGCGATCGGCGTCACCTTCGCCGTGCCGCTGGCGCTAACGCTGATTGAGCTGTTGGTTCGCGCCGTCTCTGCGAGCGCGGCGCGCCTCGTACACCTGCTCTTCATCGCGCTGCTCTCGGCGCTCGTCGCGCTGCAGTTCGTCAAAGGGGCCTTCGCGACCACCCTGCTCGCGTTCGCGATCTCGCTGGCGATTGGCGCGCTGGTCGCTTGGGCGTTCTGGAAGACTGCCGGGATGCGCACTTTTCTCTCCGTGATCACGCCGGCGCCGTTCATCTTTCTTGCGCTTTTCCTCTTCGCCTCGCCGATCTCTGACCTCGTTACGCCAAGCGCTGAGGGCACCACGGTCAGCGGCCTTGGCGGCAGCCAGACCCCAGTCGTGATGCTGATCTATGACGAGATGCCGGCCGCCGCGTTGATGAACGCCGACACCTCGATCGACGCTCAGCGCTTCCCCAATTTCGCCAAGCTCGCCGAAACTTCGACTTGGTACAAGAACAACATGACGGTCAGTGATGGAACCTGGTCGGCGATTCCGGCAATCCTGACTGGAATCCGCCCAAGCCCGGTCAGCAAGCAGCTCACCTCCTACAAGCAGAGCGTCTACACGATGCTCGCCGCCAGCCACCGAGTTGAGTCGATCGAGGCGCTCACGCCGGTCTGCCCGCGCTCAATCTGCCGCGCAAAGGCACGTGATGCAACAGATAAGCGCCTGAACTCGCTGCTCAACGACCTCTCAGTCGTCGCCGGGCGCGTCGTGCTGCCCCAGGAGCTCGCTGACAAACTGCCGGCGATCGGCTCGACCGATGGCGACTTCGCCGACGCCGCAGCATCGGGGCCGAAGGTCTCAACGCTTCACAAGGAAGACCCGAAGGCGCGCTTCGCCGCCAGCCCGCCGATCCGCGAGCTGGCAGGCTCTGCATTCGTCAATGACAACCTCCGTCAGATCGCGAGGCTGCAGAACGGGATCAGCGGCAAAGGCAAGCCGCCGCTGTACGTAATGCATGTCCTAATCCCCCACGTCCCCTGGCGCTTTGGGCCGAAGGGCGATCAGTACCTGACCGATGGTGGTGACGCCGCCGGGCTCGCCGACCGCGAGGGCGGCGTCTGGACCAAGAACAAGTACATGGTCGACGTTGCGCTGCAGCGCTTCCTGATCCAGACCGAATACAGCGACCGTGTGCTGGCCTCGGTGATCACGAGGATGAAGCAGGCTGGGATCTGGAACAAGGCGCTCTTCATCATGACCGCCGACCATGGCGTCAGCTTCCGCCCCGGCGGCTCACGCCGGCCGGTAACCGACGCAAACTTCCCCGAGATCGCGAACACGCCGCTGTTCGTCAAGCTGCCCGGTCAGACGACCGCAGCGGTTGATCTTAAGCTGACGCGCTCAATCGACATTGTCCCGACGATCGCCCAAGTAACGCAGGCCGGAAAGGGGCTGAAGTTTGACGGCGTTCCGCTCAGCGACGAGCCGACGAGCACCGATGTCTACGTCCGCAACGGACGTAAAGAGAAGTTCATTCACGCTCAGTTCGCCGACGTTATTCGCCGCCGCGACGAGCTGGCGCGCGAGTGGAGTGCGATCTTCCCGCCCGGGCCGGAAGGGCTCTATCGGATCGGGCCAAACCAGGGCCTGATTGGCAAGAAGGTCGCTTCGCTGCCGACAGCGACGACCAGCGCCCGCGCCAAACTCGACAACAGCGAGCTTTACTCACGGCTCCAGCCTGGACTCGGCGTCAAGCAGATCTACCTGACCGGCTCAATCAGTGGCGCCAACGCAGGCCTTCCGCTGGCAGCCGCCGTCAATGGAACGATCGCAGCGGTTGGCCAGAGCGTCACGACCCCGCGCGGCATCCGCGTGACGATCATCCTGCCGCCGGAGAGCTTGCCCGGCAACAGCGCACGCGTTCAGCTCTTCGCCGTCAGCGGCGGCACGAAGCTCGCCTTGCTCGGCAGCGCCGGTCGCTAACTAGGTTGCGGCGGGCGCCGATAGGCTCACAGTGATGACCGCGAGCAACCCAACGAGGATCGACCGCGAACGGATCCGCGCGCTGCTGGCGCGCGAGCTTGAAAGCTTCGCCGCCAGCCACCAGCGCTCGCGTGAGCTCTACGAGCGCGCCCAGGGTTCACTCGTCGGGGGCGTGCCGATGCCGTGGATGATGCTTTGGGCCGGAGGTCACCCGGTCTTCGCTGCTGAGGGCCGTGGTGCGCGGATCACCGATGTTGACGGCAACGAGTACATCGACCTCGCGCTCGGCGACACCGGCGCGATGGCTGGCCATTCGCCGCCGGCTACGGCCGCTGCGATAGCCGCGCAGGGCGCCAACGGAATCACGATGATGCTGCCGACCGAGGACGCCGTCTGGGTTGGCGAGGAGCTCTCGCGCCGCTTCAAGCTCGGCCACTGGCTGTTCACGCTCTCGGCGACCGACGCGAACCGAACGGCGCTGCGGATCGCGCGCCAGATCACCGGCCGGCCGAAGGTGCTGGTCTACAACTACTGCTACCACGGCTCTGTTGACGAGGCTTTCGCTGTTAGTAGCGGCGGCGTTACAGGCGCGCGTGAAGGTAACGTCGGCGCCCCCGTCGACCCCGGTGCAACAACGGTCGCGGTCGAGTTCAACGATCTGGCGGCGCTGGAAGAGGCGCTGGCGACGGAGCAGATCGCGATCGTGCTGGCCGAGCCGGCGATGACGAACATGGGGATCATCCTCCCCGACGACGGCTATCTCGATGCGCTGCGTGAGCTCACGCGCAAGTACGGCACGCTGCTGCTGATTGATGAGACGCACACCTTCTCGGCCGGCCCCGGCGGTTGCACCACGGCCTGGGATCTCAACCCTGACCTCGTCACGATCGGAAAGTCGATCGGCGGCGGCGTTCCCTGCGGCGCGCTCGGCGTCAGCGACAGTGTGCTGGAGCAGATCTTCGCTGAGGATGACGCCGACTACGAGGACACCGGCGGCATCGGTGGGACGCTGGCAGGCAATGCGCTCTCCAGCGCCGCGATGGCGGCGACGCTCTCCTCGACGCTCGACGAGGCTTCGTTCGCTCAGACGATTCCGCTCGCCACTCGCCTCGCTGCGGGCGTACAGCAGACGATCGACGCTTCCGGCCTGCCGTGGAACGTGACGCAGCTCGGCTGCCGCGCCGAATATCAGTTCCTGCCCGAGCCAGCCCGCAACGGCACTGCAGCCCACGCCTCGCACGACGCTGAGCTGGAGAGCTTGCTCCACCTCTACGCGCTCAACCGCGGCGTGATGATCACGCCGTTCCACAACATGGCCCTAATTGCGCCGCAGACGACTGCCGCCGACGTTGATCGTCACACAGAGCTGTTCGCCGAAGCGGTTAGCGAACTGGTCAGCTAATGGCGCGCGAGCGGATCGGCTTCATCGGCCTCGGGATCATGGGCTCGCGGATGGCCGCGAATCTCGCTACGGCCGGCTATGAGCTGACGGTCTGGAACCGCACCGCCGCGACAGCAGAAGCTTTCGCAGCAGAGCACGGCGTCAGCGTCGCCGCGACCCCAGCCGAGCTGGCGGCGGCCAGCGACGTCGTGATCAAGATCGTCGTTAACGGCGAGCAGGTCGAGCAGATTCTCGTCGGCGACGACGGAGTAATCGCTGGCGGCCGCGAAGGCATGCTTTGCATCGACATGTCAACGATCTCACCGCAGATGGCGCGCTCGCTCGGCGAGCGGCTCGGCGAGCACGGAATCGCCTTCATTGACGCCCCCGTCACCGGCTCCTCTCCGGGCGCCGAGGCCGGCACGCTGACGATCATGGCCGGCGGCAGCGAAGCCGATCTTGAGCGCGCGGCACCAATCTTCGAGGTACTCGGCTCCAAGACCGTCCACTGTGGCGCGCTTGGCCAAGGCCAGACGATCAAGGTGATCACGAACGCGATCGCTGCCAGCAACGCAGCGGTACTCGCGCAGGCGCTGATCGTGGCCCGAGGAGCCGGCGTTGACCTCACAGCGCTGAGCGAAGTGATCGATGGCGGGGCGGCAGATTCACGAATGGCGCAGCTGAAGCTCCAGCCGATGATCGAGCGCCAGTATGAGCCGCTCTTCCGCCTCGACCACATGATCAAGGACGTTGATCTTGCGCTTGAGCTGGCGGCCGCCGATCAAACGCCCTTCGAGTACGCATCGCGGACGCGAGAGCTAATGGCAGAAGCGTCGAGCGAAGGGTTCGGCGAAGTTGACTTCGCCGCACTCTTTGAAGCTCTGCAGGCCCGCGCCGACGCGGCGCAGTGAGCCAGCAGGGCGCTGGCGCGCAGTGAGCCAAAAGGGCTCCGGCGCGCAGGCGGTTATCCTCACTGCCGTGCAGCGCGAACCACTAGTTGACGGCCACGGCCGCAGCATCGGCGACGTTCGAATCTCGGTCACCGACCGCTGCAACTTCCGCTGCCAGTACTGCATGCCGGCTGAGGGGCTGAAGTGGCTTGAGCGCTCCTCGGTTCTCGAGTTTGAGGAGATCACGCGCGTCGTCGGCCTGCTCGCCTCGATCGGGGTAGGCGACGTTCGCCTGACCGGCGGCGAGCCGCTGGTGCGCAAGGACTTCCCCAAGCTCGCTGGAATGTTGGCGCAGCTTCCTGGCGTCGAAGACCTCTCGGTCACAACCAACGGCTTCCTGCTCGGCCGTGACGCCGAAGCACTGGTCGCCGCCGG
>CAMCVN010000029.1 GCA_945881845.1 Bifidobacterium breve | reverse complement strand
AGATCTGACGTGCGCTAGGTCACAGACCGAGTTCGCCGCCTCAAGCCATCGCCAGCCCCAGCCGCTCGTCGACTGAGGCGAGGAACTCCTCGGTCGTCTGGAACGGCTGCTCGGGGCCGATCAAGCGCGCAAGGTCCTTCGTCATAAATCCAGCCTCAACGGTCTCAATACAGACCTGCTCGAGCCGCTCAGCAAATGCCACGACCTCAGGCGTCTCGTCGATCCGTCCACGAGCCTGAAGGCCTCGCGTCCAAGCGAAGATCGAGGCGATCGGATTGGTCGAGGTCGGCTTGCCCTGTTGGTGCTGGCGGTAGTGGCGTGTGACCGTGCCGTGCGCAGCCTCGGCCTCAACAGTCTTGCCGTCGGGCGTCATCAGCACACTCGTCATCAGGCCAAGCGAACCGAAGCCTTGGGCGACCGTGTCGGACTGAACGTCGCCATCGTAGTTCTTGCAGGCCCAGACGTAACCGCCCTCCCACTTCAGCGCCGAGGCGACCATGTCATCAATAAGTCGATGCTCGTAAGTGATTGACGCTGCATCAAAATCGGACTTGAACTCGGCCTCGTAGACCTCTTCGAAGATGTCTTTGAAGCGGCCGTCATAGGCCTTCAGGATCGTGTTCTTGGTCGAGAGGTAGACCGGCATCGAGTGCTCAAGGCCGTAGCGAAGGCAGGCGCGGGCAAAGTCGCGGATCGAATCGTCGAGGTTGTACATCGCCATCGCCACGCCGCCGCTAGGGAAGTCGTAAACGTCGAGCTCGATTGGCTCGTCGCCGTTCTTTGGCGTGTAGGTCATCGTCAGCGTGCCCTCACCGGGGATCACCAAATCGGTCGCGCGGTACTGGTCGCCAAAGGCGTGGCGGCCGATCACGATCGGCTTCGTCCAGCTGGGAACCAGCCGCGGCACGTTGCTGATCACGATCGGCTCACGGAAGATCACGCCGCCGAGGATGTTGCGAATAGTTCCGTTCGGCGAGCGCCACATCTGTTTGAGCCCGAATTCCTCAACCCGGTCCTCGTCCGGAGTGATCGTCGCGCACTTAATGCCAACTCCGTACTGCTTGATCGCGTTGGCCGCATCGACGGTGATCTGATCGTCGGTTGCGTCGCGGCTCTCTATTCCAAGGTCGAAGTACTTGAGGTCGATGTCGAGGTACGGAAGGATCAGCTGCTCCTTGATGAACTTCCAGATGATCCGCGTCATCTCGTCGCCATCCAGCTCAACTACGGGGTTCTTAACCTGAATCTTCGACATCGCGTCCTTAATTTCTGTGTTTGTACGCCAGAGGCTAGTCAAGGGCGCCGGCGGCCAGCGGCGCGGCCGAACCTCACAGCTCGGCGCAGGTCGGCGTAACCTCTCTGGAGATGGCTACTCACGAGGTGACGAACCAGCCACCACCACTTAGCGGGCGCAATCTGTTTGAGGACAACCTGCCTCTGGTCGAGGCTCTTCAGCGCGAAGGTGGCGGCTGGGCAAGCGATCGGGCGAGTGAGCTCGGCCGCTTCTGGGGCGGCGAGCCGATGAGGTGGGGTGAGCTGGCGAACGAGCGTCCCCCGGTACTGGCTCGTTTCGACCGTTACGGCGAGCGCGTCGATGAGGTGACCTTCGACGATTCATGGCACAAGCTGATGGCGGCCGGTGTCCGCGACGAACTGCACGCGCTGCCTTGGCGCAGCATCGAGCAGGGCGCAAACGTCGCCCGCGGCGCACTCTTCATCACCGCGACCCAGGCCGAGGCCGGCTTCGCCTGCCCGACGACGATGACCTTCGCCGCCGTTCCCGCGCTGCGGGCGCAGCCGGAGCTGGCCGCCGAATGGGAGCCGCTGCTGACCTCAACCTCCTACGACCCTTCTTCTGTCCCCGCGGCTGAGAAAGGCTCGGCGATCTGCGGCATGGCAATGACCGAGAAGCAAGGCGGCTCCGACGTCCGCGCCAACACGACTACGGCGAAAGCGGTCAACGGCGGCGGCCCCGGCGCCGAATACTTGATCACCGGCCACAAGTGGTTCTGCTCAGCGCCGATGAGCGACCTCTTCTTGATCCTCGCTCAGGCGCCTGAGGGGATCTCCTGCTTCGCGATGCCGCGGATTCTGCCCGACGGTTCACGCAACAAGATCAGCATCGAGCGGCTCAAAGACAAGCTTGGCAACCGCTCCAATGCTTCGAGCGAAGTCGAGTACGACGGCGCGCTCGCAAGAATGGTCGGCGAGCCCGGCCGCGGCGTGCCGACGATCATCGAGATGGTCGCCCACACGCGGCTCGACTGCGTGCTCGGCGCGGCAGCAGGAATGCGCAGCGCGGTCGCACAAGCGACCTGGCACGCCGCTCATCGCGCCGCCTTCGGCAAGCAACTGATCGACCAACCGCTGATGACAAACGTGCTGGCAGACCTAGCGCTCGAAGCGGAAGCGGCAACGGTGACCGCGATGCGCTTGGCGCGCGCCTACGACGAGGCCGAAAGCGACCCTGCCGCAGCGCAGTTCAAGCGGCTCGCGACGGCGGTATCGAAGTACTACGTCTGCCAGCGCGCGCCGCAGCACGCCTTCGAAGCGATGGAGGTGCTTGGCGGCGCCGGCTACGTCGAGGAGTCAGGGATGCCGCGGCTCTACCGCGAAGCGCCGCTGAACTCAATCTGGGAAGGCTCGGGCAACGTGATCGCGCTCGACGTTCTGCGTGCGCTGCGCCACGAGCCGGAGTCGTTGGAAGGCTTCTTCACCGAGCTTGACCGTGCCAGTGGCGCCGACGCGCTGCTCGACGCGGCAATCGCGCGCCTGCGCAGCGAGTTTGAAAGCGGCGAGGAGATCGAATTCCGCGCCCGCAAGATCGTCGAACAGATGGCGATCGCGCTGCAAGCAGCACTGCTAGTCCAGCACGGTCCGAGCTTTGTCTCCGACGCATTCTGCGCAGCCCGGTTGAGTGAGAACCGCGGCCTCAACTACGGCGGACTGCCGCTCGGGATTGACGCCGCCGGAGTCGTTGCGCGCCATACGCCGCAGGGCTAGGCGCGACCCTGCGAGGATAAGAAGATGTTCGGAGAGCGCTCAATCAAGCTGTTCAGCGTCTTTGGCATCCGCGTCGGCGCCAACCCGAGCTGGTTCATCTTCCTTTTCTTGATGATCTACTGGCTCTCGGGCTACTTCAGCGACATTCTGATCGGCTCCTCGAACACGCTCTCGTTCGGCATCGCGATCGCCGCAACGCTGCTCTTCTTCATCTCGCTACTACTGCACGAGCTTGGCCACGCGCTTGCTGCGCGGCGCGAGGGAATCTCAACCTCGGGGATTGACCTCTGGCTCTTCGGCGGCGTTGCCAAACTCTCGCGCGATTCCAAGTCACCTGGCGAAGAGTTCAAGGTCGCTGCCGCCGGGCCGGCGGTAACGGCGATCATCGTCGTGCTCTGCCTCGTGGTCGCCGCAATCGGTTCGCAAACTTCGGACGTCGTCGACACCGCGACATTCAGCGTGATTGCGACAACCCCATTCACGGCGCTGGTCGCTTGGCTGGCGATCGTCAACCTCGCGCTGCTGCTCTTCAACCTCGTCCCCGCCTTCCCGCTCGACGGTGGCCGGATCGCCCGCGCAATCGCCTGGAAGGTGACCGGCGAGCGCGGCAAGGGAACACGCTTCGCCGGTTATCTCGGCCAAGGCTTCGGCGTGATCATGATCGGCCTCGGCGTACTGGCCGTCACGCGCGGTGATCTCGTCTCCGGTATTTGGTTCGCGGTGCTCGGCTGGTTCCTCGCATCGGCCGCGCGCGGCGCCGTCGCCAGCAGCCGCTTCACCGATGAGATCGAAGGGATCACGGTCGCCGACGTGATGGACTCAGAACCGGTCGCGATCCCCTCATCGATGAGCGCAATCGACGCCGACGAGCAGTTCTTCGCCCGCTTTCAGTGGCCTTGGTTCGCGGTCGTCGATCAACTCGGCCGCTTCGAAGGAATCCTCACCGCCGAAGCCGTCGACGCTGAGATCCGAGCAGCAAGACCAGCCACAGCGGTCGGCGAGCTGCTCGATGCGGAGGCCAGCGAAGCCAGCGCCGTGGTGCGCGAAGCGCCGATCGAGGCGCTCCTAACTGTCGACGCGCTGAAGCGGATCGGTGCCGTGCTCGTCGTTGACGGCGACAGTCGCCTCTGCGGCGTTGTAACTGCGCAGCAGCTTGAACGAGCGCTGACGGCGGCAGTCCCGCACAGCTCCTGACCGCGCTCGTCGCGTACGATCGCCTCCTTGATGGAACTCCCAGTCCTCTACGCGATGCGCTCGTCGCTCTACTCGGCAAAGGCGCGCTCCTACCTGATTAAGCAGAGGATCGAATACATCGAGCGCCCTCCCGGCGATCCGCGCTTCCCGGCTGAGGTCGTCCCTGAGATCGGGCGCTGGATCATCCCCGTGCTTCAAACCGCCGATGGGCAACTGATCCAAGACACCTGCGACATCATCGATTACTTCGACGCTGAGATGCCCCCGGAGCGCTCGGCAAAACCGCCCGCCGGGCTTCAGAACATCGTCACGCGTGTCTTTGAGATGTTCGGCAGCGAAGGGCTGATGCGGCCGGCGCTCCACTACCGCTGGAACTTCGACGGGCTCAACATGCCGTTCGTCGGTGAGGACTTCGGCCGCGGGCTGATGCTGGCGGGTGGCTCTTCTGAGGGGTCGTCAACCTTTGACTTTGGCCCCGAGCTCGGCGACAGCGACGACGCGGCTGCTCGCGCCAAGATCTCAGAGTTTGCCGCCGACCGGATGCGCGCGCTGACACTCGACTTCGGCGTCAATCCCGAGACGATCCCCGAAGTTGAGCGCTCGTACCTCGAGTTCCTCGAGCTTTTCAGCGCTCACTTGGAGACCACCCCTTACCTTCTTGGCGGCCGCCCAACACTTGGCGACTTCGGTTTGATCGCCCCGCTCTACGCCCACCTCTCGCGCGACCCGGAACCTTCGCTGATCATGAAACGTGATGCCTGGCCTGTTTGGCGCTGGGTTGAGCGGATGAACTCGCCGGTCACCGACAGCGGTGAATACGGCGAGGTTCCGAGCGAGCTCTTCGCTGACGACGCGATCCCGCCGACGCTGACCGCACTACTGGCCTACATCGGCCGCGAATTCGCTGCCGAGGTCGAGGCCCACATCGGCTTCATCGACAACTGGCTCGAACAGAACGACGAGGTCGCAGAAGGCGACGTCGTCGGCGGCAAACCCTACAAACGCTCGCTCGGGCTGGTCAAGTGGAACTGGCGCGGTCACGAGATCAGCACCAACGCGATTCCCTACCGCCTATTGCACCTACAGCGGATCCAGCAGGCCTTCGCCGAGGCCGACCCGGCAGCGCAAGCAGCAGCGGGCGCGTTGCTCGGCGAGGCAGGGCTGAGTGAGCTGCTTGAGCTGAAGGCGCGGCGCAGAGTCGTTCGCTCCGACAACCGCGAGCTCTGGGGCGCGGAGCAGCAGCCAGTCCTCGTTGCGCAACCGTCGCGCTAGCGCCAGCGCGCCATCAGCGGGCCCGGCCGCGACCCTGCGACAGCCGCCCGCCGTATACCATTGGGCAACAGCGGATCGGCCTCTTGGGCGCTATCGCTGGACACCCCATACGACCCCATCGGAGCTATGCCCGCATACGACGTATTAATCATCGGAGCCGGTCTCGCAGGACAGCGCGCCGCCCTCGCCGCCGCTAAGACCGGCGCCACAGTCGCGATCCTCTCCAAGGTTCATCCGGTTCGCTCGCACTCGGTCGCCGCAGCCGGCGGGATCAATGCCGCAATCAACCCGCTTGACGATTGGCGCTCTCACGCCTACGACACGATTAAGGGCTCTGACTTCCTCGGCGATCAGGACGCGATCGAGATCATGTGCCGCGAGGCTCCAGCCGAAGTGATGTGGCTCGAGCATGCTGGCGTCACATTCCACCGCAACGAGAAGGGCGAGATGGATCTGCGCGCCTTTGGTGGAGCTTCGACCAAGCGCACCGCCTATGTCGCCGACATCACCGGCCAGGCGCTGCTCCACGTTCTTTACGAACAGCTGATGAAGTACCACGAGGTAATTGACCGCTTCGAAGAATGGTTCGTGACCTCGCTGATCAAGAGCGATGAGGGCGAATGCGTCGGCGCCGTTGCGCGCGAGATCCGCAGCGGCAAGATGGAAAGCTTCAGCGCCAAGAGCGTGATCCTCGCCTCCGGTGGCGCCGGCCAGTGTTTCCAACCGACGACCAACGCGCTGATCTGCACCGGTGACGGCATCGCACAGGCCTATCAGGCCGGCGCACCGCTGATGGACATGGAGATGATCCAGTACCACCCAACGACACTTGCTGAGAACGGCTTCCTGATTACCGAGGGCGCGCGCGGTGAAGGCGCGCACCTGCTCAACTCTGAAGGCGAGCGCTTCATGGAGAAGTATGCGCCGAACAAGATGGAGCTCGCCTCGCGTGACGTCGTCTCGCGCGCTGAGCAGACCGAGATCCTCGAAGGGCGCGGCGTCGGCCCTGACAAGCAAGGCATCTACCTCGACATCACCGTCGTGCCGCGCAAGCGCACGCTCGAAGCGCTGCGCGAGATCGTCAACATCGGCAAGGACTTCGCCGGCGTCGACATCACACGCGAGCCGATCATCATCCAGCCCGGAATGCACTACATCATGGGCGGCGTCAAGACCGACATCAACGGCGCTACACCGCTGGAAGGCCTCTACGCGGCCGGAGAAGTTGCCTGCGTCTCGGTCCACGGCGGTAATCGCCTTGGCGCCAACTCGCTGCTCGACACTTTGATCTTCGGCCGCCGCTCCGGCGAGCACGCCGCCGAGCGCGCGCTGGCAATGAAGATGCCGACCGTCTCCGACGATCAACTCGGCAAGGACCGCGAGATGATCGCCGAGATTCTCGCTCGGCCGAAGACCGGCCGCCGCGTCTCCGAGATCAAGCACGAGCTCGGTACGACGATGAACCGCTACGCCGCCGTCTACCGCGACGAGGCTGGGCTGCAGAGCGCGCACGAGATTGTCCGCCGCCTAAAAGAAGAGGCGAAGACTGCCTACGTCGACGACAAGGGAGCCGTCTTCAACCAGGACGTGCTCGGCGCGATTGAGCTCGATTACATGCTCGACTGCTCGGAGACGATCGTGATGGCGGCACTGGAGCGCAAGGAATCACGCGGAGCCCAATTCCGTACCGACTTCCCTGAGCGCAATGATGCTGAGTGGCTCAAGCACATCAACGTCTCACGCAACGGCGGTGACGTGCCGACGCTTTCGTACTCAGAGGTAACGATCACCGACTGGCAGCCCGAAGCCCGGACCTACTAAGCCCCCGCACGAGGAAAGAACAATGGCCGAATTTAAGCTCAAGATCCGCCGCTACGACCCTGAAAGTGGTGCCGCGCCGTACTGGGACGAGCACACAGTTGATCTCGAACCGCACCGCTCAGTGCTCGAAGGAATCCTTCAGGCTCGCAACGAGAAGGACGGCTCGATCGGCGTGCGCTGTTCATGCCGCGCAGCTATCTGCGGCTCCTGCGGCGTGCGCGTAAACGGCAAGCCCGGCCTCGCCTGCCACACGCACCTTGACGATGCGCTTGCCAGCGCCGGCGAGGACGGCGTGATCGAAGTTGAGCCAATGGGCAACATGCCGATCATCAAGGATCTGATCGTCGACATGGACGCCGTCCACTGGAAGAAGATCCAGCGCGTCACGCCATGGCTGATCGGCAAGGAGCCGGTTCCAGAGCGCGAGTACATCGTCTCACGCGAATCGATGATCGACGTAACCCAGTCGATGGCCTGCATTCAATGCGGCGCCTGCGTCTCCGACTGCCTTTCGATGGAAGTTGACCCGCTCTTCGTTGGCCCCGCCGCGCTGGCCAAGACCTACCGCTTCGTCGGTGACCCGCGCGACGCAGCGCACGAGCAACGGCTGAAGGATCTCGGCGAGGACAAGCACGGCATCTACGACTGCACGCACTGCTTCAAGTGCATCGAGGCCTGCCCCAAGGGCGTTGCGCCGATGAACCAGATCATGCGCCTGCGCCGCATCGCCGGCAACGACTTCCACATCAAGGACCGCAACAACGGTGAGCGCCACGAGATGGCTTTCGTCAACAACATCGAGAAGAACGGGATCCTCCACGAGGCCGACCTGCTGCCTGATTCATACGGCGGCAAGTTCCACCCGCGCGCCGTGCCGGAACTGATCGCCAGCCTTCCGATCGTCGTAACCGCGCTGCTGCGCCGCAAGATGACTCCGGGCAAGGCGCTGCTCCATCCGCACAAGGCGCCGGACGGCGTGAAGAGGATCTTCGAGGTCGTCGAAGGGCGCGAGGAGCGCACTGAGTTCAACCTCTACATCAGCGGCACAGACGCTGACAATGCACCAAACCCTGAGGTCGCCGAGGCGATCGAAGCTGCCGAGCCCGCTGGCGTCGCACCTGACGGCAGCGAAGGCTCGAGCGCTTAATAGGATCGAAAGGAAGCTATGAAAGTTGCTTACTGGCCCGGATGTGTAAGTCGAGGCTTCACCGCTGAACTGCACGGCTCGATGGCCGCCGTCGCGCCGATGCTTGACATCGAACTGGTTGAACTGGACCGCGCCAACTGCTGCGGCGCCGGCGTCATCGCCGAGCACAGTCAGGAGCTGGCCGACACGCTCAACGCTCGCACCTTCGCGCTCGCCCAGCAGGAGATCACGCAGGGCGCCGACCTGATGATGAACATCTGCTCCACCTGCCAGGGCGCGCAGAGCGAGTGCCAGCAGCGGCTCGACGCAAGCGCCGAATACCGTGCGCAGGTCAACGAGACACTCGCCGACGAGGGCCTTGAGTACCAGGACGGGATCATCAACAAGAACTTCCTTTGGGTGCTCGTCGAAGAGATCGGCCTCGACAAGCTGAAGACGCTCGTCAAGCAGCCCCTGACCGACCTGCGCGTCGGCCCGTTCTACGGCTGCTACATCGTGCGCCCAACCGATCGGCTCGACATCAATCGCGCGCAACCGCGTGACGAGTACCTCGGGCAGGTAATTGAAACGCTCGGCGGCACCGTGATCGATTACGCCGGCTCGCACAAGTGCTGCGGCTTCCCGATCATCACGATGAACAAAGAAGCTTCACTCGAACAGGCTGGCCGCCACCTCGCTGACGCAACCGACGCCGAAGCCGATTGCCTAGTCACGCCTTGCCCGCTGTGCCACCTCAACCTTGACCTGCAGCAGCCGATGGCCGCCAAGCAGGTTGGCCGCGACTTGAACATGCCGGTCCTTCATCTGCCGCAGCTTGTTGGCTTGGCACTCGGCATTTCGCCGAAGGAGCTTGGCCTGCAGCATCACATCGTTAAGCCGACCTCGGTGATCGACTGGTCACAGGCGGTTGTCGGCGGCGTTAGCGGCTGGTAGGCGCGGCTAACCGACGAGGCCGCGAGCGATCGCCAGTTCGGCGATCTGAACGGTGTTCAGCGCTGCGCCTTTGCGCAGGTTGTCACCAACGACAAAGAAGTTGATGCTGTTCGGATCGTCGAGGTCTACCCGTACTCGGCCGACCGCCACTTCGTCGCGCCCCGCCCACTCCAGCGGCGTTGGCGCCGCCTCGACAACAAGGTTCGGGAATGCGGCCAGCGCTTCGAGCGCCGCGTCCAACTCAACTGCGCGCTCAAAGCTGGCGCGGATCTCAATTGCGTGGCCAACCATCACCGGCACGCGTACGCAGGTCGGGCTGACCTTCAGCCCCGGCAGCTCCAAGATCTTGCGGCTTTCGTTCTGAAGTTTCATCTCCTCGTCGGTGTAACCGTTCGCTTCGAGCGCGCCGAGCATCGGCACGACGTTGTAGGCGAGCGTGTTGGCGTGGACTTCCGCCGTAACCTTGCGCGCCGCCTTCGCTCCGTCGCTCACGAGAAGGTTGACGTCTTCGTGCAGCACCGGCACCTGCGCCGCGAGCTCATCAATGCCGCTGCGGCCGGCGCCTCCTGCGGCCTGGTAACTGGTTGCAACGATCGCGTTAAGACCAAACTGGTCGTGCAGCGCTTTGAGCGGCAGCATCGCGACCATCGTCGTGCAGTTCGGGTTGGCAACGATCCCCTTGGCCGCGTTAGCGATCGCGTCAGGGTTTACCTCGCTGACGACGAGTGGAACCTGATCGTCCATCCGCCAAGCGGAAGAGTTGTCAACGACGAGCGCGCCAGCGGCGGCAAACTGCGGCGCCCACTCACGCGAGGTTGAGCCGCCTGCCGAGAAGAGAGCGAGGTCGAAGCCGCTGATCGTCTCTGCGCTGAGCGGCTGGACCTCGCCGTAGCCTTCAAGGATCGTCCCCGCTGAACGCGCGCTGGCGAACGGCACCACCTCGTCGGCAGCGACCGAGCGTTCGCTGAGCATCGCCAGCAGCAGGCGGCCGACGGCGCCGGTTGCGCCAACGACGGCAACCCTCATGACGGCGGCAGCCCGAAGGGCTCCTCGGCGCGAATCGTGTCCTCGCCGCTCAGCTCGAAGGCGCTGTGCAGCGCGCGGACCGCGTCCTCGACGCGGTCGCCTGCAATTACGCAGGAGATCTTGATCGGTGAGGTCGAGATCATCTCGATGTTGATTCCCTCAGCGCCGAGCACGCTGAAGACCTTCGCCGCGACGCCGGGATGCGACTTCATTCCGGCACCAATCACTGAGACCTTGCCCATCTCTTTGTCGGTCGCGATGTCGCCGATCCCCATTACAGGCTTCAAGCTGTCGAGCGCTTCGTGCGCGGCGCGCAGGTCATCGCGCGGCACAGTGAACGACATATCGGCGCGCGTGTCCTTCGAGACCGGCTCGTTCTGAATGATCATGTCGACGTTGACGTGCGCCTCTGCAAGCGCGGTCGCGATCTGGCCGGCGGCGCCGGGCGTATCGGGCACGCCGATGACGGTGACGCGGGCCTCGTCGGTCGAATGAGTTACGGCTGTGATGAGTGGATGTTCCATTGTCTGATTCTCCGCGAGGACCACGGTACCGGGACCGTCCTCAAAGCTCGACCTGCAGTGGATACGGACGCCATGGTTGCGGGCGTACTCGACGCTGCGAAGCTGCAGCACGCCCGCTCCCGACGATGACATTTCAAGCATCTCTTCAGATGAAACGACCGACAGCTTGCGCGCGTCGGGCACGATTCTTGGATCGGCGCTGAAGACGCCGGCCACGTCGGTGTAGATCTCGCACTCTTCGGCGCCGAGCGCGGCGGCAAGCGCGACGGCCGTCGTGTCGGAACCGCCGCGGCCGAGCGTCGTTACATCCTTCGTCGTTGAGACGCCTTGGAAACCAGCGACGAGCACGATCTCATCGTTGTCGAGCGCCGCGCTAATTCGGTCGGCGCGAACGTCAAGGATTCGCGCCTTGGTGTGCGTCGTGTCGGTCACGATCCCGGCCTGCGAGCCGGTCAAGGAGATCGCATGATGGCCAAGATCATTGATCGCCATCGCGCAGAGCGCGCACGAGACTCGCTCGCCGGTTGAAAGCAGCATGTCCATCTCGCGCGGGTCAGGGTTGTCGGAGACCTCGTAGGCAGCCTCGATCAGGCGATCGGTCTCCTTGCCGCGGGCGCTCAGGACGGCGACAACACGGTGGCCTTCCTCGCGGCGCGCGACGATCCGTTCGGCGGCGCGACGAAGCCGCTCAGCATCTGCAACTGAGCTGCCTCCGAACTTCATAACGATCGTCGCGTCAGCCATAGCGGCCAAGGATACGAGCGTTCGCGGTCTGTGTGCGGTCGGCTGCGACCGCTCAGACGGCGCGGCGGCCCATCATCGCGCGGCCCAGCGTCACTTCGTCGGCGTACTCGAGGTCCGCTCCGACCGGCAGCCCGGAGGCGAGCCGCGTTACTGCGACGTCCGGGGCGCGCTCGTGGACACCACGTGCGATCTGCAGCGCCGTCGCCTCACCGGTCGTTGTTGGGTTGGTCGCGAGCACGATCTCGGCGATCTTTGGGTCTGCCGATTCGATCCGCGCGTAGAGCTCCGCGATCTTCAGGTCGTCGGCGTCGATTCCGTCTATCGGCGAGAGCGCGCCGCCGAGCACGTGGTAGGTACCGCGAAACTCGTGCGTCCGTTCAACCGGAATCACATCGCCGGGCTCTTCGACAACGCAGATCAAAGTCTGGTCGCGGCGCGCGTCCTGACAGATCACGCAGCGCGGCCCTTCGGAAAGGTTGCAGCAGACCTCACAGAAACCGATCTTCTCCTTCACCTCACGGATCGCGTCAGCCAGCGCCAGCGCGTCTTCCTTCTCGAGCCGCAGAATGTGGAAGGCGAGCCGCTGCGCGGTGCGCGAACCGATCCCCGGGAGCTTCGAAAGCTCGGTGATCAGCCGCTGGACGGGAGGAGCAAACATGGCCCTTAGGGTCCTTCGGGGCCAGGGTCGCCATCGTCGGAGAAGTCGGGCTGCTCGGCGCCAGCGCCATCGTCGGCGATCGCCTCGCTGGCTACCACGGGCGCGGCGACGATCTCTTCAGCGTCGAATGTTTCAAGCAGTCGGTCAACAAGCTCATCGCCGGCCAGCTCCTGCGCCTCGGGCGCCGTGCCAAGGTCGCGCAGCTCGTACTCGATCTTCACGCGCACGCCGAGCAACGACTCAAGCGCCAGCCCGACGACGGTCCGAGCGTCGGCGTTGTCGGCAACCATCCGGCGGTTGAAGGAATCATCCTCAGGGAAGGCGACAACGAGGTTGCCGCCGCGCATCTCAACCGGCTGCGCCCGCGCCAACGCGGCGCAGACCATCGACTGGTCGGGGTTGATCGTCTCCAATACGGCCGGCCAAATCTCCGTGACCTGCTCGATCGTCACCTGGGCCGCTGCGGCGGACGCTTCGGGAGCGGGCTGCTCGGCCGACGCGGGCTGCTCGGCCGGCTCCAGCGCTGGTGCGGCGGCCGCCGCTGCGCTCGCGGCCGGGGTTACCGCTGGCGGGGGTTCGGCCGGCGGCGCGGGAGTTGGCGCCGGTTGCAGCGCGGCAGCCTCTAGTTCGGCAGCAGCGGCGGGTGCAGCGGCGGCGGGCACAGCAGCGGCGGGCGCGCCGCCAAGAGCCGCTTCAAGGCGGCCGATCCGCGCCAGCAGCGCCTTGCTCGAGGCATCAACCTCCGGCGTTGCGGCCTTGACTAGCGAGAGCTCAAGTTGCGTGCGCGGGTCGGCGCCATCGCGGATCGCGCGCATCGCGACTCCGAGCAGGTCAAGCAGCCGCACGACGTCGGCCTCATCAACGCGCTCTGCCTGCTCGGCAAGGCGCGCGTCACGGTCGGGGGTAACGCGCAGCTCGCTCGGGACGGCGCCGAGCGTGCCAACAACGAGCAGCTCGCGCGCGTGAACCTCAAGGTCGCGAGCGGCGATCTGCAGGTCACGGCCGGTCTGCGCGAGGCGCGCGGCAATCTCCAGAGAGGCGCGTGCATCATGGGCGGCGATCGCATCAAGCGCGCCGAACAGCAGGTCATCGTCGGCGACTCCGAGCACGGCGAGAACGTCTTCAACCGCGATCGAACTGCCGGTATAGGTGACGAGCTGCTCAAGCGTGCCGAGCGCGTCGCGGAATGAGCCGGTTGCGTGGCGGGCGATCAAGGCGAGCGCATCGGGGCTGATCTCGATCGATTCGCTCTGCGCCACGCGCTGCAGCACGACGGTCAGCTGCTCAACGGTCGGGCGACCGAAATCAAAGCGGTGGCAGCGATCAACGACGGTGTCGAGAATTTTCTGCGGCTCGGTCGTCGCGAGCACGAAGATCGTGTTCGGCGGTGGCTCCTCAAGCGTCTTCAGAAAGGCGTTCCAGGCCTGCGGCGTGAGCATCTGTGCCTCGTCGATGATGTACACCTTGGAGCGGCCACTGACCGGCGCGTAGGCGACGCTTTCGCGCAGCTCGCGGATGTCGTCAACCGAGTTGTGTGAGGCACCGTCCATCTCGATTACGTCCATCGAACCGGCCTGCTGGATCGCTAGGCATGAATCGCAGACGCCGCAGGGTTCAGCCGTTGGCCCATGTTCGCAGTTGAGGCAGGCAGCGAGGATCTTCGCCATCGAGGTCTTCCCGGTGCCACGCGAACCGACGAAAAGGTAGGCGTGGTGAACGTTTCCTTGACTAACCGCATTGGTCAGCGTGCGGACGACGTGCTCTTGGCCAACGACGTCAGCGAAGTTGCGCGGGCGGTGGCGGCGGTAAAGCGAAGGAGCGGCAGACACGGGCGCTTAAGTCTAGAGGGAGTGGCGGCCGTTCTTAGGCCGCCCCCGCACGGAAAAAGCCCAGTTTGCGCCCGCCCCCCAAGTAGGCTGAGGCGATGGAACCGGGCCAGCTCGACGAGCTCTACGACTGGCTGCGCATTCCGTCGATCTCGACCGGCGGCGGCGCAGCGAAGGATCTTCTCGCCGCAGCCGAGTTCGCTGCCGCGATCGTACGCCGGGCGGGCGGCGAAGCGGAGCTGGTGACGATTGACGGCGGCAACCCGCTTGTGATCGGCGAGCTACGCGCCCGCAGCGAAGGCGCGCCGACGGTGATCATTTACGGCCACTACGACGTTCAGGGCCCTGGCCCGCTCGAGGCCTGGCAGAGCCCGCCGTTTGAGCCTGAGGTTCGCGGCGGCAGGCTGTATGCGCGCGGCGCCGCCGATGACAAAGGCAACTTCTACCCACTGCTGCTGGCGGCCTGTGAGCTTTTCCAGAGCGGCGAGCTGGCAGTCAACGTGCGCGTAGTGATCGAGGGCGAAGAGGAGGCCGGCGGCGAATCGGTCGCCGCGTGGGTCAAGGCCGACCAGCGCGGCGCGGACTGCGCAGTCGTCTTTGACAGTGCGATGGAGGACGCGAATACGCCGGCGATCACGATCGGCCTGCGCGGCTGCGTTAGCACCTGGATCACGGTCACCGCGCAGCCGCGCGATCTTCACTCCGGCCTTTACGGCGGCAGCGTTCAGAACGCGCTGCATGTGCTCCAGCAGATCCTCACTCCACTGCTGCCGGATGCCGACGGCAATCTTCTGGACGAGCTGCGCGCCGGCGCCGAGCCTCCTTCGGCCGCTGAGCTTGAGTCGTGGGAGCGGCTGCGCCCCGGGCAGGAGCTGCTTGACGAGGTTGGAGCAACGCCACTGGCGAGCGACTCCGGCGATGATTTCCGCCGCCGCAACGGAGCTGAGCCATCGTTCGAAGTCAACTGGATTGAGGGCGGTGCGGCGCGAACCGTCGTGCCGGCGCAGGCGCGCGCCTTTGTAACCATGCGGCTCGCCCCCGGGCAGGACGGAGCAGCGATGGAGGCCGAACTCGAGCGGCTGCTGCGCAATAACGTTCCAGCAGGAATCGAAGTTGAACTCGAATCGCATACCGCGACGCCATCACTCTTCGCAGCAGAGCTGCCAGCAATTCAGATCGCGCGCGAAGCGATCGACCGCGCAAGCGGCATGAAGACGGCGCTAATTCGCAGCGGCGGCTCAATCCCAGTCGTCGCCGATTTTGCCGCCGCCGGTATTCCCGTGATCGTCAGCGGCTTTGGCCTCGCCGACGATGAGATCCACGCACCGAACGAATCGTTCGTCTTCGATCACTTCGACCTCAGCGAGCGCTGCGCGCGCGAGCTACTGCAGGCGCTAGCCGCGCTGCCACAGGATTGATTAGGTGAGCAACGCGCGCAGCAAACTTCAGGTGGCGGCCGCGATCGTCGCGCTGGCAGCCATCGCTTGGCTGATTGCTGGCCGCGGCCTCGTCAACTACGACACGCTCTACTCGCTCGTTTGGGGCCGCGAGCTGAGCGAAGGCCGCTCGCTCTTCCTCAGCGCGCCGTTCACGCCGACGCTTCACCCGTTCGGGATTCTGCTCGGCCTGCTGCTCGCCCCGTTCAGCAAGACGGTCGTCAGCGGGGTTCACGGGGTTGCCGCTACCGACATCGTGCTCGTGCTCGCCTTCCTCGCGCTCGGCGCGATGCTCTGGCTGACCTACGCGCTCGGCTCATTCTGGTTCGGCCGCTGGGCTGGCGCGTTGGCAGCGCTGATCATGCTGACGCGCAGGCCGCTGCTCGATTTTGGCGCCCGCGCCTACGTTGACATCCCCTACGTGGTGCTAGTTCTGGCGGCGGTCTTGGTTGAGAGTCGCAGGCGCCGAGCTTCGACGCCGGTACTCGCCCTTCTCGCCGTCGCCGGGCTGATTCGCCCTGAGGCGTGGGCCTTCTCCGGCGCCTACATCATCTACCTCTGGTTCAGCGGCGAGCATCGGCCGCGGCAGGTCGCTGGCTGGCTGGCGCTGGCGGCATGCGGCCCGGTGATCTGGCTGCTTGGCGACTTGATGCTGGCGGGGAACGCGCTCCATTCGTTCTCTGGCACGCAGGAGAACACCCGCGCGCTGGGCCGCGCAACCGGACTTAGCGGCCTCGTCACCACGGCGCCGCGGCGGCTCGGCGAGATCCTCCGCGAGCCGGTCCTATTCGGCGCCGTTGGTGGACTCGGCTTCGCGATCTGGCTGCTGCGCGAGCGGGTGCGCGCTCCAATCGCGATCGGCCTCGTGGCCCTCGGTGCTTTCAGTCTGCTCGCGGTTGCCGGCCTTCCAGTCAACGGTCGCTACCTGCTTCTGCCAGCCGTGATCGGAGCGATCTTCTGTGGAGCTGGCGTCTTTGGCTGGCGCGAACTCCAGAGCGGTGACAAGCACCGCCAGCCATGGGCGATCTTTGGCCTCCTAACGATTGTGCTGCTGCTGGTCTTCACGCCGGCGCAGATCGACCGGATCTCAAACCTTCGTTACGCGCTCAGCCGCCAGGCACAGATTCAAGATGATCTTCAGGCCCTGATCAAGCAGCCGCCAGGGCTGATCACGACCAGCTGCAACCCGATCACGGTTCCGAACCACCGGCCGGTGCCGGTTCTCTCACTCTGGCTCGACGTCGCGCCCGAAGTGATCTTCAGCGCCGATGACCAGCTTGTTCCAACCGGTCAGTTCATCGCCGCCGCAACGCCGCAGGTTGACAGCGACTACATCCTTGACCCGCGCGACCTAGATCGCCGTGTTATTCAGCCGCCACGGGCACTGAAGCTGGCTGGCGGCAACAGCTCATGGCTGGTCTACAAGCGCTGCGCCGACCCGCGCGGCTGACCGCTAGGGCGTTGTCGGCGCGGTACTCGTCGTCGTAATCGTCGTCGGCGGTGCCGTCATCGTCGTAACAGTCGTGTTCGTGATCGTTGGGATCGTCTTAGTTGTCGAAACCGTGTTGTTGTTGCTATCTCCGCCGGTAATAACAAGCGCGGCAATTACGCCCGCGACGATGATCGCAACGGCACCCATAACCCACGGCCAAGGGTTGCTCTTCTGCGGCGGCTGCCCGCCCGGGCCCTGCTGGTAGCCCTGCTGCTGGGGCTGGTATCCGGGCTGGTTTGGATCCTGAGGGGGCTGCGTGGCCATTGGGTGGTTCCTTTAGTTGGTGTAGGTGAGCGGGAACTTGGTCGTGATCGTAAGTCCTGAATCGGCGCCGTTTTCAACGCAGGTCCATTTTGCTGTGCTGCCGCTAACCGATGGAGTGCACTGCGAACCTTGGACGGTTACCGGCATCTCAGCGCCAGTACGCGCAACTCCCTTGACCAGCGCGCTGGCCGCGGTGCAGCTTGCCAGCGCTGTCTGTGAAGCCGGCACATTGGTCGCATTCACGTTGGCGACCGTGCTGTTGCCGACGACACCTGGGATGTTGCTGACGGTGCAGGTTCGCGTGATGTTGATCGGCGCGGTCGTTGTCGTCGTAGTCGTCGGTGTAGCTGTCGTCGTAGTCGTCGGTGTTGAGGTGGCAGTCTTGGTAGTCAGAGTCGTGACCGGCTCCGTGATCGAAGCATCGGTCGAGCTACCTGAGTCGTTCCCGCCGGTAATCAAGATCGCGGCAATCACGCCGACGACGATGATCGCGATCGCACCGAGCACCCACGGCCACGGGTTACTGCCGCCACCTTCAGGCGGCTGGCCGCCCTGCTGCGGGTTGTACTGCTGAGTCGGTTCTTCGGAAGGAGGCTGAGTGGACATGGCTGGAACGGTAGGCAGCGAGGCGGACGGCGCGCTTGTCGGCTCACGCGCCAGACGGAAACGGCACTTTTGCTCGATACGTTCGCTCGTTGAGCAAGCAGTCCTCTCAGTTGTAGCGGTCTCGCTGTTCTCCAGCTCAGCGCAGCGCTGGCCTCTCGCACCAACCGTTGGTCAGTCGGTGGGGCTGGGCCGCAGCCCGACCGCAAGGAAGTCGAGCTGCCAGAGCGATTGAAAGAGCGCTCGCGCGTACGTCTCTTGTGCCGCTGCGTCGAGCTGCGCGAGCGCCTCGCAAGCGGAAGGCTCAGCGAGGACCTCTCGAATCGTGCGGCGCCGATCGACCGAACTGAGGAGCGCTAGCTGCGCTTGGTCAAGCGGCGCGCTCCAGTCATTGCGTGAGAGCTGTGCTCCGTCCAGCTCGCAGCGGTATCGCAGCGACGGCACGTAGTCGAGGAACCGCTCCGCCGCGAAGTCAATCCTGTAGCTCGGCTCGGGCCGATCGGCGCGACAGGCCGTGAAGAAGTGGCAGCCGTTGCGAGCGTTGAGCCGCTCCATCACAGACCACTGCTGCTCGGCAGGCAGTGCCGCCACCGCGGCCTCAGATGTATTCGACGGCGATACCGGCGGGTAGTAGGACGCCTTCAGGAACCAGTCGTTGAAGACCAATCCGGCCGACTCGACAAGCTCGCGGCACTGATCCACCGTGTAGCTGCGCTCGCGGCCATGCAGGAAGGTGTCAACGAGACCGGCGTCGGAGCCGAGGTCGGGAGCGATCGCGAGATAACTCTGCACCGGGTGGTCCTGCGGCAGCGACGCGAGAACCTCCCTCACAACCGCAACCGATGCTTCGTCCTGGCTTAATCCCATCTCCTTGAAGACCCCTTGGAGCATCTCAACGCCGATCCGCCCGTAGTGCGCGTAAAGCATGATCGCCGCCACCCCATCGATTCGAAGGCAACCCGCGAGCGCGCGCATCCCGGCCGCCGGATCTGCCATGTGGTGAAGCACCCCGGTTGAGATGATCAGGTCGAAGTCGCGGCCAAGCGACTGAGCCTGCTCGATTGGCAGGAGTCGAAGTTCCAGATTGTCCAGCCCGTACTTGCCTTTGAGGTCGCGGTGATGATCGAGCGACGGTTCACTGACGTCGATCGCCAGAATGCGCGCGCCCGGGTTCGTGTAGGCCAGCACCGCAGCTTGGTTGGTGCCGCAGCCAGCGACGAGAATGTCCAGCTCGTCCACGTCATCGCGCTCGGGCCAGAACATACGATGCGAATGGCTCGGGTCGAACCATTGCCAGTTGTTTTCCAGCCAAGCTGGCAGGTCGCTGATCGGCTCGGGGTAGCGCCAGCGTTCGTACTGGCTGGAGACCGCGTCTGAAAGAGGATCGGGCGTCACGTCAGGCCTTGGGCTCGTGGGAGACTAAAGAGTAAGCCACGGTAAGATTTCACCATTCCCGGGCGCGTAGCTCAGCGGGAGAGCGCTCGCTTCACACGCGAGAGGTCGCTGGTTCGAAACCAGCCGTGCCCATCAAAAACCAGGAACCATGCGGGGTGGTTCCAACCGGCCTCCGCCAATGGATAGGAGAGAGGCAGTAGCACCTCGTCTGGTACTTTGGACGCGTTATGACGGTGGTTGCGATCGCTATCTCGGTGCTGTTGGCACTTGTCTTCGCCCAAGCTGGCCAGAACAAGTTCAGCGGGAGCGAACTCGCCGAGGTCTGTCCGGGACACCTCGGGATCACGCCCGGCACTTATCGGCTGGTCGGCGTGCTCGAAATCCTCGCAGCGATCGGATTGATCGTCGGGGTCATTGCCGCTCCGGCGCTCGCCGCCGTCGCCTCGATCGGCCTCGCACTGCTGATGGTGGGCGCGGTGGCCCTGCACCTCCGGGCCGGTGACCCGTTCAGGATCGCGCCAGGCTTCCTCCAACGACGGGCGGAATCGATACGAGGCTGGCTCCCTGCGGCCGCACTCGGGTTGCTGGCGATCGCAAATGCCGCGTTGATCCTGACGGACTAGCCTGGACCGTCCGCTGGTTCGAGCCCAGCCGTGCCCATGAATTATCCGGAAAGCTTGCTCGCCGTTTTGGGCCTCGTTACCCTTCCCCGATGGCTGACGCCAAGGAGACCGGCGAAACACTCCGCGCCTACGCAGATGCGTGGCTGGCAGCCGATGTCGAGAAGGTTCTCGGCGCCTACCACGAGGAGATCGTCCTCCATTACATGGGCGAGAGTCCACTGACTGGAACTCACACGGGCAAGGAGGCGGTATTCGCGATTCTCGGCCAGGCCTCCTACCGAACATCGCGCAAGCTGATCGATGTCGAGGACGTACTTGTCGGCGAGAACTTCGGAGCACTCGTGGCGATTGAGGATCTCGGCGATCCGCCACAGCGAGTCAGAAGAGTCCTCCTCTACCGCGTTGAGGACGGCCAGCTGCGCGAGTGCTGGCTCTACGACGAGGACCAGCGATTCATCGACAAACTCTGGTCCTCAGAGCCGGGCGAGTAGCAAGCGGCGAGCAGAACCTCCCGTACGAGTAGCAACCGGATAGCAAACACCCGGAACAGCCCGCCAACGCAGCGATTCGAACCAGCCGTGCCCATCAACTACGGGAACCGATCTCTGACGCCTTCGAGATCCACGTGGCGCGCTTCGCAGCGTCTGACGAACGCACCGGGCCAAAGCTGTGAACGTGAACGGGTTTCACTCCGCAGAAGCCAAGGATCGCCTTCCTCATCTGCTTATGGCCGGGGCGGCCGGTGACGAACCGGTAGTAGAGCGGTGGAGCGTCCATCGTGACGAGCAAGTCGGCTGAGCGTCCGGCCAGTAGCCGATCCCACCATGGCGAATCCTTGCGGTACTTGAAGGCGAAACCGGGGAGCAAGACACGATCCAAGAACCCCTTTACCAGAGCGGGCGTAGAGCCCCACCAGTTCGGGTAGACAAGCACTAGATGATCGGCCCATTCGATCGCCTGCTGCGCGTCAATCAGGTCCGCTTCAAGCTCCTGAGGCTCGGAGTACCCGTGGCGGAGCAACGGGTCAAACTCAAGCTCACCGAGGTTGATCCGCATGACCTCGTTTCCCGCCAGCTCGGCGCCGGATTCGTAAGAGTCGGCCAGCCCGCCGCAGAGGCTGTCAGTAACGGAGTGCCCGAGGATGATCAGGACGCGCTTGCTCATCGTAAGCCCGCGTCTCTATCCGTCGCCATCGCTCTAAGTACGCGATGTCTCCCGGGAACCCTTCGGCCATAAGCCGGTAGCTCACCTTAAATCCAGTAGCAAACAGGTTGCGATCATGCTCGTTTAAGTAGCAATTTGGTAGCAACCACCACGAATGGCCCGCTAACTCGGCGATTCGACCCAGCCGTGCCCATCAAAAGCCGTTTGAAGTCGGGCTCTGCGAGGTCACGGTTCGATATCAGCTGAATCTCCCGCGTTGATGGGGCGTGATGCTTCCGCTGGCTAGTTTGGCTTGTGTGGTGCTAACAACTGTTGCTGGTCACCGTGCCGTTGGGGCAGGTCGCGTAGTACCAGATAGCGCCAAAGCGATTGCCGCCGGAAAAGATCGCTCCGGTCAGGTTCGCGTAGGTCATGTTCGCGCTGACTAGCCACGCGCCGGTGAAGTTCGCGCTAGCTGCGTACGCGTAGGTCAGGTTCGCGCTGACTAGCCACGCGTAGGACAGATTCGCGCTGGTCAGATTCGCGTTGGTCAGGTTCGCGCTGACGAAGCTTGCGTAGGTCAGGTTCGTGCGGGACAGGTTCGCTTCGGTCAGGTTCGCGCCTCCCAGGTCCGCGTTGGTCAGGTTCGCTCCGGTCAGGTTTGCTCCGGCCAGCTGCGTGCCGAGGAGGTTCGCGTAGGCCAGGTTCGCGCCGGTCAGGTTCGCGCCGGTGAAGTTGGCTCCGCGCAGATCCGCGCCCGAACAGTTTGGGTTGCATGACGGCGCGGCTTGTGCTTGTGCGATACCAGCCCTTCCCTGCTTAGCCTTAGCGGTGTAGTTATGAAGTTTTGCGCCTTTGAGGTTCGCTCCGCTCAGATCAGCTCCCCGCAGGTCAGTCTTGCGCAGGTCGGCGTAGCGGAGATCAGCTCCACGCAGGTTCGCGTGGCGCAGGTCCATGTTATGGAGCACGCTGTGATGCAACACAGCGCCGCGCAGATCCTTACCGTTCAGGTTCTTGTGATGGCAGCTCGTGTGATGCTTGATCACGCAGCCCTTGACGGCGCGCGCCTCAGCCACACCCGACACAAGCACGCACGCAGACACCGCAACAATTAGAACCCGCAGAAGAGAACGCATTGCGGAAAGATACGAAATTCGCCGAGCGGGTGCGCAAGTACGGCGGCGCGCCCAACACCTTGCTGACCAGAGCCCGGCTGCGCATAGGTCGGCCTACTAGTAGCGACCGGGTAGCGAGAGCCCCAGCCTTTCGGTAGCAACGCATTAGCAACCACCCCGAATCGCCCGCCAGCGCGGCGATTCGAACCAGCCGTGCCCATCAAGAGCGCAGGGTCAATCAATAAAGCAGCCTTCGACTCGGGGCCACTGCGGAGCAGCTAACAGTTCTCCTGCACCAGGCCAACCGTTAAGAGCTGCATTTCCAAGCGCTCAGCTCGCCGCCTTGCGCGCCGTCGCGCTCTTGGCGACGTAGCGGCGATAGAGCCAACGGTCGCTGTAATAGCTAAACGGGACGTAGAAAACGAACGCCACCCCGACCCCCATCCACGTATACGCAGTCGAGGTCTTAAGCACCAGCAAATTAATCAATACCCAAACAGCGACGAAGCCGATTCCCCCAATTGCAGCCCTGCGCCAACTTGGCGGGCGCGGGTTGTAGCCAAAACGCCCTTTACCGGCGCCCGGAGCCTCAACCTCTCCAGCGTCGTTACCGCGGTTCTCCGAGCTGCCTTCACTATTCGTCTGAGTCATCTGAATTCGGAGATTAGAACATTCTGGGGCGTCAGCCTGTTTCGGCAGATGACGGGTCCAAGTAGCAAACCGGTAGCGAGCTCGCGGGCTTTGGTAGCAACGCCGTAGCAAACACCCCGAACCGCCCGCCAACGCGGCAGTTCGAAACCAGCCGTGCCGATCAAAAGCCCTCTGACATCAGGCATTGCAAGGCCACGGTTCGGCACCGGTTCGGTTCATGTCAGCTAGCTCGCAACTGCCGGCGCGCAGTGAGCAGGTAGTTAGTACTGTCCTCCCATGCTGAAATCACGCAGGTCACTCTCGCTCCTTCCCCTCGTCGTCGTGGCGGCCGCTTTCGGACCTGCCTCCGGGGCTAGCGCCCAAGCCGCGCAGATCAGCTGGACCGCCTGCCCTGCGGAGGGTTATCCAACGCTTCAGTGCGGGACGTTCGAGGTTCCCTACGACTACGGCAAGCCAACCGGCAAGAAGTTCACGCTGGCGCTGCAGAAGCTTCCGGCGTCGGGCGCCAAGATCGGCTCGCTCTTTGCCAACCCTGGCGGCCCAGGGGCGCCAGGGCTAACCAGCTGGATTTTCGGGTCCACGTCACAATCGCTGCGTGAATCCTTTGACCTGGTCGGCTTTGACCCCCGCGGGATCGGCCAGACCCGGCCGGCCTTCGACTGCGACGAACCCGGTGGAGAGTCGCCGGCAAACACCCTCAACATCGACTGGATCCGGTACACCCAGGAACAGGTGCCCGCGATCCTCAGGGCTAA
>CAMCVN010000028.1 GCA_945881845.1 Bifidobacterium breve | reverse complement strand
GTTTGGGCCGCGGTTCCGCCCGATGCGCTGCCGGAGCGCTTTGAGCAGCGCCGCGAGCTGCTGCTGGCCGACGTGATTGAAGGCCAGCGCGTGCTTGATCTTGGCTGCGGCGACGGCCGCTTCAGCGCCGCCTTGGTCGGCGCGGGGGTCAGCGTGGTTGGAGCTGATGCGTCGGCCGAGGCGATTCGGCGCGCGCGCGTTACCGCGCCGGAGGCAGAGTTCGTTCAAGTCAACGAGGGCGCGCCGTTGCCGTTCGCCGACGCTTCATTCGATCTCGTCTGGTGCGGTGAGACGCTCGAGCATGTTGTTGACGTCGCGGGGCTGCTCTGCGAAGTGCGGCGCGTACTCGTTGTCGGCGGGATGCTGCTTGCGACGACGCCAAACCACGCACGGCTAGTCGTCGCCTACGAGGCCCTCGCCGGCGGGCCGCTCGAGCGGCGGCTTGATCCGCGCGCCGACCATCTGCGCTTCTTCACGGCGCACACTCTGCGCGAACTGCTTAGCGGCGCTGGCTTTGATCAGGTCAGCGTCATTGCCGTTGACGGGCCACCGCTGCTACGCCGCTCGCTGATCGCTCGCGCACGCTGAAGCTCAGTTCTTCTTGTTCTGCTTCGCCTTCTTCTCGTCGGCGCGTTTGACGGCGCGGTAGGCGAGCAGGAAGGTTGCCTTGGCCTGAAGCGCGCGCGGGTTGAGGTAGAGCGCGGCCTTGATGTCGCGCTTAGCTGCGGCTGGGTCGTCCTGCTCGTTGAGGCGGAACTGCGCCAACGCGATCCAGCCGGCTATCACCGACGGGCGCCGCTGCACCGCGCTCTCAAGCGTGGCCTCGGCGGCCGGCAGGTCGCCGGCGACGGTCTGCGCGCCGGCCAACGTATAGAGCGGCACGTTTGAGAAGGGGTTCGTGCTCTCGGCCTCGCGCGCCAGATCCTGCGCCTCTGCGTTCTTGCCTGCGACCAGCGCGTCGAGCGCGGCATCGCTCTGGTTAACCGACCGCTGCGGCAGCGTAACGGTCCAGGCGCCTAAGGCCGCGATCGCGATGACGAGCGCTGCGGCGCCCGCGCGCCAGGGATTCCTTAGTCCGCTGCGCAGCCGCTCACGGAGGCTGCCAGCCGGGTCGATCTGCTCCCCTAGCGGCCCGCGCGCCACGAGCCAGCCGGCTGCGAAGAGTGCCGGTACGACGGTGCCTGGGATCAGCCACGACCAGTCGACGAGTGAGCTGACGCCGAAGACAACGACAACGGCCGCCAGCGCAACCATTCCGGCCCGCTCGTCGCTCCACTGACGCCGCTGCGGCCCGCGCCAAGGGCCGGTGGCGCGCCAAGCGCCGGCCAACCACGCTGCAAGCAGGGCGAGCGTCACGGCTAGGCCGACGGCGCCAAGGTCGGAGGCGGTTTGGACGAGGAAGCCGTGTGCCTGCAGCACGTCAAGGTCGTCTTTGCGAACGATCAGCCGCGCCGCCGTGTAGCCACCGGCGCCAACACCGAGCAGCGGCTTCGACTCGAAGATCGTGATCGCGTCGCGCCAGTAGCGGGCCCGCGCGCTTCCGATCGCCGTCAGCCGCGCCGGGTCGTTGCGCGGCTGCTTGGCATTTGGGTCGGTCAGGCTCTTCCAGCCGCTGGAGATGCTGCCGCTGAAGCCCTTCTCCGAGGTAGCGAGAACGGCGGCCAGCGCGATCGGCGCCAGCGCGAGACAGATCAACAGCAGCGCGCCCCAGGTGCGCGTCGTCCTCGCCGGCCACGCGTGGCGCTCGCGCAGCCAGGTTGCGACAAGGCCGATGATCAGCAGAATCACGGTCAGCGCCAGCAGCCCGACTCCGAGCTCGGTGCCGGCGTTGCTGCGCAACGGCAGTTCAATTCGGTCGGCGCTAAGGCCGCTCTGGCCGAATGCCCAGACGCCGAGCAGTGCGCCGAAGCCGATGCCGGCAATCAGCACCGTCGCCGAGCGGAGCCGCAAGGGAACGAGGATCAGCCAGAAGGCGAGGCCGATTGCGGCCGCCAGCAGCGAGCCGCGCGAGTAGGCCAGCATCAGCGCGACGACGAGGATCCCGACAACTGGGTAGGCGAGCACGGCGGCGGCGGCGTGGCCTTCGCGGCGCGCGCCGAGCCAAGCGGCGGCAGGCAGCCCGAGCGCGGCGGTCAAGCCGACGGCATTCCAGTAACCGAATGGTTCGCGCAGGCGGCCATATGTTTCGTTCTCCGAAAGTGCGGCGGGGAAGACTTTCGTCAGTAGCGCGTAAAGGCTGATAAAGAAGCTGGCAATCAGCAGGCCGCCGAGCAGTGAGCGCCACTGGCCGGGGGCGAGGCGGACAAGTGCGGCGCCGACAACGAACGCCGCAAGCAGCGCCAGCGTGCGATTCGTCTCTAGCCAAGCAATTGCCGGGTCGATCGCCCAGATGATCGAGGCCCCAGTGATGAAGACGAGCAGCGTGAAGAAGCCGATCGATGCCAATCCCCATGGTTTGCGCGTCCTGGCGCTGGCGAGTAGCGAGAGCGCGCCAAGGATCCCGGCCAAAGCGATCAGAAATACCTCAACGCGCGTCAGCGTCGTGAGCTGCAGGCCACCACTCGCATGGAAGCTGAGCGCGCAGAAGAGCGCCGCGAAGGCGAGTGTCAGTAGTAAGCGGCCAAGCGGCGCCCAGCGGCTTGGAAGGCCGCTGGAGGAGCTAAGAGCCAGCGGTTCACTGACTTCGGTAGTAATCACGGACACGCGGGATTAGGACGGCGCCAAGCGCCGCCAAGGAGCCCGCGGCAAGCAGCACGAGCATGATTTTTAGTGAGAGAGGCAGTTTGTTGAGCGTCGCAGTCGCTGTTGCTGCCGTGCCGAAGGCCGCTGGATCAACGACGACATCGCCGACCTTTGTCTGCTGCTGCTTGCCTTGGCTGGATGAGGTGACGGCCTCTTGGATCGCCTGCTTCTCCGCCGGGGTGGCCGCGTCGAGAATCGTCGCTGCCTCCGCTTGGGAGGTTGCCTGCGAGCCGGTCGACGCCGCCAACTGCGCTGCTTCGATGATCGAGCGGCAGTTTGAGTACTGGTCGGCGTCGGTGGGAATGTTCGCCAGCGCCTTCTTGTACTCGGCCTGCGTGAAGGTCCCGGTCACCCTGCCCTTCTCGCCGCAGGCCTGCTGCAGCAGGTCCTCCCAGCTGGCGAGCGCTGCGCTCGGCGCGAGCAGCGCCGCGAAGAGCGTTAAGGCGATCAGACCCGCCGGCAGTGATGTCGTCTTTAGCGCGCGTTTCATGGCTGGAGGGCGGGCGACTGAACCAAGATTCGGCGCAGCTGCAACAAAAGTGAACGCTAGCAGGCGCTTCGCCCGGCTGAGACGCTTTCCAAGGCGGCTGAGCAGCCCGCCGCGCAAGCCTTGTAGTCGTAGCTGGAGGCCGCCTCAAGCCCCGCTGCTGCGAGCTTTTCGCGCAGCGCCGGGTCGCGCTCAAGGCTTTGGATTGCGGCCGCCAACGCGGCCTCGTCGCCAGCCTTGACGATCAGCCCCGTCTGGTCGTCAGTAACTAGCCCGCCGGCGGCGGCGCCGACGGCGTCGCTGGCGACCACCGCCGTCCCTTGCAGCATCGCTTCGTTGACGACCAAACCCCACGGCTCACGGAAGGCGCGCGTTGCCAACGAGGGAACGAGCCAGATGTCGGCGGCGGCGTAGAGGTCGCGCATCTGCCCAGCGCTGAGCTTTCCGACCGAACGGATCGAGGGCTGGTCGGCGCGGCCGCCAACGTCGTCGCCGGCGATCACCAGCATCGCGCCGTGGGAGGCCAGCGCGCAGCGCTGCCAAGCTTCGATCGCCACACCGACACCCTTCTCTACTCCGCTGCGGCCGGCGACGCCAACGACCAGCGCCGGCTCGCCGAGCTGCTGGCGCCAAGCGGCGGCGCGCCCCGGCTCACTCCAGAACTGAACATCAACAGGCTGCGGCGCAAGGTGAACATTCTTCGCTCCGTGGCCTTCGACGTACTCGGCAACGTGCGGGCCGTAGGCGATCACGGCGTCGGCGTGGGATTCGATCCAGCGCACGAGCGGCGCCGCGGCCAGGTGG
The DNA here is from genome assembly GCA_945881845.1 of Bifidobacterium breve. GTDB lineage: Bacteria > Actinomycetota > Thermoleophilia > Solirubrobacterales > Solirubrobacteraceae > F1-60-MAGs163. Next base: position 20,672 of record CAMCVN010000028.1, on the reverse strand, counting down.
GCGGGGGTCGCAACTTGGTGCCAGATTCCAGTCCAGTAGATGAATGGAACGCCCGCGCGGCGAGCCCCCAGGTAGGCGGCCGGTAGCGCGACGCGCCCGGCGCTGGTCGCTATCACGGCGCGGTAGCGGCCGCTGGCGGCGAGGCGGTAGATCCCCTTCTGGCTCGAGCGGATGAAGGGAACTCCCGGGTCGTCGAGACCGGCGCTGCCGTGGTGTTGCTTGCCGTCGTAGATCGCGAGCTTGATTCCCTCAGCCGCATTCAGTTCGGCCAGAGCGCCGGCGCGGTCCGCTGGAACTTGATTCGTAACCAGCAACACAGGCTTCGTCATTGCGAGAGCGCCTTTTCGTAGGCGGCGACGGTCGCCTTGCCGCAGGCCTGCCAGCTGAACTCGCGCTCAACCGTGGCACGAGCGTGGTTGCCAAGGTCGTTGACCAGCGCCGGGTCACCCAGCATCTCGCCGAGCCGCTCTGCGAGCCGCTCAACGTCGGCCGGCGGCACGATCCGCATCCCCTGCCCGTAGAGGCGGATCTCAAACGGCCCCGGCTCGCCGACCGAGCCGATCGCCGGCAGCCAACCGGCCATCGCTTCGACGTAGGCGACACCGAAGGCCTCATCAACGCTTGGCATCACGAAGATCGAGCATTCGCGAGCGCGCCGCAGCGCCTCTTCATTGCTGAGCTGCCCGGCGAACTCAACCCGCTTTCTGAGCCCCAGCGAATCGACGAGCTGTTCAAGGTTGGCGCGCTCCGGCCCGTCGCCGATGATCAGGTAACGCAGCTCGGGAAAGCGATCGCGGAGCACCCAGATTGCGCGCAGCACGTCGGCGTGGCGTTTGCGTGTCGCGAGGTGGGCGACGGTGACGAGCGTGGGGTGCTCGGGTCGCGGCGCACGGCTCTCGGGAAGGTCGCTGCCGAGGTGGACAACTTCGCAGCGCGCGGCGCCGAGCTCGGCGCAATCGTCGGCGATTCCTGCGCTGTTGGCGATCACCAGCCGCGCCTGCGCGAAGGCGCGCTCCACCGCCGCGCGCCCTTCAGGAAATCGTGGCGCTGTGTAGTAGAGGTCGGCGCCGTGCACGGAGACGACGAGCGGATCGGTCAGCCCCGCGCTGAGAACCGCGTCGGCCGCCGGGACGGCGTTGTGGGCGTGGATTAGATCGAACGGGAATTCCTTGCGCAGCTTCGCCAGCGCGCGGCCGAGAGGCTTCGCTGCCCAGCTTCCCCAAGAGCCGTAGGAGCGCCCCATCGGCGGCGAGGCGTAACGGACGTAATCGACCTGGACGCCATCGATCACTGAGCGCGAAGGGTGGCGGGCCAACTTCAGCGCTGCGCCCGGGCGGCGCAGAATCGGCGTCGCCGCCGGCGGCACAACACGGTTCAAGACGACGACTCGGACCTCGGCCCCGGCAGCGATCGCTGCCTGTGCCTGGCGGTGAGCCCAGATGCCGAGCACCGGGTCGTGGGCGCGCGGGTAGAACTCGGAGACGACGGCAACCTTCATCGCTGGATCCCCACGGTGCGGATTTCGTCGCGGCGCAGGTAGGGCCTGCCACGGAGGAACTCTTGAGCCTCGGCGATCGCGTCCTCGCGCGGGTAATCAGCGGCGATCGGCCGCAGCGTGTGGCCAACCGGCGTTGCGTCAACGATTCCGATCGGCCAGCCGCGCTGCGCGGCGACCGCCGCCCAGTGCGCGTCAAGCCCCCAACCGGTGCGCAGCTTCGGGAATGGGATAAGCACTTCGGCTGCGGCCGCAGTGAAGGCCGTCACCGGACCGATCTCAACAAAGGTCGTGCGGCGTGAGCGCACGCCGCGCATGCGCCGCGTGATCGGCCATGCGGCTTGCGAGTGAAGGCGGTGGGCCGGCTGGGCGATCTGCAGCCCTGCCGCTTCGGCGGCGAAGAGGAACGAATCGAGAAAGGCGCGCGGCAGCGTGGCGTCATCATCGAGCACCACGATCCAGTCGTATTCGCGTTCGTCGGCAGCTTCGATCAGCGCATTGAGGTTTTCGAACTTGCCTGCGCCTGCGGCCGCCGCTACGCGCAGCTCAACGTCGTGCCGCGATCGCCCGAGTTCGGCGCGCTGCTCGGCTAGTAGCGAGGGGCCATGGTCGCTGGCGATCGTCAGTACCAGAACGCTGCGGCGCGGCGAAGTGGTGGCGGCTTGTTGGAGCGCGCGGCGTGAGCGCGTTTCGCGCAGGTCGGTCGCGCGGTCGGCGAGCGCCAGCAGCTTTGCGCGTCGGCCGGCGACGGTGCCGCTGCCTGGGGAGAGGAAGTCGTTGACGCCTTCGACGACCGGCGTCTCAGCGAGCGGCGCACGTGAGAGCGTCGCCTCGATCCGTCCCCAGCTATGCGCGGCGGTTACCGGACCCATCGCGCAGAGCCGGCGCGGCCCGTGCCAGAGGCATCCGGCGAGGGTCCGCAGCTCGGCGATCAGCCCGGGAGTTTGCCCACGAGCCTCGTCGAAGCGCCGAGCCACGCGGCCGCGGCTGCGCGCGACGGCGCAGAGCGACGAGAGCCGTGAATCGTCGCCGCAGCGGATGTGGTCAACCGCGGCCGCGGCGAGGTAGCGGATCCTCCCGCCGCTCTCGCGCCAGCGCTCCTCCCACTCTTCCTCGTCGCCGCCACCGCCGAGTAGAGGATCAAAGAGGCCGACGGCCTCAAAGGCGCTGCGTCGGATCATCATGTTCGAACCCCAGGCGTAGGCGCAGTCGGCGTCGGCCGGGCCCAGCTCAGTCGTCGTGATCGGCCAGCCTTCGCGGCCGCAGGCGCGGAAGCCGTGGTCCTCGATCTTGGCGTGGATCGGGCCGCTGAACACTCCAACCTGCTCGGGCTGCTCTGCGGCGCCTTCCAGCAGCGCCAGTAGCCAGCCGACGTGCACTTCAACGTCGTCGTCGGTGAAGATCAGCAGCTCAGCGTCGCTTGCGCCGACACCGCGGTTGCGCGCCGCGTTGAGGCCGGCTCCGGCGCCTTCACTGAGGTAACGGGCGCCGTGCGCTTCGGCGACGGTGCGGGTTGAGATCTCCGGCCCGTCGTCAACAACGATCACTTCGACGCCAAGCGCGGCCGCCTGTGGCGCGATCGAGGCAAGTGCGCGATCGAGGTAATGCGGGCGCCCACGGGTCGGGACGATGATTGCGGCAGACGGCAACATGGCCGTTTGACGCTAGCGTGGCCGGGCGCCGTGATCCTTCTTTTGCACAACCAATACCGCACGCTTGGAGGTGAAGAACGGGTTGTTGACGACCTCTCACGGCTAATTCCCGAGTATTTGGGTGAATCGGTCGAACTTCTTGAGCGAAGCAGCGCCGCTCTTTCAGGTGGCAAAGCTGCTTTGGCGCTGGCCCGCGGAGGCCTTGATCCCGCCGAGGTGGCGGACGCGGTCATACGTACCGGTGCGCGCGTCGTCCACGGCCACAACCTGCTGCCAGCCTTTGGTTGGCGCGCGCTCGCGGCCGCGCGCAAGGCCGGGGCGCGGACCGTTCTCTCGCTCCACCAGTACCGCCTCGTCTGCGCCGCCGGCACCTGCCTTGATCCCGCCGGCAACGACTGCACCCGCTGCCACGGCCGCGACACGCGCCCCGGGGTGCGATTGAACTGCCGCGGCGGCTCGCGCGCCGAGGCCGCCGTTTATGCCGGCTCGCTCAGCGCTTGGTCGGCGCGGATGGTCGCTGAGGCCGACGTAGTTCTTGTCGCGAACCAGACGACACTGAACCGTTTGAACGAACTCGGTGCGCCGCTCGCGCGCGCGCGCGTAGAGGTGATTCCGTATCCCGTCGCTTCCGCGACGCAGCGCGCGACGCCGCAGAGCGGCGAGTACGCGATCTGCTCGGCGCGGCTCTCAGCCGACAAAGGCGTCGACATCGCAATTGATGCCTGCGCCCGCGCCGGGCGGCGGCTCGTCTTGACCGGTCATGGCCCCGATGAGGCGGCGCTCCGCGCGCAGGCTGCTCGGCTCGGTGCCAACGTCACCTTCGCTGGCCGTGTTCCCGACGACGAGCTGGCACGGCTGCGCGCTGGCGCAGCGCTGGCAGTCGTCCCATCCCGCTTCGCAGAAACTTTCGGTCTCTCCGCCGCCGAAGCGATGGCTGCCTCGCTGCCTGTAGCCGCGACCAGCGCCGGTGCGCTCGTCGAGCTGCTTCCGGCGGAGGATCTCGCAGCGCCAGGCGACGTCGAGTCGCTCACTGCGTCAATCGAGAAGCTCTGGGGCGACGCAGCGCGCGGCGCCGACAACGCGGAACGAATCGAAGAGATCGCTTCGCCCGCCGTCGTAGCCGCCAAACTCGCCGCCGTCTACGACGGCTAGAAGCGCGTACGATCAGCCAATGCGGGCACTGGTAACAGGGGGAGCGGGGTTCATCGGATCGAACGTCGCGGACGCGCTGCTGGCGCGCGGCGATGAAGTCGCCGTTATTGACGATCTTTCAAGCGGGCGGATAGAGAATCTTGAGTCGGCGCTCGCGGCCGGTGCAACGTTCCACCAACTCGACATCCGCGACGCCGATGCTGTCAGCGCCGCTTTCGAGGCGGCTCGCCCCGAGCTCGTATTCCACTGCGCCGCTCAGATCGACGTGCGCCGCTCGCTCGCCGACCCTGCCTTCGATGCTTCAGTCAACGTTGTCGGCACGATTAACGTGCTCGAAGCGGCCCACGCCAGCGGTGCGCGGCGGCTCGTCAACACTTCGACCGGCGGCGCCATTTACGGCGAGACCGATGTGATGCCGACGCCAGAGACCGTCGAGGCGGCGCCCGTCTCCGCGTACGGACAGAGCAAGCAGTGCGCTGAGCTCTACTGCGCTTGGGCCAGCCGAGCGCGAGGGCTTGAGACTGTGACGCTCCGCTACGGCAATGTCTACGGCCCGCGTCAAGACCCGCGCGGCGAGGCCGGGGTGATCGCAATCTTCGCCGCCAGCCTCATCAGAGGTGAGCAACCAACGATCTTCGGCGATGGCAGTGCGCGGCGTGATTACACCTTCGTCGATGACATTGTCGCTGCCAACCTGCTCGCCGCCGCGCAGCCAAGCCCCGGCGGTCCCTACAACATCGGAACCGGAATCGATTCGAGTGTGCTCGAACTGATCGAGGCGATCACTGCTGCGGCAGCTCCCGGAGACGCCCCGCTGGTTCCCGAATTCGCAGATGCCCGCGCAGGCGATCTCCAGCGCAGCTGGCTCGACGTCTCGCTCGCCCGCGAGGAGCTCGGCTTCAGCGCAACCACCGATCTCAAGACCGGTGTTGCCGCCACCGTCGCAGCTCTGCGCTGACTAGCGCCTCGCGCGCAACTGGCGGAGGAACTGGGAGATGAATCGAGGGTTGTAGACGAGGTAGCGTCGCCAGAGCCTCCGCGGTTCCTGGACGAGTCGGAAGGCCCACTCGAGGCCCGCCTCCTGCAGCAGCGTCGGAGCCTGAGGGACGAGGCCGGAGTGAAAGTCAAAAGCCGCTCCGACGCCAACCAGAATCGGAGCATCAAGGTGCGGCCGCATCCGTGCCATCCACAGCTCCTGCCTCGGCTGCCCTGTCCCGACCCAGACAATCTCGGCGCCACTCGCGTTGATCTTCTCGATTGTGGCGGCCTCTTCCGCTTCCGTCGCACGACGGAATGGGACGGCTTCCGAGCCGACAATCTGCAGCCCAGGCAGGCGTTTGCGCAGCGTTGCACTGAGTAACTCCAGCGCGGCACCGTCGCGCCCGCCGAAGAGATAGATCTTCGTGCCGGTCTCGGAGGCCCGACGGCAGGCTTCGATCATCAGGTCGGGCCCGTACACGCGACTTGCACCCTTGCCGCCGAGCGCCGTCACCGACCACACCAGCGGCTGCCCGTCCGGGACTACAAAGTCAGCACCTCTAACTGCGGCCGCCAACTCGGGGTCCTCCTGCGCGAGCATCACAAGGTGGACCGGCGCGACGCATATATAGCCGCGGTGACCGCTGGCGATCGCATCGTCAATCCAGTCGAGTGTCTGCCTGTAGTTGGTCAGAGCGATCGGGACGTCAAGAACGTCGATCACCTCGGCTCGCAACTCTGGCCGTTTGGCGTCCGGGCGTTCCTGTTGCGCTGCGCTCTCGGACATTGCGGCAAGTATCGCAGTGGCGCTCGGAATCCGCCGGTAACGGTTGACCGTCTAGGCTGGCCGCCGATGGCTCGCGCGCTAATCACAGGAATCGCTGGGCAGGACGGCTCCTATCTGGCCGAGCGGCTATTGGCTGACGGATACGAGGTTGTCGGCTTCGACCGGTTGCCAAGCGCAGGCGAGGCGCAAAATCTGGTGACCGTCGCCGACCAGATCGAGTACGTCGAGGGAGACTTGCTTGAAGCAGGTTCGCTGCGAAAGCTAATTGTCGCCGACGGAATCGATGAGATCTACCATCTCGCCGCGCCGACCTTCGTTCCGGATTCATGGGACGACCCGAGCGCGACGATGGCGGCGATCGTCGGCTCAACCGCTGAGATCCTTGCCGCCGCGCTTGCTGCCGCCACGAGGCCGAAGGTCTGGGTATCGGCATCGGCTGAGGTCTTCGGCGACACCGATGTCAGCCCGCAGAACGAAGAGTCGTCGATGCGGCCGCGATCACCGTACGGAGTTGCGAAGCTCGCTGCCCTGGGGCTTGTGCGCACTATGCGCGAGCATCACGGCCTGTTCGCTTGCGCGGGCATTCTCTTTAACCACGAATCGCCACGGCGGCCGCCACATTTCCTGCCGCGCAAGGTCACCCGCGGCGCTGCCGCGATCGCGCTCGGTCAGCAGGACGAGCTGGTGCTCGGCGACTTGACGGCTGAGCGTGACTGGTCAGACGCACGGGACATCGTCGCTGCAATCGTGCTCGCGATGCGCGCCGAAAAGCCAAGCGACTACGTGCTGGCGAGTGGCGAGGGGCGCAGCGTCGGGCAGCTGGTCGAAGCGGCGTTTGCAGCGGCCGGGATCGCCGACCTGTCCGACTCGAGTATTCGGGTCGATCCTGCGTTTGTTCGCCCACCTGAGCCGATCGCCCCAGTCGGTGACGCGTCGCGCGCCGAGCACGAGCTTGGCTGGAAGCGCGAGATTACTTTCGAGCAGATGATCGGCGAGATGGTCGAGGCCGATCTCGCCGAGCTTCGCAGCGCCAGTTAGCTGGAGAGCAGTTCGAGGTCGGCTCGAACCATCAACCGGATCAGCTCGTCGAAGCTCGTCGTCGGCGTCCAGCCAAGCTCGCGCTCAGCCTTGCCGTAGTCGCCGATCAGCTGGTCCACTTCTGCCGGGCGGACGAACTTCTGGTCCAGTTCTACATACGGTTCAAAGCTGCCGAGGCCGGCCTCGTCGAAGGCGACCTCAACGCATTCGCGCACGGAGTTCGTTTGGTTGGTGGCGATCACGTAATCGTCGGCTGTGTCCTGCTGCAGCATCAGCCACATCGCTTCGACGTAGTCCTTCGCGTAGCCCCAGTCGCGCTCAGCGTCGAGGTTGCCGAGTGCCAGCCTGTCGATCAGACCGAGCTTGATCGCCGCCGCGTGCCAAGTGATCTTGCGCGTGACGAACTCCAAGCCGCGGCGCGGCGACTCATGGTTGAAAAGAATTCCGCCAGCAGCGAAGAGGTCGTACGACTCGCGGTAGTTGACGGTGATGAAGTGGCCATAGGCCTTTGCGACTCCGTACGGCGAGCGCGGATAGAAGGGAGTCGTCTCGGTCTGAGGGACCTCGAGCACCTTTCCGTACATCTCGCTCGACGATGCTTGGTAGAAGCGCGCTTCGGGGCAGACCTCACGCATCGCCTCAAGCATTCGCGTCACGCCGACACCGGTGAACTCGGCGGTGAGGGTCGGCTGCACCCAGGATGCGGCGACGAAGCTCATCGCGGCGAGGTTGTAGATCTCGTCCGGCTTGCTGGCGCGCAGCGCGTCAACCAGTGAACGCTGGTCGAGCAGGTCTCCTTGGTGGAGCGTTACCTTGTCGCGGATCTGCTCGATCCGCTCAAACGTTTCGGTTGATGAGCGGCGCACCATCCCATGAACTTCGTAGCCCTTCTCGAGCAGTAATTCTGCCAAGTAAGAGCCGTCCTGCCCGGTGATGCCGGTAATTAGAGCGCGTGCCATCAGGCGTTACCGTACCCGCCCAGTTGTTCGGCGATGGTCGCCCGCTTGCTTCCGCCTCTACTCTCTGGCTCCGTGGAGATCAAACCGACCAGCCTTCCAGGCGTACTGCTGCTCCATCCGCGAGTCTTCCCTGACGATCGCGGCTTCTTCTGCGAAACGTTCCGTGCCGAGGTGCTCAGCGAGCACGGCATCAGCGAACAGTTCGTTCAGGACAACCATTCCCGTTCCACGCGAGGCGTAGTGCGGGGGTTGCACTTCGCGATCGGCGCGGGCTCTTCGAAACTGGTTCGCTGCGGCAGGGGCGAAATCTGGGATGTCGCCGTCGATCTTCGTCTTGGGTCACCGACCTACGGGCGTTGGGAAGGCTTCGAGTTGAGTGACGAGAACATGCAGATCCTCTATCTCCCGGCCGGGATCGCACACGGGTTCTGCGTGATCAGCGATGTCGCTGATGTGATCTACAAGCAGTCGGCCTACTACGACCCTGCCGTCGAGCGTGGGATCGCTTGGAATGACCCCGAAGTCGGGATCGAGTGGCCGCTGAGCGTTGACGAAATCTCAGTCTCAGAGCGCGACCTTGAAGCGCCGCTGTTGAGCGAGCTGAGCGAACCGCTGCAGGTCAAGTTCGCCGACGACGACGCTTAGAGCCGCTCGGCGATCAGCGGCGCCATGCGGCGAAAGTAGAGCGCTCCGACGATGAAGATCAGGACTGAGATGCCGATTGGGATCAGGTCGCCGGCGGTTGAGCCGAAGACTTGGCCTGGGCTCTGGTAGGAGAGGTCGACGATTGCGTGGCGCAGTTGTTGGATCGCTGCCGCGAGCGGGTTGGCGAGCATTATCTGTGCTGCCGTGAGGCTGACCTTGTCGATCACAACCGAGAGCGAGTAGAGGATCGGCGTGCCGTAGAAGAGCGCCTGCGCCACGACCTCCCAGATTGGCTCAACGTCCCTGAAGTTCACAAACAACGCTGAGAGCAGTAGCGAGAGCCCGGTGACGAAGACGATCAACATCGCCAAGACCAGGGGGAGCTCCAGCCATCGAACAGAGATTGAACCGCCGGCGGCAAACAGGAAGATGAAGACCGGGATCAGGTTGAGCCCAAAGTTGAAGATCGCTTGCAGAACGCAGGAGACTGGGATCGCCGCGCGCGGGAAGTCAATCTTCCTGACGAGGTTTTCGCGATTCATCAGTGATCGGATTGAGGTGATCGTGCTGTCGGCAAAGAACTGGAAGACGACGATGCCCAGCAGCAGGGCAACGCCGAACATTGGCTGGTCTCCGCCCGTGTTGAGGATCCCAACGAAGACTGCGTAGAGCACAGCGAACAGCAGCAGCGGCCTCATCAGCTGCCAGAAGTAACCGAGCACGGAGCCGAAGAAGCGCAGCTTGAACTCAGTTGTCGCGAGCGTCCACGCGAGATGCCAGAAGCGTCTGGGGTCGGTCCCCATCGATGTTGGGCCCGTGACCTCGCGGCCCGTCGGCGTGTCTGCCGCTGGTGCGGCGGCCTCTTGCCCGGTCATCGGATCGTCTCCTGCTCGGGATCTGCGGGAGTCTCGTGCGCGAGCTCTTGCTCGAAGGGGATGTCGATCAATGCCCCGGTTGGCGAGGAACGCGTCACAACGACGCTTGTGAGCTTCTCCCGCAGCGCCAGCAGCCCGCCTCCATCGATCATCACCCACGGTGTCACCGTGTAGCGGTCGGGGCCGAGAATGTTGTCGAAGCTGGCCTTCCAGGTCACCACGTCACCGGCCTTGAAGTCGCCGGTCGGCTCGCCCGTTGGGCTCGATGACGCTGTGAACAGGGCGACGCCGACTGGGTTGTGCAGGGCGACCGAGAAGATCGGATCCTTGACGTCGGTGGTGAAGCGCACCCTCATCGCGAAGGACGTGCGGACCCCGTTCGGCAGGACGCTCGCTGCTTGATTCTCGGGAAGGTCAAAGCGGACCTCTTCGATTACCGCTCTGCCGTCGCCAAGGCTTTCTCCCGCTTCGGCCTCTTGCTCGTCGTCGGTCGCGCGCTCCCGGGCGGCTTCCGAGAAGTTGAGGTCGAGGTATGCGTCGCCGACCTCTCGCGGATCGCCCGATGCGACGACGCGGCCGTGTTCGAGCAAGATTGCCTCGTCACAGAAGCGCTGGATCGCACCCATGTCGTGGGTGACGAGCAGAACGGTTCTGTTGCTCTTGCGAATTTTCGCGAACTCATCGGCACATTTCTGCTGAAAAGCCGCATCGCCGACCGCGAGGATCTCATCGATAAGCAGCACGTCAGAGTCGATCTCGATCATCACGGCAAAAGCCAGGCGGACCATCATTCCCGACGAGTAGTTCTTCAGCTTCAGCTCGGTGAATTCTTGAAGCTCGGCAAAGTCGATCACTGCGTCAAACCTCCGCCGTGATTCACGCTTTGAGAGGCCGAGCATCGCGGCGTTTAGCGCGACGTTGTCACGCGCGGCCAAGTCTGGATTGAAGCCAACACCAAGCTCGATGAAGGTTGATACTTGGCCGTCGATGTGAATTGTGCCGCTGTCGGCTCCGTAGATACCGGCCAGGCACTTCAGCAGCGTCGACTTGCCTGAACCGTTGCGACCGGCAATACCGAAGAAGCCCCCCTTGGGAACCTCGAAGCTGACGCCTCTGAGCGCGGCAAACTCGTGCTGCGCGCTGCGGCGGAAGGGATGGATCGCACGCTCCTTCAGCGTGCTGATCTGTTCCTTCGGGATGAAAAAGGTCTTCGAGAGGTCTCTGACAACAACGGCAGGCTCAGAGGTCATCCGCTCGGGCATCGGCCTATGCTCGCACAACGATCGCCGGTATCGAGGCGGATGTGGCGCTCGCCCAACCGTTCACGCGGTGCGACTGGCCAGCCGTCCAGCCCGTCCCACCGACCACAGCATCGTCAGCCAGACGATCGTCGCCATCAGCACGTGTAGCCAAACCAGCTCTGCCGGCACCTCGAGGTTGTACTGTGCGATGCCAAGCGCGGCCTGCGCTATCAGCAGTCCAATCAAAACGGTAAGTGGTCGCACGGCGCGGCGGTCGCCTCCGGGCCGCATCAGCAGGAGTGTCACGGCGATCACGCTGATCAGAAAGACGATTGCGATTGTTCCGTGCCTGTAGACGAGCCATGAAAGCGTGTCGGCGCCGCGGAAATCGAGCCGCTTGATCACGTCGCCGGTGCCCGCGCCGCCGGCGTGCGGGCCTGCCGCGGTTACCGCAGTGCCAACGGCGATCGTAAGCGCGCCGATAGGCAGCAGGCATCGCACCGCCCAAACGCCGAGTCGGTCGGTCGAGCGTTCACGTTCGCCCGGTTCGTAGGTTGAGCACCATGCCAAGGCGAAGGCCGCGTCGAGGATCAGCATTGAAAGGACGTAATGGCTCATCACGAAACCAGGCGCGAGATCATTCTTGACCGTCAATGCGCCGAGGCCGATCTGGGCCAGCACGCCAAGCGGCAGCAGCGCGCCGAACAGCGCCAGCTCCCAGCGGAAAGGCCTGCGTCGCCAGGCCAGAATCCCGGCCGCGATCGCCGCCAGCCCGACGAATCCGGAGATCAGCCGGTTGCCGTATTCAATCCACGCATGAAGCTGGCCAGGCGCTACGACGCCTCCGTAACACTTCGGCCAATCGGGGCAGCCGAGCCCGGAGCCGGTCAGGCGCACCGCGGCGCCGGTCAGAACGATCAGCCAGAGCGAGACGAGCGCTGTGTAGGCAATCCGACGGTAGGCCTCAGCCGAGATCGTGTAACCGTTTTCGCGGAAGGTAGAAAGCATCGGCCGAGGGACAGGATGACTGATCAGCGCTTGTCGGTGCTTCGTCCAGCGGTCCGATCGCTCTGTTCACGATCGCTCGCTCCCTTGCCCGGCCGCAGCAGGCGGCTGACCTTGTACATCAGCCGATAACCCCACTCCAGCGGCCGAAGGAAGATGAAGGCCAGTGCGGGACGGCTGGAGATCGCGAGCAGCGGCCTTTCATAGCGTTCGTCGAGCAACCCTTCGGGCCCGACCAGCCAGTACCCCTCGCGCGAGACGGCGCCCTGGCCTTGGCGCGTCAGCAGCGAGTACGCCGAGCTGGGCAGCTCCAGCATCGCCCGGTATGCGTCGAGCAGGCTCGCGCCGTAGGCCGGCCATGTCAGTGCTTCGCCGGCTGCCAGAACTGCTGACACCTGCTGATCGCGCTCTGGGCCGGCCGTCAGTAGTGGAAATGTCGCTCTAGCTGTTTCCTGCTCATCCCAAGCTGTGATAAGCGCGAGCTCTGGTGGGAAGAGCTCAGCCAGCGAGGTGTGTGAGGCGAAGATGCAGGGCGCCCCTGCAGCGGCGGCTTCGAACGGGACGAGCCCAAAGCCCTCGTGAGTCGTCGGGTAGACAACCGCTGCAGTATTCGCCAGCAGCCAGAGCTTCTCGGCTTCTTCGACCGGTCCGAGGTCGACCACGCGAGCGGCGTTCTCAGGATCAGCATCGAGTTCGGCCTGCTCCGCGTCTTCTGAGGTTCCGGATGCCGCGTGCGGCCCGGCGAAGACGAGCCAGCCATCCCAGCCGAGCTCACGAAGCGCGGCGAGCAGCCTGATCGCGAATACGCGGTTCTTGTGGCTGAAGTTCGTACCGAGGCAGAGTACGAACGGCGCGCCGGCGAGCTGCTCGATCCCTGGCGGCGCGACAGGCGGCTGGTCCGGGACAGGAATTAGCTGTTCGACACCGAGGTGGATCACTTCGGCACGCTCGGCATCGATCAGGCCATTTGCGATTGCATCGTCGGCGGAATGTTGCGAGATGAAGAGCGCAAGATCGACATTCTCGAGCGCGTCAATCGTCGTCTGGCGGTATTCGAACCATGCGGTCGCGCTCTCGAAGTATGAGGCGTTGTGAAAGGCGATCTGATCAAGCTGGCTGACGACCAAACGGTGTCCCAGCTGCTGAAGGAACTGAAGTTCGGAGGGCTTCGTGAACTGGAACGGACGATGGACCAGGTCTGACTTCTCGGTCTCCTTGTCAACCTCGTCGTCGGGCAGCAACTCGACCGAATCGAATGCCGCCAGCAGCTCGGCGACTTCCGCGTCCAACGGCGTTGGAACCAGAACCCGCAGCTCGACCTGACCGCTGAGCGCAAGCGATGAGATCACGCCGAGCGTGTGCAGCTGCGTCCCTGTTCGGGATGCGTTTAGACCGGCGCCATCGACCGTGATTCGAGGCCGCCGAAGGCCGAGGCTGGCGTTAAGGAGTGCGCTGTCGAGCGGTCCTTCGGTCCGGATCTGCATTTGGTGAACTGTTTCGAGGAACCAGGGGTAGCGATCGGCAACGATCGTGTCGCGGTCGTGCTGCAGCTGCTTGGAGCGCTCGCCGAAGCTGACGCCGCCGTGGTGGAGGACATAAACGTCATCGGCGAGGACGTGCTTGAGGCCAACGACCATGCAGCGCTGCGAGAAGTCCACCTCCTCGCCGTAGCCCGGCGAGAAGATCAGGTCGAACGGACCGACCAGTTCGAGCGCCGAGCGGCGAATCAGTACGCAATGGCCGACTGCGGTCGGAATCTCAGGCCTGATCTGCAGCGAGCTCTGGTTGACGCGCTCTGCTGCCTCGCCGAGCGATATTCCCTCGGGCAGGCCGTCGATCGGCTCGTTGCGCTCAGGGATCGAGAGGATCGTTGCGCTGTTGGCCATCACGCTGACGGTCGCCACGCGTGCGTCTGACGCCGCCGCTGCACGCATTGCTTCGAGCCAGCCTTCGCTCACGACGCAGTCGCTGTTGAGCAGTACTACGTCGGCCGGGGCGAAGAGCTCAAACGCTTCGTTACAGCTCGCAACGAAGCCGACGTTGGTGTCGTGCTCGATGTAGAAGAGCTCGTGGTCGAGCGTCCCAGACTGACCGAGCTGCTCAACGAAGGTTCGGATCTGCGGGTCGGTGCTGGCGTCATTGATGATGCAGAAAGGGACATCGGTCGCCGTGTGTTCGAGCGCTGCGTTCACCGCTTCGACGACGTGCGCGTGCCCGTCATAGACCGGGATTACGACAATCACCGAGTTGCGAGCGAGCGTCGGAGCCCCGCCGCTGGTCAGTGTCGTTAGGCCCATGGGACGAACCAATGGTAGGGCCTGCCCAGCGTCGGTGCACCGTGGCGGTAGCCTGTTGGGGCGCGGGCAAGTACCCCAATTTCACTGCTCTCCGATGCCCGCCGCTCACCGATAACCAAGATGCCAATTGCCATTGTCAGCGGTTCCGGGGGCCTAATCGGTGCCGAGGCAGCGCGCTACTTCTGCGAGCAGGGTTTCGACGTGATCGGGCTCGACAACGACATGAGGGCCTACTTCTTTGGTCCTGATTCGACGACCGGGCCGACAACTGCAAGGTTGCAGGACGATCTGGGTTCGAGCTTCCAATCCATGGCGATCGACATCCGTGATGAGGATGCAGTGCGCAAGGTATTCAGCAGCAATCGTTCGGAGATCGAGCTGATCGTCCACACGGCGGCGCAGCCGTCGCATGATTGGGCGGCATCGGATCCGCAAACCGATTTCACCGTTAATGCCAACGGAACGCTAAATCTGCTTCAGGCTGCGCGTGACTTCACGCCGGGCGCGAGCTTCGTCTTCACTTCAACGAACAAGGTCTACGGTGATCGGCCGAACTTCCTTCCGCTGGAGGAGCAGGAGATGCGTTGGGAGCTGCCGCAGGATCACGAGTGGTACGGCGGGATCGACCTGACGATGCCGATTGATCTCTGCACGCACTCGCTGTTCGGCGTTTCAAAAGCAGCTGCCGACCTGCTGGTCCAAGAGTACGGGCGCTACTTCGAGATGCCGACCGTCTGCTTCCGTGGCGGTTGCCTGACCGGCCCTCAGCACGCTGGCGCGCAGCTTCATGGCTTCCTCGCGTACCTGATGAAGTGCACCGTCAGCGGCGACCCCTACACCGTGTTTGGTTACAAGGGAAAGCAGGTTCGCGACAACATTCACGCGCACGACGTAGTTCGGGCCTTCCACTCGTTTCACCGGTCGCCGACCGCAGGCGCGGTTTACAACCTTGGTGGCGGGCGCGATTCGAACGTCTCGATGTTGGAGGCGATTGCGCTCTGCGAAGAGATCACCGGCCGCACTCTCGATTACACGCTTTCCGATCAGGCGCGGATCGGTGACCACATGTGGTGGATCAGCGACCTCGACGCGTTCAAAGCCGACTACCCGGAGTGGGAGTTGACCTTTGGGATTGAGGAAGTCTTGCGTGACATCCATGACTCGAACGCTGAGAAGTGGTTGGCTGAGGTAGAGGCGCGCTGATGAAGCTTTCGGTCGTGATCCCCGCACACAACGAGGAAGGGTCGATCGCTGCGACCGTGCGGGCTGTTGCCGCGAGGCTCGACCAAGAGGGGATCGCGAAAGAAATCATCGTCATTGACGACGGGTCGAGCGACCGGACGGGGGAGATCGGCGCGCAGCTCGAAGCCGAAGATCCAGACGTACGCTGCATCCGCAATGACGGCCCGAACGGCTTTGGCTTCGCGATCCGTCGCGGCCTGAAACTCTTCAGCGGCGACGCCGTCGCGATCGTGATGGCCGACCTCTCGGATTCGCCGGACGACCTCGTCACCTACTACCGCGTGCTTGAGGAGGGCTACGACTGCGCCTTTGGGTCGCGCTTCATGCCGGGGGCAACTGTTAGCGACTATCCGACTCTGAAGCTGACTATGAACCGCGTCGTCAACGCTTTCATCCGCGTGCTCTTCGGCCACGGCTACAACGACACGACAAACGCCTTCAAGGCCTACAGACGCGAAGTGATCGAGACGGTTCAGCCGCTGCTGTCAAACCACTTCAACATCACCGTTGAGTTGCCGCTGAAGGCGATCGTTCGCGGCCACTCCTACAAGATTGTTCCGATCTCCTGGACCAACAGAACGAGCGGCGAGAGCAAGCTGAGGCTGCAGGAGATGGGTAGCCGCTACCTCTTCATCGTTCTGATGGTCTGGCTCGAGCACCACCTCAGTCGTGGCGACTACCGCCGCCGCGAAGCCGCCGCGAGGACCTCTCACTGGCACGCCGGTACGCCGGAGGCGAAGACCGTCCCTCTCGACGATCAACGGTCGGCCGCAGATGGCAGCTGACCCGCGCTTCAGCGAGCAGAAGACGGCCGCGAGCCAGCATCGCTGGGTTCCGTGGCTGCTGGCTTTGGCGATGTTGATCGCCGCCGCTGCGATCCTCCATCAGGGCCGCGGGACGCTTCCCTTCTTCGATGAGTGGAACTTCATCATCGAGCGTCGCGGCCATTCGCTGGACACCCTTCTGAGGGCGCATAACGGCCACCTCGTCGTTGCGCCGCTGCTGCTCTACAAGCTGCTGCTCCAGATCGCCGGGCTAACCGATTATTGGGTCTTTCGGGTGGTGCTCGTCGCGCTTCACCTGCTCGTTGGTCTGGGCGTCTTCGTCCTTGCCCGTCGCCGCATCGGTGATGTCGGCGCGCTCGTTGCCGCCGCACTTGTGCTCTTCTGCTTCGCTGCCGCTGATGACCTTCTCTGGGCCTTCCAGATCTCGTTCCTCTTGGCGATGGTCTTCGGCGTGTGGATGTTGGTCGGCCTCGAGAGCGGCAGCTTCCGTGGCGACCTGCTGGCCTGCGTCTGTCTAGCCGGCACGCTCGCTTCAGCGGCGATCGGATTGCCCTTTGCGCTTGCCGCAGTCGTGATCATTGGATCCGACAAGCGCCGCCTGCAGCGCGCCTGGGTTGTCGCCATTCCACTGCTTCTCTTTGCGCTCTGGTACCTCGCGTACGGCGTCAGCGAACTGAAGATCGGCAACGCGCCGGTCGTGCCGCACTTTGCTGCAGAGATGGCGTCAAACGCGAGCGGTGGACTGGTCGGCCTCGGCATTGAGTACGGAAGGCCGCTGGCGCTGGCGCTGCTTGTGGCCATCGTCTTCCGTCTCGCCACTCCCAGGCGGGTTACGCCGTGGCTTGCCGCGGTCGTTCTGACCGCGGCTGCGCTCTGGGCTCTCACTGCCTTGGCGCGGGCCGACATCGGCGAGCCGCTGGCTCCCCGCTACATCTACCCCGGTGCGGTGCTGATTGTGCTGATCGTCGTCGAGCTGCTTCGCGGGCGCGAGCTTCCAAGCGCCGCGGCGCCGATCGCGTTGGCTCTCGTCTGTCTCGCCGGGCTCGCCAACTACGCAACGCTCGGCGCCTTCGCTGCCGGGTTGCGTGGCAACGCAGAGGTCTTGGAGGCGCGCCTCGGGGCTCTCGCGCTGGTCGGCCCCAGCGTTCCAGCGGGCTTCCAAGCCGTCCCGCGGGAAGCTCCTCAGATCACTCCGCGCGGTGCAGTCGAATCACAACGGGACTTCGGATCTATTGGGTTGCCCGTCGCGGCTCTGCCGGCTGCCAGCGCGACTCAGCGAGCGGCAGTGGACGCTGTCTTGATCTCTGTTCCCGAGCTGACTGCGCGCCCCGCAGCAACGGTCAGCGGTGGCGCTCCGAAGCTGCTCAGGCTCAGCGGCGCCCGCTCTGCCCCCAGCGGTCGCTGCACGCGGTTCGTGCCGAGTCGCGGTGCTGCAACGGTCAATCTCGCGCTGCCGGCCGGCGGCGCGCTGGCGCTCCGTTCTGCGGCTGCGCTCCCCGTCTTCCTGCGGCGTTTCGGTGATCAGTTCGGTGCCAAGCCGAACTTGGTGGTCGCAGCAGGCCGTCCGACGCTGCTCAGCGCCCGCGCCGACGCCAGCGAGGTCGCTTGGACGGTCGGACTGAAACCGTCGGCGCCGCTGACGGTCTGCGCGCGCTGACTCGCTGGATCAGGCGTCGACGAGCGTCGTGCGGATCATCGCTTCGTTCGCTTCGATCCACTCGTTGATGTCGCTGAGGATCGTTCGCGCGTCACGCTGCGGGCGCCATTCAGTTAGCGAGTTAAGCCTTGCGCAGTCGGAGATATAGACGGCAACGTCGCCCGGGCGGTCTTCTCCGGCGCTACTGATCGCCAGCTCGCGGCCGGTCAGCTCGCGGCAGAGCTCGGTCGTCTCGCTGAGAGAGAGGCTCACGTCAAGCCCGCCGCCGACGTTGGCGGTCGCGCCGTTCCAGTGATCGGGGCGCTCCAACTGGTCATTGACCAGCTCGATCAAATCGTCGACATGGAGCAGGTCGCGCACCTGCCTCCCGCTGCCGTCGAAGCCGATGTAGCTGAGCGGCAGGTCGAAGTGGTGGGCCATCAGCCAGTAGGTGAAGACGCCTTGGTCAACCTTGCCCATCTGCCAGGGTCCGGCGATAACGCCGCAGCGATTGATCACTGTTTGCAGACCGAACATCTCGGCGTACTCGGTTATCAGGAGCTCGGCTGCGAGCTTTGTCGTGCCGTAGAGAGTGCGCGCTCCTTCGAGCGGGAAGTCTTCAGTGATTCCGGTTGGAGAGGCGCCGGCGAGCTGTTGGTCACCAGCGATCGCGAAGCGGGTCTCCGTCTGATCCAGTTTCAGCGCTGCCAGAGCGGCAACGGGATAGACGCGGCTCGTCGACAGGAAGAGCATCTGCGCCGAGTCGCGCCGCGCCAGTTCCAAGCAGTGGTAGGCGCCGACGAGGTTCGACTGAAACGCGTAGCTCGTCTGGCCGTCAACGCCGGTCAGCGCCGACGGTTCGGCCGAGCACTCGACAAGAGCGTCGATCGGCGGAAGGTTCTGAAGATCTTCGAGCTCACGAACATCGCCCTTGACGAAGCGAACCCCTGCCGCTTCGAGGCGCGGCAGGTTGAGCTCCGATCCGCGGCGATAGAGGTTGTCGAAAGCAGTGACCTTCCAGTCGGGGTGCCGCTCGATCAGCGCGACGGCAAGGTTTGCGCCGACGAAGCCGGCCCCGCCTGTGATCAGTACGTGACGCTCGGCCGCTTGGGTGGCCATCAGGCCTGAACCGCCAGTAGCTGTACTCCCCCGATCGCAAGGGCGCTCAGCGGCGTGCCCTTTGCGCTGGCCGGGATGAAGCAGTCGTTCGTAATCAACTTGAGCCGGGCTACTCGTAGCCCTGCGCGTTCGATCGCTGCGCCAAGGTCATCGAGCGTGATGCGGTTGAGCGCGCGGTATTCGCGCAGCATCATCGCCCCCCAGCCCGGGTCGGTTGCTTCGTCAGCTTCGATCCGAGCTGCGATCTCGTCGTCGCTGTGCGCGAACTGCGCGAAGCCGTCAGGGAACCACTGCCAGAGGTGCGAACCGTGCTCGGAGTTGTAGAACGGCCAGAGCTGTAGGAACAGGGCTCCGTCGACCTTCATCACGCGGCTGATGTCTCGCAGCAGAGGCTCGGGGTCGGCGACGTGCTCGAACGCCGACCACGTCACAACGAGGTCGAAGCTGTCGTCGTCGGCCGGGATCCGCTCGGGCTGCGATTGGACGAAGCTCAGCTCGGGCGGGAGCTCGGTGATTCCCTCTTCGGCCTTTGCCTCAGCGAGAAGCTGTACGGCGTCGACCTCGTTGAGGTCGTAGCCGACCAACTCGGCGGGCTTGCCCTTGATCACGATCCCGAGGTCGATGATTCCGTCGCCGCAGCCGATGTCGGCAATCCGCTTGCCGGCGATTACCACTCCCGATGATTGGCACAGATCAACTACTTCCTGTGCGGCATCGAAGTGGCCGCGGAACCATTCGGAGCGCTCGCTGTCGAGCCCCGTCGACGGGAGTTTTCCTTTCGACCTAGCCACGCTGCCGACTCACCTCTTGCGGAGTTCGTCGCGGAGGCTATCGAGCTCCGACCGGAGTTCGGACTCAATCCGGTTGATGCGGTCGGCCTGCAGGTTGAGCACGTTGCGAACCAGCGGCGGCATCCGCAGCGCCGCTTCGATCCTGTCCAGGCGGCCGGCCTCTGAATCGTCACCGACGCTGGTCGGGGCCGCTCCGCTGCCGCCGGCGTTTGGTCGGATTGGGTTTTCGGGGACGGGCTTGTTCGACTCCAGTGGGCGCTCAAGAATCACGTAATCCTGGAAGCCGAGCGCGCGCCTCGGCAGGTAGCCACGGATACTGAAACCGGACCTTCCCCAATGCTCAAAGACATACCAAGGGGCGTGGATTGTCGTGTGGTAGAAGTCAGGGAACCAGCTGCCAACGTACGAGTCGTCGGCGATGAAGACGATCCCCTTCGACTCGAGCTGTTCGCGCCAGCCGTAGGTGCTCTCGCCTGTCAGCGCGGCGCCGTTCTCAATCTGCTCGAGGACGATCTCGCCGTGGACCGTTGCCAGCACCAGTCCACCGGGCTTCGTGACGCGGTAGAGCTCGGCCAACCAGAGGTCCTGCATCCGTTCGTCGATGTGCGTGAAGACGCTGTGGTTGAAGACCAAGTCGAACGATTGGTCGTCATACGGGAGTGGCGGCTCGGCCGGGTTGGCGCTGAAGCTTGCGAAGCCGAGGTTCTCGTTTGACCAATCCATCGCCTCTTCGTCGATGTCACAGCCATAGAGCTTCGACTGCTCGCCGACCGGTCCTAGCCAGCGCATTATCCGCCCGCAGCCGCTGCCGAACTCAAGAACCGATTCAAAGTCCAGCAGGCTCTTGCCGACGGTTGCCAGTGCGGCTTCGATGTCGCGGACCGACTGTTGGCCGGTGCTCAAGAACCCATCCAGAACTACCGCGCGGTCTTCATCGGCCTGGTACGAAACGACGCGGTCGATCAGGTGGTCGGG
>CAMCVN010000027.1 GCA_945881845.1 Bifidobacterium breve | reverse complement strand
AGCTTACCCCCGAGAGGCGCAGCGATGAGGAACTACCGATCACTCGCGCGCCCGAGCATGCGATCATGCCTATGGGCGGTTAGCTCAGCTGGTTAGAGCACCTGCTTTACACGCAGGGGGTCATCGGTTCGAATCCGATACCGCCCACTCTCTCGTCGCGCCAGCTCAGTCGCCGTCGGTGCCTTCAACGCCGGCGCCGTGGCGGCCTTCGCCGGCTGCGAAGCGGGCCGCTCCAGCGGCTCCTTCGGTCACGGTTCCGGTGCCGCGCGCAGCTTCGCGCGCCATTCCTTCGGCCAGTGGCAAGCCTTGCGCCTCAAGCGTTGATTCGCGGTCGGCAATCATCGTCACCCACGGGAAGCCGGCGATCTGCTCGCCCAGCTCAAGTGCTCGCTCTAGTGCCGAGCCGTCGGCGACGCTCTCGTTGACGAGGCCTATCTCTTTCGCTTCGTCCACGTCAATCACGCGCCCGGTAAGTACAAGGTCCATCGCGCGGCCAAGGCCAACGATCCGCGGCAGCCGCTGGGTTCCCCCGTCGATCAGCGGCACTCCGAAGCGCCGCTCGGTGAAGCCAAAACGAGCCGATTCGGCGGCGATCCGCAGGTCACACCAAAGCGCCAGCTCCATCCCACCTGCCAGGCACCAGCCCTCGATCGCTGCAATAACAGGCTTCGGCGCTGTCAGCCGCGTGAAGCCGAGCGGCCCTTCCTCTGCGGTCAGCCGCGGCGCCAGCGTTTCGATCGCTTTTAGATCGGCGCCGGCGCAGAAGGCCTCGCTGCCGGCGCCGGTGAGGATCATCACCTTCGCCTCATCGTCAGCGACCCAACGCTGGTAGGCGGCGGCTAGCGCGTCAGCGGTGGCGCCGTCAACGGCGTTGCGCCGCTCCGGCCGGTCGATCGTGATCATGGCGCAGTGGCCGCGAAGTTCGTAACTAACTTGGTCGTGATCGAGCGGGCTCATCAGCCATCTATACCTCAGTTGCACTGGCTAGGAGCGAGCGGCGCCAACGTCAAGCGCCGTCAGTAGCTGGTGCTCGAGCACGGCGACCTGCGGGTCGGCCAGCGTTTCGAGCGTGCGCGGGCGCAGCAGCGGGATCTCAAGCTCCAGCCGAACGGTTGCCGGGCGCGGGCCGAGCACGTAGACGCGGTCGGAGAGCAGCACCGCTTCGCGCACGTCGTGGGTGATCAGCACGACCGTCCAACGTTCGCGCTCCCAGATCTGCTCGAGCCAGAGCTGAAGGTCGGTGCGGGTGAGCGCGTCGAGCGCGCCAAAAGGCTCGTCAAGCAGCAGCACATCGTGACCCTGCGCAACGGTGCGGGCGAGAGCGGCGCGCTGGCGCATCCCGCCGGAGAGCTGGAACGGGCGTGAGTCAGCGAACTCTTCAAGGCCGAAGGTGGGCAGCAGCTCAAGCGCCCGCGCGCGGGCCTCGCTGCGCGAGCAGCCGGCAGCAACCTCAGCGCCGAGTGCGACGTTGCCGAGCACCGTGCGCCAAGGGAAGAGCACGTCATCCTGCGGCATCCATGCGAACGGCTGACGCCCGGCGGCGAGCGGCTCGCCATCGGCCAGCAGCGTTCCTGCGTCGGCCGGTTCGATCCCCGTAAGCAGCGAGAAGAGCGTTGACTTGCCGCAACCGCTCGGCCCGAGGATCGAAACGAACTCGCCCGGCTGCACGCTGAGCGAAATCCCGTCCAGCACTTCGAGCTTCCCTTCGCGCCCATTGAAGCTTTTGCTTACGCCTTCAAGCTCAATCCGCGTCATGATGGCCGCTCCCTTGACTGCGCGTACCAAGGCATCACGAGCCGCTGCAGCGCGAAGGTCAGCGCGTAGAGAGCCAGCGTCAAGAGCGCGCAGAGCACAACTGCAGCCAGCACCAGATCGGTGCGGAATGAGTTCTTTGCCGACTGCATGTAGATCCCAAGCCCCAGCTCGGCGCCAGCGTACTCCGCAAAAATCGCAGCAACGACCGCGTAAGTCACTGAGATGCGAAGGCCGGTGAAGAAGCTCGGCAGCGCCGAGGGCAAGCGAACCAGCCTCCATGTCTTCCACCAGCCGGCGCCCATCGTCTCCATCAACGTCATTGCGTCGCGGGTGGTCGAGGCGTAGCCCTCGAGCAGGCCAACCAGCAGCGGGAAGAAGGTCACGAGCGCCACGAGCAGGATCTTTGGCGTAAGCCCAAAGCCGAACCAGATCACTACCAATGGCGCGAGCACGATGATCGGAAGCGTCTGGCTACCAATCAAGACAGGAGTGAGCGCGCGGCGGACGGTCTGCGAGCGATCGAGAAGGATTGAAAGCACAAAAGCGAAGCTCAGCGAGAGCGCAAAACCGAGTACCACTTCGCGCGCGGTCGGCAGCAGGTTGTCCCAGAGCGCACTGCGGTCGGCCCAGCCAGCGCTGGCAACGCGGCTGGGCGCTGGCAGCAGGTCGTTTCCGACCTCACCGAGCGTCGAGTAGAGCTGCCACACGATCAGCAGCAGGGCGATTACGAGGAGTGCGGGAACGAGCCTGCCTAACTGTCTCATCGGCCTCGTCAGCCTACCGGGGTTCTACCCGCGTGCTGACGCCTTACCGCTCGGACTTGTGCGTAGAGTGATCGGCCACCTAGTAGATGGAGCTGAACTTGAAACAGCCGAGCCGAGCATTGATGACGACCTTGATCGCAGCCGCGCTCATCGCCGCATCGCTTGGTGGCTGCGGATCCTCGGCGTCAGACGGCTCCGGCAGCACTCCGGTCAGCATCGCGCTCGACTGGACGCCGAACACGAACCACATCGGCATCTTCGTCGCCGACCAGCTCGGCTATTACAAGGACGAGGGGCTGAACGTGAAGATTCTCCCCTACGCCAGTACGCAGCCGGAGACGCTCGTCTCGCGCGGCAAGGCCGACTTCGGCGTTGGCAACCAGGCCGGGATCGCTTACGCGCGCGCGTCGGGCCAGGACGTGCTCCAGGTGATGGCGAACATCGCCAAGACGCAGTACGCGATCGGCGTTCAGGCCAGCAACAAGGCTCTCCAATCACCAAAGGACCTAGACGGCAAGACCTACGCCGGCTTCGGCACCCCGGATGAGGGGCCAGAGCTGAAATACGTGATCAAGGCCGACGGCGGCACGGGGGTCTTCAAGACGATCACGCTCAACACGACCGCCTACGAGGCCGTCTATAACGGCGCCGCCGACTTCACGATCGCCGTCACAACTTGGGAAGGGATTCAGGCCGAGCTGATCGGCAAGCCGATGCGCTTCTTCGAGTTCACCGACTACGGCTTCCCGACGCAGTACTCGTCGGTGATTGAATCGAGCAATAAGTATTTGAAAGCAAACCCGGGCACGGCAAAGAAGTTCCTTGCCGCAACGCAGAAGGGCTACCAATACGCGCAAGAGAACCCAGTCGAGGCGGCAGAACTTCTCGTCAAAGCGAACCCACAGGCGATCAAGGACCCGAAGCTGGCACAGCAGAGCGCATTGATGCTCGCGGGCGATGGTTACTACGAGGGCGTGGACGGCAAGATCGGCCCAGTCGACGCGGCAATTTGGAAGAACTACGGCAGCTTCCTCTACTCCTCAAAGCTGCTGACTGGCGCTGACGGCAAGCCGCTGGCGAGCGAGCCCGACTGGAATGGCTTCTTCACCAACGACTACCTGCCGGCTGGCTAGCGAGCCTGCGTGGGACTCGAGATTGCAGAGCTGACGGCGCGGATCGCTGAGCTGCCACCGCTGGCGGGCCCGACTCGAGTAATCGCGGTCGACGGCCCTGCAGGCTCCGGTAAGACGACGCTAGCCGCGCAGCTAGGCGAACGTCTTGACGGTGCGCTGGTGCTCAATACCGACCAGCTCTACCCCGGATGGGACGGGCTCGCCGAGGGGGCGGAGCGACTCGTTGACGACGTTCTGCGGCCGCTCAGCGAGGGCGCCGCAGCGGCGGTACGGCCATGGGATTGGCTCTCCGACAGCGAGGGCGAGCGCCGATCGCTGCCGGCCTGCGAGACGTTGATCGTTGACGGCGCAGGCTGCGGCAGCCGCGCTGCGGCTCCGTTCCTAAGCATGATCATCTGGCTTGACGGCGACCCCGAACTCCGCCAGCAGCGCGCGCTTGACCGTGACGGCGAGATGTTCGCGCCGCACTGGGAGCGATGGGCGAGGCAGGAGCGCCAGCTCTTCGAGCTGGAGCAGACGCGCGAGCGCGCCGACCTGATCATCCTCACCGCCACCGATCCGCCACAATCAACTTGATGAAGATCAACACTTCGGCCGCGCTCCGTGCGGGAATCATCCAGCTCGTCGCCGTCGGCGTGCTGGCGCTGATCAGCGGCTTGCTGCTGCCGCACTCAGCATTCGAGAGCTTTGGCTGGCTGATCGGCCCGCTCGCCTGGATCGTTGCGGCGACGATCACAGCGCTCGCGGTTCAGCTTCCACTGCCGCCGGCATTGCTCGGCGCGGTGCTCGCAGGTATCCCGAGCGCGATTGCAACTGTGGTCGGGGCGCACTGGCTTGGCGCGGTGATCGCAATTATTTGCTTCGCGCTCTGGTGCGGCGGGCTCGCGGCGCGTAGGATCGAGATCTGATGGATCTTGGAATCGAAGGGCGCGTCGCGCTCGTAACCGGAGCATCGAAGGGACTGGGCCTCGCCGTGGCGAAGACACTGGCGGCTGAAGGCGCGAAGGTTGCGATCACCTCACGCGATGAGGAGCACATCCAGAAGGCCGCCAAGCAGATCGGCGCGACCGGCTTCGCCCACGACAGCGGCAACCTTGAAGGGATCCCAGTGCTCGTCCACGAGATCGAGCACTTCCTCGGGCCGATCGACATTCTCGTAACGAACACCGGCGGCCCACCGCTCGACCCCAACGCGCTCGGCTTCAGCGACCAGCAATGGCACGATGCCTACGAGGACCTCGTGCGGTCACCGCTGAAGTTCATTGAGGCTGCGATGCCGAACATGCGCTCACGCAACTGGGGTCGGATCGTCAATGTCGGTTCAACGACGATCCGCGAACCGGCAGCCGGCCTGATGCTCAGCAACGCCAACCGTGCGGCGACGCTCGCAGCGATTAAGACGATTTCGCATCAAGTGGCGCGTGACGGCGTGACGCTCAACAGCGTGCTGCCTGGCCGGATTGCGACCGACCGCCTCTATGAGCTTTATGGCTCACGCCAAGGAGCCGACGAGATGGCGCGCGAAGAGATTCCCTCCGGACGCCTCGGCAGCCCAGAGGAATTCGCCGCGGCCGTCGCCTTCCTTTGCTCCGCCCAAGCCAGCTACATCACCGGCGTCGCCTTGGTCGTTGACGGCGGCATGATGCGCTCCGTCTAGCCACCGGTGCCGCCCGAGCGGGTAAGTTTCTAGACAACCCAGCGGATAAACCGCATACGAAAGGAACCAATGCCCCGCCCATTCCATCTCCTTATCGCGCTGCTCTGCGCTTCGTCATTGGCCTTGGGCGTGACTGCCTGCAGCAGCAGCTCATCGACGACAACAACCGTTGAAGAGCAGCAGCAGAACGACCAGAACCAGAATGACCAGAACCAGAACCAGAACCAAGATCAGAACCAGAACAACAACAACCAGAACAACAACGACAACAACCAGAACAACAACAACGATGAGAGCGTCGCGAAGCAGAAGGAAGAATGCCTCGCCAACGCTCCGGATCCGCGCGACTGCGAGAACATCCCTTAAGTAGTTAGTTCCCCCGCCTACGCTGGCAGCGAGAGAATGCTGCCGGCGTCGGGCGCGGCCCGGCCCTTCAGCACATCGAGATAGACCTGCTCGACGGCCTCTTGGCCTGAGCTGTGCTCGATCTTCAGCAGCTTGTTCGCGGGGCCGGCTACGAAGGCGATGAACTCGTCGAGCGAAACAGAGATCCGCTCGATCAGGCCGTCACTGCCCCACTCATCGGAGCGCTTCTTGGCTTGGGCTGGCGCGAAGAAGAGCACCGGCGCAGGTCCTGGCAGCCCGTCGGCTCCGCCGAGCGCGTCGATGTGAGTCGCACCGACGGCGCAGTCGTAGACGAGTGAGCCTCCGAGGCGGTTGTGGAGCGCCGCACGCACGCCAGCATCGCCAGAGAAGTCGATGTAGGCGATCGGAACATCAGCGCCCAGCTCGCCGATCTCGTCGTAGGAAAGAACCTGGTCGTAGAGGCCGAGCCGCTCTACGAACTCGACGTTGCTGGCGGCCGTCAGGCCGATCACCTTCACGCCTTCACGCCTCGCGAGCATGAAGGCGGTTCCGTAAGCGGTCTTGCTCGAGGCGCTCGACATCACGATCGCCTCGGCGCCGAACCAGCCGTTGTCGTCGAAGAAATCGTCGATTAGGAACGACGTTGAGAAGAGCGGGCGCAGCAGCATGATCTCGCCTTCGAGCGCAGCGTCATAAGTCGGGTCGGCGCTCGTCAGCATGTAGCTGTTGTAGATCGAGTGGAGCTCCTTACGGTGCTCGGCGAAATCTGAGAAGCCGGTGGCCGTGACGTTGCCCGGCGTGACGACGAGGTAGCTCGACATCGGCAGGTAGCCGTAGTAGCGCTGCCCGACCTCAACGCCCTCGCACTCGGAGGCGACCACGTCGGCGAAGCCCCAGACTGGAATCCGACCCCAGCCATCATCGGCCGGAAAGAAGTTCCAATACGACATGAAGTCGCCAAAGGTCGCGTAGCTGATGTTGTTGGCGGTGAAGCTGAATGCGTCAACGCGCAGCAGCGCCTCGCCGGGCGCGAGCTGGCTCGCGTCGCCGCTCACTCCTTCAGCAAATTCGACGGTTTCGAGGCTGTCGCGGCGAACACGGAAGTCGGTCATCTGCGCATTCTCCCTAGCCGCGAGTAGCGGCCAGCAGTGCCACGCCGTTCAGAGCCGCACCGGCCGCGACCGCGGCAGAGACGACACGGGCCTGCTGGGGAATTCGCTCCCCGGCCGCCAGCGTTGCAGCGCAATCGACGACGTCACAGAGAATCCCGAGCGCCAGCAGCGTGCGCAGATTGCCACCTCGCGCTGCCGAGATCGTCGCCGCGCCAAGCGCCACGTCGCGCACGCCAAAGGCGCGCGCCATCACGCCGCCATCGGCCCCCGCTGCCTCTTCGCCGATCCAGCGCGCGCTTGCCTGCTCGGTGTTTGCAAGGAAGGCGACGCCTACCGCAATCCGACCGGCCTGAAAGAGAACGTTGGGAATCGCGAGCGCCATCGTCAGCTCGGTTCCGGTTGACCTGCGCCTAGCTCGCCCCACTCCGGCGGCTCATACGCCTTGCCGGGAACACCTCCGAGGACCAGCATCCGGATGCCGTCAGGGCCGGCAACGACCTTGCGCTTCGTGCTTGGGCCGACGCGGGCCATCGTCTCTCCATCGAGCGCAAACTCTTCGCCTTCGATTGTGAGCACACCGCTGCCTGAGAGCACGATGTAGACCTCTTCCTGCTCGTCGTGCATGTGGTCATGGTCGGGGTAGCGGTCGTAACCCGCTGGCATCGTCACGATGCTCATCCCGACCGACGTCACTCCCAGCTCAGCGCGCGCCTTGCGCAGCCCGCCGCCGAAGGTTGTTTCCATCTCGTCGATCTTCTTCACGCTGAAATCGGCCATCTCTCAAACCTCCATCATCGCTAGAACACAGGAGGGGTCAGTGTGACGCAATCGGGCGCTCCACGCCCTCGAGCTCGCTGAAAGGCGCCGCCGCAGCGACGGCGCCCCTCCAGCGAAGCGACTTACAGACCGACGATGACGGTCTTGGTCTCGAGGTAGTTGGAGAGGACCTCTTCGCCCATCTCTCGGCCCCAGCCGCTCTGCTTGAAGCCTCCGAATGGCAGCTCCGCACTAAAGACGTGGTAGGCGTTTACGTGCACGGTGCCGGCCTTGATCTTGTTTGCCAGCTGGTGCGCCTTGGAGATGTCACGCGTCCACACACCGGCGGCGAGGCCGTAGTGAGAATCGTTGGCCTGGCGTGCGAGGTCATCGATGTCGTCAAACGGCATCGCGGCGATCACCGGCCCGAAGATCTCCTCACGAACGATCGCATGGCTGGCATCGGCGTCAACGAGCACCGTTGGCTCAACGAAGAAGCCGGGGCCGTCGAGCGCGTTACCGCCAACAGCGGCGCGGTTGCCCTCGTCAATACCTGTCTGCAGGTAGCCGGCGACGCGGTCGAACTGCTCCTGCGAGACAAGCGGGCCCATCTCCGTTTCAGGATCCATTCCGTGGCCGAGCTTGATGTTCGAGGCGGCTTCGCAGACGCCTTCGATCACACGGTCGAACTGATCGGCCTGAACGTAGAGCCGTGAACCGGCGCTGCAGACCTGCCCCTGGTTGAAGAAGATCCCTGATGCGGCGCCAGCAATCGCGGCGTCGATGTCGGCGTCCGAGAAGACGACGTTGGGTGACTTGCCACCGAGCTCAAGCGAGACACGCTTGAGGTTGCCGGAGGCTGCATTGACGATCAACTTGCCGACCTCGGTTGAACCGGTGAAGGCGACCTTGTCAACGCCTTCGTGCTGAGCGAGGGCCGCGCCAGCATCGCCGAAGCCGGTGATGACGTTGACGACTCCTGGTGGCAGGCCTGCCTCGAGCATTATTTCTCCAAGGCGTAGCGCCGAAAGCGGCGTCTGCTCGGCCGGCTTGAGCACGACCGTGCAACCGGTCGCCAGCGCGGGTCCAAGCTTCCAAGCAGCCATCAGCAGCGGGAAGTTCCAAGGGATGATCTGGCCGACAACGCCGACCGGCTCACGGGTCGTGTAGGCGTGGAACTCAGCACCCGGCATGTACGGAACCGACGGGTTGATGACCGAGCCGTGGATCTTGGTCGCCCAGCCCGACATGTACCAGAAGAGATCGGCTGCAAGGGCGACATCAGCGGCAAGAGCAACGCCGAAAGGCTTGCCGTTGTCGAGCGTCTCCAGCGTTGCCAGCTCTTCAGCGTTTTCCATGATCAGATCGCCGATGCGGTGAATCACGCGGCCGCGCTCGGATGGGTTCATCGTTGACCAAGGGCCATCCTCAAGCGCGGTTCGCGCCGCCTTGACTGCGCGATCCACGTCCTCGCTGCCGCCCTCGGCAACCATTGCCAGCAGGTCGCCGGTTGCCGGATCGATCGTCTCAAAGGTCTTGCCGCTGCTGGCCTCAAGCCACTCGCCGCCGATCAAAAGCTTGCGTGTGTCGCTTGAAACGTTGTGTTCGATTCCTGATGTGGTTGTGGCCATCTTCTGCTCCTTGGGTTAAGGCCAAGCGCCGAGAGAGCGGGAGGCCGCGTCAGCTGAATCTGCAACTGCGTGCCGAAAGGCACAAACTGACCGTAACGTCAGGGCGCTCAGATTGCAACGGGCCGCTCGAAGCCTTGCACAAAATTACCGTTGCGGGTCGCAAGAGCCCGTCCTACAACTGTTGGATGAGCGATTCACCGAAAATCACTGTCGTTGACTTCATTACCGTGCCAACTCAGGATGTGCCGCGATCGGTCGAGTTCTACGAGGGCACGCTCGGACTGCGGAAGTCGGTCTATATGCCGGAGCACGGGTTCGCCGAAGTGGAGACAGGCAACGTGACAATCTCGCTCACGAACTTCGAGCAGATGGGGATGGAATTCCATCGGAACACAAACCCGTTCGCACTCCACGTCGACGACCTCCCGGCTGCAAAGTCCGCGCTTGAAGCCAAGGGCGTCGTGTTCTTTGGCGACCCGATGGACACCGGCGTCTGCCACATGGCGTTCTTTGCCGACCCTGACGGCAATCCGCTGATGCTTCACAGCCGCTACGCACCCCGAGTGACCCTGCAGGACTAACCGGGGGAGCCAACCGCAAGTACCCCCAAGCGGAATCTTAAGCGCAGCTAGTCAGCGGATCTAGGTGAGACGGGGACAGGAGCGAGCATCAATCTCCGCCACCGCCACCGTCACCGCCGCCGCCGCCGTCACCACCACCGCCACCGCCACCGTCACCACCACCGCCACCGTCACCACCACCGCCGCCGTCACCACCACCGCCGCCGTCACCACCACCGTCACCGTCACCACCACCGTCACCGTCACCGTCACCCGGGTCAGGATCGGGGTCGTCAGGGTCTTCAGGGTCTTCAGGGTCTTCAGGGTCGTCGTCCCATTCGCACCAAACCCGTTTCAAAAGCTTCAAAAGCGGAGTTTCTTCGTCAGGGTCATCTAGACACAGTTCAGAGTCGGGGTTGGGGTCGACGGTTACGACAACCTTCTTGGTGTCTGCGGGGCTGAGCTCGCCTGGTGTGGTTGATCGACCTGCATGGCCGGCAAGGTCGCCGCCAGCCTCGGCTAGGGCGGCGCGTGTTTCTTCGGGAACGATTTCCAGCGTTGCGGTGAGTCGCTCTCCGCTGCCACTTGGGTCGTCGGTGATCCTTACGTCGGTCATCTCCGCGATCAGCGTTTCGGGCACGCCATCGCTGAAGCCGTAGACCACTACTACGGTCGGGGGATCGTCATTGAAGTCGTGACTGCTTTCCTGCGACCAAAGCTCAGCGAGCTGCTCCATCTGCAATGTCCCTGACTCGCGAACAGGATGATGGGTAGACCAGCGAGCAAGGTCGCGAGCGGAATCCACAGGCATCGAGAAGCTGTAGCGATTACCGCTGCCACCAGCCGGCTTCATCGAAGCATCGCGGCCGTTGAAGGTAAGGAGAACAGCACGCGGCCTCTTCTTTGCGGCCGCACTTGTCGTAGTTGATGAGCTGTCACTAGAGCCGCAACCGGCAGCAAGGACCGCGCTCAGGGCCAAGAGAGGCAGCAAAACAACCATCCTGAACCCGCGCATTAGACCATCCCCCGGTAGAAAAGTGCGGCAAACCACTTACTGCTCGTAGAACCTACCATCCCAGAACAGCCCTTCGCGTCAATAAGCACAGCGCCGACCACCGAGGCATATACCCCCAAGCGGAATCGAACCGCTGCTACCAGGATGAAAACCTGGCGTGCTAACCGCTACACCATGGGGGCTAGTGCGAGGGCGAAGTGTAGAGCCGACGGGCTCTTCGAGGTCAGCTGAGGTCGAAGACGCGCTGCGCGTTGGCGCTGAGGAAGAGATCGCGCGTCTCGTCGTCGAGCTCCAGCGCGTCCAGCCCAGCGAGCGCGGCCTGCGGCGTGACCATCGGAAAGTTCGATCCAAAGAGCACCTTGTGGCGGCCGCTCCCGGTCTTCATGTAAGCGACAAGCTCTTGCGGCAGGCGCGCGAGCGTCCAAGCCGAGGTGTCGATGTAGACGTTGGCGTGCTTGCGCGCGACGGCAACCATCTCCTCGGTCCAGGGGTAGCCGGCGTGGCCGCAGACGATCACCAGCTCAGGGAAGTCGATCGCAATCTGATCGATGTAAGGGATCGGCCGGCCCGGCTCGCTCGGCATCAGCGGACCAGCGTGGCCAACCTGCGTGCAGAACGGAACGCCCAGTTCGACGCACTCGGCGTAGAGCGGGTAGTAGCGGCGGTCGGTTGGCGCCGCATCCCACAACCAAGGCAGCATGCGGAGCCCCTTGAAGCCGTCGTCTTTGACGCGGCGGCGCAGCTCGCGGACGCTCTCCATCGGCGTGTCGAGGTCGGCCGAGGCGAGGCCGACAAAGCGGCCGGGGTGCTCGGCTACCCAACCGGCGACTTCGGCGTTGCTGATCATCTCGCCGTAGCGCGGCGAACTCCAAGCCGAAAGCGTCGCCTTCGAAACTCCAGCCACGTCCATCGCCGCGATCGTCAGGTCGATTGGGATCTCTTCGGTCGGCAGCTCCTCGCCAACCCAGCGGCGCAGTGAAGCGAAGATCGGGCTGCCAACCATCCGCAGCGTCGGGTGCTGCATCCATGCGTCAATAATCACGGACGGGACGCTACTCGTTGCGGCGAGGCGGCGCGAGTGTCAGAATTGTTTCCCCGTGCCACTTCTCTCTCGCAGCTCAGAGCAACCGTCGTCGGCTCAGCTTAAGCACGCGGCGCTCGGCGCGGGCAGCGTGGGAGCGCTTGCCGTCGGTGCTTTCGCAGTCGGCGCGCTGGCGATTGGCGCGCTCGCGATCGGGCGGCTCTCGGTCGGGCGCGGCCAGATAAAGAAGCTTCGGATCGACGAGCTCGAGGTTGGCAGCCTCCGAGTTGAGGAGCTTGAAGTCGTGAGCAGCAAACGGGCCACCCCCTAAGCGGGGTACAGTTGCCGCGCGCCGCCGTAGCTCAGTCCGGTAGAGCAGCGGGCTTTTAACCCGAAGCGCGCAGGTTCGAATCCTGCCGGCGGCATTGATCTGGAGACCTGCCAGACTTAAGTAATGCGGACCCAGCCCTTTGTGGCGCTGTCGGCAGTGATCCTCGGCTTGGTTGTAATCCCGGCCGCCGCGAGCGCGGCAACGCACGAACTAACCCTTTCGCCATCAGGCTCGGACTCCGCGAGCGGGAGTCGTAGCGCACCGCTGCGCACGCTCGGCGCCGCTTGGCGCCGGATCCCAACAGGCAACTCGGGCAGCTGGCTGCTGCGGCTCAAGGCAGGCAGTTACCGCAGTGGCGCACCGGTCTACTGGGAGCGGCGGGGCGGGCCGATCACGATTGAGAGCGTTGACGGCCGCGACGCAGCGCGGCTGGCAGGAATGAACGTTTACCGCGTAAACGGGCTGACGCTGCGCGGCCTGCGGCTCGACGACGGCGGCGACGTATTCCACTGCGAGCTCTGCAAGCGAGTGCTGCTCGATCACGTGACGCTGCGCGGCAACGGCGCGCAGGAGACGATCAAGATCAACCAGTCAAGTGATGTGACGGTCGTTGGTTCCGACGTCTCCGGTGCTGGCGACAACAACTTCGATGCCGTCGCCGTTCGGCGAATCAAGCTGCTGCGTAACCACTTCCATGACGCTGAGGACTGGTGCGGATACGCGAAGGGCGGCTCGACCGAGGTGATCGTGCGCGGCAACCTCTTCTCGGAGTGCGGCACCGGCGGATTCACTGCTGGGCAAGGGACAGGAATGCAGTTCATGGCCTCGCCGTTCACTCACTACGAGGCCAGCTCGGTGCTAATCGAGGGCAACAGCGTCCGTGACACTGAGGGCGCCGCGTTCGGCGTCAACGGCAGTGCCAACGTTCTGATTCGGCGCAACATCGCGACGCGAATCGGCGCCCGCTCGCACGTGCTTGAGGTCGGTTACGGCAGCCGCTCCTGCGACGGGCGGCCAGGCGACGCGGGCCGCAGCCGCTGCGCCAGCTACATCCGCGCCGGAGGCTGGGGCACGACGGTCGTTGACAACGGCGACAACTTCATTCGAATTCCGAACAGCAACGTCTCGATCTACGACAACGTGATCTCAAACCCGGTTGATGCGGCGAGCCAGTGGCAGCTCTTCTCGGTTGCCGGCGCAAGGCCCGGCGCCAGCGGCGGAGTCCCGCGCGGAAAGCGGGCCGACGATCGGCTGCGGATCGTCGGCAACGCGATCTACGATGGCGGCGCCGATCATTCGCTGGGGATTGGCGATGGCAACTGCCGCAGCGGCTCGAGCTGCGCTCCAGCGCGCGTGATCGCCGAAAACGAGATCAACGGCAGAATCCCAACCGTCACGCAACGCAGCGACGGTTGGCTTGAAGTGAGCGGCTGGGCCGCATCACTTCCTTCGCATACGGCGCCGGCGCCATCCCTGAGCGGCCGCGTACGGCCCGAGCCGCAGCTTTGGCGCCGCTGGCCATAACGCGCCGCGCCCTACTAGTGGCGAAAGTGGCGCTCGCCGGTGAAGACCATCGCCGCGCCGCGCTCGTTGGCGGCGGCGATCACTTCGTCGTCGCGAATTGAGCCGCCGGGCTGAATCAGCGCCGAGGCACCGCCGTCGAGCGCTCCTACGACCCCGTCGGCGAAGGGGAAGAAGGCGTCGGAGGCGAGCACGATGCCACTGCGGTCGGTGATCCAATCGCGACCGAGGGCGATCTTGACTGAGTCCACGCGGCTCATTTGACCGGCGCCGATTCCGAGTGTCGCTTCGCCACGGGCGGCAACGATCGCGTTGGATTTCACGTGGCGGCAGACCTGCCAAGCGAAGATCAGGTCGCGCCATTCGTCCTCGCTCGGCATGCGGTCGCTGACGACCTCCAACTTCGACCGGTCGATGCTGACGCGGTCGCGCGCTTGAACGAGCAAGCCGCCTGCGACCGGGCGCAGCTCAGGGCCGGCTGGCGCAGCGCCGTCCTCAGACGAGGAGAGGATTCGCACCTTCTCCTTCGCCGCGAGAATTTCAAGCGCGCCCGGTTCATAGCCGGGCGCAATCAGTACCTCGATGAACTGCTCGCTTAGGGCCGCCGCGGTCGCCTCGTCAACGACACGGTTGAGCGCAATTACGCCGCCGTAAGCGCTTACCGGATCACCGGCGAAGGCCTTCCGGTAAGCCTCCAACAGGTCGGCTCCGCGGGCCGCGCCGCAAGGGTTGTTGTGCTTGACGATCACGCAGGCTGACTGCTCGGAGCCGAGCTCAGCGAGCGTCGCGCGGGCGCCGTCGAGGTCGAGAATGTTGTTGAACGAGAGCGCTTTGCCGCTGAGCTGCTCAGCCGAACCGAGCACTCCTTTGCCGCCCGCGCCCGACTGGCGATAGTAGGCGGCCTGCTGGTGCGGGTTCTCACCATAAGGCAGTTCCAGCTCACGTTCGAAAGTTGTGGCTAGCGTCGCTGGCATCCCGCCAGCGCGGGCTGCGAACCAGTTACTGATCGCTGCGTCGTAGCGCGCAATCAGCGCGAACGCTTCGGCAGCGAGCTGCTCGCGGGTCGCGAGAGAGAGCAGCGAGTCGGAGCCTTCGAGCTCGTCGAGCAGCGGGCCGTACTGCGCAGGATCTGTAACGACGGCGGCATAGGCCGCGTTCTTCGCTGCCGCACGCACCATCGTTGGGCCGCCGATGTCGATCTGTTCGATCACCTCGGCGTCGCTGACGCCGCCCCCCGCAACCGTCTCTTCGAACGGGTAGAGGTTGACGCAGACCAGATCAACGAACTCGATCTCGTGCTCGCGAGCCTGCTCCAAGTGCGCAGCGTTGTCGCGCAACGCGAGCAGCCCGGCGTAGAGCCGAGGGTTGAGCGTCTTGACACGGCCGTCCATGATCTCCGGAAAGCCGGTGAGGTCATCGATCGAGCGGACTTCGAGCCCGGCCTCACGCAGCGCGGCCGCCGTGCCGCCGGTTGAGATCAGCTCAACTCCGAGCGCAGCGAGCCGCTCGGCGAACTCGACGATCCCGCTCTTGTCAGAAACCGAGAGCAGCGCACGAGCAACGGGCGCCGTACCAGGCGCGCGAGGCTCGAAATCTGAGGGCTCAGTGACGATTACGCGAGGCTACCGCAGCTCAGGGCTCGATGATCAGCCGCTGAGGGTTTGCAGGATCCCTACCGACGGCGCCGCGAATCATCAAACGGACGCCTTCCGGCAGCAGTTCGTGCTCAATCGTTTGCAGAATCTGGTGAACCTCGGTCGGATCACTGAACCCCGGCAGCTCAACCGAGCGCTGCAGCAGGATCGGCCCACTGTCGATTCCCTCATCAACGAGGTGAACCGTCACGCCGAAGACCTTTACGCCGTAGGCGACGGCCTGCTCAACGGCGCGCGTGCCCGGGAAGGCCGGCAGCAGCGACGGGTGAACGTTGATAATGCGGTCGCGGAAGCGGGCGATGAACGACTGATCGAGCAGCGCCATGTACCCGGCCAGCACGATCAGCTCGACCTCGTTCTCGTCCAGCCAGTCGGCGATCGCGGTGTCACGCGCAGGGCGGTCAGGGAACTGATCAAGCTCAAAGCTGCGCGTGAGAATGTCGGCCGTGCGCGCGTGGCGCAGCCCCGGCGCATCTTGATGGTCGGAGACAACGGCGACGATCTCGCCGTCGAAGCCGTGGACCTTTTCGATTAGTGCCTGCAGATTTGTGCCGCGGCCGGAGAGCATCACTGCCAGTTTCATCGTCTTGCTCCTTGGCCGGCTGCGGATTGAAGTTTGGGGAAGCGACCACCGGAGGAGACGATGCGGCCCGCGGCCAGCAGCGCGTCGACGCGGCCGAGCACGTCATCGGCGTGAAGGTCGCCGAAGGCGCCGTAGTGCTCAAGCTCGTCGTAGTGGTTTGAGGCGATTACCTTCGAGCGGCCGCCGCGCAGCACCTGAACTGCGCGTGTGCGCCCGAGCTGCGGGTGGGCGCTCGCGACGAGATCGATTATCGCCTCGTCGAGCGCGCTGGAATCGGCCAGCGCTGCGCGCGGCGCAAGCGAACGGCCGCTCGACGATGCGCCTTTCTTTGTCGCGCGAACCTCAACCGAGACGACGTCGGCAA
The DNA here is from genome assembly GCA_945881845.1 of Bifidobacterium breve. GTDB lineage: Bacteria > Actinomycetota > Thermoleophilia > Solirubrobacterales > Solirubrobacteraceae > F1-60-MAGs163. Next base: position 11,146 of record CAMCVN010000027.1, on the reverse strand, counting down.
CCGACTCTGGATTGCAAACGTCGCAGCAGGGAACGATTAGCGGCGCAGCGTCGCGGTCACGGTCGCCGAAGTGGCCGAGCACAGCGGCGCGGCGACAGCTTGCCGTTTCGACGAAGTGCCAGACCGACCGATAGGCGGCCCAGCGGGCTTTCGTCGCCTGCTTGGCCGAGGTTTGGCAGAGGCTGCGGGCGCGGCCGTCGTATGCGCCATCGATGCGGCCGATCTGGCGGTCGGTCGGCGCCGGTGAAGGGCTCAATACCCCCGCCCGCGCAAGGTGGCCGATGATCGCGCGGACCTGATCCGGGTTGCTCCCAAGCTCGCTGAGCTCAGCGTCGTAGCGGCCGTCGGGCGAGGAAGCGAAGATCCGTTTGGCAACGCGGTCGAGCTCGGCCTCGTCAACTTCGGAGCGTTCGATGAAGAAGACGTGCAGCCCTTTGTCCTTGTTCTGAGCCAGCAGCAGCGCCCGCGCCGGGGCGCCGTCGCGGCCGGCGCGGCCGGCCTCCTGATACCAAGCTTCAATCGACTGAGGAACGCTGACGTGGACGACCGTCCGCACATCGGCCTTGTCGACCCCCATGCCGAAGGCATTTGTGGCAACGACAACGTCAACGCTTCCATCCATGAAGCTGCGCTGAATCTTGGCGCGCTTCTCGCGCTCAAGGCCTGCGTGGTAGGCGACGACCTTGATGCCAAGGTCGGAGGAGAGGTTCGAAGCGACCTCGGCGGTCTGCTTGCGCGTGCCGGCGTAGACAATTGCTGGGCGCGCCTCAGGCGTTGCCAGCGCAGCGGCGAGCTGGGCGCGGGCATGGCTGGCCGACTTCGACGGCGCGACGGCGAAGGTCAGGTTCGGACGGTCAAAGCCGGTTGCAACGCTGACCGGATCGTTAAGGCCGAGCCTCTCCGCGATGTCGCGCGCAACCTGCGGCGTGGCGGTCGCCGTCGAGGCGAAGATCGAATCGGCGCCAAGCCAGCGGGCGGCGTCGCCGAGCCGGAAGTAGTCGGGGCGGAAGTCGTGGCCCCACTGCGAGACGCAGTGCGCCTCATCAACGACGAAACAGCCAATCTCAACTGCTTTTAGCGCCTCAAGGAACCCGGGCGAAGCGAAGCGCTCGGGCGCCACGTAGAGCAGCCGTAGCTCGCCGCTCTTCGCGCGCTCCATGACTTCGCGGTTGGTCGCCGCGTCCTGCTGGGCGTTGATCAGCGCGACCTTGCCGCCGACACGCCGCTCGAGCGATTCGACCTGATCGAGCATCAGCGAGACGAGCGGCGAGACAACGATCGAAAGGTCGTTGCGCAGCAGCGCGGGCAGCTGGTAGCAGAGCGACTTTCCGGCGCCGGTTGGCATCACCAGCAGCACGTCGCGGCCGGCCAGCGCACCCTCAACTGCCTCCTGCTGGCCGGGGCGAAAGTGATCGAAACCGAAGATCTCGGTTAGCGCGCCGTTCGGGTCGGTCATCGCTGCCGTCAAGCCGATGTTGGCGCCATCGGAAGCTGTGACTCAAGCGCCAGCTTGCTGCCCTCTTCGGCAACCGGGAGTGGATAGTTGCCAGAGAAGCAGGCGTCGCAGTGGTTGGCCGGTTCGCCCTCGACGGCGCCGTAGACGCCTTCAAGCGAAACATAGGCGAGCGAATCGGCGCCGAGCATCTCGGCGATCTCCTCGACCGTTTTGCCGTGGGCGATCATCTCTTCGCGCGTTGACATGTCAACGCCGTAATAACACGGGTTACGGATCGGCGGCGCCGAAATCCGCAGATGCACCTCAAGCGCGCCTGCATCACGCAACATTTGAACGATCTGACGCGTCGTATTGCCGCGCACAATCGAATCGTCAACGACGACCAGCTTCTTGCCGCCGACGATCTCCGGCAGCGGATTGAACTTCAGCCGCAATCCCTGCTTGCGCAGCTCCTGGCCAGGCTGGATGAAGGTTCGGGCGACGTAACGGTTCTTGACGAAACCATCGTCCTGCGGCAATCCGCTCTCGCGCGCATAGCCGCGCGCGGCGGCGTTGCCTGAGTCGGGAACGGCGATCACGAGGTCGGCGCTCGGTGCCGGGTGCTCTCGCGCGAGCGCCTCGCCCATCCGGCCGCGCGCAACCTGAAGCACGCTGCCGTTCATCTTTGAATCGGGGCGGGCAAAGTAGATGTACTCAAAGAGGCAGAACGCTTCACGCTCGCCCTCAACCACCATCTGCGTGCGAATCCCATCGGCGCCGATCGAAACCATCTCGCCCGGCAGCACATCCCGCATATATGTCGCGCCGATGATGTCGAGCGCGCACGACTCACTGGCGACGCAATAGCTGTCGTCGATCTGGCCGAGCACCAGCGGCCGCACACCGGCAGGGTCGCGGAAGGCGACGACGCGCTCGTTCGTCATCACGACGGTCGAGAACGCCCCCTGCAGCCGCGGCATGATCGCGCAGACCGACTCCTCGATCGTTGGGCTCGGATCATCGGCGATCAGCGCGGCGATTATTTCGGAGTCCGAGGTGGAGCTGAACTCGACGCCCTGCGCGCGCAGCTCGGCGTGAAGCTCGACGGCGTTGGTGAGGTTGCCGTTGTGTGCCAGCGCCAGCTCGCGGCCGCTGCTGGTGGCATTGCCGGTGCGGTGAACCGGCTGCGAGTTCTCCCAGCCGCTGGAGCCTGTCGTTGAGTAACGGACATGGCCGATCGCGAGGTCGCCGTCGAGTGCGCGCAGGTCGTGCTCTTTGAAGACCTGGCTGACGAGCCCGAGCGCGCGCTGCGTGATGATGAAGCCGCCATCGTCGGCGGCGGCGATCCCGGCCGACTCCTGCCCACGGTGCTGGAGCGCGTAAAGCGCGAAGTAGGCGAGCCGCGCCACCTCTTTGCCTGGGGCATAGATGCCGAAGACGCCGCACTCATCGCGGGGTCCGTCGCGCTCATCGAAAGAGGGCTGCTCGGTCATGAATCCCGTCCGGTCGCCATACGGGGCAGAGTCCGTAGAGAGTACCACCGGGGGCCGCACAATAGGCCGTAATTGCTGGCCACAATCATTGGAACACAGACTCCAGCGCACGGTGCTGGAGGCGCAGCTCGTCGAGCCCCAGCTCAATCTTCTCTGAACCGAGATCGATCTCCAGCCGCTCGCCGCCGACCTTGCCGATCACTGTCACCTTCGTGCGCTCGCCGAGCTGGGCTAGCGCCGTCGCGTGGCCGCAGCAGATGAAACCGCCGGGCGCTTCGCCGAAGCAGGCCTGCCAAGCGTCCTCGCCGGCCTCAATCTCGATCGCCGCGCCGATCGAACCGGCCAGCGCGCATTCGGCCAGCGCCGTCACGATCCCACCCTCGGCGATGTCGTGGGCGGAGTCGATCAGTCCATCGCGGACCGCGCCGCGGACGGCGGCCTGAGCGTCGCGAACCGCTTCGATGTCGACCTCCGGCAGCTCATCGGGCAGCGGCTCGCCGCGCAGCTTTGAGAGCTCGCTCGCTGCCAGAGAGGGCTCGAATGGGCCGACCAGCGCAATCGACTCCCCCTCCTGGGCGAAACCGAGCCGGCCGGCTCGCGTGGCGTCGGGCAGCAGGCCAACCATGCCAATTACCGGCGTCGGGTAGATCGGCCCCGAGGCGCCCTCGTTGTAGAGCGAAACGTTGCCGCCGACGATCGGCGCCTCAAGCGCCGTGCAGGCGTCGGCGATCGCGCGCACAGCCTCGGTTAGCTGCCAGGCGACGTGCGGCTTCTCCGGGTTGCCGAAGTTGAGGTTGTTGGTTGTGCCGAGCGGGTGAGCGCCGACGCAGGCCAAGTTTGAGGCGCACTCGAGCACGACGCCAAGCGTGCCGCGGTACGGATCGGCGGCGACGCGGCGGCCGTTGCCGTCGATGCTGACCGCCAGAGCGCTGCCGTTCGGCAGTGCCAGCACGGCCGCGTCGGCCTGCTCGGGGCGACGCACGGTGCGCGACTGGACGATCGGGTCGTACTGCTCGAAGAGTGGCCTGCGCGAAGCGACATTCGGCGAGCCGACCAGTGCTAGCAGCGCTTCGGCGAGACCGGCCGAGCGATCGAGCCGCGCGATCGGCGGCGAGTAGAGCGGTTCGCTCGGCTTCTGCGGCGCGAGGTCATAGATCGGGCAGTCATCGACGAGCGCTTCGACCGGCATCTCGCCGACCAGCTCAGCGCCCGAATAGATCCGCATCAGGCGAGTCTCTGTGACCTCGCCAATCGCGGCCGAGCTGACCTCCCACTTGTCGCAGATCGCGCGCACCGCATCTACGTCCTTCGGCTCGATCACGCAGAGCATCCGCTCCTGCGATTCGCTGACCATGATCTCGAACGGCTCCATGTCTGCTTCGCGCAGCGGCACCTTGCGCACATCGATGTCAATTCCAACCTCGCCCTTGGAAGCCATCTCGCAGGCCGACGAGGTGAGGCCGGCGGCGCCGAGATCCTGAAGCGAAACGATCAAGCCAAGCTCGAGCAGCTCGAGCGAGCACTCCATCAGCTTCTTCTCTTCAAACGGGTCTCCAACCTGAACCGTCGGCCGCTTGTCATCATCGGCCTCGCCAAGTTCGGCCGACGCGAGGACCGATGCGCCGCCGATTCCATCGCGACCCGTTGATGCGCCGTAGATCAGCACGACGTTGCCAACCCCGGCCGCGGCGCTGCGCATCAGCTGATCGCGCGGGCCAAGGCCCAACGCCATCGCGTTGACAAGGCAGTTCTGCTCGTAAGGACCTTCGAAATAGACCTCGCCACCGACCGTTGGAACACCGATCGAGTTGCCGTAGTGGCCGATCCCTGCGACGGCGCGCTCGAGCAGGTAGCGCGAGCGTTCGCTGGTTTCGATCTCGCCAAAGCGCAGTGAGTCGAGCACCGCGATTGGACGCGCGCCGATCGCGAAAATGTCGCGCAGAATTCCGCCGACTCCGGTCGCCGCGCCTTGGAACGGCTCAACCGCGCTGGGGTGATTGTGCGACTCAACCTTGAAGGCGCAGATCAGGCCGTCGCCAACGTCTACAGCGCCGGCGTTTTCGCCCGGCCCCATCACGACCGCCGGCCCTTCTGTTGGCAGCGTCACGAGCAGGTTCTTCGAATGCTTGTAGGCGCAGTGCTCGCTCCACAGCAGCGAGTACATCGCCAGCTCAACTTGGTTCGGAGGGCTGCCCTGCTTCTCGCAGACGAGCTCGTACTCAGCCTCGGTCAGGCCGAGCGCGATTGCGTCCTTCAGCTCCGGCAGCTGCTCAGACATGCGCGCCCTCGACGGCGGAGCGGATCGATTCAAAGATCCGTAGGCCGTCGGTTGAACCTGTCAGCGCGTCAACGGCGTGCTCAGGGTGCGGCATCAAGCCGAAGACGTTGCCGGCCGCGTTGCGCACGCCGGCGATGTCACGGAGCGAACCGTTGAAGTTCTGCTCCGGGCGGTAGCGAACGACGACCTGGCCGTCCTCTTCAAGCTGATTGAGCGTCGCCTCATCGGCGTAGAAGCGGCCCGACCCGTGCTTGGCGGGAATGCTGAGCAGCTCGCCGGGCGGGCAGGCCGAAGTGAACTTTGTGTCGCCTTCGACGACCTCTAGTTCAACTTGGCGGAAGGTGAAACGGCGGTTGGCGTTCGGCAGCAGCGCGCCCGGCAGCAGCCCGGCCTCGCAGAGCACTTGGAAGCCGTTGCAGATCCCCAGCACGAGACCGCCGTCGCCGGCGAATTCGATCACCGATTCCATCACCGGCGAGAAACGCGCGATTGCACCAGCGCGCAGGTAGTCGCCGTAGGAGAAGCCGCCGGGGACGATTACGGCGTCAACGTCCTGCAGGTCGCGGTCGCCGTGCCAGAGCAGGACGGTGTCGCCGACCAGCGCGGCAGCGAGCTGCGCGTCAACCTCGTCGCAGCTTCCGGGGAAGCGGAGGATTCCTGTCTTCACGCGGCGGCAGCGTCGTCGAGCAGTTCGATCTCAAAATCTTCGATCAGCGGATTCGCCAGCAGCTGTGAGGAGATCGCTTCGAGCTCAGCCGGATTCTCGATCTCCAGTTCAACGAGGCGGCCGATCCGCACGTCACTGACGCCTTTGAAGCCGAGCGCCGGCAGGGCGCGTTCAACGGCGACGCCCTGCGGGTCAAGAATCCCCTGCTTTGGCCTGACAAGAACTCGCGCGCGCATTAGATGCTTCCTCCGGTTCGTTCCAGCCAAGCCGAAAGTGGCTCGCCGGTGATCAGTTCATATGCCTCGGCGTAGCGAGCCGTCGTTCCTACGACAACATCCTCGGGCAGTGCCGGCGCCGGTTCGCTTTTGTCCCAGCCGCTGGCGGTAGCCCAGTCGCGCACGAACTGCTTGTCGAAGCTCGGTTGACCGCGGCCAACCTCGTAGCCCTCAAGCGGCCAGTAGCGCGACGAGTCGGGCGTCAGAACCTCGTCGCCGACCGTCAGTTGACCAGCGGAATCGAGGCCGAACTCGAACTTTGTGTCGGCGAGGATCACGCCGCGGCCACGCGCGTATTCGGCTGCGAAGAGGTAGAGCTCGATTGCGGCGTCGCGGACGCGCTCGGTTAGCTCGGTGTCACCTACAAGCTCGGCGGCCTGCTCGAAATTGATCGCCTCGTCGTGGCCAACGTCAGCCTTTGTCGAAGGCGTGAAAAGCGGCTCGGGAAGCTGCTGGGACTCTTCCAGCCCCTCAGGCAACTCGATTCCTGAAACGCGGCCGCTGCTTTGGTAATCGCTCCATCCGGAGCCGGTGATGTAGCCGCGAACGATGCACTCGATCGGCAGCATCTCGAGCCGTTTTGCGACCATCGCACGGCCGCGGACCTCGTCCGGCACGCCTTCGGTTACAGAGATCAGATGGTTTGGAACGATCGCGGTCGTACGCTCAAACCAGAAGTCGGAGAGGCCAGTCAGGACGGCTCCCTTGCCGGGGATCGGCGTCGGGTGAATCACGTCGTAAGTTGAAATCCTGTCCGAGGCGACGATCAAGAGATCGTCGCCGAGTTCGTAAACCTCACGGACCTTTCCGCTCGAGAGCAGAGGCAAATCTAGGAGCTCCGACATGGGCTCGATGCTATTAGGCGAGCAGGCGGAATAGCCCAGCGAAATACGCTATTTGCGGGCTCTTATTGCGGCTGAAAGATCAACCGACGACGACGTCGAGCCGCGCGACGATTGCTGCGGCGTGCGCCGTGTAGGCCGACGAGTCGAAGACCTCGTCAAGATCGATCTCCAGGCCGCGAGCTTCAAGCAGGCCGCGAAGTTGCGTCTGCTCGTCCCAGGCGCGCTGGGCGTCCTCTTGGACTATGCGGTAGGCGTCGTCGCGGCTCATTCCGCTGGCGACAAGCGCCAGCAGCACGCGCTGAGAGAAGAGCGCACCACATGTCATCTCAAGGTTGGCAAGCATCCGCTCAGGGTCAACGACCAGCCCCTCGACGAGGCGGATCGCGAGATGCTGCATGTAGTCGAGCAGGATCGTCGAGTCGGGGACGATGATCCGCTCGGCGCCGGAGTGGCTGATGTCACGCTCATGCCAGAGCGCGACGTTCTCGGTCGCGGCCTGAGCATTACCGCGCAGCACGCGGGCGAGGCCGGTGATCCGCTCGCTGGTAATCGGGTTGCGCTTGTGCGGCATTGCGCTGGAGCCTTTTTGCGCGCCGGAGCGGAACGGCTCCTGAACCTCACGAACCTCGGTGCGCTGGAGGTGACGGATCTCGGTCGCGAGCCGCTCGAGGCCGGCGCCGGCCAGTGCGATCGCCTGCAGCAGCTCGGCGAGGCGGTCACGTGCGACGACCTGGGTTGAGATCGTCTCGGCCTTGAGGTCGAGCCGCGCCAGGACGCGCGCTTCGAAGTCGGGGTCGGTCGCAGAATAGGTTCCAACCGCGCCGCTAAGAGCCCCTACTGCGGCCTGGTCGAAGGCGTGGCGCAAGCGGTCACGGTTGCGCGCGGCTTCGGCAGCGAAGCCAGCGATCTTGACGCCAAAGGTTGTTGGTTCGGCGTGTACTCCGTGTGTGCGGCCGACGCAGAGCGTGTCAACGTGGGCGCGGGCGAGCGTGGCTAGCGCCTGCGTTAGCTGCTCTGCTCCAGCCAAAACGATTGTGCCGACGTCACGCAACTGGACGGCGAGAGCTGTGTCGAGCACGTCGCTTGACGTGAGGCCGTAGTGAATCCAGCGGCCGGCCGGCTGGCCGGCGCTGGCGGAGAGGACGTCAACGAAGGCAGCTACGTCGTGGTCGAGCACCTTCTCGCGTTCGGCGACCTGCTCGGCCGTTGCGGTCGCGCCGCGGATCGCCTCAAGATCGGCCTCGGTCGGGCCGTCCAGCTCCTCGCAGGCGGCTACCTCAACGCGGCGCCAAGACTCAAAGCGAGCGGCGTCGGTCCACAGCGCGCCAATCTCGTCGCGCGTATAACGATCGATCATGCGCGCAGAATTCGCAGCGCTAGGTGGCCGGCATTCTTGGCGTTGTCGAGGCCGACCGCCGCGACTGGAACTCCAGGCGGCATCTGAATGACGGAGAGAATCGAGTCAAGCCCGCCGGCGGCGCTGAGGCTGCTCGAGAGTGGCACGCCGATCACGGGAAGGTCTGTGTGTGCGGCGGCGACGCCAGGCAGCGCGGCGGAGAGGCCGGCGCCGGCGATGATCACCTTCATCCCGCGCGTGCGGGCGTTGGCGCAGTACTCGGAAACCGTCGCAGGGTCGCGGTGGGCCGACATCACGCGGATCTCGAACGAGACCCCAGCCTCTTCGAGAACGGCGCCAGCCTTCTCCATTACTTCCATGTCGGACTTCGAACCCATGATGATTCCAACGCTCGGCGAATCAACGGCTAGATCGGCAAACTCAGCTTCAGCTTCAGCAACTTCTTTGGGTTGGTCGGTCATCTAGCTTGCCTCCTCAGCTCGTAGCGCGATGTCAGTGCGAGTTTGTTTACCGCTGAACTGGACTAATTCTACACCAGCGTAGGCTGCAGCCCGGGCCGCAGCTGGCGTGTCGCCGAGCGCCGTGACGTTGAGAACACGGCCCCCAGCGGTCACCAAAGCGCCGTCACCGTCGGCAACTCCAGCGCAGGTCAGCTCAAGCGGATCGGTGATCTTTTCAAGCCCGCTGATCGCGTCGCCAAGCCGCGGCGAGTCCGGGTAACCGGCGCTGGCGAGCACGACGGTCACGGCCCAGCGCGGATCCCACTCCAGCTCGCGGCCCGCGAGGCCGCCCGAATTCGTCGCAGCGAGCAGCAGCTCGGCGAGGTCGCTGCGCAGCCTCGGCAGCACGGCCTGCGTCTCCGGATCGCCGAAGCGCGTGTTGTACTCGAGCACCTTCGGGCCGTCGGCGGTCATCATTAGGCCGGCGTAGAGAACGCCGTGGAAAGGTGTTCCAGCGGCGGCGAAATAATCAACGATTGGCTGGTGAACGAGCGCGGAAAGCTCGGCAACACGCGCTTCGTCAACGCCCGGAACCGGGCAGTAGGAACCCATCCCGCCGGTGTTGGGGCCGAGGTCGCCGTCGAAGATGCGCTTGTAGTCCTGAGCTGAAGCCACCGGCACGGCGCGCTCGCCGTCGCAGAGAGCCAGCAGCGAGAGCTCTTCGCCTTCGAGGAACTCTTCAACGACTACCTGACCGTCGCCAAAGCGGCGCTCGACGAGGAACTCTTCGAGCGCTGCGCGGGCGGCGGCCTCGTCGGCGGCGATCACGACGCCCTTGCCAGCGGCGAGGCCGTCGAACTTGATCACGGCCGGATAGCCGCGCACGGCGGCGACGCCATCCTCAACGCTTTCGACTGTGTCCCAGCCACCGGTCGGCACGCCGGCGGCCTCCATCACCTCTTTCGCGTAAGCCTTCGAACCTTCGAGCCGCGCGGCGGCGGCAACTGGGCCGAACGCAGGAATCCCCGCCGCGGTCAGCGCATCAACGAGCCCACCGACAAGCGGCGCTTCAGGGCCGACAACAACCAAATCCAGTTTGCGCTCAGCGGCCAGCGACACGATCTGATCGATCGCTTCTGCATCGATCGCCAGGCACTCGGCGTCGGCGGCGATACCCGGGTTGCCTGGGGCGCAGAGCAGCTCAGTGGGCAGCGGCGAGCGCAACAGCGCGCGAATGATCGCGTGCTCCCTGCCTCCGCTGCCGATGACGAGGATCTTCACGTCAGAGCGCGTCGATGAACTCTTCGACCGGGAAGGCGACGAGCGTCTCGTAAAGGGCAGTTCCGCGCGAACCTAGCTCCAGCGAGATCCGCGCCATCGTGATGTCATCAGGGGCTTCAACGACGTTGACGAAGTCGTAGCGGCCGAGCGTTGACCACTGTGCGACGACGGTCGCGCCAAGCTGGTGAATCTCGCTATTGACCTCTTTAATCCGGGTTGGATTGTTCTTCACCGTTGCGACCCCTTCAGGGGTCAATTTCGAAAGCATGATGTAGGTCGGCATGGCGCCTCCGTCGTCGTGTACGACGGTTCTACCCGATCAGGCGACAGGCGCGCTGGCAGGCTTCGCTGTTAGGACGAGTTCGCCGTCCTTGTTATCGACGCTGACGAGATCGCCTTCGCTGAAACTGCCGTCGAGAATTCCGATTGCCAGCGGGTCGATCAGCTTCTTCTGAATTACGCGCTTCAGTGGCCGTGCACCGTAGGTCGGGTCGTAGCCGAGGTTGCCGATCAGCTCGACCGCCGAATCGGTCAGCTCAACGTCAAGGCCACGATCATTGACGCGCGAAACGAGCCGCGCGACCTGGATCGTGACGATCTCACCAATCTGTTCACGCGTCAGCGAATCGAACTCGACGATGTCGTCGAGCCGGTTGATGAACTCCGGCTTGAAGGTCGATTTGACGGCGGCCTCGTAGTCGCCGCTGCCGGAACCGACGTTGGAGGTCATGATCAGGATCGTGTTCTTGAAGTCAACGGTGCGGCCCTGACCGTCGGTCAGACGGCCGTCATCGAGCACTTGAAGCAGCGAATTGAAGACATCGGGGTGAGCCTTCTCGAGCTCGTCGAGCAGCACGACCGAGTAAGGGCGGCGGCGGACCGCTTCGGTTAGCTGGCCGCCCTCTTCGTAGCCGACGTAGCCGGGAGGCGCGCCAACGAGCCGCGAGACGGAGTGCTTCTCCATGTACTCCGACATGTCGATTCGAATCATCGCGTCCTGGCTGTCGAACATCAGCTCCGCGAGTGCTCGGGCCAGCTCGGTCTTGCCGACGCCGGTCGGGCCGAGGAAAAGAAA
>CAMCVN010000026.1 GCA_945881845.1 Bifidobacterium breve | reverse complement strand
CGCGCTGCTGCTCGACGAGGAGAGCCGCTCCGACACCTACCCAACGATCCGCATCGGCGAGGACGACGTTGACGTCGGCCACGAAGCGACCGTTTCGAAGGTCGGCGACGAGCAGCTCTTCTACCTGATGAGCCACGGCATCTCCGAGGAGGAAGCCGGCAAGCTGATCGTCAACGGCTTCATCGAGCCGATCGTCAAGGAACTACCGATGGAGTACGCGGTTGAGATGAACCGCTTGATCGAGCTGCAGATGGAAGGCTCAATCGGATGACGCAGGCTGTCGTCGAACCACCATTTCTGGCCGACCGCCGCGCCGCTGCTGCTGCCGCGCTCGCGGCGCTTGAGCTGCCGAGCTTCCACGGCGTTCCCGGCTGGGAATTCACGCCGATCGAAGGGCTCGAGCTTGACTCATTCGCGCCGGCTGCTGCCGGCGATGAGGAGAGCGCCGCGCCGTTGTTGGAGCTCTCAACCGAGGGCGCGATTCGCGCCAGCACTGAAGATCCCGGCCCCGGCGCGCCGGTTGTAATGCCCTTGGCGCTCGCCGCCGAGCGCTACCCAGAGGTTGTTGAGAAGCACCTCGGCAGCGTTGTGGCCGATGCTGAAAGCCCCTTCATCGCGCGCAACGAAGCGCTCTGGAGCGACGGCCTTTTGGTCTACATCCCGAAGGGTGTCGAGGTCAGTGAGCCGATCATCGTCAACACGGTCCATGAAGTCGCAGGCAGCGCGCTGCACTGGCGCCTGCTGGTGGTTCTCGAAGAGGGAGCCAAAGCCGAGATCTGGCACCAGACGCTCTCAGCCGACGCCGAGGCCGAAGGGCTCGTCAACGGTGTCGTTGAGCTCGTTGTCGGCGCGGCCGCCAACCTACGCTTCGTTGACGCTCAGGCGCTCAGCGAAAGCAGCTGGGTCTTCGGTTCGCAGCGCGCCGTGATCGAGCGCGATGCGTCGCTCGATTGGATCACACTCGGCTTTGGTTCAGCCAACGGCAAGATCTTCCTTGAGACGAAGCTCGCAGGACCGGGCGCAGACGCCCGCGTCACCGGCGCTTACGCCACGCGCGGCCGCCAGCACGTTGATTACGACACGCTGCAGGAGCACGCCGCCGCTGACACAACCTCCGACCTCGCCTTCCGCGGCATTCTCGGTGGCCGCTCGCACGCCGTTTGGCGCGGAATGATCCAGGTCGACGAAGGCGCGCAGCGGACCGACGCCTTTCAGGAGTCACGCAACCTGCTGGTCAGCCGCAAGGCCCACGCCGACGCGATTCCGGGGCTAGAAATCCTCGCCAACGACGTCCGCTGCACACACGCCGCGGCGATCGCTCAGGTTGATCCCGAGCAGCTCTTCTACCTGCGCTCGCACGGCCTTGATGAGGCCGGCGCGCACAGGCTGGTAGTCGAGGGCTTCCTCCACGCACTCGTTGAGCGCTTCGAGGAAGGGCCGGTACGTGATGCGATTGCCGCCGCGATCGACACCCGCTTGCAGCTAACCCTTGCAGCCTGACGCGCCGCTGCTGGTCTTCTACGACGAAGAGTGCGGCTACTGCCGCTGGTCGGTCGCGCAGCTGCTGCGCTTCGACCGTGACGACTCGTTGCGCCTGATCGCAATTCAGTCCGCGGAGGGCGAGCGCTTGCTGGCCGCGGTCCCCGCTCACCTGCGACTTGCCAGCGCACACTTGATTGACGGCGATGGCAGGCTCTACTCGGGCGGCGATGCGGCCGCTCCGATCGCCGCTGCGCTGCCGCAGCTCGCGCGCACGGCGCCGCTGCTGCGCCGGCTTTCGCGGCCGGTAAATGCGAGCTACAACCTGATCGCCGCAAACCGCGAACGGATTGGGCGACTAGTCGGTAGCGCAAGTCGCGAGCGGGCTGATCGCGCGATCGCTGCCCATCAGGCTGCGTTTCGCAGCGAAGCTCAGTAACCGAGCTCGTCGAGCACTGAGCCGCTCTTCTTGGCGGCCTTCTTCTCATCGCTCTTTGAGCGGCGCTCGCGGCGGTCCTCATCGGTGACGAAGCGGATCGTCGCTCCGACCTTGCCGTCTTGTGCGGCCTTGAGCTGGTCGCGGCTGACGCGCTCGGAGCTGTTCTTGCGTTCCTTCTTCTTCTCGTCGCGCTCGCGGTCACGCTGCTTGGCGGCACGGACACGGCCGAGCCGCTGTGAGGCTTGTTCCTTATCGAGCGTGACAATCCAAAGGTCTTCAGCCGGCGCCATCGCGACGATCGTCGCTGCCATCGCCTTATCAATTCGGCCGGCCCCAAGCGAGCCGTTGGCGACGTTACGGGCGCGCGTGCGGTGGTCATCGTCGGCAGCGATCAGAGCTGAAATGTCCTGACGCTCTTTCGTTGCCAGCACTGCGAACGAGGCACGGATCGCCTGTTGCGCTCCAAACAGATCGATAGTCGCCTTAGACGCTGCGCGCAGCTCCTCGATCGGTAGCTGGCCGCGGGTCTTCGGCGGTGGCGGTGGGCGCTTTCCGCGCGGCTTGCCTTTGCCCTTCGGCTTCTTCGGCTTGCCCTTCGGCTTCTCGCCTGGGGCTTCGGCTGCAACGGCGGGGTCGCCCGGCTCGGAGCTCGCTTCCGGCTCGGCGGCGGTGTCGGCTTCCGGCTCGGCGGCGGCCTCGGCTTCCGGCTCGGCGGGAACTTCAGTCGTGGTCGGCTCTTCAGTCGGCGCAGCGGCAGGCTCTGCCTCGACGGCTGCCTGCGGCTCGGTTGTTGGCTCTTCGCTGCTCATAACGACTCTGAGGCTAGCGCGCTGGCAGTGCTGCGAGCGCTTCGGCCAGCTGATCGGCGCTTTGGAAACTGATCCCCAGCGCGTGAACGTGGCGGTAGCGAATGCCCCCTTCTTCGTCGACGATCACCGCCGCACGGCGCGTTCCCAGCACCGGCGCGCTCACGCCGTAGAGCTTCGCGACCTTCTTGTCGACGTCGGCGAGCAGCGGAATCGTCAGCGAATTGCTGGCGATGAACTGTTCGTGCGAGGCGAGGTCTTGGTGCGAAATCCCTACAACGGTCGCTCCCAGCGCCTTGATTTCGGCGCTGTCATCGCGGTAGGAACAGAACTGCTTGGTGCAGACCGGCGTGTTGTCTCCTGGGTAGAAGAGCAGCACGACGCGCTCGCCGCGGTGCTCGGAGAGGCGGAATGCTCCGTCCGTGCCGGGAAGTTCGAAATCTGGGGCCGGGTCACCGACCTGCGCTTTGTTGGCCATCGGTGGGAGAGTATGCCAGTGGCCCACGAATGGATCGAGACCCACGCCGCCGAGATGGCTGCCGCAGCCGAGCGCGAGACCGAGGCGCTGGTCGCCGTCTCGTCGCCGTCGGGCGACGCGGCAGCGGCTGAGCAGGTCATCGCGATCGCTTCAGCGTTGGCGCCGGTCGGGGCCCGGATTGAGCGGGTGCCGTGTTCCACGGCAGAGCATGCGCCCGATCTGCTGATCTCGGTCGACGGGCCGGGGGATGTCAGGATTCTGCTCGTCGGCCACCTCGACACCGTCGTCTCACACGAAGCCTTTTTCGCACCGCAGCGCAGTGGCAACCGCCTGGTAGGGCCCGGCACTGCCGACATGAAGGGCGGGGTTGCGTTGGCGCTGGGCGCTCTCCGTGCTCTCCAGGATCGTCCCGAACTCGCCGAAGCCGCGCTATTGCTCGTCAACGATGAGGAGTGGCGCAGCGGAGAGTTCGCCCACCGGGCGCGCTTCGCCGGCTTCGACGGCTGCCTCTGCTTTGAAGCCGGGGAGCGCAGCGAAGATGGCGACGACGCCGTAGTAGTGAGGCGCAAAGCCGCCGGCACACTGAAGCTGATCGCCCACGGCCGCGCCGCCCACAGTGGCAGCGCCCCCGAGCAGGGGGTGAGCGCGCTACTTGCGCTGGCCGAGGCGGCGCAGATTGTCGCGGCGCTGAGCGACCCGAGCGGCCCTGAGGGACTGACGGCCGTGCCGACGATTCTGCGCAGCGGCGAAGCGATCAACGTCGTGCCTGGCTCCGGGGAACTGATCTGCGACCTGCGGGCCGACAGCCTCGCCGCGCTAGAGGCAGTCGAAGCGTCGATTCCAAGCGAGATCGCCGGTGCCTCGATTGAGATAGTGCGTGAGCGCGCCTGGCCGGGGATGGATACGCGCGAGCAGACCGCGCTGCTGTTGGCGGCCGCCTCAGCTCTGCTCGGCAGGCCAATTGTCGCCAGTGAACGCGGCGGAGCGAGCGATGCGAGCCATTTCGCCGCTGCGATCGAAACCACGATCGACGGTCTTGGGCCCTGCGGAGCGCACTCCCATCACGCCGACGAATACATCGAACTGGATTCGCTTTTTCCCCGCTCAGAGCTTGTTTTGGCGCTCTTGGACGTACTTCTCCGCAGCCGTTGAACCTAGGTTGACGTAATCCATCGGAGGAGTCAGCTAGACTTCCGCGAACGAAGTAACCAAGCCGAATCTCTGCAGTCCACGGACGGCAGGGAGCGGGGGAACCAAAGGCCTAATAAGCCCGGGGCGAATCGTCACCGAAGTGTGATGTAGCGCGGCCCTTTTTCGCGCGAGCCCGACAGCTAACCCCGCAGGCACTCAAAAGAGGGGGTTCCCCATCACTACCACCAGACGAAAACCACTAATTGCCATTGTTGTAGTCGCCCTGCTGGTTCCAGCAGCGAGCGCTTCAGCAGCAACGACGCAGCCAGTAGTTAGCGTCCCAACCGCGCTTCCTAAGATCCAGACCAAGACGCTGCGCGCCGGAGCAAGCGGCGCCAACGTGACCGCACTACAACAGCTTCTAAACCGCGTTGGAATCGCCGTTCCGGTCACCGGCAATTACGCCACCGAGACGACGAAGGCTGTTCAACACTTCCAGTTTGCTGCACAGATCGCCGTCAGCGGAGTCGCCAGCACCGGAACGATCAAGACTCTGCTCGTGTCGGCCCGCGGCCCTCGCTCGGTTGACACCAGCGGCGGCGCCAACGTCGGCTCCGACCCAAGCGTCACGAAGAAGCTTGGTAAGCGCCTCCCGGTCGTCGTAGGGATGAGCGGACGCGACGTGCGTGAGCTGCAGACCTACCTTCGCCGCGCCGGCGACAAGCGCGCGCCGATCCCGACCGGTGAGTTTGGCCCGATGACGGTCTCCGCCGTTAAGCGCTTCGAGACTAAGCAGAAGCGCGCCGTCGACGGCGTTGCCGACGCAGGCGACGTTTACGCGCTGCGCATCGCAGTTGGCCAGGACGCCTCTCCAGGTGGTTCAGGCGACCCATCTGCCGGTGACATTCCGGCCTCGCTCGCACCCGGTGACAAGGCCCACGTTACGAAGTCCGGCATCGCGATCGCACCCGAGAACGCACCGATCGAGGTTCAGAAAGTCATCGCGGCCGGCAACAGGATCGCCTACAAGCCGTACCTCTGGGGCGGCGGCCACGGCAAGTGGGAAGACAGCGGCTACGACTGCTCCGGCTCGGTCAGCTACGCGCTGCGCGGCGCCAAGCTGATTAGCAGCCCCGAGGCTTCTTATGGCTTCTTCGGCTATGGCAAGGCCGGCAAGGGCGAGTGGATCACGATCTACACCAACGCCGGCCACATGTACATGACCGTTGCCGGGATTCGCTTTGACACCAGTGGTCGCGGCAACAACGGTTCGCGTTGGCAGACTGAGATGCGCTCTTCGAGCAGCTTCAAGATTCGCCACCCCAGCGGCCTCTAGTAGCGCTTAGTCATCGCTGCGCGGCGGCTTGCGGCCGCGCTTGTGCTCTGAGCGTTCGCGCTTCTCTTTCAGCCGTCGTTCCTTCGCGCCCTTCGATGGGCGCGTCGGGCGGCGGCCTTTGCGAACTTTCAGCCCCTCACGCAGCTTGTCGCGCAGACGCTCAAGGGCGAGCTCGCGGTTGCGTGTTTGGCTGCGGCCGTCTTGGGCGATCGCACGAACCACCGGCCCGCCGCAGCGCTCGGTGATCAGTTCGCGCTGGCGCGCGCTCAGCGACTCTGACTCGCGCACGTCAAAGATCGCTTCAACGCGCGAATCGGTCACGTTGGCGTGCTGCCCGCCGGGCCCGGACGAGCGACTGGTGCGGATCTGAACCTCGCGCAGCGGAATCGCCAGTCCGCCGTTGATCACAATCGGGTCATCCACGAGGGTGATGCTACGCAGCGGCGCTGACTACTCTGTCGGTATGACCGATACAGCCAGCGACGCCTACTCAATTCCGCAGGAGTTCGCCGACCTTCGCGACACGATCCGCCAGATCGCCGAGGAGCAGATCGCTCCGCGCGCGCACGACATTGACGCCAGCGCCGAATATCCGTGGGACGTTCGCAAGCTGCTGGCAGAGAACGACATCCTCGGCCTGCCGTTCGACACCGAGTACGGCGGCACCGGCACCGGCTCGCTGATGCTGAACATTGCGATTGAGCAGATCGCGATGTCATGCGCTTCTTCTTCGCTGATCTTGATGGTGCAGGATCTCGGCACGCTACCGATCCAACTGTTCGGAACTGACGAGCAGAAGCAGCGCTTCTTCCCTTCCTGCGCGAGCGGCGAGAAGTCACCTGCCTTCGCGCTCTCCGAGCCCGAGGCCGGTTCCGACCCAGGTTCGATGCGCACGACCGCCAAGCTCGACGGCGACGAGTGGGTAATCAACGGTTCGAAGAACTGGATCAGCAACGCCGGCGTCGCCGACTTCTACGTCGTGATGGCCTCGACCGACCGCGACAACCGCCGCATCGGAGCCTTCATCGTTGAGGCCGATCGCGAAGGGCTTTCAATTGGCAAGCTCGAGAAGAAGATGGGGATCAAGGGCTCGCCGACCGGCTCACCGGTCTTCGATGACGTTCGGATTCCAAAAGAGAACGTGATCGGCGACCCCGAGAAGGGGCTAAGCGTTGCACTCGGGGTGCTTGAGCGGACAAGGCTCGGCGCAGCGGCTCAAGCGGTCGGCATCGCCCAAGGCGCAATCAACTACGCCAACGAGTACGCAAAAGAGCGGATCACCTTCGGCAAGCCGATCCACGAGCATCAGGGAATTGCCTTCAAGCTCGCTGAGATGGAGGCCCGCACGGCTGCAGCCCGCGAGCTGACATACCGTGCCGCAGCGGCCGCTGACCGCAGCGAGCCAGGGCTGGCGAAGCTGACCTCGATGGCGAAGTTGATCGCCTCGGACACCGCGATGTGGGTCACTACTGAGGCCGTGCAGGTTCTGGGCGGCTATGGATACGTCAGCGAGTACCCGGTTGAACGAATGATGCGCGATGCCAAGATCACACAGATCTACGAAGGAACGAACGAGATCCAGCGGATCGTGATCTCGCGGGCGATGAGGTAAGGCGCGGCGGCGATGCCCACACTTTCCCGCATCGCCGTTGCATCGGTAGTCGCGCTCGCGGCAGGGATCTCAAGTTCGGTACTGCTCGGCGGCTTCAGCATCAACCCGACCTTCTATCTGATTCAGGTGATCGCGCTCGGCGTGCTCGGCGTGGCCGTGATCTTCGGCGGTGCGATCCTGATCGCCTTCCGCCTCTCCGACTACACGACGCCGGAGTCCGAAGCGGAGTTCGAGGCTCTCGTGATCGAGAGCGAGCGCCTCGCCCGGGACGGGCTGGCGGTCGAGCCGGACGAGGAAGAGTTCCTCGACCTCGACCCCTTCAACGACGAGGACTTCGAGGAGTTGGTGCGCGACGCGCTCGATGACCTGCCCGATCTGCTGCGTGAGGCGCTTCAGCGCAACGTTGCCGTTGTGATCTCAAACGGCGGTCGTCGTCAGCGCGCCTACGGCCTCTATCAGGGCGACGGTGCCACGCGCGACAACTATCCCGACCGGATCATCATCTTCCGCGACACGCTGCGCCGCGACTTCGGCCATGACCCGGCGCTGCTGCGCGAGCAGGTCATCGTGACCGTGCGCCACGAGCTCGCCCACCACATCGGGTTTGACGAGCTCGGGGTGCAGGGTCTGGGGCTCTAGGCCGCTCTCAGCGGGGAGCCATGCGGATCGCGCCGTCGAGGCGGATCGTCTCACCGTTGAGCATTTGGTTCTCGGCGATCTGCTGAGCTAGCTGCGCGTACTCCTCCGGCCGGCCAAGGCGGCTTGGGAACGGAACTTGCGCGCCTAGCGCAGCACGCTTATCTTCCGGCAGCGCGCCAAGTAGTGGCGTGTCGAAGAGACCGGGGGCGATCGTGTTGACGCGGATCCCCTTGTCGGCAAGGTCGCGCGCCGCCGTGATCGTCATTGCGACGACGCCGCCCTTTGAGGCTGAGTAGGCGATCTGGCCAACCTGACCCTCAAAGGCCGCAACCGATGCAGTGTTGATGCAGACGCCGCGCTCGCCTCCTTCGTCAGGCTCGTTGTTGCTGAGCATGCTGAACGCTGCCAGCCGCATCAGGTTGAAGGTGCCGATCAGGTTGATGTCGATGATCACCTTGAAGGCGTCAAGCGGGTGGGGCCCTTTGCTTGATGCGATCTTGATCGGAATTCCGGTTCCGGCGCAGGAGATCGCGATCCGCAATCCACCTTCTGCCTCGGCTGCCTTATCGACCGCTGCCTGAACCTGATCTTCCTCGCGGACATCGGTCTGAACGAACGGAATTCCCAGCTCCTCTGCGAGCGGTTCACCCTTTTCCGGGTTGACGTCGGCGATGACGACCTTTGCGCCGGCCGCGTGGAGGCGGCGAACGGTTGCTGCGCCGAGTCCTGATGCGCCGCCGGAGACGATTGCTCCCTTGCCTTCAATATCCATTGCTTAAAGCTCCTGTCGGGTTGGTCGCCAAATGGTATGAGAAGGCGGAGCTCCACGTCGGCGGGCGTCTGCTTTATGCTTGAAGGCAGCCGGTGCAATCGCCCGGCGCAAAGGCCCCGTGGAGTGCGACCGCCGGGGAAATCGTCCGTGGAGTGCGACCGCCGGACCAAAAACCAAGGAGTAGTCAATGCCCGAAGTCGTAATCGTCGATGCCGTCCGTACACCGGTCGGTCGCGCATTCAAGGGATCACTCGCAGGGCTCCGTCCTGACGAGACAACCGCATTCGTAATCGACCAGCTGTTGGAGCGAAACAGCGGCGTCGACCCGACCACCGTTGAAGAGGTGATCTGCGGCTGCGGTCTGCCACAGGGCCTTCAGGCCAACAACATCGGCCGCATCGCGGTACTGCTCAGCGAGCATCTAACCGACGCGACCAACGGTTCAACCGTCTCGCGCTATTGCGCTTCGGGTCTCGATGCGATCCGCATCGCCGCCAACAACATCGCGTCCGGCCAGGGCGACACCTACATCGCAGCCGGTGTGGAGTTTGTCTCGCGCTACAACGCGGCGCAGGAGGCAGGCCACCCCGAGGATCAGAACGAGAAGCTGCAGGGCAAGGAGCCGGGCCAGCCCGACGCCTACATCGCAATGGGCCTGACGGCCGAGAACGTTGCCGACAAGTACGGCATCACGCGCGAGGAGCAGGACGAGTACGCCCAGCTCTCGCAGGAGCGTGCTGTTGCCGCTCAGGCGGCAGGCGTCTTCGCCCGTGAGATCGTCGCCGTGACGCTGCCTGATGGCACCGTTGTCGACACCGACGACGGCCCCCGCGCCGACTCGACGCTGGAGCGCCTCTCAAGCCTCAAGCCGGCCTTCCGCGAGGATGGCACGGTTACGGCAGGGAACGCCTGCCCACTCAACGATGGCGCCGCAGCGGCGCTGCTGATGAGCGCCGACAAGGCAGCTGAGCTGGGGCTGAAGCCGCGCGCCCGGATCATCACGGCCGCAACGGCAGGCAACGAGCCCGAGTACATGGGCGTCGCGCCGATCGGTGCGATCAAGAAGGCGCTTGACCGCGCCGGTCTGACGATCGATGACATCGACGTGATCGAACTGAACGAGGCCTTCGCAGCACAGGTGCTGCCGATCGCCCGCGAGGTGGGTTTCAGCATCGACAAGCTGAACCCGCACGGCGGCGCAATTGCGCTCGGCCACCCGTTCGGGATGACCGGCGTGCGGATCATGACAACGCTGCTCAACGATCTCGAAACGCTCGACGGCCGTTATGGCCTTGAGACGATGTGCGTCGCCCAAGGTCAGGGCGAAGCGATGATCATCGAACGGATCAGCTAGAGCGTTGGACTGGACAGCGAGAGGGCAAAGCGCCCCTCGCTGTCGGTCCAAATTTGCTTCAGCGTCAGGCCGGCGGCAGCAAGGTCGTCGGCCAGTCGCTGCGGCGTGAACTTCGCGCTGACTTCGGTCCGCAGCTCCTCACCGGAAGCGAAGTCGATCGTCAGCGGTATCGCAGCAATCTTGACGTGCATCGCGCGGCTGGCGCGCAGCCGCATCTCAATCCACTCCTGGTTGCGGTCGTAGAAGGCGACGTGCTCGAAGGCCTCTACGTCGAAGTCGGCGTCGAGGTCGCGGTTGATCACGCTGAGGACGTTGCGGTTGAAAGCCGCCGTCACGCCGGCGCTGTCGTTGTAGGCGGCTTCGATCACGGCCGGATCCTTCACAAGGTCGGTGCCGAGCAGTAGGTGGTCAATCCCTGGCCGCAGCAAGGCCGCGATCGCGCGCAGCAGTTGGCGCCGTGAGCCGGGGACGAAGTTGCCGATCGTGCCGCCGAGCAGCGCGACGACGCGCGGCGCGCTCTCGATCGGCGGCGGGATGTAATCAAGGTGGCGCTCGAAGTCGCCGACCACCCCGATGATCTCGGCATCGGTGAAGCGTTCGCCGCAGATCCCGCAGCAGCGGCGCACCATCGCCTCAGTCACGTCGAAAGGGACGTAGCGCTGCAGCGTGCCTGCTGCTGCCGCTTGATCGATCAAGATCATCGTCTTCTCGGCCGTTCCCGATCCAAGTTCAATCAGCTCCGCCATCTGAGAGGCGGCGACGATCTCGGCGCCGTCGACTTCGAAGATCGAACGTTCAGCGCGCGTCGGGTAATACTCCGGCAGATCGCAGATCTGGTCGAAGAGCTCGCCACCGACCTCGTCATAGAAGTGCTTTGGCGCGAGCTCCTTAAAGGGGCGCGTCAGGCCGTCGAGCACGTCGTCGGCAAGCGTGCGCTCATCACTCTCGTTCAGCGGGCAGATCACACGTACGCGTTCGACCCCGCTCATTGTGCAAGGTCCCGCGCGAGCCGCACGCCGCTGAATATCTGTCGCCGTTGCGGCAGGTCCCAATTGCGAAAGCTCGGCGACGCAATGCGACCGTCGGTCGCCCACGAGCCGCCGCGCAGCACGCGGTAACCCTTGCGGAAGAAGACCTGCGAGTACTCCGGGTAGGGGTGGGGGCTGAAGCCGGGGTAGCCGTCGAACTCGGTCGCTGTCCACTCCCAAAGATTGCCGATCAGATCGAGCGCGCCGCAGTCGGCGGCGCCGCCCGCGTAGGCGCCGACCGGCGCGGTGTCGAAGCTGGTTTGCCCAACGTTGGCGGTGCTGGCATCGGCCGGCGCGCCCTGCTGCCACTGCGCCGCGGCCTCCCATTCGAGCTCAGTTGGAAGCCGCGCGCCTCTGGCTCGGGCGAACGCTTCGGCCTCGTAGTAGCTGACGTGTGCGACGGGGCGATCGGGGTCAAGTTGGCGCGAGCCGCAGCTCGTCAGCTCAAGTGGCTGCTCGCTCTCCCAGTGCTGCCAGTAGAGCGGCGCTTCGACAGCTTCGGCCGTCACCCATGCCCAGCCATCGTCGCTCCACCAGCGCTGGTCGCGGTAGCCGCCCTCGGCGATGAACTCCAGCCAGCTCGCGTTCGTCACGGCCGTGCGGCCAAGTTCGAATGGCTCGACGCTGATCTGGCGGCAGGGCCGCTCGTTGTCGTAGGCGAACTGATCTTCGCCGGCACCGAGAGCGAACTCGCCACGCTCGATCCGGGCAAACTCAAGGCCGCTGTGTTTCCCGGGCGCGGCAGGGGTCGGCTCGCGGAAGCCAGGATCAAAGCTGGGCAGCTGCGCCAAAGCCAGTGTCTGGCAGATCGTCTCGCGGTGTTGAAGTTCGTGTCGCAGCACCATCTCGGTGATCTCGGAGTCGATCGTCTGCTGGGCGGCCACGTCGAGCGACCGCTCGCGCACCTCCGCGAGGTAGTCGCGTGCTTCGGCGGCGTTCAGCTGCGCGATCTCACCGCGAACGGCGCGCGGCGTTTCAAAGGCGTCATAGAGTGCGGCCAGATCGGGCCGCAGCAGGGGCTGGCCGGCGCCGCGGTGGACCAACCAGAGGTCCTCGTAGGCGGCGATGTGGGCCAGGTCCCAAACCAGCGGGCTCATGATCGGGTCGATCTGCCGCTCGAGCTCTTCGTCCTTGACTGCCGCTGTTAACTCCAGCGTTCTCTGCCGCGTGCTGATAAGCAGACCTCGCAGGTCACCGCCCCCAGCGCTTGTCGGCGTCGAAGGCATCTCGGGTTCCGTTAGCTGTCGCTCTCGCCAAGAGCGGCCGCATCTGCGATCAGCGTCATTCGGTCGGCTGGCAGCAGTGAAGCGGGGGCCTGGGGGCCAGCCTCTCCGAGCGTCAGGCTCAAGGCGTCGGCTTTGCCGGCGCCGGTCACCAGCAGCACGATGTCGGTAATCGAGCAGAGCGTCGGTAGCGAGAGGCTGACGCGCTCCGGCGGCGGCTTAGGCGAGTTGATGACGGGGACCGCTCTCGTGCCGGTCAGTTCGAGCTCCGGATGGCCGGGGAAGAGCGAGGCCGTGTGGCCGTCGGGGCCGAGGCCCAGCAGCACGACGTCGAGCTGCGTCTCGCCGAGCTGTTCGCAGTAGTCGGCGGCGGCGGCGTCAGGCCCGAGCTCGCCCTTGACGCGGTGCAGCGTTGCGCCTGGCAGCTTCAGCGTCTGCTGCAGCAGTAGCGAGTTGGCCTGCGGATCTTCCGGGCCGACGCAGCGCTCATCGGCCAACCAGAGGTGAACGCCATCACCGTTGCCAAGCGAATCGCTGAGGATCTGGTAGGTGCGATCGGGTGTGTTGCCGCCGGAACAGGCGAAGTGCGCTTCGCCGCGGGAGTTGATCGCCTCCTCGATCATCTTCGTGATCGTCGCCGCCGTTAGCTGCGAGGCCTCTTCGGCGTCGTCGCAGCGCTGCACTTTGAACTGGCTCATCCGCGCTCTTCTGCGGCCGCTTCAATAGCCGGATGCTCGCCTGTCACCTGGTCTAGTGGGCGCTCGGCGTCTAGCTCTTCGTTGGCAGCGTTGATCGCCTCCTCGGCGCTGATCAGCTTCATCACGGCGTTGATCAGCGCGAGATGCGTGAAGGCCTGTGGGAAGTTGCCGAGGTGGCGGCCGGTCTTGGCGTCGAGCTCTTCGGCGTAGAGCGAGAGCGAACTTGAGAACGAGAGCAGCTTCTCGCATAGCTCGCGGGCGCGGTCGAGTTCGCCGATCTCAACCAGCGCTGAAACCATCCAGAACGAACAGATCGTGAACGTTCCTTCCTCGCCGCTGAGGCCGTCGTCGGTTTCACTGACGCGGTAGCGCAGCACGAAGCCGTCTTCGCTCAGTTCATCTGCAATCCCGATGACGGTGTTGCGAATCCGCTCGTCGTCGGCGGGAAGGAAGCGGAAGAGCGCCACTAGCAGCAGCGCTGCGTCGAGCCCGGTTGAGCCGTAAGCCTGAACGAATCGGTTCTTCTCCGGATCGACTCCGTTGGTGAGGATGTCCTCACGGATCTCGTTCGCGACGGCTTGCCAGCGCTCGATCCGCTCGCGGTCGTTGCGTAGTTCGGCGAGGCGAACGCCGCGGTCGCAGGCGACCCAGCAGAAGACCTTTGAGGAGACGAAGTGCTGCGGCTCGCCGCGCACCTCCCAGATGCCGCGATCAGGCTCTTTCCAGTTCTCAATCGCGCGCTCAACCTGATTGACGATGATCGGCCAGGCCGAGTCGCTGAGCTGATCACGGTTCTTGGTGTGGATGTAGATCGAATCGAGCAGCGCGCCCCAGACGTCGTGCTGCTTCTGGTTGTAGGCACCGTTGCCAATTCGAACCGGCTTGGAATCCTCGTAACCGTCGAGGTAGTCGAGCGTGCTCTCTTCGAGGTCGCGCTCGCCGCCGATTCCGTAGAGAACCTGCAGGTCGCGGTCGCCTGCCACCAGATCCTCGATGAAGTAGTAGTAATCGCCCGCCTCCTGCGCGAAGCCGAGCGAGTAGAGGCCCCAGAGCATGAAGGTTGAGTCGCGGATCCACGAGTAGCGGTAGTCCCAGTTGCGTTCGCCGCCGGGAGTCTCAGGCAGCGAGGTTGTTGCCGCCGCGACCATCGCGCCGGTCGGGGCGTAGGTCAGGCCTTTCAGTGTCAGTGCGCTGCGCTGCAGGTAGGTCCGCCAAGGATGGTCGGGGAACTCGCCGTGGGCCAGCCAGTCGTGCCAGAAATCGGCCGTGAAGGTGAGGCGGCGATAAGCCTCGTCGAAGCTGGCGGGCGCATCGTGTTCGGTCCAGCTCAGTGCGACGAAGGCCGTGTCGCCTTCGTGCAGCGTTGTGCGGGCGCGGGCGCGGCCACCCTCAAAGCCGAGCCGCAGGTCGGTCGTCAGCGTCAGCTTCAAGGCCTCGCCCTCGGCCGACGCCACGCCGACGCCGTAGCCGTCACTGGAGTAATCCCATCCGACCGGGATTCGGCCGTACTCAAGCTTCGGCTCGCATTCCATCTGCATCTCGACGTGGCCGTTGATACAGCGCATCGTCCTCAACAGCACATGGTCGGCGTCGGTATCGGTTGGTGAGCGGCGGTGGGTTTCGGAGCGCTCAGAGTCGTGGTGCCATGGGCCGACCAGCAGCACATCCTGCACCACTACCCAGCCCGTGCGCGTTGCCCAAGTTGTTTCAAGAATCATCGTTCCTGGCAGGTAGCGGCGACCGGCGGGAACCCTTTGGTCTGCCGGTGAGATGCGGAAACCGCCAGCGTCGCGGTCGAGCATCGCGCCGAATACGGACGGGCCATCCATCCGTGGCAGACACATCCACTCGACGCGGCCGCTAGGGGCGATCAAACAGATTGACTCGCAATCGGAGAGAAATGCGTAGTCGGCGATCGGTGGGAAGGCGCTGCCGTGAAGCGTTCCGTCATGAACGAGGGGTTCCATCATGCGCAAACTAGCGATTCTTCGCACCGATCGGCGACAGATCGCAACCTCGCTGTTGGAAGGCTGAGCGCAGCACGGCCGCAACGCCGCCGCAGGCGCCGCCGCGATAAGGTCGCTGGGCGCATTTTGGTGTAACCGCTGATGTCAGACCCGCATACCTCACCCGGCAGAAACCTCGCCCTTGAACTGGTGCGAGTTACCGAGGCCGCAGCGCTCTCGGCCGCACGACTGATCGGGATGGGCGACAAACTGGCCGCCGATCAGGCCGCTGTTGACGGAATGCGTCAGGTGCTCTCAACGGTTTCGATGGATGGCCTCGTCGTGATTGGTGAAGGAGAGAAGGACGAAGCGCCAATGCTCTACAACGGCGAGCACGTAGGCAACGGTTCAGAGCCGCAGGTCGACATCGCCGTTGATCCGCTCGAAGGGACGACGCTGACAGCCAAGGGGATGCCGAGCGCGCTCGCTGTTATCGCCGTCTCGCCACGCGGCACGATGTTTGATCCAGGCCCTTGCGTCTACATGGAGAAGATGGCAGGCGCCAGCGACATCGCCGACCTACTCGACCTCGATCGCCCAGTGACTGAAACCTGTGCGCTGATTGCCGAGCGGCGCAACATCGAAATCGGCGACGTGACCGTTGTCGTTCTCGACCGCGATCGCCATCAAGAGCAGATCGAGAAGATCCGTGGCGCCGGAGCCCGCGTGCGGCTAATCAGCGACGGCGACGTCAGCGCTGCGCTGCTGGCTGTAAGCGACCGTTCACCGGTCGATCTGCTCTGGGGCGTCGGCGGCACGCCCGAAGGTGTGATCTCGGCCGCCGCGCTGAAGGCGATCGGTGGCGCACTGATCGGCCGCATGTGGCCGCGCGACGAGGGTGAACGCAAGGCCGCGCTCGACGCCGGCTATGACCTTGAGCGCCAGTTGACGCAGGACGACCTTGTCCGCGGCGACGATTGCTTCTTCTCAGCTACAGGCGTGACCGATGGCGACGTGCTCCAAGGCGTTCGCTACGAGGGCCGTGGCGTCGCTTCGACCGAGTCGATCGTGATGCGTTCAAGCTCCGGAACTGTTCGCCGCGTGACGGCGCGCCACAATCGCGCGAAGATGCGCGAAATGACCGGCTAGCCGCGTTGGGCGGCGGCGCTGTCGCTGCCCCTGGAGGCGCGGTCGCGGGGGCGTGGGCCGCTCGGCGCTGGCAACTGATCGATCGGGGCGAAGCGCGCCGTCTTCGATTCGGCTAGGTCGCCGCGGGCGATTGAGCGCAGGAAGGCGTAACAGACGAGCACGTGGATCTTCGACTGCGTTGCCGCGTATACCCATTGAGCAATCGAGGCGGCGATCCGCGGGTAATAATTGGCGATCTCGACATCAACGTGAAGCGTGCTCATCCCGGGCTTCGCGCCAGGCCTGCGAGCAACGTCAATCTCGAGGTATCCATCGCTGTCAATGCCCGGCGCGGCTACCAGCACGCCACGCTCGATCCGCCAGCGCACAATGCCACGAAGATCATCCATCTCGTATTCAGGTTTGCGGAAGGCGAGCAGCACGAACGGTCTTCGGATGAAGACGACGAAGCGCTCCTCGTCGGTGTACTGAATTCGAATTAGCCCGAGCGTGCAACGCGTCAGGAAGCGCCAGTAGGTACGCGCGAGACGCTCAAGATTCATCGGCGTCCAGATCGCCTCAAGCGCCTGCGAATTGATCTGGAGGTCGGCCGATTGAACCGACCGCACGGCGCCGCGCTGATCGCTATCTGTTGAGTCCTGAAGCGCGCCAATTTCGACCTCGCCAACTTTGCTCGGGCGGCTGATTAGCTTCGTCCCGATTGCGATTAGCGCCAGCGCCAGCAGAATCAGGCCACCGACCAGGGCCAGCGTTTGAAGGATTACGAGGACCGCGTTCATCTGCCGTTGGCGCCGCTGGCGCCGCTCTCCTGCATCGCTCGCTCGACGGCCTGATCAAAGTCCATCGGCCTGTCGTTGATCCCGGCCGGCGGCGGCGTGCGCACGATCATCTCCTCTTTGAGCCCGTCGATCAGCGGCCGCGCCAGCGCCGGTTCGACGCTGGTAACGAAGCGGACCCAGTAGGAGGAGAGCCGTGGCGAGAGCACCGGCACGGGAATGATCAGTGGCTCGCGGCGCCCTTCGATCCGTGCGAAGCGATTCATCATCTGGCGGTAGCTGACGATCTCGGCGCCGCCCAGTTCAACGTCGGACGGCGGGGCTGGGAAGTCGGCCAGTACCGCCAACGCGTTCGTCACGTCATCGGCGGCAATCGGCTGGGTGCGCGTATCGATCCACTTTGGCCCGACCATCAGCGGTAGCCGGTGGACGAGCTGGCTCAGCATCGTGAACGAGGCGCTGTCGGCGCCGATCACCATCGCGGCGCGGGCGTGGACCGGTTCGGGCACAGCGGTCGCGAGGATCTCGGCAACCTCGGCGCGGCTTGAAAGGTGCGCTGAACCGCCGCCGGAAGGTGGAAGGCCGCCGAGGTAGACGATCCGGCGAACGCCGGCTCGCTCAGCTGCCTCGGCAAAGTTCTGCGCGCCAAGGCGATCGTTGAGCTCAAAGTCGCCTTCGGATCGGCCCATCGAATGAATCAGGTAGTAGGCAACGTCTACACCTTCGAGTGCGGCGTCGAGCCCGGCGCTGCTGAGCACGTCGCCCTCGACGACCTCAACTTCGCCTAGCGATGCTTGCGCCGGGTTGCGTACTAGCGCCTTCACGGTGTGGCCGCCTTCGAGCAGCTTTGGCAGCAGCGTGCCGCCGACGGCTCCGGTCGCGCCGGTCAGCAAGATTGACTGTGTCGGGTGAGTGTCCATGTGACAACTACGTGCAGGATGCTTCCCAAGGATGACCGATCTTGGCCGATCATCCGTATCAGTCCCGTGCGGGGGAGGAGCATTGTCCCCACCTGCCCTCTAATCCGATGAACGAACTTGCAATCAAAGAGGTTTCCGAGCAGAGCGGCATTGCCGCCGGAACGCTGCGGATGTGGGAGCAGCGCTATGGCTTTCCTAAGCCTCAGCGCAGCTCCAACAGTTACCGCGTCTATAGCTCCGAGGATGTCGAGGCGTTGCGCCGCGTACAGGCCTACCGTCACCGTGGACTCTCGATCGCCGCTGCGATTGAGCGCGCGATCGAAGATGGCAGCCTCTCCGATCGACCTTCGCTCTACGCTTCGGTTGCAGCATCGGGCCGGGTCGTTCAGCCGCAGGTATTGCGCAAGTCAACGCTGATCGCGCTGAGCCGCGCAATCGAGCACGAGACGCTGGCCAGCGCCGCCGCGCCGGTGCTCTTCGGCGCATTCCAGCACGAGTCGTTCTACCGTGCCGTCGAGCCGCGCTACCGCCAGATGGCAAAGCAGGCCGACGTCGCCGTCGTCTTTGCCGACTTTGAAGCTGAGCGCTCGCCTAGCGGCGGCCCGGTAGAGATTCCAATTGCCCCTGAAGACGCTCTAGGCAATGAGTGGGCTGTCGTTGTTGATGCCCCGGGCTACGCTGCCTGCCTCTTGGCCTGGGAGCAGCCCGGCGCCACCGATCCCACAGCCGACGGCGATGGCGAACGACGCTTTGAGGCGATCTGGACGCTCGACCCGGTCGCGACGCGCCGCGCTGCGCAGACCGCCGCGAGGCTCGTCGCCCGCACAGACCCCGCGCTCGGCGCTGAGCTCGGCCAGATCCTGCTTGAACGGCCGCTGGCAATAGATGATTCGGCGCCGGCGCTGACGGCACTGACGAACCGCATCGTCGCCTATCTCGAAGCCGCTTAGGGCTGGAGCGAGAGCAGCTCGATCTGGCTGCCGGCGGCGAGCGATCCGTCGCCGCGTGGGATTACGGCCAGCGCGTCCGCCAGCGCCACCGAGCTGAGGATGTGCGAGCCCTGCGGGCCGGTAGCGAATACCTCGCCGCCTTCAAGGCGCACGCGCACACATTCGTCGCGGTCGGGGTGGCGGGAGATCTCTTCGCCAAGTTTGGCGCTGCTCGTCGCTTGCGGCGAGCGGCCCTGAATCGCGCGCAACGCCGGAGCTGCGAAGAGTAGGAAGGTGACGATCGCTGAGACTGGGTTGCCGGGCAGCCCGAAGACGAGCTTGCCATCGCGGCTGCCGAACCATGTTGGTCGCCCGGGGCGCAGCGCCACGCGCCAGAAGCGCTCCTCGACGCCAAGCTCGATGAAGGCACCCTTGACGTGGTCGTGAGGCCCAACTGAGACTCCGCCGGAGCAGACAACGAGGTCGGCTTGGTCTAGCGCCTCGGCGAACCGGCTCATCGTCGCGGCCGGGTCGTCGCCGACGTGGCTGGCAAGCACTACCTCGGCGCCGGCCGCTCGGACAAGCGCTTGCAGCGTTGTCAAGTTGGAGTCGTGCAACTCGCCAGGCGCCAGCTCGGCCCCCGGTTCGCGTAGCTCGTCGCCGGTAGCGATCACGGCGACGCGCGCGCGTCGCACGCATTGCAGCTCGGCGCGGCCAGCGGCGACGGCGATGCCCAGCTCGGCCGGCCCAAGCTCGCGGCCGGGCGCAAGGACCGCGTCACCGGCGCGCAGGTCTTCGCCGGCGAGGCGAACGTTGCGGCCGGCGCTTAGCGCGTCGAGCAAGGTCACATTGGTGCCTTCATCATCGACGACTTCGATCGGCGCGACCGCGTCGGCGCCATCCGGCATCACCGCGCCTGTTGAAATCCGTACCGCTTCGCCGTCGCCGACAGTCACATCGGTGGGGTGCCCGGCGCGCGATTCGCCGATCACGCGCAGCGTACGGCCGGCCTCGCCGGAGCGCGCCGCAAAGCCATCCATCGCGCTGTTGGCGCGGCTCGGCACGTCGCCGCTGGCGATCACCTGCTCGGCCAGTACGAGGCCCAGTGCGTCGTCAACTGCCCTCGTTTCAGCAGCGAGAACGCTGCAGTGGCTGGCGATCAGCTCCTGAGCCTTGGCGATGTTGAGCGGCTCGTCAGCCACGCATTGCTCAGTTCGTCGCGGGAACCGCGCCGGGCAGCTGAGCCACGCTCAGCTGCGTCAACTTCGCGCTGCTGCGGAGCACGCCAACGGCGCCGCGCCCCGTGTTCACGAAGCCAAGCCGCTTCGCGGCCTCGATCGTCAGGTCGTAGCTGATGCCGGCGCCGTAGGGGCCGCGGTCGATTACGGGAACGGTGATCGACTTGCCGCGGAAGCTGAAGTCGAGCAGCGTGCCACAGGGGAGCGTCTTGTGGGCGACGCCGAGTGTCGCCTTACGCAGCTTCACGCCGCAAGCCGAGGTCGTCCCGGCCTGGTCGTACCAAGTTGCCTGAGTCTTGTTGTGGACCGTGATCACGGTCGTCGGCGTCGCGGCGAGATCGCTTGTGCCCGCGCCCTTTGGCACGGCGCGGGCGAGGAAGCGGCCGCTCTTTGGCGAACGCCACAGGAGCCTGAAGCTGCCGTCACGGGCGGCCGGACCGGTGGCGACTGTAAGCCAGCGGTCTCCCTGACCGTGGAGCTGAATCTGAACGCTGCGACCGGAACCGCTGCCTGCGAGCATCCCGCTCAGTCTGGCTGGCGCGCCGATTGTTGACGGGGCCGCGCTGAGCAGTGACTCGCCGGCCTCTGTTCCACCCGGGCCTTGTGCCAAGGCAGGCACGGCGAAGCCAGCCATCAGTAACGCCGCGGCGGGTACGGAAAGTAGATGTCGGTACGAAAAGCGGATCTTGTTCTTGTCTCGTTGGTGGCCTACGAGGTGAGCTGACGGGCTCGGGCCAAACGAGCGGCCCTACAGACAACCAGTGTCCGATTCGCCCCAGCGAGCCAGATGGCTCGCAGTGGTTCCCCCGTCCGCCTCACGCAGGGCGCGAAGCGGTTCGGCATTACGCCCTAAAGGCTACAGCAAGCAGGAGCAGCGCGGGGAAGTGCTGTATTGGCAGGCTCTGCTAGCCGGGGAGCAGGCGCAGCGCTGCGCGCGTCAGCTCGGTCAGCAGCCCGGCGGGATCGGCGTTGCCGAAGCTCTTGCCGTGGTTTGGCGTTGCGTAGCCAGCTCGCGGAACGGAGCTGCGGTGCTTTGGCTCTGCTGCCGCGACCGATACGACAGGCTTCAAATTCGCAGTCGGCTTGGCTTCAGAACCACGGCTTGTGGCGGCGACTTTGGCCTGTGTATTGGCACTTGCCTGTGACATTCTCGCTGCCTCACGGCGCACGCTCGGGCGCTGGCGCCGGCTGCGCGGAAGATTCGTCAGGACGTCCTTTTCGGTCGTTGGATCCTGTGGCTCTGATGACGGCATTGCCTCATTCTGCCACGCCGGAAACAAAGATGCGGGATTTAGCGTGTAAATCTTCGCCGCGATTGCTCCGACGGCGGTACTCTGGTGGTTCTGAACAGTCGTTAGACCGGCCGCCGGGGGGAGTCTCAGCGTTGATCTTCTACTGTCATCAGGGTCCGGCTGCGCCGGATGTAGATGATCCTTCGAGTACGAAACGGATGCCATGACCGTCACTGAGTTTCAGGAACTGGACGAAATCAAGACGCTTGTAGCCCGCGGCGCCCAGACCGGAGTGCTCTCGCACGCCGATATCGCAAGCGCCACCGCCGAGCTCGACCTTGATGATGCCGACCGCGAGGAGCTGAAGACCTGGATCGAAAGCCAGGAGATCGAACTGATCGACGACGATCCTTCGGCGCCTGCCGCTCAGGTTGAGCGCGCCCCGGACAAGCGCACCCGCCGCCGCGCCAAGGCTGCGATCGACCTGCGCCCGGACATGACGACCGATTCGCTGCAGCTCTTCCTTAAAGACATCGGCAAGGTCCGCCTGCTGACCGCGCAGGAAGAGGTTGATCTGGCGAAGAAGATTGAACGCGGCGACCTCAACGCCAAGCACAAGATGGTTGAGTCGAACTTGCGCCTCGTCGTTTCGATCGCCAAGAACTACCGCAACCAGGGCCTGCCGTTCCTCGATCTGATTCAAGAAGGCACGCTCGGCCTCGTCCGCGCAGCCGAGAAGTTCGATTACCGCAAGGGCTTCAAGTTTTCGACCTACGCAACTTGGTGGATTCGCCAGGCGATTGCCCGCGCGCTGGCCGACAAGGCGCGCACGATTCGAATCCCAGTTCACGTCGTTGAGAAGCTCAACAAGATCGGCCGCGCCGAGCGTAAGCTGGTAACCGAGCTGGGCCGCGAACCTACGCCGGAAGAGATCGCGGCAGTGACGGGCATTGATCCTGAAGAGGTTGATCAGATCAAGCGTTCGGCTCAGGCGCCTGTTTCGCTCGAGAAGCCGGTCGGTGACGAAGAGGAATCCGAGTTCGGTCAGTTCATTGCCGACGAGCGAGCCGAGTCGCCGTACGAGCGCGCCGCAGAGGTTCTGACGAAGGAAGCGTTGCGCGAAGCACTTGAGAACCTTTCCTATCGCGAGCGCCGCGTGCTTGAGCTCCGTTACGGGCTCGGAGGCGAGCACCCACGCACGCTTGACGAGGTTGGCCGCACCTTCAACGTCACGCGCGAGCGGATTC
The DNA here is from genome assembly GCA_945881845.1 of Bifidobacterium breve. Lineage (GTDB taxonomy): Bacteria > Actinomycetota > Thermoleophilia > Solirubrobacterales > Solirubrobacteraceae > F1-60-MAGs163. The sequence goes on along the minus strand of CAMCVN010000026.1, from coordinate 5,297 downwards.
GCCAGATCGAAAACCAGTCGCTGAAGAAGCTGCAGTCGCTCGCCGAAGCACAGAAGCTCCGCGACGTAGCCTGAGCGGTTTTTGAGCGGTCGCCGGTTGACTGTGCTGTGCGGGCGCGGGTATCGTGATTGGTGTGCTTGCGTGCCTGCTAGCGCGCAGCTGGAAGAACAACTAACTACGAGACGTTTGGAGCTACCCAATGAGTTTTGAGCCCCTAATTAAGGCCTTGGAAGAGAACCCAGCGCTCGCTGAGGAGCTCGGGAACGCTAAAACCCCTCGCGAACGCGACGCAATCCTCGACGCCCACGGAATCGAAAAACCAGGCCCCGACTCCCAATTCCCCGAAGCCGGCGGCGCCCGCGAAGCGGGTGGCGGTCCGTACGCGCATGGCAGTTGGGACCCGTGGTTTACCGGCGGCGTTTTTGTAGGCTAGAACCGCGGTCGCGGGTATTGTGGCGTGCGCGCTTGTGTGCTGATGCTGCGCAGGTGGAAGAGCATCTAAAGAAACGACGAATGGAGCGAATCGATGAGTTTTGATCCCCTGATTCAGGCCCTCAAAGACAACCCAGCGCTCGCTGAGGAGCTAAGGAACGCAAAAACACCACGCGAACGCGACGCAATCCTTGACGCCCACGGAATCGAAAAGCCAGGTCCCGACTCACAATTCCCAGAGGCCGGTGGTATTTTGATTGAAGCTGGGGGCGAGGAGAAAGTGGTAGAAGGCGCATCCGGGGACACACTTGACGACAAACGCGGGTGGCTGCGGGGTTGAGGGAATGATCAGGAGGGGGTTAAGGAGAGTGACGTGGTCGTGGTCATGCCCCCAGCCGATGGGTAAGACTCCCCGGACGCCGTAAGTGGGGGAGCCCCACGACTCTGATGCCCCATGCATTGGCGCGTGGGGAGGGCTTATGGATCGTTTTGTGTGCCTGCAGTTAGATTCCGTCCTGTTTGCCGCGCCCCCTGCTCTTCCATCGCCCTGTTAGTTCTCCACGAAGCCTGAGGCTTCGTGTTAGTTGGGTTTGATGGTGTAGCTAGTTATTTGTAGTGGTTTGAGTACGTAAGTCCAGGTTCTCGCCTCCCGTCCTTTGGTGCTCACGTGGCCACGTGGTTCGCTGGTTGACAGGGCTGTGGCAGCGGGTATCGTGGCCTTTGCTTGTGTGCTGATGGTGCGCAGGTGGAAGAGCAGCTAACCCAATCACAAATGGAGCTAATAGATGAGTTTTGATCCCCTGATGAAAGCCCTCAAAGAGAACCCAGCGCTCGCTGAGGAGCTAAGGAAAGCAAAGACACCACGCGAACGCCACGCAATCCTAGACGCCCATGGAATCGAAAAGCCAGGCCTCGACTCCCAGTTCCCGGAAGCGAGCGGCGGCGCACGGACGTCCTTTAGTCCCCCGGGCGGGTTTTTCGCAGAGGAGGAGTAGGAGTTCCTTCTTGAGTAGGTAAATCCAGATTCTCGCCTGTCGTCGTTTGGTATTCACGTGGCCGCCTAGTTCGCTGGGTTGACAGGGCTTTGGCGGCTGGTACCGTGGCGCCGCGTGCTTGTGTGCTGATGGTGCGCAGGTGGAAGAGCATCTAAAGAGACGACAAATGGAGCTAATCGATGAGTTTTGATCCCCTGATTCAGGCCCTCAAAGACAACCCAGCTCTCGCTGAGGAGCTAAGGAACGCAAAAACACCACGCGAACGCCACGCAATCCTCGACGCCCACGGAATCGAAAAACCAAACCTCGACTCCCAGTTCCCGGAAGCGAGCGGCGGCGCATTTACGACCCCCCCCACGTCGGCTGGATACGGGATTTGGTCATAACGAATGTCGCCGCTGCGCTGAGGCGTCTCGAAGGCACGATCAAGTGGCGTCAGATAAACGGCGGCCAGTAGCGGTGAGGTAGCTCCCCCAGCAAACACGCGCGGCCACTTTGCCGGGTGTCAAGCAGCGTTAGATGATCGCTCACCAATTCCAGCAGTGGCAGGCTGAGGCCAGCATTCTTCAACTCACCTAGCAGCCCCTGATGATCAATACTTTCGTAATAGGCGCGAACATCGAAACGCGCCACAAAGCGGTAACGGTGCCGTCCACCAAACACACTCAACGCAACACCCGCTCCCTTGAGCAAACAACCCTAACCAGCGGCAGGACAGGACCAACAGCGAGGTGAGGGGGCGCCGCGCAAGGCAAAGGCCACTGCGACGTCACTTCACTTGGTAAAGTGGTTGTGTGGCTGTTGATCCCGAATGCCCCGTCTGTAGGACCGCTGACATCGTCTGCGCCAAGTGGACGCTGCTCGTCGTGCGTGAGCTCGACGAGGGTCGCTCGCGCTTCTGTGAGCTCGAGCGCTCACTGACAGGGATCAGCCCGCGCACGCTTTCGCTGCGTCTGCGTGAGCTTGAGGAGGAGGGCATCGTCGAGCGCCAGCAGCTCGCCGAGCTGCCGCCGCGAACCGAGTATGCGCTGACAGACAAGGGCCGCGCGCTGCTGCCGATGATCGAGGACATGCGCTGCTTTGGCGAGCGCTGGCTCGACCGCGAAGATGGCGCCGTTCTTTCGGCGCCGAGCGCCTAAGCGCCGCTGCCGCTTAGCGCCGTTGAGGCGAGGATCAGTGCCGTGGCAATGAGCGAGCCGGTCATCACGCGCATCCGTAGCGGCGTCATGAAGCGGCTCAGCTTCACCGCCGCGACAGAGCGAATGCCTGTCGCCGCGGCGCCTGCGCTTGCTGCTCCGATTATGCATTGAACGCACACACTGCAAGTAAAGCAGTAGATCGTTGCGCGGCGCGCAGCTTAGTGGGCGTGCTCGTGGCCGCCGGCGAGCGCTTCGGCCGGCACGCGGACGGCGAGAACCGCAGTCAGCGCCGTAGTTAGCGGCACGCTTGCCATCAGCGCGATCGAGCCGATGATCGTCGCCACCAGCGGCTCGGCGAGCAGCTGGCCGTTGAGCGCGTCGCTGATTCCCACGTCGGCCGCCTCGAGCACCAGCAGCAGTGGCAGCAGCGTTCCGACGTAGGCCATCACGAGCGTGTGGATCGTCGCCGCAAGGTGGTCGCGCCCGACTGTGAACCCTTCGTGGTAGAGCTCGCGAACGCCGAGAGTTGGGTTGGTTCGGCGGACGGCCATAACGGCCGAAGCCTGCGTTACGGCCGTATCGGTAAGCACGCCGAGCGCGCCGATCACCATTCCTGCCAGCACGATCCCCTGCAGCGATATGCCGGCAACGTTGGCCTGACTGAGGACCTGGAAATATTCACCGCCGCGGCCGTCGAGCTGCGCGCTATCGAGAGCAAGGCTGCCCAGCAGCGTTGCCAGCAGCAGGCAGATGCCGATCCCCGTCGCTGCGGCGAGGCTCTGTGCGCTTAGCCCGTAGGTCAATCCGAGCGTAATGAACATCACCGCCATGCCGGCGACGACCGAGACCAAGACCGGTGGCTCTCCGGCGAGGATCGCGGGTACGAGAAAGGTCGTTATCAGAGCAACGCTGCAGAGCAGTCCGATCACGGCGAAGAAACCTTGGCGGCGCGCGACAACGACGCCGATGATCGCGAAGGCGATCACGAGCAGGATCAGTGGCGTGCGGCGGTCAACGTCAACGAAGCCATACTTGGCTGCGCCGGTCGGCGCACTTGAGTCCGTCGAGACGCGGATCGTCGCGCCGGGATCGACCGACTGCGTCGCCTCCTCGGGCCCAAGCGTCAGTACGGCGATATCGCCTTTATCCGGGCCTTCGCTGATCGTCGCCGTCAGCTCGCGGCAGCGCTGGCCGGCCGGGCCGCAGGGCGTGAGCGAGGTGCTTTGCACTTCAGCCGCCACCGTCTTTCCGCCGAGCGCTTGGCTCGGCTCGGTCTTGTCCTTCGACGGCCACATCGCAACCATCGCGACGACGGTCGCCAGCAGCAGCGCTGCGGCGATCGCTGTAAGGACGCGGCCCGCGGTTGAGGCCAGCAGGGCACGCAGGGGCCCTTGCTCGTGGATGTTCTCTTGATGGCCGCCGGCAGCGGGGTTTTGCCTTGTGGCCATTCAGCCCTAGTTCGCCGTCGCTTTGGGCCGTCCTGCCCGAACCCGCTTCGCACTAAAGACGCTACTGGGAATCATTCTTGATAAGCTCGAGCCATGTTCGACCCGTTTGCGCTGCCATTCTTTCAGCGCGGAATCATTGAGATTCTGCTGCTGGCATCTGTTTCCGGCCTGCTTGGCGTCTGGATCGTGCTGCGCGGGCTGGCCTTCTACGCCCACGCCGTTGGCACCGCCGCCGTCCCCGGACTTGTGCTCGCCGACGGGCTTGGCTTCTCGGCAATCTTTGGAGCGTTTGGCGCGGCGCTTGTGATGGCGGCCTTGATCGCGCTGCTGCTGCGCCGGCGTTCGGTCGGCGGCGACAGCGCGACGGCGCTTGTTCTTGCCGGCGCGCTGGCGCTTGGAGTGATTCTCGCCAGTGACGTTTTTGGCTCGCAGGGGAGCGTTGATCGGCTGCTCTTCGGCAGCCTGCTGGCGATCGGCACGCCGGAGCTGATCCTCGCCGCAGTCGCTGCGCTCGCCGCCGCAGTCGCGACAGCGATCTTTGGCCCACGCTGGTTGGCGGCAGGTTTCACCGATCGCACCGGCAGCAGCGACTCGCTGCTGATTGCGCTGATCGCGCTTGCCGCCGTTGCCGCGCTTGCCGCCGTCGGCGCGCTGCTGGCGACGGCAATCCTTGTAGTACCGGCCGCGACAACGCGGCTGATCATCAAACGTTTGCCGCTCTGGCAGCTAACAACCGCCGCGCTGGCCGCGGCAGAAGGAGTGGTCGGAATGATCCTCGCCTACCAGTTGAACGTGCCTCCAGGGGCGGCGATCGCCGTGCTCGCGGGGATCGTCTTCGCGCTCGTCGCAGTTGCCGTGCTGATCCATCAACGCCGCCCGCGGCTGGCTCCGCTGGCGCTAACGCTGCTCGGCCTGAGCGCGCTGGCTGTCGCTGGCTGCGGCAGTGACGGCGGTGGCGAAGCTTCCAGCTCCAAGATCACCGTCGCTGCGACTACAACTCAGGTCGGTGACCTCGTTCGTGAAGTTGGCGGCGACGCAGTGACCGTTAAGCAGATCCTGACGCCCAACTCCGAAGCCCACGACTATGAGCCGCGCCCAAATGACGTCGGTGCAGTCGCCGCTTCGAAGATCGTCTTTGCCAGCGGGCTCGGGCTTGACGCATGGTCGACAAAGCTTGTCAAGGAATCAGGTTCGGAGGCTGAAGTTGTTGATCTCAGTAGCGGGCTGCCTGTCAGCCACGCAACCGGGGAAGGCGAAGCGCACGCCGATGAGAAGGAAGGCGA
>CAMCVN010000025.1 GCA_945881845.1 Bifidobacterium breve | reverse complement strand
GCGGAGCGAATAGGGTCGGAGAATGCGAACTGTCCTGATCACGACCGCGAACGGAATGTTCGGGGGCGCGCTCGCACGGGAGCTCGCTGACGCCCCTGACGTGCAGGTCCGGGCGATGGTCCGCGACCGATCAAAGTTCACCGCTGACGCGCCCAACATCGAGGTTGTCGAAGGCGACATGGACCGCCCAGAGAGTCTCGTCGGACCGATGGAAGGGGTCACGAACGTCTTCCTCGCAGCGCCGATCAGTGACCAGATAGGCGTTCGATACAAGAACGTCGTCGAGGCAGCCAAGCAGTCCGGGCAACCCCACATCGCGGCCATTCACGGCGCCGTAAACCACAAAGGCGACACGCTCGAGCAGCCTTTCAGCGCAGGGATAGAAGCACTCAAATCCTCAGGCCTGCCTTGGACGCTGATCTCGCCTACCTCAGTGATGGAAACGGCTTTGAGCGCGACAGCGGCCACTGCGCCGCTCGGCTGCGTGCTCAGCATGACCGGCGACGGAAAGAACGCCCTCGTTGCCAACCGCGACGTAGCGATCGCAACCCGCGCGGTCATCACCGGAAGCGACCATGACGGCAAGGACTACCGCATCACCGGGCCGCAGCTACTTGACATGGAGCAGATCTGCGCCGCAATCTCCAAGCAGGTCGGCCGCAAAGTCACCTACTACGACCTGCCGGAAGACGAGTTCGCGGCGATGATGCTGAAGAACAGTGAGATCAAGGACCCGGCCGTGCTGGAACAGATGGTGATCATGCACCTTCGGGCCTGGAAGGAAGGCCGCGCTGAAGTGATCACCGACACCTTCACAGAGCTCACCGGCCAAGCGGGAACAACGCTCGAAGCTTGGCTCAAGACGAATCACCAGCTCTTCGACGCCAAGCCGAGCATCGGCCAGCGCGCAACCGGCGCGCTGCTGCGGGCCAAGTACTCGAAGTACGCCAAGAGCTGAGACCAAAGTTCAGGCAAGGCGCCGACGCCTTGAGCACAGCCCCAGGATGCGCCGCGAGTAGAAGAGACTCGGCTAATCCCGAGGAGGCGGGGTCGTGTTCCCCCAGGCGTTCATGCCGCCGTCGATCTCGATCGTCGTGCCGGTTATGTACGAACCGGCGTCAGAGGCCAGGAATGCCACCAGCTGGCCTACTTCCTCCGGCAGCCCGAGCCGTCCAAGCGGCACATCGCGGCGCATCTGCTCAACCGCATCGGCGCCGTAGCCCGCCAACCCTTCGGTGTCGATGTTGCCTGGCGCAATGCAGACCGAGCGGATCCCGTAACGACTCCATTCCATCGAGAGGCCTGAAGCAAGGTTCTCGAGCGCGGCGCGCGCGGACGACGAGTGCAGATACTCCGGGATTCCGCGCCGTGGGCTAAACCCAGTGAAGGTGATCAGTCCACCGCGCGCTGGAATCATCGACCGGGTCGCCACCTCGTGCGTGAGGTTCCAGGTCGCATCTACGTTCAAGCGATGCACCGCCCTCAGCCCTTTCAGACCGATCTCCTCAGCCGCAGCACCGAACTGCCCACCGGCATTGTTGACCAGCACATCAATATGCCCGGACTCTGTCAGCACAGCGTCGACCAGTGAAACGACCTGATCGGGCTCGCGGATGTCAGCGGTTACGACTTGCACCTGCCCGCTGCCGCCAGCGATCGCGCGAAGTTCATCTGCTGCCGCTTCCAGAAGCTCAGTCCGTCGTGACGCGATCGCCACGCGCGCACCGGTGGCTACAAACGCCGCTGCCGTTCCCTTACCGATCCCGGTTCCGCCACCGGTCACAAGGACGACCTTTCCGGCGTTTGCATCGGCCCGCAGGACAGTCTCGAACGCAGCCATCATCTCCCCTTCCAGATTGGCTCGCGGCCTTCGGCAAAGGCCTCAGGCCCCTCTTTTGCGTCGTCCGACGACAGCGCCGTTTGGTACTGCGGCAGATTGCCGGAACGGATCGCCGCATAGCCGTCTTCCACGCTCAGCGCTTCCGTCGCTTTGAGAATCGCCTTCGTGGCCTGCACCGCGAGCGGCGCTGCGCTCGCAACCTCGCTCGCAAGCTCTAGCGCGGAGGTGAGAACCTCGGCGGGCTCCCTGACGCGGCTTACTATTCCCCAGCGCTCAGCCTCATCGGCTCCCATCCGTCGGCCAGTGAGCAGTAGCTCGTTGGCGATTGAGCGCGGCATTCGCTGCGGCAGCCTGAGCACGCCGCCAGCGTCGGCAACGAACCCTAGGCGCACCTCGGGCAGCCACATCTGTGCCTCACTCGAAGCGACGATCATGTCGCACGCAAGCGCGATCTCGAATCCGCCTCCGACGGCGCTCCCGTTCAACGCCGCAATCACCGGCTTGTCGAGGCCGACGAGCTCTGTGATACCGCCGAACCCGCCGACGCCGTAATCGTCAGTGTCGCCAGCGACGGCAGCCTTGATGTCCCAACCGGCGGAGAAGAAACGGCTACCGGCGCCGGTCAGAATCGCCACCCTTAGCGATTCGTCATCGCGGAACTCCGCGAGACGACGGCCCATTTCCCGACTCGTTGCGGAGTCGATCGCGTTCGCTGGCGGGCGATCAATCGTCAGTATCAGCACTCCGCCAGAGCGCTCTGAGCGGATTGCCTCTCGTGCTGTTTGATCGTCAGCCATCAGCGCCAGCCTACCTCTCTTGAAGCCCCGCGGTAGGACAACTCCGGCGCCGGGCCGGCGCCGCTGGCAGGCACCGCGGCCCGGCTCAAGACGCCCCTTCGCCTTGCGCCGTGCCGCGCATCTTGCGAAGATCAAACGATGGCCTCAGTCAGCAGCGACACTGTCTCCGCACCGCTACCGGCGCATTGGTACGCAGATGAGAAGCAGGCGCGTGACGAGCGCGACCTGATCTTCCACCGCTCCTGGCAGGTCGCGGGACTCTCAAAGGACGTGCGCGAGCCGCAGTCGATGACGACGGCGAAGATCTGCGGCATGCCGGTCGTGATCACCCGCGACGGAGACGGCGAAGTACACGCGATGCTCAACGTCTGCCCGCATCGTGGCGCCGTGATCGCGCAGGGCTCGGGCCCGGCGAAGCTGCTGCAGTGCCCGAACCACGCTTGGGTCTACGGCCTCGACGGCAAGCTGAAGTCGGCGCCGCGAACCGAACGCGAGGACGATTACTCCTGCGAGGGAATGGACCTAAAGCCGGTCGCGGTGCTCGAGTGGGGGCCGCTGCTGCTGGTCAACCTCGACGCCGACGCCGAGCCGCCGCTCGCTGAGCTGGCGACGATGCAGGAGTCGGTAGAGCGCTACGGCTTCGCCTTCGACGAGCTTGAGCCGATGCCGGAGCAGTTCGAGTGGGAGATCGAATGCGACTGGAAGATCCTGATCGAGAACTACCTCGAGTGCTACCACTGCGCCACCGTCCACAAGGATTTCTCGCAGGTGATCGACGTCTCACCCGAGCGTTACGCGCTTTCGTCCGACGGGACTCTGCTGACGGCTCACGCGCCGGTGCGCGACACCTCGAAGGTCGAGCAGCAGCAGAAGATCCTCGCAACCGATGGCGGCCCGGTCACCGAAAGCCACTGGCACATGCTCTTCCCGGCAACGACCTTCAACGTCTACCCCGGCGAAGGCGCGATGGAGATCACCTGGTTTTGGCCGACCGGCGTGAGCAAGTCGAAAGCATGCTGCGTCTTCTTCAAGATGCCCGGCGCCAGCGACGAGTACATCCAGCAGCTAACCGATTTCGGAATTCAGGTGATGGAAGAAGACAACGCGCTCTGCGCGCTGATGCAGGAAGGGATGGCCTCCGGCGCGATCGCTTCCGCGCGGCCACTCCCGAAGAGCGAAGCGCTCGTCGTCGCCTTCCAGAAGCTTGTCCGCCGCGCGCTGGCCTGAGCCGCGGCGGAGCTACAGGCCGAAAAGGCTTGGCTCTAGCCAGCCGGAACGGAGCGGCAGCCGGCGCCGGCGCAGCTGTTGACCTTCGCCAGCTTGCCGATCATCTTCGCTTTGATTGCCGCGTAGGCGGGGTCGGCGGCGAGGTTGTTGATCTCGAACGGATCGGCCTTTAGGTCGTAGAGCTCCTCGCCACGGCTGACCTTGTAGACGACGTACTTCCACGCATCGGTGCGGACGCCCTTGTAGGCCTGATCCCACCTGTTTGAAGGTATTGACGAACTGGCGAAGAGCGGCTCGGGAGCCTCAATTGAGATTGCGCGGTCAGGCCGCTTCACCGGGTTGTTGGCGGTTGGAAGCAGCGAAACGCCGTCGAGCGTGCGGCCTGCCTTCGCCTTCGCGAGGTCGAGAATCGTTGCGGCGAAATCTACGTTCGAGACCTGGCCCTTAATCTTGCGGCCCTTCGGCACGCCCGGCCCAGCAACGATGAACGGCACGCGCAGCGACTCTTCGTAAGGGAGGAACTTGTCGCCGGGAACGCGATGCTCACCTTGCAGCCAGCCGTTGTCGGAGGTGAAGATGATCGTCGTGTTGTTGTATTGCCCGGTCGCTTTGAGCTTCGCGACGATCTTCGCTACGTGGTCGTCAACCGCCAGCAGCGAGCCGACGCGGCCTTCGTAGTCGAGCTGCAACTGGGCGATCTGCTCGTCACTGAGAACCGGCAGGTGCGTCGTCATGTTGGCCGGAAGCTTCGCGAAACTTGCCTCGCCCTGGTTGAAGTTTGGCGACCGTGGCAGCGCGTAGTTCTTGCTCTTCGCTGCGTAGCGCGGAGCGGGCCGCGGGTCGGCGCCCTTACGTCCCAGCAGCGAAGGTGAGCTGGCAACATCCTCACGGTGAGCGGCGGCCGGTGACCACCACATGAAGAATGGCTTCTTCTCGCTCTTCTCTTTATCAAGCAGTCCAGCAAAAACATCGCCCGTTACGTCGACGGAGTAGTCATTCGCGTTCTCGCTGCCGAAATCGCTGTACGGCGGCGGGCCGAAGACGGCGCGCAGCTTCTTGACTATCTCGAGAATCACCGGCTCCGGCTTGTCGATCACTTGGATGTTGGCGAAGTCAACGAGCTTGTGGGCGAAAGCTGAGTCGCCCCAAGTCTTCTCGCCTTTACCGTCGAGGCTCATCACGAAGTTGAAGTAGTCGTAGGAGGAGAGGTCGAGCAGGCCGCGCCAGACGTCAAAGCCTTTCGGCTTCTCACCCTTGCCTGTTAGCGCGCCGTAGCCGTTGAGCCACTTGCCGACCATCCCTGTGCGGTAGCCAGACTTCTGCAGCCATGCCGGAAGGATGTTGCCGCGGTCCTTCATTCCGTACCAGCCGTGCGGGTAGAAGTTGCCGATGACCTTGTGGTTGTGGGCGTACTGACCCGTGATGAAGGTCGCACGGGCTGGGCAGCAGAGCGGGAATGAATCAACCGCGTCGGAGAAGCTCGTGCCACGGTCGGTGAGCAGCTTCTTGACGTTCGGCATGTGGACTAGATCGGCCGCAGCCTGATCGTCGGTCATGATCACGACGATGTTCGGCTGCTTGCCTTTACCGGCGCCGACTTTGCGTGCCTCAGCAGGCGCTACAGCAACCGCCGAGCAGGCCAGCGCGACGAGGGCAAGGATGGGAAACTTTCGCATTCGCGAACCGTACAGGTATGCGGGTTACCCGCGACGCAGTAGCGAACGACCGGCGGCGACTCTCAGCGCTGCGGATTCCAACGAACGTTGCGCACACGCCTGCGGTGCAGCAGCGTGGGGATCGTCACAATCACCGACGGAATGCCAACTATCACCCAGTAGATCAGCGGGTACCAAGGGACAATCGGCAGCGCCGAGGTAGCCGAGCGGTCATAGCGGCGGTCGATCAAGATTCCAGTAGTGAGCTGCGCAACGGCGGCCGTGACGACGACGGCGATCCAACCCCAAGGCACTGGGTCTACATCGGTGGCGCCGAGAGAGCGCGCCGCTTCGAAGAAGAGCAGGACGCCCCACAGCACCAGCAGCAGATGCCACCAAAGCAGCGAGACGGAGGCTTCGAAATAGACGGGCCAGTGGCGCCGATTGCGCCAATGGACGACTATCCCGGCGTGTTTGATTAGAACCTCGACCAGCCCTCTACCCCAACGCAGACGCTGCCGCAGCAGCACTGGAACCGTCTCAGGCACGGCCATCCCGAGCACCGCGCGCGGTTCGTAGCGGACGTCATAGAAGTGGCCTTGGAGACGCCAGGTCAGCTCAATATCTTCGGTTGACATCGACGGGTCGAAGACGCCTACGTCGGCGAGCGCCGCACGTCGAAAGGCGCTGATAACCCCGCTCATCGTCAGAATCCGCCCCCAGCTCACCTGCGCACGGCGCATCAGCGAAACATTCGACGCGTACTCGGCAACCTGTAGCTCGGTCAGCAGATTGACGCGGTTGATCGGCCGTGGGTTGCCGGTAACGCCGCCAACCCGCGGCAGGCGCACGAAGTGTGCAGCCATGTAGCGCAGCGCCAGCGGATGGATCTGCGCGTCGGCGTCAACTACCACGATCAGCTCACCGCTGGAGATCGCGATTCCATCATTCATCGCCATCGCCTTGCCTTCGTTGACGCTCTTGCGCAGGAACCGCAGCCGCTGGTCGGTGGCGACGTGCTCGAGGATTCGCTCCGCCGTCTCGTCCGGGCTTCCATCATCGATCGCGACGACTTCAAGCTTCGGGTAGTCGACGGCTCGAAGTGCAGCCAGGCAAGCCCCGATCGTCTTCGCCTCGCAGTAGGCGGGCACCAAAACCGTAACGCTCGGCAGCTCGTTTTCAGGGATCTCATAAAACTGATCGGAGCTCTCGCGCTCGCGTTCAGCGACAAAGCGCAGGGCGCCGGTCACCCAGCCGGCCGACGAAACAATCACATAAACGCCAATAAACGTGAACAGGACTTCGTAGACAGTGAGCAGCATCAGCGCGGCGCCGCGGTCGGTTCGATCAGCTTGACGCCATCAACCAGATCAACGCCAACTAGGCGCGCAGTCAGAGCGCCTTCGGCGATCACCACCGGCTGCCCGAGCGCGTCGGTCGAAAAGTCAATCGGGCCGCTGGCGCGCAGCTTTCGCCCACCAAACTTGGCTATGCGGCGCCGCGCCAGCGAACGGTTCCAAGCAACCCAGGCGAGAATCACCACCCCTGTGAGAGCTACACACGCAACCCAGAAGATTGCTCCAGAGAGAAGCTGCTGCGGCTGATCAACAACCGCCCGCCACCAGATGTAACCGAAGATCATCCACCCGGGGTTGCCGTCAGCGCCGCTCGCCAGCGCGGGCGCCGACTGGCTCCCGGCGGAAGAAGCGTGCGTTCGCGAGGGGTTGGCAGAGCGCCGCCATCCTCGAACCCGTCCGCCCTAGGCTCAACCGGAACTGGTGCCGCTCCGAAAACTTGAGCCACGACGCAAGAGTAGGGCATCCTGCGGCACCAGCTACGACGAAATGCGACTTGCGAACCGTGCAGCTACGCGGGTTAGCCGCGCCGCAGTTGAGGGCGATTCCGAGCTCAGATGGAGCCTCCCGAAACAGAGGGGCTAGCGCCCAGATCACGGCCTCCCGGTCGCGCTGCGCAGGGCGCAGGCGCCTTTAGTCGTGGGGATCTCGCTACTCTGACCAGAAGCGCGCTGGAACCTCAGTTGCGCGATATCGATGCGCCTATGAGGTGAATGAAGAACTCAATGGAGCCACCGCCGGATAGAGAAGACGTTAAGCCGGACGAGCCCTTCGTCGCTGTCCCGGGCGGTCTGCCGGCCACCGCCACTCCAGACGAAGCTGAGCGCCTAAACGACCTAGCGTCGCTCGAGATCCTCGACACAGGCCCCGAGCGTGAATACGAGTACCTTGTCCAGTCGGCCTCGCTGATCGCGGGCACTCCGATTGCGCTCTTCACGCTGATCGATACTGACCGCCAGTGGTTCAAATCGAGAGTTGGACTCGAGGTTCATGAAGGCGCTCGCTCGGAATCGTTCTGCGGCCACGCGATTCAGCCGCCGCACGAACCATTCATCGTGAACGACAGCTCGAAGGACGAACGTTTCGCGGATAACCCGTGGACGAAAGGCGACACGCCGGTGGTCTTCTATGCCGGTTTCCCCGTTGTAACCGAGCGCAACCACGCGGTCGGCACCCTCTGCGTTATCGATAGCGCCCCGCGCACACTCACGCCTGCGCAGATCGATGCACTCAGCGCGCTCGCGAAGCAGGCGGGATCTCTGCTTGGATTGCGCCGAGACGCGCTGGCCCTCAGCGCCGAACTTCGCGAAGTGAACGCGGCCGCAGCCAAGGACGAACTTTGGGTCGAGGAGCATGACAAGCTGACGTCGCTTGCAACGCTGACAGTGATAGAACGCCGCGTCGATAACCTCGTTGGCGCCCTCGGTGAGCAAGAGACGCCAGCCGCTGTCATCTGGATCAAGCTACCGGAGTTTGGTGAGGTCCCAGCTCTACTGGGACACCTTGCCGGCGATGCCGTCTTGCGAGCTGTCGCGGCGACGATCGACTCTTGCCTGCCGGCAGGAGCGCTGCTGGCGCGGACTGCGGCGACGTCGTTCGCAGCGCTGCTGGCCGGAGAGCTCTCTGAGGACGCAGATGCGGTCGCTGAGACGATCCTCGCTGCACTAACCACGCCGCTCCCAGAATCATCTGCCGGCGGGGTCACTGTGCTGCCTGCGCTTGGGACGGCAACTGTCGGCAAGGCACAAGTTACGCACGCGGAACTGCTGCTCGCGGCCGAAGTCGCAGCAAGCGAGGCGGCGACACTCGCCCCAGGCCAGATAGTGGAGGCGAGTGAGGAAACCGCCGCGAGGCACATCGAGCTGGAGCGCGGGCTTCGGATGCGAACCGCGTTGATAACGGCAATCGCCGGCGGCGAGCTGACCGTCGCGTACATGCCGATCGTTGATCTCGAGACTGAGGAAGTAGTCGGCAGCGAGGCCTTGGCCCGCTGGCATCACGAGGAGTTTGGCCAAGTCGATCCCGCAACATTCGTGAGAGTGGCTGAACGCTCCGGAACCGTTGGCGCACTCGATGCGCTGGTGCTCGAGCAGGCGCTCGAGGACCTCAGCGAAGGACGTATCGGAGCGCCTTCTGTATCGGTCAACCTCTCACCCGCAGGCCTTAGCGCCAACACTCCCGGTGAGATAGAGGCGTCGCTCGAGCGCTGGCAGATCACCGCCGATCAGCTCACACTTGAGGTCACTGAGCGCAGCGGCCTGACCGACAACCCACGCCTTGCGCCGATCCTGGAATCGATCGCTGCGCTCGGCGTGAAAATCGCTCTGGATGATTTCGGTGCTGGCGAAACATCGATCGCCCATCTGCGCGAACTACCGATCACGCAGCTCAAACTCGATCTGTCGCTGATCTCTGATCTCGACGGCCCAGATCACCACCGCGCGTTAGCGGTCGCGACCTCGATTGCGATCCTCGCGCGGAGCCTCGGTATCGAGGCCGTCGCCGAGGGAATCGAAACACTCCAGCAGAAGCACGCCATTTTGAGCGCCGGTGTACGCCGCGGCCAAGGGCTCCTGTTTGCCGCTCCAGCTCGAGCTACCTCTGGTGATGCACGCTCGACCTCTCATCCAAGCGCTTCGCCCGCAACGAATCCGCTAGGCAAAGTTTCGACCGACTTCTTTGAAAGCACGCCCGATCTCACCTGCATCGCCGACGGCGATCGCTTCGTGCGGCTCAACTCGCGCTGGAGCGAGCTTCTCGGGTGGAGCGACGAGCACCTCTTGGCCAGCAGTTTCATGGACTTCGTACACGAGGATGATCGCGCTTCGACGCTCGAGCAGTTGGCGGCGCTCGCCCAAGGCGAGCAGGTGGTTGCGTTCGAGAACCGCTACGCAACAGCCGATGGAGAGTTCAAGCAGCTGCTCTGGAACGCCCACACCGATGCCGGCAGCGGCTTGATTGTTGCTAGTGCGCATGACGTCACATCCGTACGCCAAGCCGAAGCATCGCGAGAGCACACGGCGCGAGTGCTCGGGATCCTCTCCGAGCTGCAGGAGCGCTACCTCTCTGAAGGGCTAACCCGCGATTGGTGGGAGCATGCCCTCGCTGAGATTCTGTCCCTCACCAAAAGCGGCTTCGGCTTCATCGGGCGCATCGAGAGCGATGAAGACGACGCACCGTACCTAGTCACGTACGCGATTACGAACATCGCTTGGAACGAGTGGTCGCGAGCGCTTTTCGATGAATTCCAGGCCAAAGGGCTTGAGTTCCGCAACCACGAAACGCTTTTTGGCGTGACGCTTTCGACCGGTGAGTTTGTGATCGCAAACGACCCCGCAAACGACCCTCGAGCCGGTGGTCTGCCGGAGGGCCACCCTCCGCTGGGCTGTTACGCCGGCATCCCGCTGTTCGCCGCAGAGGGTCTTGTAGGAATGATCGGAATCGCAGACCGCGACAACGGTTTCAGCAGTGACCAGTTCGACGAATTCACGCCGCTCTTCTTGGCGCTCGGCCAGATCATCGCGCTTGACCGCAGCAACCAAACAATCCAGCGGAGCACATTCCTTTCAGCGACTTCGGCGGCCGCCGGTCGGGCGATCCGAGCCGCAGCCGACCGTAAGGGCGCACTAACGGAGCTAGTTGCCGCGACACTTAAGCTCAACGCTGCTGCGCAGGTCGAGTACTACGCCGTCGTGGGCAACGATCCGCAGATGCAGTTGATCTCACCAGATGAAGAGCAGAGCGCCCCATCGAAGCCCCGATCGCTGCACCCCGAAGCCTGCATTGCGCTGACGACGGGCGAACCTCACATCAGTCGCGCAACCGGATCTGCGCGCGAACGCTGTGAGCACCTCAGCGAGAGCCAGAACGACACAATCTGCATCAACGTTCGCACCTCCGGCGAGGACTTTGGCGTGATCGTGACGACGATCCCACCGGCGCCCGAAGACCCAACTACTGAAACGATGTACGGAGCTACGGACCCAACCGCCGAGCTGCTACCCACTCTGGTCCAACTCGCATCCGGCCTAGCAGAATTCTCGCTGGCCAACGACATCTCGCGGCGGGCGCTGTCCGACCCGTTGACCGGGCTGGCAAACCGAACCCGGTTCGCGCAGGCAATCAGCGCCGCGCTTAGCCGCACCGATCGGCGCGCCGAGCCATTTAGCGTGATCCTGATCGACCTCGACAAGATGAAATCGATCAACGACCGGTTCGGCCACCCTGCCGGGGACGCGGTGCTAGTCGCCGTCGGCAAAGCAATCGCGGTGACGCTACGCGAGGAAGACACGCTGGCTCGCTTCGGTGGTGACGAGTACGCGGTCCTACTGCACAAGTGCGACCTCGAACAATTACAGAACGCCGGTCGCCGAATTCACAGCGCACTGAACTCGATCCCAATCGAGGGCGATGGGAGCGTGCACGCTTCGCTTGGGGGCATTGTCGTCAACGACAATGAATCCACGTGGCATGAGATCTACCGAGCAGCTGACAGCGCCCTCTACGCGGCAAAGCAGGCTGGCGGCAACAAGGCTCAGCTCGGCGATCTTCGCTAACCGCGCTGCTCGCAGCGTCAACAAGCCACGCGGATGGCCCGGCCGTCGGCCGAGCGACCGCTAGCTGCTCTCGTCGCCGCCCGGCTCGATCGGCACCGTGACCTGGTCGCGCCTGACGCCGGCGCCCATCGCGTAGCCGATCATCGCGACGATCGCGATGATGACCAGCGTGCCGATCGTCAAGAGCTCGTAAGTTCCTCGGCTCGTTCCCCAAGTGCCAGCGAAGTCGTACTCGATTCCTAAGAGGCTCTCGAGCGTGCCGGGGAATACCGCAACCCAGCTACCGAGCGCGACCAGCTTGAGGATGATGTCGGCGGCGCGACCGTAGATCGTGAAGGTCACGGCCACGGCGTCAAGGAACCCGCCAATGCCTGTCACCTGATCGAGCGGCAGCACGAGCAAACTACGGTACGGTCGCGCGTTTTCCCGCAGGGCTGGAGCATAAAGGCGGGTACGATTATTTAGTGTGAGTATCTCTGCGAGAAGAGAGTCAGGCGCAGCTTTCGTTGAGGGGTGTGTGGCGGCGCGTGAACTGAGCGGCCAGCAGCCCTCGCCGACAGGCGTAACGCAATGACTGTGCCTGAGAGCGAACTCGAACGGCTCGCCGGAGGTTTCTTTAGCCAAACGGCCGACATGGCTTGCCTGGAAGACGGAAACCGCATGGTCCGCGTCAATGCACGCTGGCAGGAGGTGCTCGGCTGGAGTAAGGAAGAGCTGATGGCGAGGAGCATTGACCTCGTTCATGAAGACGACCTCGAGGCAACCGGGGAAGCAATGTCGAAGCTACACGGGAAGGGTGGGCCGGTCGTCGCATTCACGAACCGCGTCCTCGCGCGCGACGGCAGCTGGCACTGGCTGGCTTGGAACTCAGTCATTGTTCCAGAGACCACGTTGGCCTTCGCGACCGCACGAGACGTCACCGAGGAACAGACGATTAGAGCCGAACGAGAAGAGCTGCTAGCGACGGTCTCACTGCTCTCGGAGATTCAGCACCGCTATATCGCCGAAGAGGGAACCAGCCGATCATGGTGGGATTTCGTACTTGGCGAGTTGCTCTCACTGACAACCGCGGAGTTCGGCTTCATCGGTCGCGTCGAGCACAATGAGGAAGGCGCACCGTATCTCGTGACCCAAGCCGTCACCGACATCGCTTGGAACGAATGGTCGCGGCAGTTCTACGACGAATTCGCCGCCACCGGGATCGAATTCCGCAACCTCAAATCACTCTTCGGCGCAACCCTGTCGAGCGGCGAGCCTGTGATTGCGAACGAGCCTGCCGCCGACGCGCGCAGCGGCGGACTCCCCGAAGGCCACCCACCGCTCAACTCGTACCTCGGCATCCCGCTCAAGTCGGTTGACGGAATGGTCGGGATGATCGGCCTCGCAAACCGATCTACAGGCTTTGACGAATCAACGATCTCACGGCTCCAACCGATAGCCGACGCGCTCGGCCAAGTCCTTGACACAGCCGCCACGCGCCGTCACAACGAAGCGATCAGAATTGAGCGAGACCTCTCGACAGACGCACTCTCGATCAGCCGCAGGCCCGAGCTCGCGGAAGCACTGGAGCTTGCGTCCGGGACAATCGCTGAGCTTCACCCGGGTTCAGCGAGCGCCTTCTATATCTCCCATCGCGACCCCGCTCAGCTAGCGCGGATGGACATCCGGGACGACGCTAATCGCGCCTATTTCCCAACAGAGATGCACCGAGCTTCCTGCATTGCACTAGAGCAAGGGGCAGCGCACCTAAGCCAGGCTGGCGGGCCACGAGAAGAGCGCTGCAGTCACCTTGCTGACGACGAAGCCGCGATCTGCGTACCAGTCACGTCAGGAACCGATGCGATCGGCATGCTGACGACAATTTTTTCGCCAGACGACGCGACGCTAGCCGATCAGGCTCACGTCGAAGCGGCCGAGCATCAGCTCACTGAGCTTGCCCTCGCGCTGGCGCTCGTCGCCGCCAAGGTCGACGTCGAGACGCGAGCCCTGGCCGATTCTCTTACTGGGCTACCGAACCGAGCGGCCTTCGAGCGGGCGATCAACCGCGAGCTCGGTTCCGCCGACCGTCGGTTGAAACCGATCGGCGTGATCCTGCTCGACCTCGACCGCTTGAAAGCTGTCAATGACACGCTTGGCCACCAAGCAGGCGACGATTTCCTGCGCGCCGTAGCTCAAAGCTCGACGGCCGCGCTGCGCAAGGGCGACATGATCGCTCGCTTCGGCGGCGATGAGTTTGCCGTCCTACTGCTCGACTGCGACGCGGAGGCACTGGCAGCAGGCGGCGAAAGGATTCGAGCCGCGATCGCTGGGATCGAACTGGGCGAAGGGCTAACCGCCTCAACCTCGCTTGGTGGTGTACTCGTCAGCGACGCGAGCTCAACCTGGCACCTCGTATACGGTGCCGCCGACAGCGCCCTTTACACGGCCAAACGCGCCGGCGGCAACCAGATCTTCATCGCCAAGCTTTAGCCAGTCACGATCAATAGCTAGAAGCGGCTAGCTAGCGCCAACTCCTGCCATCACTGTTATTGTCCGACCCGATGCGAGCCAGGCTAACTTCGATGCGTCGCCGCGACCAGCTCGTAGCCGGGGTGCTGACGCTGGCCGCTATCGGCCTCTGCTTGGCGATCGCGCCGGTAGCGCTGCTGTGGGTTTCGCCGGCAGTCGCGATGCTGCTCTTCTTCGCTGTAGGCCTCACCGATCCGGCGCTCGATTACGTTGAGCGACTGCAGCGGCGCTTTGAGCGCCGCCCCCGCCGCGCGAGCAGTGCACTACTGCCAAGGCTCGATCTGGTTCTCGCTGCGCTCGTCCGTCTTTCCGTTCCAAGCATCTCGGCGCGGCCTCCGCCGGCCTTCGGCCTCCTTTACCGCTAGGGCGCTTCAGCAGAACTCCTCGGAGGGGCTGAAGCCCCTGTCCGACGCTGAACGCAATTGAAAGGAGGGCGCCGTGGGCGCCCTGAAGGCTTTAGGCAACCTCGCGTTGCCAACGCAGGAAATGAAATCTATTGCCGGCCCGAGAACGGGGCTGCTGCTTGCGGCAGCGTGCGCTCTTGCGCTGGCGATCCCCGCTGCCGCGCAGGCCGCCGCACCAGCGCCATGCCCGGGCGCCGCGCAGATCATCGACGCCTCCGGCGATGGCCATCACAACAACACCGATGTTCTTTCAGCTTGGTTTTCCGAGTCGGCCGGTTCGGTAAAGGCCGTAGTTGAGATCAAGCAGGCCGTCTGGGAGCCGGTTCACGACGACTCCAACGAGGCCGGCTTCGTAATGCTCTTCAGCGTCGGCGGCCAACTCCGCTACGTGCGCGCCGAGGCGCCCCGCCCGCCTGCCGCGATGCGCTACGACTACGGAACCTGGAGCGCTGCCGGTGGCTTCGTCAGCGCCGGTGCCACCAGCGGCGAGACGATCGCCGGCGCCCGCGGAACCGTCACGATTGAGGTTCCAGCGGCAGCAGGGGCGATCAGCGGCGCCAAACTCGCCGAACCGTTCGTGCTCACCTACGACGGCATCAGCGGTGGAGTGCCTCACTGGGTTGACCGCGCGCCCGGTGGCGTCTCACCGGTTGACGGGAACGAACGCGGCGCCGATTTCATCGTTGGCTCGTGCTCGCCGATCACGCCGGGGCTGCCGGCCACGACTACCTCCGTCGCGCTCAGCGTTCCCGCCCGCCTCGTCGGCGGCGGCAAGGCCACGGTCAGCGGCTCGATCACCCCCGCCCGCGCCGGGGTGACGGTCGAACTGACGAGCAGCTCGAGTAACAAGATCGTGGCGACACTCAAGAGCGACGCCGCCGGCCGCTTCAGCACCCGCCTTTCGGTCGCAGAGACGACCGGTTTTCGGGCCGTTGCCGAGCAGATTGGCTCGCAGACGCTGACGCTGACCGTGGCCTCGATGACGCGAATCAGCGTCAAGAAGCTGAAGAAGAACCTCTACCGCATCAGCGGCACGGTCAAGCCGGCCCTGCCCGGGCAGCTGCTGCTGCTGAAAAGCAGCGCCTACAAGCCGAGCGCGACGACGAAGCCGAGCAACGGCCGCTTCGCCTTCGTGCTCAAGAAACCGTCCCACGGCAGCTATCAGGCCGTGTTTATTCCGTCCGGCAATCGAGCCGAGCGGTCCACATCAAACAAAGGAGTAGTGAGATGAAGACCAGTTCAAAGATCAACGTTGGCGTTGCGGCAGTTGCCGCTCTCGCGCTGGCGCTACCGGCCGGAGCGTTCGCGCACCCTTCGGTTTGGGAGACAACCGCGAAGATCACGAACTCGGCGTCGAGCCCGGTTCCTGACCTCTGTTCTGGTACCGACACGCGCAAGAGCTACGTGGTCAGCAACCACGGCTTCACGATGGCGCTGAACGAGACCAACTGCGCGGTCGACAAGGGGATGCTCAACTACAAGTTCCTCCCATCGAGCACCCGAGCGACGCTCACGCTGGCCGCTTACCTAGGCGCCGGTGACACCGGCGCTCAGCCACACGCAACATGCCGCCAAGGCTCAGGAGTGGTTGACCAGCTGTGGGGCACAACCGCTGGCACGTCGGCAATTACGGCCTGGCAGACGGCGAAAACAAATACTGCCGGTGGAGAGCCATTCTTCAACTACGTTCCGTGGCAGAAGACGAGCGCCGGTTTGGACGATGACCCAACCAAGTGGATTCCGGTCGTGCTGGCAAAGACCGGCGTCGACCTCAGCAGCTACTCAACTGTCGACGAGTTCACGGCGGCCTGCGCGGGGATCGGTGGCGTCTACACCGCTGCCGACAAGATCGGGACGACGATGCAGTCGATGAACTCCGGTTTCGCTCACGACATTACCGCCACGGTAACGGCGGCCGTCACGGCAGCGGTAACGGCAGCGGTCGGTGATCCGCTGAATTCCGAGGTCGCGAAGCTGACGACCGAGGTCGCGAACCTGTCGCGAGTGCTGACAGTCAAGGCTGCCTCTGCCAACCTCGCCGCCAAGACGGCGGCCGGTTCCGGCGTCGCTGTCAAGATCAGCGGCCCTGCTGGCTACCACCTGCGGGCCTTCCTTGTGATCAGCGAAGCAGGCGCGCGGCATGCTGGTCTCCGCTACCGAGGGCTCGGCACCGCTGACGTCACGATCGGTGACGCAGGCATGGCTGACGCGACGATCCAGCTGAACGCAGCCGCTAAGGCGAAGCTGAAGGCACTGGGCAAGGACCTGCCGGTACGGATTGAAGTCAAGGGCGTCGACCGCTTTGCGGCTGGCGAACTGACACTCACGAAGTAACTCACTAGTAGACCGCTTAGGGGCCGGCGCTGAAGGCGCCGGCCCCGGCTGGTTCGCCCAAGAAGATCGAAGGAGGAATCAGATGGCAGAAGTTCACTTGAAGCGCAGCAGCGTTGCCGCTCTTGCGGCAGCCTGCGCAGTGCTGGCGGTTTCGGCAGGCACGGCCGCAGCACACACCGAGGTTTCGAGCACCAGCCCAAGGTCAGGAAAGAGTCTGCGCTCATCGCTGTCAGCGGCAAGCGTCACCTTCTCCGGCCCACTTCGCCGCGGCACGCTGCGTGTTACAGGGCCCGGTGGCACTTGGTCTGTCGGGAAGGGCGGCCGCGACCCACGCAACGTGCGCCGCGTGATCGTCAGGCTGCGCGGCGGCCAGCCAGCCGGCAACTATCGCGCTTCGTGGGCGGTCGTAGCCGCCGACGGCCACCACCAGAGCGGCTCATTCCGCTTCAAGATTCGGCGATAGGGCAGTTGAGAATCATGAGCCCGGGCGCGCAGAACGTCAGCTGCTGCTTCTGCCGCGCAGCGCCACGACGAGCGCCGCGGCGGCGAGCAGCAGCGCTACCGCAGCGAGCACAATTGCGAGCGTCTGGCTGCCACCGCCGCTTGCCTGCGGCTGCTCAGCGGATGAGCTGGCGGGAGCGGCAGAGCTGTTTTCGCCTCCCGCGTTCTGAGCGGCGGCGGTCTTCGTGATCTCGGTCACGGGGGCCGGATTCTCGGAACCGGGGGCGCCGATCCACGAGGATTTCACTCCGTCGGAGTACGTCTGTACAGCCTTCCAAGCAATCGGCCCTGCTGTCGGCGGCGTTGAGGCCAGCATCGCGAAGCGAACAAAGCCGTCGCTTGCGAGCCGCCCTTTCCAGCGCACAACGCCAACTCCGCCGGAACCATCAGGCTCAGTGGTTCGCGTCCAGCCAGGCGTCGCCTCGAACGAGAATGGGATCACGCCATCGGGAATCTTCAGTGCTACGGAGACCGTGCTCTGTTCGCGCTCGTTGGGCATCAAGAACTCAAAGAGGACCGCGTCATCGGGCGCAGCCTTGGCCGGAGTGACCTGCACGTGGGCTGAAGCTGCGGCGGGGAGAAGAGCGAGAGCCGCGGCTGTAGTCAGCATCGTGAGTAACTTGCGCATCGTCCGAATACTACGTTGCAGCCCAGCTTGTCATCCTCACGGTCAGCCAATGTTCCGCGCCTTCCAGACAGCCCTCCTCTCGCTGGCCCTCTTCGCTGCGCTGGTCTCGTCGGCAGCCGCCAATCCCAACTACCGCAGCACGATCACGAAGATCACTCCTCCCCAGCCCGGACTGGAACTTGAAGTGCTCGGCTTCGACCAGAACTTGCTGCTGATCAACAATACGGGCAAGACCGTTCTCGTCCGTGGCTATGAGCTGGAGCCGTACGCGCGGATTCTCGCCGACGGCACGGTGCAGGAGAACGTCAACTCGCCTGCCACCTATCTCAACTCCGATCGTTACGGCAAGGCAACGGTCCCGCCCAGCGCGAGCGCCGACGAGCCGGCGGCGTGGAAGACACTCAACAGGACCGGCCGCTTGATCTGGCATGACCACCGCATGCACTGGATGGGCTCCGACAGCGGCGCGCCACCGATGGTCAAAGACCCGTCGAAGCAAGCCAAGGTTTTTGATTACGAAGTTCCGCTCAATGTTGGCGGCGCGCCGGTGAAGGTCGCAGGAACCCTCGTCTGGGTCGGGGAGCAGGGCGGCGGCGCACCGGTCGGGGCGATCGTTGCTTTCGTCCTCGTCTTGTTGGTCGCGCTGGCAGTCGTCGTGATTGTGCGCAGGCGCCGCCGCTTCGCCGAGCGCGGTGACGAAGGCGAATCTTGGTGAAGTTTTGCGCTGCGCTCGTGGCTTGCACGCTGACGCTGATCGTTGCTGCCTCCGGGCCGGTTTCATCGGCCTCTGCGCATGCGCAGCTAACGAGCGTGACGCCGCAACGTGGCGCCGTGCTGCAGGCAGCTCCAAAGATCGTCAGTTTCCAGTTCAGCGAGGCGGTCACCGGAACGCCGAGCGCAGTGCGCGTTTACGGCCCGCGCGGCGCGCGCGTTGATCAAGGAGGCGCCTTCCACCCCGATCGAAAGTCGAACACTTACGCAGTGGCGCTTGAGGGCGGGCTTGCCGATGGCACCTACACTGCCACCTACCAGGTCGTCTCGGCCGACGGCCACGTGATCAGCGCCGGCTCGACCTTCTCGATTGGCGCTCCAAGCTCAGGCACGGCCGCCGTCTCTGACCTGCTTGCAGGCCAGAAGGCAGGGCCGATCACTCGCGGCGCGCTGACTCTCGCGCGCGGCGTGCAGTTCGCTGCTATCGCGCTCGGCGTCGGTGTGTTGATCTTCCTGCTGCTGCTCTGGCCTCGCGCGCGTGCGCGCGCGTGCGGAGAAGATCAACATGGTCCCCAGTGGATCGCTGCCGACGAGCGCTTCAGGCAACGCTCGCGCCGTCTCATACTGTTCAGCGCAGCCGCCGGGGCGCTCAGTGCAGCGCTTGCGATTGGCCTAAACGCTGCCAACCTCTCCGGCGAGAGCTTCTTCAGCGTGGTTGGTGGCGAGGCTCTTTCAACCACGCTGGATTCACGCTTTGGCACGGTCTGGAGCGCCGCCGTGATCATCTGGCTGGCGCTCGCAGTTGGCGCTGCGGTGCTAATTCGGCCGACGGCTCAAACAGGCGGCCGAGCCAAGCTGCTGCTGCTGATCGTGGCCGCCATGCTGCTGCTTGTGCCCGGCCTCGGCGGCCACGCAGGCGCCGTTTCGCCCGAATGGCTACTGGTTCCCGCGAACGTGCTGCACGTGCTTGCCGCGAGCACCTGGGCCGGAGGAATCGCCGCGCTGCTGCTGGCCGTCCGGCCCGCCAGCGCGCAAGTTCCGGCCGCTCCGCGCACGCGACTCCTAGTCGAAGTCGTAGGTGATTTCTCAGCGATAGCGCTGATCGCCGTCGTCGCGCTCGTCGCCTCGGGTGTGATCCAAGCAATCTTCCTGCTCGGGCAGTTAAGCGATCTGTTCAGCAGCAACTACGGCCTGCTCGTGCTGGCGAAATCCGCCCTGCTGTTGGCGCTGGTCGCAGCCGGCGCCGCTCACCGCAGGCGCACACTCCCCCGGCTGCGCGCGGCGGCCGCAGCGGGAAA
The DNA here is from genome assembly GCA_945881845.1 of Bifidobacterium breve. GTDB lineage: Bacteria > Actinomycetota > Thermoleophilia > Solirubrobacterales > Solirubrobacteraceae > F1-60-MAGs163. The sequence goes on along the minus strand of CAMCVN010000025.1, from coordinate 8,304 downwards.
ATCGCCGGGCGAGAGCGGCCGCCAACTTCGCAACCTGCTGGCCGCCGAAGCGGCGCTGCTGCTGGCCGTCTTCGCAGCAACCGCTCTGCTCTCAGGATCGGCGCCTCCACTGGGCGAGCCGGCAGGCCCGGCAAACCTCACGGGGAGTATTGGTCCGGCCCAGTTCGAGGCCACAGTTGATCCGGCGAGCGTCGGTGCCAACACGATCCATCTCTATCTGCTCAACCCGCGCAGTGGCGCGCAGTGGGACAACGCCGACGAAGTCGAGATCAGCGAGCGCCAGAGCGAAGTCGGAATTGGGCCGCTGACGCAAGTGGCAACGAAGGCCGGGCCGGGCCACTACATCGCGCGGGCAGTCCAGTTCGGCGCGCCTGGCGAGTGGACAATCCAGTTCACGGTCCGCGTCGGAGAGTTCGATCAGTACACGGCGACGGCAACGGTCGCCGTCCCGTAGCAGCGGCAAGGTAGGCTCCGCAGCGATGAGCAACCCTGACGCCTTCGAAGAAGCCGCTGCGCGATCGCTCGCCGGCGGCACCGAGCGTCACCGCGAGAAAGCCCTAGAGCAGGGGCGGCTACCGGTGCGCGAACGCGTGGCACTGCTGCTTGACGAAGGTTCATTCGCCGAGGAAGGGCTGCTTGCCAACTGGCAGGAGGACGGCCTCGGCGCCGACGGTGTTGTGACCGGCGTCGGCACCGTCGCCGGGCGGCCGGTCGCCGTGATGGCAAATGACCCAACCGTGAAGGCCGGCTCGTGGGGAGCGAAGACGGTCGAGAAGATCCTGCGAATCCAGGAGCGCGCGCTGGAGCGGCGGATTCCGATTGTCTACCTCGTCGACTCGGCCGGGGCGCGGATCACCGACCAAGTCAAGATGTTCCCCGGTCGCCGCGGCGCCGGGCGGATCTTCTTCAACCAGGTCGAGCTGTCAGGCGTAGTGCCGCAGGTCTGCGTGCTGTTTGGGCCGAGCGCCGCAGGAGGCGCCTACATTCCCGCCTTCTGCGACATCGTAATCATGCGCGACGGCAACGCCTCTATGTACCTCGGTTCGCCGCGGATGGCGGAGATGGTGATCGGCGAGCAGGTAACGCTTGAAGAGATGGGCGGCGCGAAGATGCATACCGGCGTCTCGGGCTGCGGCCACATCCTCGTCGCCGACGACGCCGAAGGGATCGCCGCCGCGCAGCGCCACCTCTCGTACCTGCCGACCTGCTTTGACGAGCCGGCGGCGCTCGCCGCGCCCGCAGATGCCGCAAGCGCGCTCACAAACGATCAGATTCCAGCCGACGAAAACCAGCAGTTCGACATGCACGTTGTGATCGACGGCGTGATCGACGACGGCAGCTTCTTCGAAATCCACGCCCGCTGGGCTAAAGAGCTGGTCGTCGGCTTTGCGCGCCTGAATGGCGAGCCGATCGGGATTGTCGCCAACCAACCGAAGGTCAAGGGCGGCGTGCTGTTCGTTGACTCGGCCGACAAGGCGGCGCGCCATATCGCCTTGTGTAACGCCTTCGGCCTACCGATTCTTTTCCTCGCCGACGTTCCCGGCTTCATGATCGGAACTGCTGTTGAGCGTCAGGGGATCATCCGCCACGGCGCGAAGATGATCGCCGCCTTGAGCGAAGCGACCGTTCCGAAGATCTCGGTGATCGTTCGCAAGGCTTACGGAGCCGGCCTCTACGCGATGGCTGGCCCGGCCTTTGAGCCGGACGGCGTGCTGGCGCTGCCGGGCGCTTCGATCGCCGTGATGGGCCCGCAGGCAGCCGTCAACGCCGTTCACTTGAACCGCCTTCAGGCGATTGAGGACGAGGCTGAGCGCGAACGGGTCACAGCGGAACTGCGCGAAGAGTACGCAGCCGACATCGACCTGCTCCACCTCGCCTCAGAGCTGATCATCGACACGATCGTCGAGCCGGAAGATCTGCGCGAAGAGCTCGTGAGGCGTTTTGCGCTGGCGAGCCGACGGCGGCGCGAGCGCACGCCGCGCCGCGGCAGCGTTCGCCCGATCTAGTGGCCGAAGCGCACGTCGGGCAGAACCTTCCGCAGCGGTGACGGCAGCCACCAAGCCCACTTGCCGAGCAGCCTGAGAATCACCGGCAGCAAGACGAGCCGCACGAGGAAGGCGTCGAGCAGCACGGCGACGCCGAGAATGATCCCCATCTCCTTCGGTGGCAGCGGCCCGGAGAGCGCGAAGGTGAAGAAGACGGCAACCATCACTCCCGCTGCCGCGAAGATCACGCGGCCTGAGTGAGCCAAGCCACCGACCATCGCTTCATGCGCGTCGTGCGAGTGATCCCAGTGCTCTTTCGCTGAAGAGAGCAGGAAGACGGTGTAGTCCATTGAGATCGCGAAGATCATCGCGAAGAAGAAGACAGGCCCCCATGCGTCAAGGAACCCTTGCGACTCGAAGCCGAGCAGCCCGCTCCCAATGCCATCTTGGAAGATCAGCTTCGCCGCGCCAAAGGCGGCGCCGGTTGCGAGCAGGCTGATCAGCACGCCAACCGCGGCGATGATCGGCGCTTGGAGCGCTACCAAGAGCAGAATGAAGCCGAGCACCATGATTACGCCGATCACGATCGGCGTTTTGGCTGACAGCAGCGATTCAAGATCATGATTTTCAGCGACCGCGCCACCAACCATTGAGCCTGCCGGAAGTGCATCGCGAAGCCGATCAACAGTCGCGCCAACCGCCTTATCGGACGGGTCATTGGCCGGGATAACTTGAATGAGCGCCTTGTCTGATCCGCCGGACATCGGCGCCATTACGGCCGCAACACCAGGGTCGGATTTGGCGAGAGCCCCGGCTGCGGCGGCATCGTTCTGCGAAGTGATGATCTGCAGCGCGCCGGGGGCGCCAGGGCCGAAGGCATCCTGCACCTGTGCGTAGCCGATGCGCGAACCGTCATCGACGGGAACAACCTTGATCGACGGCATGCCGGTCTGGAGCGCGAAGACCGGAATCGTAAGCGCGACCAGAATGGCAAGTGCGACAGCGCCGTATGCCAGCGGGCGCTTCCAGAGCCGCTCCGCCCATGCCGCAAAGCGGGCCGAGCGATGTTCGCCGGAGTGAACCCAAGGGAGCGCCAGCTTGTCAACCCGTGGCCCGAGCTTGCCTAGAACGGCGGGAAGCAGCGTCAGCGTCGCGGCGAGGATAAAGGCAACCGACACCATGATCCCCAGCGCCATCGAGCGGAATGCCGGAGAGGGAACCAGCATCACGGCCGTCAGTGAGATCAGCACCGTGATGCCGCTGAAGAGAACCGCCTTGCCAGCCGTGTCCATCGTCTCAGCGACGGCGTCTTCGGGCGTCAGCTCAGAGCCGAAGAGGGCGCCGCGGAAGCGCATCACGATGAAGAGGGCGTAATCGATCCCGAGCGCGAGCGCGAACATCAGCGCGAAGTTCATCGCCCAGATCGAGATGTCGAGCACCTGCGTGCCGAGGTATAGCGAGCCAGCAGAGGCAACGAGGCCGAGGATCGTCAGCATCAGCGGAAGGCCCGCGGCGACCAGCGAGCCGAACGCGAAGAGCAAGATGATCAGCGTCACCGGCCAGGAGATCAGCTCGCTCTTCATCATCGCCGAGCGGTTGGCCTCATTGAAGTCGGACCACATGCCGCTGGCGCCTGTGAGTGAGACGGTCACGCCACCGGCCTCGGCGGCATCCAAGCTCTGTTTTAGGTCATCGGCAGAGCGAACCATCGTGTTCGAGTCGGCGCCCGCTCCGGCCTGAATCACAGCCGTGTGGCCGTCGCGCGAGATTGACATTCCCGGCTGCGGCGCGACTACCTTCGTGACATTGGGGTCGGCGGCAAGGATCTTGCTCGACTTCGCGATCGCGGCCTTGAAGGCCGGGTCCGTGATCGTCGCCTCGTTGGAGTGCACAACGACCATCAGGGCGCTCGACGAGAGACCATTGAAATTCTTGTCGATCGCTTGGCGGGCGGCAACTGATTCAGAGCCGGTCGCTTCCCAGCCGGCGCCGGAGAGCGCAGTCTCAACGCGCGGCGCAAAGATGCCGAAGGCGACCGCAACGACAACCCATGCGATTACAACGAGCTTGAAGTGCGTTGCGGTGTAGCGGCCGAGTCGGCCGAGCGGTCCGTACTTGGTGTTCATTTTCAGCTCCCGTGTCCTGCGGTGGAGGAGCGCAGCCCGCAGGCACGACCCAGAACGATCGACGCCGGGCAGGCGCCGAATGCGACATACATCCACTGATTGATGCCAACGAGCGCCGTCAGCAGTAGGAACCAAGGCGAGACGAGCAGCACGAGCACGGCGCTGAGCAGCGTCATCGTCCCGGCCATTGCAAAGAGAACCCGCTCAAGCGGCCACTTGGAGTTCATGACGCCACCGCGCTAAGGATTTGATCGCGTTCGCCTGCCTGTTTGCGAAGTCCGCCGCAGACCTGCTCGCAAAGATCGAAGACGGACTCGTCGCTGATCGAGTAGATCGCGCTCGTGCCTTGACGCTCACGGCCGACGATCCCGGCGCGGTGGAGTACGCCGAGGTGCTTGGAGACGTTCTGCTGCGTGGCGCCGAGCCGGTCGGTCAGCTCGCCGACGGTTGCGTCGCCGTCACGCAGCGCGTCGAGCAAGCGAATTCGCATCGGCTCGCCGATGACGCGAAAACGCTCAGCGATCAGGTCAACGAGTGGTTCGGGGAGGGGGTGTGGAAAGTTCATAGCACAACTGTACCACTTTGTAGTTGTGAATACGACCGCAGCACAATTCGGCCTTCACTACTGCCCCACTTTCCACGAAGTCCCTAGCCGCCCTACGAGCCCTGCAGCAGCGATCCGGCGGTGACGGCAGCCGAGCCCTGCCGCCGCGCTGCGCGAGATCGGGCCGACAAGGTTTGGCGTCAGCGCGGCGCTTGCAAGCTCGAAGCTCAGTATTCGCTTCCTCGCAGTCACCAAAAAGTACGTGGTTTGGAAGCAAGAACTACGGCCAAACCGCGCCGAGTAATGCGGAGGGAGAAGCGAACTGAACACCGAGGCTACAGCGGCGCCACGGACTTACTGTGACGGAACCCATTGGCGTCAACAGATCCGTTGCCGCCTACCAACTGTCCCGCAGACCGGAGAATCACATGCTAAATCGAAACCTCATCCGCCGCTCAACCAGCACAGCGTTGCTGAGCATGCTCACGGTCCTCGCAATCGGCGCGCCAGCCGCGCTCGCATCCTCGTCCTCGGGGAAGCTGAACGCACTAAAGGGTGGCTACCGCAACATCGGCACCAACACTGCGACGAACTACGCCAAGCCAATCGCTGGAGCGCAGCTTGAGTACGCCAGCAGCTCCTCGTTTCTCAGCCCCACAGCCTTCCCGCTGACCGACGCAGCCGGCTCGACGACTACGCCGTCAAATGTTTCGGGAGGCACTTGGTACGCCCGCGAGAAGACACCGGCCAGCGGATGGTTGAATCTGGCCTCGCTCGACTGGGATGGCTCAAGCAAACCGTACGTCGGCAAGGCAACAGTCGACGGCGGCACCTCGACGGTGTCGGTCGACAACGGTCAAAGCACCCGCTTCGTCAACGCGCTCGTAAACCCGCTGCTCCCGTCCGGTACCTGCGGGACCGGCCTCAAAGTACTTCTGGTTCTCGATACGAGCGGTTCCACCAGCGGCTACAACGACGACTACAACAAGGCGGCGACGGCGTTCGTGACAGCACTCTCCGGAACACCAAGCTCGGTGAAGATCTCATCCTTCGCCGAGTCGGTCAGTTCCGGAAATGCAACGCCGTATGACATGTCTACGGTCGCTGGCCAGAACTCCGCGAAGACGCGAATCAACAGCATCTACCCGAACAACACAAGCGGCAGCGGTTACACCAACTGGGACGCAGCGCTGCAGGACGCAGCCAAGGCTCAGGTTGACGCCGTTGTCTTCATCACCGACGGCAGCCCGACCATGCGCGTCGGCGGTTCAACAAACGACCCCGGGCAGATCGACGACATCACGTACGCGATCGCCTCAGCCAACACTGCGAAGGACCCAGACAACACTCCAGGGAACGCCGACGACCAGAGCCTTCTCGCGGTCGGAGTCGGCAACGGCGTCGCCGTTGAGAACCTCAAGGCAGTCAGTGGCCCTGTCGAAGGCACCGATTACGTTGCTGCCGCCGATCCTGCAGCACTCACGGCCCTGCTGAAGTCGATCGCATCGAAGCTCTGCCCTGGTTCGATCACGCTGAACAAGAAGCTCGTGCCAAGCAATGATCCTGGCCTTTTCAACCTCAAGATCAACAACGTCACGAAGAAGACCGACGCGACCGATGGCGGCACAACCGGCAAGCAGACGCTCGATCCGGGCCTCTACCCGATCAGCGAGGCGGCCGGGACCGGCACCAACCTCGCCGACTACTCGGCGACGACAGCGTGCCTGGACCAAGACAACAAGGACGTCCCTGTCACGGCAGGCAAGGTTCAGCTAGAGACCGGCAAGGATCTCACTTGCACGATCACCAACACGCGAAAGACAGGGAAGTTGACGGTCAAGAAGTCGTTGTCTCCAAGCAATGATCCTGGTCTTTTCAACCTCCAAATTGATGGAGTTACAAAGAAGGCCGACGCAACCGATGGCGGCACAACCGGTCAGCAGACGGTAAACACCGGCAACCACCAAGTCGGTGAATCAAACGGCACCAACACCGGACTCGACAACTACACGTCAAGCATCCTCTGCAAGGACGGTAATTCAACAGTTGCATCCGGCAGCGGGACCTCCCTAAGCCCCGTTCCAGTCGCGGACGGCAAGGACATCATCTGCACGATCACCAACACGCGTAAGACAGGGAAGTTGACGGTCAAGAAGTCGTTGTCTCCAAGCAATGATCCTGGCCTTTTCAACCTCCAAATTGACTCCGTTACAAAGAAGACCGATGCAAGCGATGGTGGCACGACCGGTCAGCAGACGGTGAACTCGGGCCTCCACACCGTTGGGGAGACGGCCGGCACGGGCACCTCGCTCGCCGCCTACACGTCAAGCATTCTTTGCAAGGAAGGTGCTTCAACGGTTGGATCCGGCAAGGGGACCTCCCTGGAAGTTCGGGTCGACGACGGCAAGGACATCATCTGCACGATCACCAACACCAAGGATGCGACGTTGACGGTCAAGAAGTCGTTGTCCCCTAGCGGTGATCCTGGCCTTTTCAACCTGCAAATTAATGGAGTCACAAAGAAGACCGATGCAACCGATGGCGGCACTACCGGTCAGGTTGAGGTAAAGGAATTCAACAACAACGTTGGCGAGACAGCCGGCACCGACACCAAGCTCTCCGACTACACGTCAAGCATCGTCTGCAAGGACGGCGACACGACAGTTGCATCCGGCAACGGAACCTCCCTCGCCGACGTTCCAGTCGCGGAAAGCAAAGACATCGTCTGCACAATCACGAACATCAGGAATGCGTCGGTGACGATTGAGAAGGCAACGCTGCCAAGCAGCGACACGGAGACGAAGTTCGGCTTCACGTCGACACTGGTCTCCGACTTCAGCCTCACCGGCAACGGCGACAAGACCGGCAAGATCAGCGTCAAGCCAAACCCATCTGAGCCATACGAGGTGACCGAGAACTCGACGCCGGGTTGGCAGCTCACGAAGATTGACTGCGGCGACACAAAGAGCGTTGAAATCACCGGCGCAACAGCCGCTATCAGCCCACAGCCAGGCGAAAACATCGCCTGCGTCTACACGAACACGCAAGACGCAACGGTGACTATCGATAAGGGAACGCTGCCAAGTAGCGACAACTCAACCGAGTTCGGTTTCACCTCAACACTCCCAGGCTCGGACTTCGTACTCACCGGCAACGGCGCGACGACCGGCAAGATCAGCGTCACGCCGAACCCAACGGACCCATACAAGGTGACCGAGAACTCGGCGCCGGGCTGGCAGTTCACGAACCTGGACTGCACCGAAACCAAGAGCGTCGAGATCACCGACGCAACAGTCGCGATCAGCCCACAGCCGGGCGAGAACATCACCTGCACCTACACCAACACGCAAGAGGCGACGGTGACGATCGATAAGGCAACGCTGCCAAGTAGCGACAACTCAACCGAGTTTGATTTCATCTCGACGCTGCCGGGCTCGAACTTCGTGCTCACCGGCAACGGCGACACAACCGGCAAGATCAACGTCACGCCAAACCCAGCCGAGCCATACAAGGTCACCGAGAGTTCGACGACCGGCTGGCAGTTCACGAAGCTTGAGTGCAGCGACACGAAGAGCGTTGAAATCGACGGAGCATCCGTTGCGATCAACCCGCAGCCAGGCGAAGACATCACCTGCACCTACACCAACAC
>CAMCVN010000024.1 GCA_945881845.1 Bifidobacterium breve | reverse complement strand
GCCGGTGCTGGCGCTGATCGGCGAGCTGGGCAAGGTCCCGCAAGACGAGATGTGGGAGGTCTTCAACATGGGTTGTGGCCTGGTCGCCGTCGTCGCTGAAGCGGACGTCGATGCCGCGGTGGCGATCCTCTCCGCTTACCATCCCGGCGCGGCGCGGGTCGGGACGGTGACCGACAACGCCGATCAGACGCTCGGGCCTGGCGGAATCGTGGTGGGCGGGAACTGAACGCCACCGATGAGCCGCTCAATCATCAACAGCAAAGCCCTCACCAGCCTCGCCGCTGAAGCCCCATGAGCTCGCCGGTCGGCACGATCCTCGGTGGCCGCTACGAGATCGATGAGGTGATCGGTCGTGGCGGAATGTCGACCGTCTACCGCGCCCATGACCTAACGCTTGAGCGTTGGGTAGCAGTCAAGATCATGCACCGCGAAGTGGCTCGCGAAAGCGAGCAATTGGAGCGCTTCCGCCGCGAAGCGAAATCGATCGCCAAGCTCTCCTCGCCGTATGTCGTCGGAGTGATCGACGCCGATGAGCAGGATCAAACGCCATACATCGTGCTCGAGTACGTCGAGGGGCAGACGCTGAAGCAGCGAATCCGCGACTTCAAGCGGCTCGAGATCGCTGAGGCTGTGGCCTTCGCGATCGAGATCGCGCGTGGCTTGCAGGCCGCGCACGAGCGCCACATCGTCCACCGCGACGTCAAGCCGCAGAACGTGCTGCTCGACGAGCATGGGGCGGCACGAGTGACCGATTTTGGAATTGCGCGCCAACTCAACGACGAATCACTGACGGCCGATGGTCGCGTGCTCGGGACTACCGACTATGTGAGTCCTGAGCAGGCGCTGGGCCACGACGTGACACCGCAGTCCGACCTTTACTCGCTCGGCGTTGTGCTGTTCGAAATGTTGACCGGCGACGTTCCCTTCCATGGCGAAAACCAGGTCGCCGTTGCGATGTGCCACGTGCGCGATGAACTCCCTGACGTTCAGCAACTGCGGCCCGAAGTATCGACCGTGCTGGCAACAGTCGTAGATACGGCGACGGCGAAAGATCTAGACGTTCGCTACCGCGATGCCGCCGAGATGATCGCCGACCTCGAAGAGGCACTTGCGGTTGAGACTGCGCGCAGCGGCCACATCACCGGCGAAGCGACGGCCGTCTTTGAATCGCTGCCGCGTGAAACACGCCAGCGCGTCGGAGTCAAGATGTCGCATCCCTGGCGGTGGCTGGCGCTGATTGCAGTAGGAGCGGTGATCGTCGTCGGTGCCTTTGCCTTCATCGCTCGCAACGCTCAGCGCGGCACCGGAACCGACAATGCCCGCGCCGGAGATGGGCTAACTGCCGTTTCGCTCAGCGCCAGCTCGGCTCAGGCCTACGACCCGGCCGGCGACAACAACGAGCACGACGATGAGGCGGCCTTCGCCGTTGACCGCAGCCCTTCGACAATCTGGTCAACCGAGGACTACCTGGGCGGCAACCTCGCAAAGCCGGGGCTCGGTCTCGCAATCGACGCGCGGCCATCGCTTGAGGCACGCGCGATCGACATCGTCAGCCCGACCCCAGGCTGGTCGGGACGAATCTTCGCGGCAAACGGCAGCGAACCGCCGCCATCGATCGACGATCCGAACTGGACCGAGGTCGGAAGCGTGCCGAGCGCAACGGCGCGAACTCGGGCGCAGCTCAACACCGGCGGCACCGCGTTCCGCTGGTACCTGGTTTGGATCGAACGCTTTGCGCCCGGTCAGAGCACGGTCGAAATCAGCGAAGTCTTCCTCTACCGCTAGAAGCGATAGTCGCTCTGCTCGCGGTAGCGCGCGAGCGCAATCTCAAGCAGCCGCCCGCAGAGCTCGGGGTACTCAATCCCACTCTCCTGCCAGAGCCGCGCGTAGACGCTGGTGGTCGTGAAGCCGGGCATCGTGTTCAGCTCGTTGAGTAGAACCTGTTCGCCCTCGACGAAGAAGTCGGCGCGCGCCAAGCCGCTGCAGTCGGCCTCGCTGAAGGCGCGCAGTGCAAGCTCGCGGACGCGTGCAGCGGCCGACTCGGAGATCCTCGCCGGCACCACCAGCTCCATTCCGCCGGGCGTGTACTTGGCTTCGTAGTCGTACCAGCCGCCAGGCGACGCACTGCGCAGAACGACGATCTCGCCGGCGACACTGACCTCCGCCTGCTCAGCGCTGCCGAGTACCGAACACTCAACCTCGATACCGCCGCAGGCCGCTTCGACAATCACGCGGGGGTCGTAAAGGAAGGCCTGTTCCAGTGCCGCCGCCAGCTCGCTCGCTTCAGCGACACGGACGATTCCAACCGATGAGCCGAGCCGTGCTGGTTTGACGAAGAGTGGCAAGCCAAGCGCCTCGATCTGCGCATCGAGCGCGGCTCGGTTGGCCTCGTAGCTGGCGCGAGTTAAGGCAACGAACTCGACCTGCGCAATGCCAAGGTGGGCGAGCAGCTGCTTGAGCGCCAGCTTGTCGATGCAGACAGCCGACGCACGCACGCCGCTACCAACGTAGGCGATGTCGAGCATCTCGAGCAGGCCTTGAATCGTGCCATCCTCGCCGAACGGGCCGTGCAGAACCGGAAAGGCGACCTCAGCATCGAGCAGTCCGTGGCCGGGGCGCAGCTCTAGTTCGGTGCCCTCGTGAAACCAGCGACCCTCGGCGTCGATCTGGATCGCACGCACTTCATGGCCAGCACGCTGGACTCCATCGGCAACCGCAGCACCGCTTATCAGCGAGACGTCGCGCTCTGAGGAGCGGCCTCCGGAGATCACGGCGACGATCATCGCCAGACACCCCTCAGCCTCGCGCCGGCGGCTGGCGGCGGCGTGTAGCGGCCAACGCCGATCGTCACCGTCGAACCGCTCGGAGCCGACCCGCCGGATGGATTTTGTGAGACAACGGTCCCGTCCTCGCTCTCATTGGCGACGTCAACGCGGTCGATTGTGACCTTGAAGCCGGCGCCCTGAATCTCAGCAATCGACGAGGCCTCATCTTCACCAACCGTATTGGGCACCTTGGTCGTCGCTGGCGCCTTGGCAACTACGAGCGCGATTGTCGCGCCCTTGTCGGCCTTCGTTCCCGCCCCGGGATCTTGGCGCAGCACCGTTCCTGGGGTCGAGGTTGACTCCTCGCTCGTAACGTTGACGCCGAAGCCTGCGCCGCGCAGCGTTGCGCGCGCATCGTCGACGTTCTGCCCAACGACGGCAGGCACTTCAACTGTCGCTTTGCCGCTTGAAACAACCAGCGTCACGGTCGAGCCTTGGTCAACTGGCGTGCCCTCTGGCGGCAGCGTTCCGATCGCGTCGCCGCTCGGAACAGTGTCCGACGACTGCTTGCGCGTACGCACCGTGAAGCCAGCGTTCTGAAGTCTTCGTTGAGCCTGCGAAGCGGAAAGCCCAGCGACCGATGGCATAACGACGGAGCCTGGGCCGTCGGAGATTGTCAGCGTTACGGTCGAACCCTTGTCGGCCTGCTCGCCGCCGGGCGGGTCTTGGCCGATCACCTGCCCCTTCGGCGAGCTCGACTGCTTGACGACACTGTCGGTCTTGAACCCGGCCCTAACCAAGACCGTCTGCGCCGTCGCCTCCTCGCTGCCGACAACGCCCGGCACGGTCGCCTGATCGGGCTTCAGCACCAGCAGAAGAAGAATCAACAGGCCAACAGCTACGACTGCGCCGCCGGCAAAGATCCACCAGCGCCGGCTCGGCCCATCGTCGTCGTTTGCCCCGTTGCTGCCGTTGCCGCCATTGCCCCGATTGGAGTAGCCGACCGCAGCGGCTCCTCCAGCGGCACCGACGGCGCCCGCGGCTAGCGCCTGCCCACTCATCCCGATCGCTGTCGATTCACCGGTCCGTGGCGGAGCAGGGATCGCCGGCGCGCCAGCGGGCATCACGCCGGCGCGGGCTTGGTCAAGCGCAGCAATGAACTCGTCTGCAGTTGCGAAGCGCTGCCCCTGATCCTTCGCCAGCGCACGCATGATCACGGCCTGAAGCTGCGGGCTGATCGCGGGGTTGATCGAACAGGGCGGCGTCGGCACTTCGCTGACGTGCTTGAGCGCGATCGTAACGGCGCTCTCGCCGTCGAATGGCACTTGGCCGGTGACCATCTCGTAGAGGATCACGCCGATCGAATAGAGGTCCGACTGCTCATTGACAGCATGGCCCTGCGCCTGCTCCGGCGAGAGGTACTGGGCTGTGCCCATAATCGAGCCGGTCTGCGTCATGTCAGATGCACCGGCGCGAGCGATGCCGAAATCGGTCACCGTCGCCAGCCCGTCGTCGTCGACGATCACGTTGTGCGGCTTAAAGTCGCGGTGGATCACGTTGCGGCGATGGGCGAAGCGGGCGGCGCTGAGAATCTGGCGCGTCATATCGATCGCCCAGTCGGAGTCAAGTGCGCCGTATTCGTTAATGATCGCTTTCAGCGTTCTGCCTTGGAGGTACTCCATCGCGATGTAGTAGGTGCCGTCCCATTCGCCGCGGTCGTAAACCGAGACGACGTGCTGGTGCTGGAGGCCGGCCGCGGCTGAGGCCTCGCGGCGGAAGCGCTCGACGAACTCGGGATCCTGCGCGAAGCGGCGATAGAGCAGCTTGATCGCCACCTCGCGGTCAAGCTGAAGGTCGGTGGCGCAATAAACGTCGGCCATCCCACCGGAGCCGAGCAGATACTCCACGCGATAGCGACCGTCGATCGTTGTTCCTTGCTCCACTCCTGTGCTCATCGCAGCAGCGACTCCATCACAGCTTTGGCGATCGGCGCAGCGTCGGTACCGCCGAAGCCGCCAACCGTCTTCTCGATCGTGATCGCGATCGCGATCTGCGGATCGGATGCGGGGGCAAAAGCGATGAACCAGGGCTGCGTGATGTTGTTGATCACGTCGCGCTCCGCGGTGCCGGTCTTGCCGGCCACGTCGATCCCTGTTAGCGCAGCCGCGGTGCCGGTTCCCTCCTGAACGACCTTCTGCATCATCGCCGTCAGCTTCTCAGCCGTCGCTGGCGACATCACGCGCGAATACTGCTGCGGCGTGTTCTCGTACGCCGTGCGACCTTCTGGGTCGACCGTCCGCGTTGCGATCGCAGGGCGCATCAGGATCCCGCGGTTGGCAACAGCACTGGCGACCATCGCCATCTGCAGTGGTGTTGCCAGCAGCTTGTCCTGCCCGATCGAAGTGCGGCCGATGTCGACGCAGCCGTCGGTCGGGGCTGCCAGCTGACGCTTGCCGTTAGGCGAGCAGTAAAGACCGCTGGCGAGCCGCTCATCGGCAGGCAGATCCACCGGCACTGGGCTGCCGAAGCCAAACCGTTCCATGTAGCGACTCATTCGACGCTTACCGACACGCTCCCCCACCTGCGCCCAAACCGTGTTGACCGACTGCGTCAGCGCCGTCGTCAGATCGATCTCGCCGAAGTTCTGGCCGCCGTCGTTGTTGAGCGGGACGCCGGAGATCTCAACCCCGTTGGCACCGTTAACGGTCGAGCTCGGCTCGTAGAGGCCGCTGTCGAGCGCGGCGGCGGCGGTAACTACTTTGAAGGTCGAACCTGGCGGGTAGAGCCCTGCCGTTGTGCGGTTCAGCAGCGGCGCTCCGGGAGCAGAGTTGAGCACCGTGGTCGCCTTCGCGCTGCGCAGCACGTTGGGGTCGTAGCTGGGGATCGAGGCCATCACCTTGACGCGGCCGTTGCGCGGGTCCAACGCGACTACGGCGCCCGGCCTGCCGGCAAGCTGGTCGATCGCGATCTGCTGCGACTGTGGGTCGAGCGAAGTACGCAAGTCGTTGCCTTGCTGGCGCTTGCCTTGGAGCTTGCGCAGCGTCCCTTCGAGCCCAGCCGTCCGGCCCGTCAGCTGCCCGTTATAGAAGCGTTCGAGGCCAGCCGTACCTGGGTTCAAGAACGAATAGCCGACGGTCTGCGCGAACAGCCCGTTCGCCGGATAGCGGCGAGCGTAGGTGCCGTCGCCGCGCCGGATCGAACGGGCGAGGACGGTCCCGCCGTCGGCGACGATCGTGCCGCGGGCGATCCGCTGCTGGGCCAACAGTTCGCGCTTGTTCTGCGGGTTGTCCTGGAGTGCGGCTCGATCGATCACGGTCCAGCGCGTTGTGAAGTAGGCGAGCAGCCCGAAGAGCACAAGCAGCACTGCGAAGACGCGGATAATCGGCTTGTTCATCGTCGCGCCTCACGCCGCGCACGGTCCGAGATCAGCAGCAGCAGCGCGACGATCACGAAGTTAGCGACGATCGACGAACCGCCGTAGGAGACGAACGGCAAGGTCACACCGGTCAGCGGGATCACCTTCGTAACGCCACCGACGATCACGAAGACCTGCAGCGCGACGACGGTCGTGAGGCCGGTCGCCAGCAGCTTTGAAAACGAATCGCGCGCCAGCACGGCGATTCGGAAGCCACGTTCGATCAGCAGCACGTAGATCAGCAGCAGTGCAATCCCGCCGATCAAACCAAGCTCGTTGACGATCACGGCGTAGATCAGGTCGGTCTGCGCGGCCGGCAGGATCGGGCTGTCGCCGACGCTAACTAAGGCTTGGCCGAAGCCTTGCCCCCAGACGCCGCCGTCGGCCTGCGCGAAGAGCGATTGGGCGATCTGGTAGCTGCCGCCGATCTGCTCGTAGAGCTTTGGATCGAAGGGATGCTGCCAGGCACTAACGCGGTCGCCGACGTGACCAACTGTGCTGGCGAAGAACCAGGCGCCAATCCCGAACAGGCCAAAGCCGACGACCGGGAAGATCAGCCGGTCGGTCGCGACGTAAAGCATTGCGAGGAAGCCGCCGAAGAACATCAGCGATGAACCGAGGTCGCGGATGAAGACCAGCATCAACATCGCTAGTCCCCACACCAGCAGCAGCGGGCCGATGTGCTTGAGCCTCGGCAGGGTGATGCCAAAGCGTTTGCGCGAGACCAGCAACGCGCGCGTGTCGCGCAGGTAGCTGGCAAGGAAGATGATGATGCCGATCTTCGCGAACTCGGCCGGTTGGAACGAGACCGGGCCGAGGCTAATGCCGAGGTATGCACCGTTGGCCTGCTGCCCAACACCGGGAATCCGTGGCAGCAGCAACAGAACTAAGCTGCCCGCCGCAATCAGGTAGCGGTAGCGCTCCAAGACTCGGTAGTCGCGCAAGAAGATGATCGTTGCCGCAAAGGCGATCAGGCCGATCACAAACCACTGCGCCTGATCTCGCGCCAGCGTTTCATTGAGCCGATAGATCACGACAAGGCCGATGCTGGCAAGCACGGCAACGATCGGCAGCAGGTACGGATCGGCGTCAGGCAAACGGACGCGGATGATCAAGTGAGCGGCGAAGCAGAGCCCAAGGAAGACCGCGCCATAGGTCAGCGAAAGATTGTCGAGCTGGGTCTGCTCCTGCAGGAAGACGGCACCAAAGCCAGCGACGATCAACAGCGACGCCGGCAGCAACCCCAGCAGCTCGCGATTGCGGGCGCTCACGGAGCGCTGCTCCCGAGCCGCCCCAGCTCAAGCTGGCGGACGAGATCATCGGCGTCGCTGCGCGAGCGCAAGCTGTGCTCGGTGATCGTCGTGCGCTCGCTGGCAGGCAGCTGCGAAAGATTGATCCCAGAGATGTAGTCCTCGCGATAGAGGTTGATCCCTAGAGGTAGCTCGTATGGAACTCCTTGATAGACGCTGACGAAGCCCTCGCGATCGGCGCCAACGAAGTAGATCGCCTGCGACGCGAAGTAGACGCCGGAAAGCAGCAAGGCAGCCGCGAACAGCGCCAACAGAGTGCCGACCCCAGGCTTCCAGCGACGGCGGCGTTTGGCGGCCGGAGCACGCGGCTCACGCGGCATTCGCCGCTCAACGCTGGCCGCCGCGGCGGCGCCAGCCGTAGCTTGAGCGCGCGGTAGCTGGCCGACATCGAGCCCTACTTGCGTCTGCTCGAGATCGCTGGCAGCGTCACCTCCGAGAACTTCGAGCCTCAGCAGCACGACGGTGATGTTGTCGCGACCGCCGGCCTCGTTGGCGGCTGCAATCAACCCGCGCGCAGTCGCTTTCAGCGGCTTATCGCGGGCCATTACGGCAGCGATCTGATCATCGGTGATCATCGTCGAAAGACCGTCGCTACAGAGCAGCAGCAGATCGCCGTCGCGAGCGTTGATCGTCTGCGCGTCGGGCTCAACAACCGACTCCGGGCCCAGCGCCCGTGTAATGATCGAGCGCTGCGGGTGCTCCAGCGCCTGCTCTGGCGTCAGCTGACCTTGACGGACCATCTCCTCAACCAGCGAGTGGTCATCGGTCAGTCGCTCAAGGATCCCGTCGCGCCAGCGATAGCAGCGGCTATCGCCGACGTGGACGAGCGTGACGTTGTTCTCGCCGACATAGGCAGCGGTGATTGTCGTTCCCATCCCGGCACGTTCGTCATCGGCAACCGAAAGCGCGTGGATCTGAGCGTTGGCCTGCTGGACGGTCGTGCTGAGCTGCTGCTCGACGCTCTCGCCCTCGCCCAACCCGGCCGCGAGCACCTCGATCGCGGTCGCCGAGGCAACCTCACCGGCCTGCGCGCCGCCCATCCCGTCGGCGACGACGAAGAGCGGGGCGCGGGCGAAGAAGGCATCCTCATTCGCGCGGCGCTGGCGGCCGGTATCTGTCAATTCGGCATGTTCGGCAACGCGCAGCATCAGGAGTCAACGAAGAGGAATTCGCTATCGCCAATTCGTACGCGATCGCCTTGGTGCAGCGGTTGGGGGCCACTTACAGCCTCCTCATTGAGGAAGGTCCCGTTAGTTGAGCCGAGATCCTCAAGCACTACGCGACCGCCCTGCAGCACGAGCCGCGCGTGCGCAGAAGAAGCGAACGGATCATCGAGCCGGATCTCCGCCTGCTCACCGCGGCCGAGAACGGCGCCTCCAGCGACCTCATATTCCATTCCAGGCGTATGGCCAGGAGCGCGCTCGACGACGAGCCTTGGATCACCGGGGCCCGACGGAGCTGCGCCGGCCGTTACGGCGCTGTGGATTCCTGTCGCGTCGGCCGGTGGTGGGCCTGCAGCGCGCTGCTCGTCAGGGCGCCGCAGATCGCGCAGCGTGCTGCGAACAACCCAAGCAACGAACAGGAACAGAACGAGCAGGAAGGCGCCCTGCAACACGATTGCCGTCGGCTGCAGCATCAGCGGGCCTCAAATCGGCCGCTTATCGGCCCCAGCTTGATCTGATCACCATTGCTCAGCCGCAGCGAGCCGTCTACCCGGCCACCATTGACAATCACGCCATTGGTTGAGCCAAGGTCCTCAACAATCCAACCCACTTTGTCATCGAACGCGATCTGCGCGTGCTGGCGCGAAACATCGGGGTTCGCCAGCACAACATCACACGAACTACTGCGTCCAATCACAGCTCCTGCGGGGGAGATCGTAAAGCGCGTCCCCTCGGCTTCGAAGATCGCTCGTCCCGGCGCCGCAACCAATCGTTCGCGCGGCTCAGCCGCTGGGGCTGGCGGCGGCTCCTCGGCTGGAATCTGGTCGAGCCGAACTACGCGAGTCTCAATCCCAAACTCCCCCAGTCCTAGCGCCTCGTCGACGCCAAATTGAATGACGGGCCGTGAAACCAGCGTCAAGCGCTCGCTGCGCGCATGCTCAAGCAGGTGTCCTGCCAACTCGTCGGCAACCTCATCCTCAACCCCCTCGTAACGGAGGCGATCTTCAGACGAAAGCCAGATCACGTACTCGTTTGGCGCATAGCTGCGCGAGAGCGAGACCTTGACGTTCTGATCCATCTCGCGCGTTAGTCGCCGCGAAATCTCGACCGGGCCGACCTCGGTCTTGAAGACACGGCCAAAGGTCCCCTCGACGAGGCCGCTAAGTCGTTGCTCAAGATTGCGTAGAACGCTCATAATTTGGCAGTGGTTGCGGCGCCGCGTCAAAGCCGATCATACGGCTCTAGCTGCTAGCCCAACCATGCTACGGACTGGACCTGCGGCTGCGCGGCAGGGCAGCTATTCAGCGGTTTTCTCGCAGCGTCGCCGCCGCCAACGCGACCAGCGCGGCGATCGCACTTCCTGCCACCAAAACGCCTACCTGTGGCATCGGAAGCGGCCAGTCCAGCGCGCCGGCAAGCACGACGCTAGCCGCAGTCAGGGCAGCGGCCCAAAGCACCGCTGCTGCAAGCTGAACAAAGACCAAGCGGCTGGCCGTAATAGACGGCAATATCCACGCCGCAGCGGCCCAAACCAAGGCGACGAGCGGAACGCCGTGGGCGACCATCGCGATCACAACGTCGCCGCCTGCGGCAGCTGAGCTAGCCCAATCTGCGCTCAGCGAAAGCTCGCCAAAGAGCAGCCGGCTCTTCGCAATCGGTTCCGCTAGAGCTAGCCACCAGAAGCCGAGTCCGGCAAGCACAGCCCGCTGCTTCGCGCTGGCGCTGAAGCCGGCGAACGCTGGGAACGCGAGTGCCAGGCTGACCAGCCCCAGCAGCGGCGCTAGCGATGGCAGCAGCCAGCTGCTCGGATCGCGCGGCAGAAGGAATACTGCCGGCACCAGCCCGGCCCACAGCAGGACGGCCCAGCCTGGAACGCCCGCGGCGACGAAGAAGGCGGTGAGCGCTGCCGCGACAACCAGCGCGCCAATTCGTGGCAGCAGCGCCACCGCGAGCAGGGCGCAGATTGCAGTCCACAGCAGCGGCAGATGGGGCGCGCCGGCGATCGGCTCGAGCGCCAACATTGATGCCGCCACGAGCGCAGCCGCGGCGGCGGCCGCGATCAGCCGCTGCGGCACCGACAAGGAGCGATCGAACGGCGCTTGCTCGGAATAGTCGAGCAGATCCTCCTGCTGATAACCCTCGATCGCGGCGACGTCGACCGCTCCGGCCGTCGTGTCGGTCTCAGGCAGCCCTTCGAGCATCGCTTCTCGAAGCTCCGCCAAGCTTCCACGATCGAGCTCCTCGGGCTGAACCGCCCAGTCGATCGCGTCGCATATCTGCTGCGGCAACTCAGGCCGCAGTTGGCTCAGCGGCGGCAGTCTCGTGCCGACCCGTCGCGCAGTTGCCGCCGCGCCTGGAGCGCGGATCGGGTTGACGCCGCTGAAAGCTTCGTAAAGCACGAGGGCCAACGAATAAAGGTCGCTCTGGCCGCTGACGGGGCTTCCATCGGCCTGCTCGGGCGCCATGTAGGCGAGCGTGCCGACGACGTCTCCGGTGCGCGTCAAGGCATCATCGCCAGCGATCAACGCAATCCCAAAGTCGGTCAGCTTGACGATCCCAGCCTCGCCATCAGGGTTATCGGGAATGATGATGTTGGCCGGTTTGATGTCCCGATGGATCACTCCGCGCGCGTGCGCGTGGCTTAACGCATCGCACAGGGCAACGCCGATCCGTGCGACGTCGCGGTCGGAGAGCTCACCTGCGACCAATCGATCGCGCAGGGTCTTGCCGCGAACCATTTCCGACACCAGGTAGACCGCTTCGGCGTCACGGCCCGCTTCGTGGAGGGCGACGATGCCCGGGTGGTTGAGCCGCGCAGCGGCGATCGCCTCGCGCTCCGCACGGGCAGCCATCTCTGGGTCGTGCGCCTCTATCCGCTTAACGGCGACGACCCGATCGAGGCGTTCGTCGAGCGCCAGCCAGACGACGCCGAAGGCGCCTGCGCCGAGGCGGCGCATCAGGCGGTAGCGCTCAAGCACGATCGTCGCCGAAGCTTCGCTCTGTGGCGGCGGCTCGAGCTGCGTGATCGTTTGGTCGACAGTGCTCACTAGCTCCTACATTCTGCGCTATTGGCGGGCTGCCTGCCGCAGTAGCGAAGCGGCGGATTTGCGAGCAAACTTGCACTCCGGCCGATTTTCGGCTTTCGTCGTCATACTTCGCTATTCCGGCTGATCCAAAGCCGCGGCTTTTCAATGTCTTTCTTCGACGACGACCCAACACAAGTCAGCTCCAGCCCACGGCGTCCAGCTGAGCCTCGACGGCCGGCTGCGCCCGCAGGCGACACGCCTCCAGGCGAACGCCAGACTCTGCGCACACGCCAAGCAATCGCGATCGGCGTCGGCGTAATCTTGCTGCTAATCATCATCTTCGGCGTCAAGGGCTGCCTCGACACCGCCAGCGAGAGCGCACTGAAGGATTACAACCGCAACGTCGCGGCAATCGTCTCCGACTCCGACAACCAAGTAATGGCGCCATTCTTCAAGCTGCTCAGCGGTGGCACGGCTGGAGCAGCCGCTGGCGACCTTCAGGTTCAGATCAACCAGATCCGTCTTGCCGCCGAGGAAGACGGCAAGCGGGCCAACGAGCTTGACGTGCCGAGCGAGATGCGCGACGCGCAACAAAATCTTGCTCTGACGCTCAACCTGCGCTCGGGCGCGCTGACGAAGATCGCCGAGCTGCTGCCAAAGGCTCAAGGGACCGGTCAGGCCGCTGAGACTGCAACGAACGAGATTGCCGGGCAGATGCAAGCATTCCTCGCTTCCGACGTTGTCTACTCGCAGCGCACCGCTCCGCTGATCAAGCAGGCTCTCGACGGCGCTGGCATCACAGGCCAGACGATCGAGCAGAGCCAGTCGCTGCCGGGCTACACCTGGCTTGCCCCGAGCACAATTGCGGCCGCGATCGGCGGCCAGGCAGGCACTGGAACGACAGACGGAGCAGTTGCGCCAGGCCTCCACGGCCACGCCATCACCAGCACGACAGTTGCTGGCACTGAGCTCCAGCCTTCTCCGGCCGCCAACAAGGTGACGGCGACGGCGCCGGTAGCGGTGACCGTCAAGCTCTTGAACGGCGGCGAGAGCGATGAGAAGAACGTCACCGTGACGGTCACGCTCACGGCGCCGGGGGCCAAGACCGTGACGGCAAAGAAGGTCGTCAACCTGACCGCCGCGGGCTCTGAGACCGATGTGGCAATCGCACTTCCTTCTGTTCCGGCCAGCGGCACCGCTGCAACGCTGACGGTCAAGGTTGACCCTGTTCCGGGCGAGACCGGCGTCGACAACAACGAAGCGACCTACACGGTTCTCTTCGCCGGCGGTTGATAGCCCCCCGCGGGTCTATCCTCTGCGCAGCGTGCATTCACTAGACAGCAGCGCGGGGTTAATCGCCGTAATCGCCGCCGTAATCGCAGTAGTTGCCTTGGTCGCCGTGATCATCGCGCTCGCCAGACTGCGTAGCCTGCGCCGCGATCAAACTCTCGTCATCGGCGACAGCGAGCGCGACATCACGGCCCACGCCGCCGACCTCGAACGCCAGTTCGTCGCCCTGCACGACCATTTGATCGACATTGCAACCCGCCTCGACGGCCGCGTCGGCGCCGCTGAGCAGCGCCTCGATGGCGCGATCAGCCACCGTGCCGTGGTCCGTTACGACGCCTACAACGAGCTTTCGGGCCACCAGTCGGTCTCGATCGCCTTGCTCGATGCGCAGCGCTCGGGCGTAGTTATCTCGTCGATCCAGCATCGCGACCAGACGCGCTTCTACGTGCGCCAGGTCGAGCGCGGTAAGGGAACGGTCGAACTTTCGCCAGAGGAGCAGCAGGCAGTTGACGGCGCGATCGCCGGTGAGCTGCTCGACCTGGCTGAGAGCGCCTGATGCGGATCGGTTATCTAGGCCCGGCAGGGACTTTCAGCGAGCAGGCGATGCAGGAATCGCTCGATCTGGCAGGGCTCGAGGGCGAATCTGAAATTGTGCCGCTGACAACCGTTCACGATGTCGTCAGCGCGGTTCAGGGCGGGCTCGTGGACCGCGCGATCGCACCGATCGAAAACTCGGTTGAGGGCGGCGTCAACGAAGTGATCGACGCGCTTGTGCACGACGCCCCCGATGTCTCGATCATCGCTGAGTATGTGCTCGAAATCAGTCCCTGCCTGATCGCCCGTGAGGGCACCAAGCTGAGCGATGTGACAACCGTCTACTCACACCCTCAGCCGCTCGCGCAGTGCGCGTCGTTCCTACGCCGCGAGCTGCCCGATGCGGAGCTACAGCCGAGCAACTCGACTGCCGCGGCGGTTGAGCAGGTACTTGCCAGCGACCAACCGTTGGCAGCGCTCGCTAGCCCAGCGGCGGCGAACCAGAGCGGTGCCGTTGTCTTGGCCGAGTCGGTCGCCGACCACGAGTTGCTCGCTACACGCTTCATCTGGCTTGCGCGCGAATCTGGCGAGACTCAGCGCGAAGGCCAGTCTGGCAAGAGCGCGATCATCTTCTCTGGCGCCGGCGATGGCTCGCCGGGCTGGCTGCTCGACTGCCTTGGTGAGTTCGCCAGTCGATCGATCAATCTGACGCGGATCGAATCGCGCCCGGCAAGGCTTGAACTCGGCCAGTACATCTTCTTGATCGACATCGATGGTCGCGTCGATCTGCCAGGGCCAGCAGCGGACGCTCTCGCCGGGCTAGCGGTTCACTGCCAGCAGGTCCGCGTTCTCGGCAGCTACCCGATCTAGCAGCGACGCGCCAAGCAGCAGCTAGCCGTCGGCGTCGCGGTTAGACTCGCCAGCAAGCGAGATGAAGACGCTGACCGCATCAGCCCCGACCGAGTTGGCGCCGACGATTGCGCGCCAACGTCCGCTGCGCGATACTGGCCGCGTTCTCGTTCTCAACGCCACCTATGAGCCGATCAACGTCTGCAGCGTGCGCCGCGCCGCAGTACTGCTGCTGAAGGAGAAGGCCGACATGATTGAGCGCAGCGGCAGCGCGCTGCGCTCGGAGCGCCGCGTGCTGGAACGACCGACGGTTATCAAGTTGCGCGTCTACGCCAACGTTCCCCGCGACAGTTCGAAGCGCAAGATCACGCGCCGGGCAGTCTTTGCTCGCGACGGTTGGGCTTGCCAGTACTGCGGCACGCGCTCCAATCTGACTGTCGACCATGTGATCCCGCGATCGAAGGGCGGACTCTCAACTTGGGAGAACATTGTCGCCTCCTGCGCACCTTGCAACCGGCGCAAGGCCGACCGTCTACCGGCCCAGATCAACATGTATCCGCGCAAGGCGCCACGCGTCCCTAGCGCACATGTCTTCATCACCGTCGCGGCGCAGAAGATCCCCGCTGCGTGGCTCCAGTGGCTCCCCGCTGAAGCCGCCTGATCGCTGTCCCGGAGCCGTGCTAGTTTTCGCGCTACCAGAGAAAGGGGGTGGTCCAAATCGAGAAACCAATGTTTATCGGGACCCTGGAGGTGACCGGCCGCTAGCGCGGTTGGCTGGATCCGCTAAGCGGAAACCAATCCGGGACACCGTTGGCCGATTCGCCGGAGCTGGTCCCCCCGGCCGCCCGCGTCAGTTGCGAGTGAAGACCGATCGGCCGATTTGAATTCAGTCAGTTGTTGGGAAGGGCGTCGGGTTTCACTTCCGGCGCCCTTCTCCTTTTCGGCGAGCTACTCGTCGTCTTCGTCGCCCGTATCGTCCTCAGCCGTTTCATCGTCAGCGGTTGCGTCGTCAAGTTCTTCCTCGACCAGATCAGCGACCTCACCGCTGGCCTCTGCCTCGACTAGCTCGGTGGCCTCCGTCGCTTCAAGCTCGGCGCTCTCGCCATCAGCGGTGACAGCGTCGCCTTCGGCATCCTCGACAACCATCGCAACGGCGCTGACAATGTCGCCTTCGCGTATGTTCATCGTCTTCACTCCCTGAGCGCCACGTCCATATCGGTTGATGCCGCTCACGGCTGTGCGCTGAACCATTCCCTCGCGTGAGATGAAGACAAGGTCCTGATGCTCGCGCACGACGAGCGCGCCGGCTAGGCCGCCCTTGGCCTCGGTCAGGGCGATCGTCTTGACACCCTTCGCTCCTCGCTTGGTCTTGCGATATTCGCGTACTAGGGTTCGCTTGCCGTAGCCGTTGTCGGTGATTACGAGCAGGTCCATGTCATCGCGGGCGATGTCCATCGCGATCACTTCGCCCTTCTCGCCAACGTCCATCCCCTTGACGCCGCTGGTGCTGCGGCCCATCGAGCGAGCGTCGGATTCAGCGAAGCGGACGGTCAGGCCGGCGCGCGAGATGATCAGCACCTCGTCGTCCTTGTCAACGCCGCGGACGACGATCAGCTCGTCATCGTCACGAATCTTGATCGCGATGATGCCGTCGGCCTTGATCGGCGTGTTGTACGCCTGAAGTTCGGTCTTCTTGACCGTGCCCTTCTTCGTCGCGAAGACGAGGTACTGCGTCTCTGTGAAGTCGCGCGTCGCGAGCACCGATTCGATCCGCTCGCCCTCGCGCAGCGGCAGCACGTTGACAAGCGCTCGGCCTTTAGCCGTACGCGATGCCTCGGGCAGCTCGTAGACCTTCGAGCGGTAAACCTTTCCGCGGTTGGAGAAGAAGAGCAAGAAGTCATGTGATGAGCAGACGAAGAGATGCTCGATGAAGTCGCCGTCCTTCATGTCCATCCCGGTGACGCCACGACCGCCGCGCTGCTGCTGGCGGTAGGTGCCGAGCGGCAGCGACTTGATGTAGCCGGTCTGCGTGATCGTGATCACCATCTGCTGGTCGGCGATCAAGTCCTCAATGTCGATCTCGTCTTCGCTCTGTGAGATCAGCGTGCGCCGCTCGTCGGCGAAGCGTTCGTTGATCTCGCTCAGCTCTTCCTTGATCAGATCGAGCACGGCCTGCTCGCTGCCGAGTAGTTCGCGCAGTTCACGGATCCGTTCCATCACGTCATCGTGCTCGCTCTTGATTGCGTCCGATTCGAGCGCCGTCAGCTGGGCGAGGCGAAGTTCGAGGATCGCACTGGCCTGAATTGCCGAGAGCTTGAAGTCTGCGACGAGCTTCTCGCGCGCGGTGTCGCGGTCCGGGGCGGCGCGGATCAGCTTGATTACAGCGTCGAGGTTGTCGAGCGCGATCAGCAGGCCGAGCAGAATGTGGGCGCGAGCCTCTTTGATGCCGAGCTCGTGCTTGGCGCGGCGCACAACGACCTGGCGCTGGTGGGCGACGTAGGCCGTCAGTACTTCGCGCAGCGAGAGCGTCCGCGGCACGCCGTCAACGAGCGCAACGGTGTTGACGCCGAAGGTCGACTGCATCGAGGTGTGCTTGTAGAGCTGGTTTAGAACGACCTTCGGAATCACGTCACGCTTGAGCTCGATTACGAGCCGCATGCCGTTGCGGTCAGACTCGTCGCGCAGGTCTGTGATGTCGGGAATCTTCTTCTCGTGGACGAGCGCCGCGATCTTCTGGATTAGGCCGCCGTCGCCACCCTTCTTGACCATGTACGGCAGCTCGGTGACGACGATCGCCTCTTTGCCCTGCGTCAGCGGCTCGATGTGCGCTTTGGCCTGCACGCGGACGCGGCCACGGCCGGTCTCGTATGCGTCGCGGATCCCTTGAACACCAAGGATCGTGCCTCCGGTCGGGAAGTCGGGGCCCTTGACGTGCTTCATCAGGCCGTCGAGCGAGATGTCAGGGTCGTCGATCAACGCGATCGTCGCGGCGATCACCTCACCAAGGTTGTGCGGCGGAATGTTCGTCGCCATGCCGACAGCGATTCCCGAGGAGCCGTTGACGAGCAGGTTTGGGTAGCGCGCCGGCATCACCGTCGGCTCCTGCGTGCGGCCGTCGTAGTTGGGTACGAAGTCGACCGTGTCCATGTCGAGATCGCGCAGCATCTCGGTTGCTAGGCGCGTCATTCGCGCCTCGGTGTACCTCATCGCGGCGGCCGGGTCGTCGTCGACCGAGCCGAAGTTGCCTTGGCCGTCAACGAGCGGATAGCGCATCGAGAAGTCCTGCGCCATGCGGACCAGAGCGTCATAGATTGCCGAATCACCGTGAGGGTGGAAGTTGCCCATCACCTCACCGACGATGCGGGCGCACTTCGAGTAGCCGCGGGTTGGCCCGAGGCCCAGCTCTGACATCCCGTAGAGAACGCGGCGGTGAACCGGCTTTAGCCCGTCGCGCACGTCCGGCAGGGCGCGGCCGACGATCACCGACATCGCGTAATCGAGGTACGCGGTCTTCATCTCATCTTCGAGCGCGCGTGGCTCGAAGCGGTCACTCAATACGTCTGCGGAAGCCATCTAGTTTTCCTCTCCGGCCCGTGCGGTCATTAGACGTCGAGGTTTACGACGTCGCGGGCGTTGTCTTCAATGAAGTTTCGGCGCGGTTCAACGACGTCGCCCATCAGCATCGAGAAGATCTCGTCGGCGGCAACCGCATCGGCGATCGAAACCTTCTGCAGCGTGCGCGTCGCGGGATCCATCGTCGTCTGGCGCAGTTGCTCGGCGTTCATCTCGCCGAGCCCCTTGAAGCGGCTCAGCTGAACGCCCTTTTGGGCGACCGACATGACGGCGGTACCGAGCGACTCGAAGGTCTGTGCGATCTCCTCACGGTCTCCCAGGCGGACGATGAAGGGTCCGTTGCCGGTTAGCTTGACGATCTCGGCGTGCAGCTTCAACAGGCCGAGATATTCGGCGCTCTCGAACAGTTCAACTGGCATCCGGTGGGTACGAGCCAGGCCGCTGCCGCGCTCGATCGAGCGGATCAGAAGGATCCCGTTATCGGTCGACTCCAGCTCAGTCGTCAGTACGCCAAGCTCGGCATCCTCCGCGCTCAGCAGCTTGATTGCGTCCTTAGAGCTGTTGATGCCGTCACCGAGCAGCGCCGACTCCTCAAGGAAGCGGACCATGTCCTCGCCGTGGCGGGCCCTCAGCGCGGCCGAGAGCTGCTCGTAGCGGCGCATGCTGCGGCGATAGCTCTGCCACTTCGCCTCGGTCAGCTTGACCTTCTTGGCATCGCGGTCGGTAATTTCAAACTTCTCGTAGGTGTCTGCCAGCAGCACCTCTTCAAGCTCGGCGTCGTTCTCGATGTAACGCTCCTGAGAGCCCTTCTTGATCTTGTAGAGCGGTGGCTTGGCGATGTAGACGAAGCCGGCGTCGATCAGCGGCTGCATCTCACGGAACAGCAGCGTCAGGATCAAGGTCCGGATGTGAGCACCGTCAACGTCAGCGTCGGTCATCAGAATGACCTTGTGATAGCGAGCATTCTCGAGGTCGAACTCGCCGGCGATTCCGGTACCGATTGCAGTGATCAGTGCCTGAACCTCGGTGTTCTGGAGGACTTTGTCGATCCGGGCCTTCTCGACGTTGAGAATCTTGCCGCGCAGCGGCAGAACGGCCTGCGTGTTGCGGTCGCGGCCCTGTTTTGCAGAGCCGCCGGCGGAGTCACCCTCGACTACGAAGATTTCAGCCAATGATGGGTCCTTGACCGAGCAGTCGGCGAGCTTTCCTGGCAGGCGTGAGTTTTCAAGTGCGCTCTTGCGGCGCGTAAGGTCGCGGGCTTTGCGGGCCGCAGAGCGAGCCTGCGCAGCCTGCACGGCCTTGCGGATGATCGCCCTCGCGTCGGCAGGGTTCTCTTCAAGGAACTCGGCCAATTTGGTGTTGACGATCCCCTCAACGAAGCCCTGCATCCCCGGGTTGCCGAGCTTGGTCTTCGTCTGGCCCTCGAACTGAGGGTCGGTCAGCTTCGCCGACAGCACCGCGGTAAGGCCCTCGCGGACGTCCTCGCCGCTGAGGTTGTCGTCCTTCTCCTTCAGTTCACCCTTGTCGCGCGCGTACTTATTCAACGTCCTCGTCAGCGCAGAGCGCAGACCTGAAAGGTGCGAGCCGCCTTCGTGCGTGTTGATGTTGTTGGCGAACGAGAAGACCGACTCTTGATAAGACGCGTTCCACTGCAGTGCGCACTCGACGGCACCCTCTTCACCTTCATCCGAAAAGTAGACGACCTTGGGATGGATCGGCTCCTTGTTTTCATTCAGATAGGAGACGAAGTCCTTGATCCCGCCCTCGTAACAGAACTCGACCGTTGCGGCAATTGCGCGTTCGTCGGTCAGCGAGATCTTCAGTCCGCGCGTCAGGAAGGCTGTTTCACGCAGGCGCTGCTCGAGAATCGAGAAGTCAAACTCGGTCTCGTCGAAGATGCTGGCGTCGGGCAGAAAGGTGATCGAGGTGCCGGTCTGATCGGTTGGCTCGCCTTTTTTCAGCTCCGCCAACGGAGCGCCGCGCGAGTAATTCTGCGTGTGATGGAAGCCTTCACGACTAACGTCGATTGCGAGCTCTTCGCTGAGCGCGTTGACGACCGAGACGCCGACGCCGTGTAGCCCGCCGGAGACCTTGTAGCCCTCGCCGTCGCCGAACTTTCCGCCGGCGTGAAGAACGGTCAGCACAACCTCGACGGCCGGCTTCTTCTCCTTCGCATGCATCTCGACCGGGATGCCGCGACCGTCGTCGACGACCGTTACCGAGTTGTCGGCGTGGATCGTTACCTCGACCGAGCTGCAGTGACCCGCGAGCGCCTCGTCGACGGAGTTATCGACAACCTCATAGACGAGGTGGTGAAGGCCGCGGACGCCGGTTGAACCAACGTACATTCCTGGCCGTTTGCGAACCGCCTCGAGCCCTTCGAGGACGGTGATGTCGGAAGCTCCGTAGCTGCCCGTCGTCTTCGCTTCAGTGGCGCTTTTGCTCGAACTCTTGTCAGCTTGGGTCATTTGGCTCCGTTAACAGGCAAAAACCCCGACTCCTGCGGGATTTTCGCGGGATCGAGGCGTCTACATTTGGTATCCAGAACAATAGCAGTCGGAGGGGCCGGATTGACGCCCGCCATAGGGTAAAAAACGCTGTAAGTATCGGCTGATCAGCGGTCTTATGTAACCGAGCTTGCGGGTTACTGCGCACTCTCGTGCGACCAGCTCTTCGCGGCCACCGTTTGGCAGCGCAATGAGACGACCTGATCGTCTCCGAGGGCCTTGTTGAGAGAGGCAATTAAGGTGACGCTCATTAGGTCAATTTCCTGCGCCCAGACGGCACTCGCACAGGTCACGGTGAGGACGCCCCCAGCCTCGCCGGTCGGCGCCGCCTGAGCGGCAACTGCGTCGCCGACCGCAGCCGGCCAGTGGCGCTGAATCTGGGCCAGTGTCGTCGCCGGCGCGAGCCGGTCAGCGAGGTCGCGAATTGAACTTGCCGCGTTGCGTGGCGCGCGGCGCTGGCGGCTCATGCGTTGACCTTCTGATCGATCACGCCGCCGCTTACCTCAACTCGGGCGACGTCAGCGTCATCGGCGGTCGGAACGTGCTCGAGCTCGGTAGTTGTGACGACCGACTGCCCCGCAGCGGTGATCCGCGCGACGAGCCGCTCGCGCCTTTCGGCGTCAAGCTCGCTCATCACGTCGTCAAGCAACAGCAGCGGCGTCTGGCCGCGTTCTTCGGCGAGCACCTGCCGCTCTGCCAGTAGCAATGACAAGAGCGCCACACGTTGCTCGCCTTGCGAGCCGTAGATCCGCAGCTCGCGGCCTTCGCGGCTGAGCAGCAACTCGTCGCGGTGCGGGCCGTGGCCGCTGAAGCCGCGCTCGAGGTCAGAGCTGCGGCGCTCAAGTAGCTCAGCGGCAAAACCTTCCGCGCTGTCAGCCTTGCTGCGCGGCCGGTAGCGCAACTCTAGGCCGCCAGGAAGCCCCAACTCGTCGGCGATCTCCTGCGCCGGCGGGCCAACCAGCGCAACCGCGCGCGAACGCTCGGCGCTCAGCGCCAGTGCGAGGCGACCGAGCTCTAGGTCCCATACGTCAAGTTCGCTTGGATCGACGCCTTGGCCGCGAATCCGAGCCAAGAGGGCGTTGCGCTGCGCCAGCGCCTGTCCGTAATCGCGCCTTACGGCCGCACGCGCTGGCCAAAGCCCAGCGACTAGCTGATCAAGGTGATCGCGGCGCAGCGACGGCGCGCCCTTGATTAGTTCCAAACGGTCGGGCAAGAAGACGCAGGCCAGGGGCCGGAAGGGAACGTCTACCAGCCGATCGACAGGGCCGCCGTCGGCCGTTACGTGGCGCGGCTGCCCTGGCTCAAAGCCAACCGCCAGCTGGTGCGGGCCATCGTCGCCGTCGAGTTCAAATTCAACGCGCGCAGCGGCTTGGTCGAAGCGGACGAACTCACGGTCATTCGAAGTGCGGCAGGAGCGGCCCGTGCAACCGAAGTAGAGCGCCTCAAGCAGATTCGTCTTGCCGGCCCCGTTTGCGCCGTAAATCACTGTCAGACGCTCGCCCAGTGTTATTTCAGCCGACTCGTAGCAGCGCACGTCGCGCACACGAAGCCGCCGAATCAGCGCCATTAAGCGTTCAAGCGGATCGGCATAATCAGGTAGAGGAATCCGCTGCCGTCGGCTGAGACGATTAGTCCCGGCCGCAGCGGGTTGATCAGCTTCAGGATTACGTCATCGGCCGTGGTGCTCTCGAGCCCTGCGACGAGAAACTCAGGATTGAAGCCGATTTCCATTGGTTCGCCAGCGAACGGAACCGGAAGTATGTCTTTGGCTTCGCCGACATCGGGCGTTTGGGCCGAAAGCGTCAGTTCACCTTCAGTGAAGGAGAGGCGCAGCGGCGCGTTTTTTTGCGCCAGCAGCGCAATTCGGCGCGCAACCGTGAGGAACTCCTCGGTTGAAATCGTCAGCTCATGTTCGAAAGCATCCGGCAGTAGCTGCTGATAGTTGGGGAACTGACCATCAATTAGCCGCGATGAGAGGGCGACTGCGCCGACCTCGAATACGACTTGGTTGGCACTAACCCCGATCGAAATCGTCTCGGTTTCCGGTTCAACGAGACGAGCCAGCTCTTCCAAGGCCCGGGCAGGCACATTCGCTTCGAAGCTCTCCTTCAGTGGCTGCTCAAGCGCCGTCTCTTTGACACTCAGACGGTAAGAGTCGGTTGCGACCATTCGCAGTTCGTTACCGCTCGCGGAGACCAGGACGCCAGTGAGGATCGGGCGCGTCTCGTCGCGCGATGCCGAGCGAGAGACGCGGGCGATCGTTTCGATAAAGGCCGCGGCCGGCATCGCTAGTTGCGTGTCGCCACCAGTGGCGGGCAGCTCGGGAAAGTCTTCTAAGCGCAGCGTGCGCAAGTGATACTGGGCTGTCCCTGATTGAACCTCGACGTCTTGCTCTTCGCTACGGAGTTCAAGCGATACCTCAGGCGCTCCTAGTTGACGAACTACTTCAAGTAGCAAGCGAGCTGGGAGTACAACCGAACCTGGGCGATCTACCGTGCCGTTAAGGGGAACGCGAATCGAAAGTTCGGTATCTGTCGCCTGTAGCTCAATGCTGCCATCTTCGGCGATGATGCGTACCCCAGACAATGCTTGGATGGCGCTTCGCGTTGAAGCGACGCGGGCAAGCGTTTGCAAGTGATGGAGTAGCTCTGATGTTGATGATGAGATCTTCAAGGTTTCTGTCCTTAATAAAAGGCTAGTTGTAGTAGGAGTGGTTTAAAACTGCGTTACCGGTTATTTCCCTGCTCTTTGGGGCCAAGTTAGCGATCGGTAGCTGTGTACAACTCTCCCAGCTTGTCACTGAGATCGGTCGCTTCCAGCTACGCCACTAGTTTTGAACAGTCGAGCAGTGAGCTCGCGCAGCTCAGTGGCCTGTTCAGTGTCAACTGCAATCCTCTGCTCTACCTTGCGGCAAGCGTTGAGCGCAGTCGTGTGGTTACGACCTCCGAAAGCAGCAGCGATCTTTCCGAGGCTGATTCCGCTGTGCTCGCGAGCGAGATACATCGCTACCTGGCGAGCCCATAGAATCCCTGCCGCTCTGCTTGACGAGCACAACTGAGCGACCGTTAACCCGTAGTACTCAGCGACGATCTCACGGATAGCTTCAACTGAAGGCTTTTCCGGCCGGAGCGCGATCCGCTTCTGCGGGAAGAGACCATCTAGTACCTCCTCGGCCAGCGCTTCAGTGATTGCACGCCCACTTAGCGAGGCGTAGGCGACGACGCGAATTAGCGCCCCTTCCAAGGCCCGGAGGTTGCGCTCAACGCGCGTCGCAATCAACTCCAAGACTTCCGGCTGATCGATAACGAGCTGATCAAGTTCGGCGCGCGCCCGCAAGACCGCTACGCGTGTAGCGAGGTCTGGCGCACTGATGTCAGCTACCAACCCCGAGTCAAAGCGATCCCGCAGGCGTTCTTCAAGCCGGTCGAGGTCGCGCGGAGGACGGTCGCATGTCAGGACTATTTGTGCGCCACTTTCACGCAGAGCGTTGAAGGTGTGAAAGAACTCTTCCTCAGTCTTGGCCTTAGCCATCAGGAATTGAACGTCGTCGACGAGTACGAGGTCAGCCTCGCGGTGACGGGCCTTGAACGCGTTTATGTCGCCGCCGCGCAGCGCGGCAATGAACTCGTTGGCAAATGACTCTGCGCCGGTTAGCTGTACGCGAAGACCGTTGCCATGACGGTTTACGTAGTCGGCGATCGAGTGCAAGAGGTGGGTCTTTCCGACGCCAGGAGGGCCGCAGATGAAGAGCGGGTTGTAGGCCGTGCCTGGGTTCTCAGCGACCGCTAGCGCCGCCCCGTGAGCGAAGCGGTTGCCGTTGCCGATCACGAACTGTTCAAAGCAGTACTTCGGGTTCAGCTCGCTGCCAGGCTCATAGGACGCGGTGCTCGTGACCGGTGCGAATCCAAGCTGGGCGGTTTCACCCGCGGCGCTTACGTGGACCTCAGCGTCGGCGCCGATAACGCTCCGGGCCGATGCTCGCAAGACCTGTCCGAATCGGTCGTTGACCCACGCGCGCGAAGCAGCCGGCGCCTCGATCGTCAGTTGGTTGCCGTCGAGTCGTGCCAACTTCAACGGTGCCAACCAAACGTCAAAAAGGCTCGGTCCTACCGCCGATTTAAGCTCATCGGAGATCTGCTTCCAGGTGTTTTCGGAGCTCGCGTTGGTCACTCGTGTAGCTGCATGTTTCGTCCGCGCTGCGGCAGTCATTGCCACGCGCGCGGTTAGTTCGGGCAAGCTAGCAGAGGGTCGCGCAAGCGCCAGTGCGATCACGGGGCTAAGTCCGCATTTGGCGACAAAGGCTTTTGCAGGCCGTAGGTTTTCGTCGCAGGCAGCTATGCTCCAACGCGACCACTCGACCTTCGGATTGTCTCTAAATGAAGCGGACCTACCAGCCAAAGAAACGTAAGCGCGCCCGAGCCCACGGATTCCGTGAGCGGATGAGCACGCGCGCCGGCCGAGCCTTGCTCAAGCGTCGCCGCGACAAGGGTCGCAAGCGACTGACCGTCTAGGCGTGGATTCCGCAGCGAGCGCACCGCGTCGGCGTCCGCGCCGGCTCTCTCGCAGCGCTGACTTCGAGCGTGTCTACCGCCAGGGTCGCTCGTTTGCAGGTCGGTACTTCGTTCTCCATCTCTTCCCGCGCGCAGACGCCGGTGAGCTGCAGAAAGGTCCAAGGCTTGGGCTTAGCGTGTCGCGAAAAGTTGGCGGCGCAGTCGAGCGCAATAAGGTCAAGCGGCTGCTTCGCAGCGCCGTTGATCAGCTCGTCGAGCGTTTCGATCCGGCCTCAGACGTCGTAGTAGTAGCGCGCAACGATGCCGGCGAGCTCTGCGAGCGTGAGGGGTTGGACGGAGTCAAGCGCGAGCTTGAGGAGCTGATCGCTCAATCGACGAAGCAGGGCGACTGATGAGCTCGGCGATCAGACGCGCCGCGAGCCTCCCGATCGTCGCTTATCAGCGTTTCATCTCGCCGGCGATCCCGCGCCGCTGCAAGTACGAGCCGACCTGTTCGGCCTACGCCGCGCAGTCGATCGCCGAGTACGGCATACTTCGCGGGCTGGTTCTTGGGGGATGGCGCTTGCTGCGCTGTAACCCATTTAGTCACGGCGGGTTCGATCCGGTCAGTGACCAAAGCCTGTTCCAACACCGCCACTGCTCAACTAACGATTCCCACGCCGCCCATTAATCACTGATGCCTTTCATTACAGCCGGAATAGAAGACACCTTCGAGGCGATCCTCTCGCCGCTGATCGCCGTCTTCCAGGCGATGCTGATCTTCTTTCACGACAGCGTCGGTCTGGGCTGGGGCCTGGCGATTATCGCGCTGACGATGGTCGTGCGAATTGTCCTGCTGCCCTTGACGATCAAGCAGTTCCGCTCGATGCAAGCGCTGCAGACGCTATCGCCGCAGATCAAGGATCTGCAAGCGAAGTACAAGGGCGACAAGCAGCGTCTCAATCAAGAGATGATGAAGTTCTACCAGGAGAACAAGGTCAATCCGTTCGGCTCTTGCCTTCCTCTGGTAGCGCAGATCCCAGTCTTCATCAGCCTTTTCTACATGCTGCGCGCGCCACTGAAGATCGACATCTGTGGCCCCGAGAGCGCAATTCTCGCCGTCGGCAAGGCCGCCACGCCGCCGACCGGCCTAGATACGACCTACTGCCAAGCTGTCGACCCTGGCTCGGCTCAGTTCCTCTTCATCCCCGACCTGACGGCCCCTTCGGTCGGCTGGGTACTGATCCTGCTGCTCGTCCTCTATGTCGGCTCGCAGCTGCTCTCGAGCTTGCTGATGTCGGTCACCTCGGACCGCAACCAGAAGATCATCATGATCGCGCTGCCGTTCGTCTTTGTCTTCTTCATCAAGGGTTTCCCTGCAGGGCTGATGGTCTACTGGATCACGACTAACTTCTGGACCGTCGGCCAGCAATACTTCTTGAAGCGAGCCACCGGCCAGTTGCCGCCCTGGTTGGGCGGTAACCCCGATGGACTGCCAAGCGTGGTTGCTACGTCTGGCGCTAGTGCTGGTGGGGGATCGAGCGACAGCTCGACCACTGCGCCGCCGCCAGCAGCCAAGAGGAAGAAAAAACGTTCTGGGAAGAGGAGCTAATGGCTACACCTGAAGAGGCACAGGAGCGGACACTCGAGCTGCTTGAGCAGATCGTTGACGCGCTCGATCTTGACGCCGAGATTGACGTCGT
The DNA here is from genome assembly GCA_945881845.1 of Bifidobacterium breve. Taxonomy (GTDB): domain Bacteria; phylum Actinomycetota; class Thermoleophilia; order Solirubrobacterales; family Solirubrobacteraceae; genus F1-60-MAGs163. Next base: position 1,724 of record CAMCVN010000024.1, on the reverse strand, counting down.
GATCAACGACGACGCAGTCACGGGGACGCTGGAGGGAGATGACCTCGGGCTCTTCATCGGTAAGCACGGCCAGACGATCGACGCCGTCCAGCATCTTGCGACGAGGATCATCCAGCGCGACGCCGCCGACGGCGAGCGGATCCGCGTTGAGATCGATGCTGCCGGCTACCGCGACCGCCGCCGTGAACAGCTCGAGCAGCAGGCCGAGGAAGCCGCGGAGAAGGCTTTGGGCGATGAGGCCCCAGTCGATCTGCCGGCAATGAACGCCGCAGAGCGCCGCATTGTCCACCAGCACCTGCGTGACCGCGAAGACGTTGACACGCACAGCGAGGGCGACGAGCCACGTCGTTACCTCGTGATTACGCCTGTAATTACGTAGCCTGAGAGCGGAAGCGTTCCACGTGAAACGCTCTTGTCGCTAGCTTCAGTCCTGTGACCGTTGCTGAACGTTGCCGCGAACTAACCGATCGCTTTGAGCTGCCGCCGCGCAGCGCGGAGAAGCTGAACGCGCTACTGAAGTTCGTTATCACCGGCCCGAGCTCGCTAACGAACGTCCGAGACCCTGCCGCGGCGGTCGAGCTGCACATCGCCGATTCGTTGGCTGGCCTCGAGCTTCCCCAAATTCGCGCCGCGACGACGATCGCCGATCTCGGCTCTGGCGGCGGATTCCCCGGCCTTGTCTTGGCGATCGCCTTGCCTGAGGCGCAGCTGACGCTGGTTGAGAGCGCAGCCCGCAAAGCCGACTTCTTACGCGAGACAGCCGAGGCGATGACGCTCGAGAATGTTGTCGTTGTTGCCGAAAGGGCTGAGTTGTGGGCGCTTGAAGCACGCGAGCAGGATGCCGTGACCTCGCGCGCGCTGGCCTCAACCTCGATCCTGCTCGAGTACGCCGCGCCGCTGCTGCGCGTCGGTGGCTCGCTCGTCGCCTGGAAGGGGAGCCTCGGCGAAGATGAGCTTGCCGACGCTGCTTTTGCCGCCCAGGAGCTGCAGATGAGTCCACCGCTAGCAGTCGAGGTTGCGGACGACTTGGTGCGCGGCGCCGATCGTCGTCATCTGATCGTCAGCGAAAAGCTCGCCGCCACGCCTGATCGGTACCCGCGCCGCCCGGGGATCGCAAAGAAGCGTCCGCTGGCCGCAAAATAGCTCTGAGCAGGGCTAGTTCGCCCCCGAACTAATCTTCCTACGCGGCCCGGCTTTGCCGACCGATAGGCCCGGTAACTTGGGGCTTAGATGGGAACTATCTACGCGATCGCGAACCAGAAGGGCGGCGTCGGCAAGACGACTACCGCCGTCAACGTCGCCGCCTGCGTTGCAGAGGCGGGGTTCTCGACGATTCTGGTCGATGCTGACGCCCAAGCCAACGCAACCGTCGGCCTCGGTGCGCCGAAGCTCTCGACGCCGAACCTCTACGACGTCCTCGCAGGGCGCGTCGCGGCAGTAGATGCGCTACTACCGACCGAGGTTGAGAACCTCCGTCTGCTTGCTTCTCACCCCGACTTGGCGGCTGCCAACGTAGAGCTGCCACGCGAAGTTGGCTCCGAGACGCGCCTGCGTGACGCGCTGGCGCCGCTGCGCGATCAGGCCAGCTATCTGATTATTGACTGTCCGCCATCGCTCGGCCCTTTGACAATCAATGCGCTCGTTGCTGCCGATCGTGTGATCGTCCCGGTTCAGACGGAGTATTTCGCGCTCGAAGGACTGGCCGGCCTGCTCGACACGCTGAG
>CAMCVN010000023.1 GCA_945881845.1 Bifidobacterium breve | reverse complement strand
GTGGTACCAGGACGTTGCACCAAAGGGCAGCTCCTTCTAATGACTGAGCCCGCCAGCTCGTTCGCGGGAGTCGGCGACCGCTTTCCTCAGTTCGAGCTTGTGGATCTTGCGGGTAGGAGTTGGTCGGCGGCGGACCTCGTTGGCCAGCGAACGATCCTCTTCTGCTTCGCTTCATGGTGCACCTGCAAGGAACAGCTGCCGAGTTGGCAGAGCTACTGGGAATCGCGCGGCCGCGACTTCCAAATGCTCGCGGCGATCTTTGACGCAAAAGGCGCAGAGACCGCGGCGCCAACCGTGGAGGCCAGCGGCGCGGAGTTCCCCGTGCTGCTCGACACCACGAGCTCACTCGGAGCCGCCGTTGGCGCGCAGCTCGTACCGCTTGGCATCTTCATCGACGCCGAAGGAACTGTTGCGATGGCGGACGTCAGCGGGACATTCGAGATCGGCGACCCGAGAGTCCGAGTCAACGTTGACCGCTTTCTCGCTGGCGAGGTCGTTGAGCAGCCCGAGGCCGGACAGGCGATGGAGCCTCGCGCGCTCGAGCTCTTTGCAGAAGGCGTGATTGCTTACCAAGCCGGCGACCGCGAGCGGGCGCTTGAGCTTTGGCGCGACGGGCTCGAACACGACCCAGACAACTTCATCATCCGCTCTCAGATCTGGACGCTGGAGCACCCCGAACACTTCTGGCCTGAAGTGGACCGCTCGTGGCAAGAGCTGCAGCTCGCCGCCGAGGGCTACGACAAGCCGCTGCCGTAAACGAGAATCGAGCCTGAAGGAGTTCCCGTGACGGATCACGAAACCGCAAATAAGCTCGCCTTCGAGCGCCTCGCTGCCGCGACTCCAGTCTTCACCGAAGTGATGACCGCGGGAGACGCGCTGCCAGGAATGAAGCCGAATGTGATCCTTACCTCCGGCGCGCCGATGGAATGGGAGCAGTACACCGGCGGGCAGCGGGCGGCAGTGATCGGAGGGGCGCTGTTCGAGGGGCTTGCCTCGGATGCCGGCGACGCCGACGCCAAGCTGAAGTCGGGCGAGATCCTAGTAGATGGCTGCCACGACTACGGCTGCGTTGGCTCGCTCGCTGGGATCTACACCGCCTCAATGCCGGTGCTGGCGGTTGAGAACACGGCAAACGGCAACGTTGGGTTCTGCAACTTCTTCGAGGGGCCGTCACCTAAGCGCCTCAACTACGGCACCTACGACGAGGAGGTGCGCGACACGCTGCTCTTCGTTCAGGACGTGATTGCACCGACCGTCGCCGAAGCTGTCAAGCGATCCGAAGGCGGCATTCCGCTGAGGCCGATTATTCGACGCGCGCTGGGAATGGGCGATGAGATGCACAGCCGCAACGCAGCCGGAACGCTGCTGTTTGGCCGCGAGATGGTCCCGTACTTCTTCGAGATGCTTGGCGACAAGCCGGAAGAGGTGCGCCAGACCTACGCCTTCATGTCTGACAGTCCCTACTTCTTCCTGCGGCTGTCGATGGCGGCTGCGAAGGCGACCGCCGACGCCGCGCGTGACATCGAGAGGTCGAGCGTCGTCAGCGCAATGGCCTTCTCGTGTTCTCAGTTCTCGATCCGCCTCGGCGGCACCGGGAATCGCTGGTTCTCCGCCGACCTCGAGCCAGCGCAGGCAAAGCTCTTCGAGGGCTTCACCGAGGCCGACATCGAGTTCATGGGCGGCGAGAGCGTGATCACCGAGACCGTCGGGCTGGGCGGCTTTGCCCAGGCCTCAGCGTTCACGCTTCAGGAATACCAAGGTGGTACGCCTGAGGACATGGCTGAGCTGAACCGCTCGATGTACGAGATAACGGTCGGTGAGCACCCCGAGTACAAGATTCCCTTCTTCGGCTTCCGCGGCGTACCGCTCGGCATTGACGCCTTCAAGGTTGTCGAGAGCGGAATTCAGCCAGTGATGGATATTGGGATTGCCGGTGGCGACGGGCGACAGATCGGCGCCGGCGTGCTTCGTGCGCCGCTGGCCTGTTTCGAGCAGGCAGTTGCCGCCTACAGCGAAGAATATGGAGGAGTGTGATGGAAGCTTCAGTCAATCTCGACGAGCTGCGCAAGACGCTCGGTGACCAAGGGGTCGAGTTCCTTTTCGGCGCCTATGTCGACATGTTTGGCGTGCCGAAGTCGAAGTGTGTTCCGCTTGCCTTCATCGACGAGATGGCTTCCGGCTCGGAGCGCTACACCGTCGGCGCCTTGGAAGGGATGGGCGACCTTGGCCCCAACGAGGACGAGTGCTGCGGAATCCCCGAGCTCGAGTCGGCGGTAGTTCTTCCGTGGGACAAGCGCTTTGCGATCGCGCCAACCGACCTGAGTTTTGATGGCGAGCCTTACAGCCACGATTCACGCTACGTGCTCAAGCGCCAGCTGGAACGCGCCGCGGCCGCCGGGTTCAGCGCGCAGGCTGGAATCGAACCAGAGGTTTACGTACTGCGAGAGGGCGACGATGGCGAGGTTCTGCCTTGGATCACCGACGACCTTTTGAACGCGCCGACGCGTGGCTACGACATTGAGGCGACGATCGCTGCAGATCAGTTCCTGCTGCCGATGGTCGAGTACATGAATGAGCTCGGCTGGAATGTCTATTCGTTCGATCACGAGGGCGGCGACGGCCAATACGAGTTTGCCTTCACGCACTGCGGTGCGCTCGAGATGGCTGACCGGATGGTGATCTTCAAGCTGATGGCCAAGCATGTAGCGCGGCAGCTGGGCGGCTTCGCGACCTTCATGCCGAAGCCGTTCGACAGCTCATTTGGATCCGGCGCGCACGTCAACATGAGCCTCGTTGACATTGGCTCCGGCGAAAACATCTTCGCCAGCGACAATGGCGATGGAACGGTCAGCTATCTGCCCGCCGCGTACCAGTTCACCGCCGGACTCTTGAAGCATGCTGGTGCGATCACTGCGCTGGCCTGTTCGACCGTCAACTCCTACAAGCGCCTCTTGCCGGTCGGTCTGATGAACGAGATCTCCTGGGCGCCGGTATTTCAAGCCTATGGCGACAACAACCGCACGCTTATGTGTCGCCTTCCTACCAACCGCCCCTGCGTCGAGCTGCGCACCGCCGACAGCGCATCAAATCCGTACCTCGTGATGGCGATGATGCTCGCCGCCGGGCTCGACGGGATCGAGAATGAACTCGATCCCGGCAAGCCGGTCAACGCCGACACGTACAAGATGAGCGACGACGAACTGGCCGCAGCCGGGGTAAGCCGCTTGCCGCGTGATCTCGGCGAAGCGACGAACGCCTTTGAGGCCAGCGAGCTGGCGCGCGAGGTTCTCGGCGACGAGTTCCATGCGACCTTCATCAAGAAGAAGCGCGAAGAGTGGCTGGAGTACAACACGGTCGTTGGTGCTTGGGAACGCGACATGTACCTGCGGCTCTGGTAATTCGATGCGTGAGGCGGCCAATAGCGAAGCGGCGAAGAGGCTCTGCTCCTCTACGCCAACGCTCGTCGGGGTAGAGCCCGCGATTGATGTCATCCCCGGGATGACGGAGCAGATGATCCTTACCTCGGGAGCACCTCTCGAATGGGATCGCTACAGCGGCGGGCAGCGGATGGCGATCATCGGTGGCGCGATCTATGAAGGTCTGGCGCGCGACGAAGCCGACGCCGAGGCCAAGCTCGCCTCGGGCGAGATAACGATCGGTTCCACCCATGACCACTCCTGTGTCGGCTCTGTTGCCGGGATCTACACGGCCTCGATGCCGGTCCTGGTCGTTGAGAACCGCGAATTCGGCAATACGGCGTTCTGCAACCTTTATGAGGGCAAGTCGCCGCGGCGGCTCAACTACGGCGTCTACGACCAAGAGGTCCATGATGGGCTCAAGTATCTGGAAGAGGTAATCGGGCCGGTCCTTGGCGAGGCGATCAAGCGTTCCGGCGGGATTGATCTGAAGACGATGATGCGCCGCGCCGTCAACATGGGCGATGAGCTCCACAGCCGCAACACTGCCGGCACAACGTTGCTGACAAAGGAGCTGGCACCGCACTTCGTCGCCGCAGCCGGCGAGCCTGGTGCGGATTCGGCCCGCCTGCTTGAAACACTCGCCTTCCTGGCCGAAAACGACTACTTCTTCCTGCGCGTAGGAATGGCCGCAGGCAAGGCGACCGCCGATGCAGCACGGGACATTGAGAATTCCAGCGTGGTCAGCGCAATGACGCTGAGCTGCTGCGAATTTTCGGTGCGCGTCAGCGGCCTCGGTGACACGTGGTTCCGCGGCCCGCTCCCCGACGTCGAGGCGCAGCTCTTTGAGTCCTACAGCGAGGATGACATTGAGTGGATGGGCGGCGAGAGCATGATCATGGAGACGATCGGGCTCGGTGGCTTCGCGCAGGCTGCCGCTCCAGCTTTGCAGGCCTACCAGGGTGGTTCTCCAGAGGCGATGGCTCAGACCAACGAGTCGATGTATGAGATCACTGTGGCCGAGCACAGCGACTTCCGAATTCCCTACTTTGGCTATCGCGGCACGCCGGTCGGGATCGAAATCTTCAAGGTGATTGAGACAGGAATCCTCCCTGCGATCGACGCCGGCCTAGCAGGCCGCGGCGGCGGGCAGATCGGCGCCGGGATTTTGCGCGCCCCGCGCGCCTGCTTCGAGCAGGCAACCGCCGCATTCACAGAGCGTTACGGCGAATGAGCCGAAACAAGAACAACAACCAAGGAGAGAAGAATGGCTGAGGTTAAGCACGACCACTACCGCACCTTCGGGCGCCGCGAAGGCGAGAACGATTTTCCCAACACGCTGTTGGCGGGAATCCGCTCGTTCATGGGCGCACAGGTAGTTCCGCCGATCCGTGAGGAACTTGAGGCAGCTGGCGTAAAGGCCGGCGTGCTTGGAATGCCATGGGAGGGAACAAACACCTGCCGCCCTGGCACCAGCTACGGGCCACGCGCAATTCGTGACACATCCGAGGCCTACACGCCGTACCACGGCGAGTTTCAGGTCGACCTCTTCGACGAGCTGGGGCTCGCCGACTGTGGTGACGTGTCGATCGTTCCAGGTAACGCAGCGCGCACATTTGAGCGTGCTGAGCGTTGCATCACCGAGATCTATGAAGCCGGCGCGTTCCCGATCATCTTTGGCGGAGACGACTCGTGCCCAATCCCGGTCACGTCAGCGATCTCAAAGTTGATCGACGGCAAGATGGGTTACGTGCATCTCGATTCGCACATGGATACGGCAGTAGACGTTGCGGGCGAGACCCTCAACCACGCCTGCCCCGTCAGTCGCGCCGCCGAGCTGCCAAACGTTGATCCGCACAACATTGCGCTGGTCGGAATCAACGGCCCGCTCAACCCGCGCCAGGAGCGCGAGTATGTCGACCGCACCGGAATTCAGATGATTACAATCTGGGACATCGACGAGTGGGGGATCGACAAGACCGTTGAGAAGATCCTCGAAATCGCATGGAACGGCACCGATGGCGTTGTTCTCCACACCGACCTCGATGTGATGGATCAGGGCTTCACTTCCGGCGTTACAACACCCGAGTGCGGCGGACTGACACCGCGCGAAGTAATCAAGATGATTCGTGCGTTCGTCAAGCAGGGCGTCGACGCTTATGTCATCACCGAATGCTCGCCGGTCCATGACCAGTCGAACAAGGCGGCTCGAGTCGCCTGCCGCTTGGCGATGGACGCACTCGGCGTCCGCGCCAACCCACAGGGAACTGGGCGCGTCTAAATGAATTCGGTTGTCCTCTGCGCGAGTCCACGCCGTGACGGCAACTCGCGAATGCTCGCTGAAGCATTCGCCGAGGGGGCTCGCGCAGCGGGCGATACCGTTGACCTAGTTGACCTGAATGAGGTGGTCAGCGGGCTGCTCCGTGATTGCCGTACCTGCCGCGGGCCAGACGGCCTCTGCTCGATCGCGGACGGCTATGCGGAGTTGATGCACGAGAGGCTCCTGCCTGCCGACGCATGGGTGTATGCCACGCCTCTCTACTACTACGGGATGGCGGCCAGTCTGAAGAACTTCTTCGATCGGCTTGTCTGTTACGCCTCGGCCAGCTATCCGCGCCATCAGGAGGTGGCAGAAGGGATTCGCGGCAAGCGCTCAGCGCTGCTGCTCTCGGCAGAAGAGAGCAATCAAGCTGCGGGGCTCGCCGTCATCAACCAGGTCCAGGAACTCTCGCGTTACCTCCATCACGAATTCGTCGGCAGCGTGACGGGGATCGGAAACACGCGGGGCGAGGTTCGCTTCGATACGGCCGAGCCGCTGGCAGCCGCGGCGAGCCTTGGAGGGACGATCTTCAGCGCTCACCACACCGACTACAACATGGATTCAGAACGCTCCAATGCCGTCTGGCCAGAGGCACGTTCAGGCGACGAAGGCAGCGGAATCTACGAAGACGTTTAAGCTGCGCCGTTCAGCGCTTGTCGCGGTGTATCGGCAGCACCTGCGCGGCGCGCAGAGCGACCTCAAGGTCTAGTCGCGACTCGCCAGCACGCGGGTCAACTCCAACCAGTTTCTCGATCCGCTCGAGTCGGTATCGGAGCGTCGATACGTGAACGTGAAGCTCGCGCGCCGATGGTTCGAGCCTCCCTTGCCGCGAGTAGAAGACCTCGAGCGTGTGCCGCAGCTCGGCCGAATGATCCTCATCGTAGCGATCAAGCGGTTCGATATAGCGAGCTACGAAAGCCAGAAGAGCGGCTGGCTCGCCGGTGCTCAAGAGCAGCTGCTCCACGCCGGGTCGACGGAACGAGATCATCTCGTTGGTGCTGCCGACAAGGCGCAGGAAGTCCAAACCGCGCCGCGCGGCGCTGTGCGATTCACGGTAATCGCCGGGCCGCTGGCAGGCTGTGCCGGCGGCGATGTTGACATCGACCTTGAGCTTGCGCGCTGCGATCGCGCTCTGCAGGCGCAGCTCGATCGGGTCGTCGTCTGCGGGCTTAACTTCTGGGTCAAGGCTCTCTTCGGCAATGATTGCGACGATTGTCTCGTCGACTTGAGCGATGATGTGTTCGCTGTGCGAACGTGCGATTTCGCTCACAACGTCAACTACGGCGCGCTGCTGACCGGGGCTATGGTCGCCGCCGATTATCTCGATTAGGTAGGTCCTTGCGCCGCGCCTCAGGTCAAGGCCCAGCGCTTGGCCTCGCTGAATTGCAAGCTCGTCAACAAATTCGCCGCTGAACAGTTCGTCTAGGAATCCGTGGCGTAGGCGCGTCGCCACATCTTGAACGGTGCGCTCGCGCATCTGGTCGAGCGCCGTCAAAACCGCCGCGTGTTCAATCGCGGCCTGCTCGATTGCGCCGGCCGACGTTGGGAAGGCGGCTACGACCCAAGCAGCGATGTCGTCGTCGACGAGGACCGGCGCTGCGATCGTCGTGCCGCCCTGATTCTCGCTGACAACCGTCTCGGCAAGGTTTCGATCCAACTCGGGGGTCCACGTTGGCGCTGCATCTTCATTGGTGCTGGCCAGCGTCGCGCCATCAGCGCCAATGATCGCGACGTCGGCGCTCAGCACTTCGCCGATCGTGATTGCGACGGCCACCGGCCCGGATGCGTTGAGCAGCGCGTGAGTCAGTTCGCGGTTCAGGTCGAGGATCCGCTCAAGCCGGCCGTAATCGGCGCTGGCGTCTCTGTTCTCACGCTCCAACCGCGAGATTGCCTGGCGCTGACGCTCCTGCAAGCGCACGCGCTCGAGCGCCACTGAGCCATACCGGGCGAGAGCGCCGAGGACGGGATCACGGTCAGGATTACGAACCTGCTCACCGACGCCGGCTAAGAGAGCGTCGGGGTGACCGGTGAGCGGCAAGATTACGAGCTGGCGGCCATTCCCAAGGCTCGAGAGCAGCGGAGCTGAATGATCGGTGATCAGCGCCAGCTCGGCCTCGATCGCCGCAGCGGTCGCAGCAGGCAGGTCGAGGTCCCGGCTCACCGCTGGCAACCCAGAGCGGCCCGTGTGGCAGTACGCTGCGGCGTCGAGGCCTGCCAGTTCACGGAAGGTCAGCAGCAGCTCGTCGATGATCGCAGTGCGGTCATCGAGGCCTGTCAGTCGCTGCGCTAGCTGGGTCAAGGCCTGTAGCTCGTCGATCCTGCTGCGTAGCTCATCATCGGTTTCGGCTTGGTTTTCGATTGCCGTGAGGCGTGCGCTGGCGCTACCCGCTACGACTCGCAGCGTGTCGCCGTCGCCGTCCGCTACTTGAGTGATCTGCTCGGGCCATGCGACGAAAGTGCCACCGACGACTCCCGACGCCGTAACCAGCGGCTCGGCAAGCCAGGTTCTTAGGCTGAGCTGACCGTCAATCTCTTTCCAGATGTCTTCAGCCCAGGTGTCGAATGCTGCGCGAGCCGAGTCAGTTTCGTTGCCGAGCCGCGCGCTGGCGATGCGTGAGCTGCCCGCCAATGGAATCAGCGTGCGCTTCACCTGACGACCGACTCTCTGAAGGACGGTGATCGCCTCTGACTCCGTGCCGCGCAGCGCGACAAAACAGTCCTCAGCGCTCATTACAGAGGAGAGACGTGTAACCAGCAGCTCAACTAGTTGCTCTTCGCTGTCGGCTCCGACTAGGTCAGAGGTCAGCTCGGCAAGGCCGCGGTAACGCCGGGCGGCGTCGCGCTCGCGGTCGTGCATTAAGCGGTTGGCGATTCCGAGCGACGCTTGGCTGGCGAGCGCCTCAACCAGCGCTAGGTCCCACGGCCGGTCGTTCCCGCTGCGCGTTAGAAGGATTACGCCCAGCTGCTGCGGCCCAGATTGGAGCGGCACTATTAGGCAGGAGAGGCCGTTGAGTGTCGTTACTTCAGCTTCATCTTTGCTGGCTGCGGCCGTGATTGCCGACTCGAGATGGTCGATGATCTCTGCCGCTTGGTCGTCTGCCATCCCCTGAGTGATGCTGGCTGCAGCGCCTGGCGCAGCGACCCTAACCACGGCGCCGGTCGCCGACAGCAGCGTCATAGCATCACGGGCGATCTCTGCGAGCGTCGCTTCAAGCGTTAGCTGGCCGGTCATCGCCCGCAGCAGGTCGGCGAGCGCGCGCTCTTCGGCGAGGCGCTTCGCACTATCTGCCTGGATCTGCGAGCGCTGAATCGCGACCGATGCCTGCGCCGCAAAGACGCTCAGGATTGATAGTTCATGGTCGGTGAACAGGCGGCGCTCAAGCCTGCTGAGTACGACGACGCCGAACAGCTCGCCTTTGTCGACAATCGGCGCAACTAGCATCGCTTCTGGTTCCGACTCCAGCCCGTCAATCGTCACAAAGTCAGGTTCGTCGCGTACGTCATCGGAGCGCCGGGCGGTTCGCGTTGCGGCGACGCTGCCGACGATCCCCTGACCGATCGTCGGCTGGTACTTCCAGAGCGGCTCGGGGTGGGGATCCCGAACGATAAGCGGCTGTAGCTGCTCGCCGTCAAGTCCGTAGATCACGCAAGAGTCGTGTGGAATCAGGCCTGCGAGATTGTCAGCGATCGCGTGCAGGGTCGCGCGGTGATCGGCCTGAAGGCCGATGTCTCTGAGCGCTGCGAGGATCCCGTCAAGCTCGCCAATCAGGCGCCGTGTGTCTTCACGGGCACCCACTGACTGTTCAAGGATCTCAATGTTGTCGATGTAGGCCGCGGCCTGCTCGGCGATCATTCCGGCGAGCACGTGCATAGTTTGGATCGACGCTTCGTAGCGCTCATACGGCATAACTTGAATTTGCGAAGCCTGCTCGGTGTAGATCGCCGGGTCTATCCCCAGCTCAGCGGCGGTCTCGCCAACGACGATCAGGTCAGGGGTCTCCGAATAGATCTGGCCGCAGAGGAAGTAGCCGATCGTCTTGCCTTTCGGACTGATCGGAATTGCTGCGTCGTAAAGGCCGTTCCAGCACTTGAAGACCGCGGGAGCAGCGCTTTTCGTGGCCTCAGCGAAGGCGCTGCGGTCGCACTCGTCACAGCGAGCACAGCCGAGCGCACTTCCTTTTGTTAGATCCTCGCAGAGAGAAACGCGGTTGGTGATTGCTGTCACGGGGCTGCCGTCAGCATTGACGATTGTGGTCGGCAGCCCGAATACCTGCGCGAAGGTGTCCTGAATCGCCTGCAGGGTCGGCACGCCGATCAGCTCAGCGAGGGTCGGTTCGGTCAGTTCTCTACTAGTCGCGGCCTCGCTCGGCGCGTCGCTTGAATCGATATCGGTCATTCTCTCGCCTCCTTGCCTTGCACGACGATACACCGCTCGGCCTAGCGCGGTTCCAGTCGCTGGCAGCAGGCGTCCGTTAGAAGAACTGGAGGTATTCTGCCTGTTCCCATTCAGTCACGTGCTCGCTGAAGCGGTACCACTCATCAAACTTGCCCTTCACTGCCAGCGCGTGCATCGTCGGGCCAAAGACCTCTAGCGCTAGCTGATCCTTTTCTAGCGCCGTCGCGGCCTCAAAGAGGTTCCGCGGCAGGCGTTCAATCGATCTCGTTGCGACCTCCTCGGCGCTCATGTCGTAGAGGGGAACATCGATCGGGTCGCCTGGTTGAAGGTTGTCGCGAACGCCTTCTAGCGAGGCCGCCATCGTAAGAGCCATAGCCATGTGCGGGTTGACACACATGTCGCAGGCACGGTTTTCGATCGCTTTACGCGTCTGAGGCAGCCGGACCATCGCTGAACGGTTGTTGAACCCGTAACAGATGTGTGTTGGAGCCCAAGTGAGGGTTCCGCCTTCTAGGTCTGCTGCGCGGCCAACTAGCCCTTTGTACGAGTTAACTGTTGGACAGGCGATCGATGTGATCGCCGCTCCGTGCCGAAGCACTCCCGCGAGAGCGTTAAAGGCCATTGGCGACCACCCGCCGTCGCTGTCGCCGAACAGGTTCGCGGTCGGATCATCGACCTTAGTCATGCTGTGGTTGATGTGGGCGCCGTTGCGCCAATCGCCGCCTGACGGCTTTGCCATGTAGGTAACAAAGAGTCCGTGACGCTTCGCGATCTCCTTGAGCAACACGCGCAGCAGCACCAAGCGATCGGCCGTGTCGAGGGCATCCGACGGCCCGAAATCCAATTCAAACTGCGAGTAGGCGCCCTCAGCGACTACGTTGCTAAGGCCCCAGCCAAGCTGGTTGATCGCGCGGACAACCTCGTCGAGGAAGGCCATCCCGTCGAGTGTGTGTTCGACGTCATATCCGAACGATTGCCGTCGCACGGAACTGTCGCCGATCTGGTATTCGTCTAGGCCGCCGAACGCCTTGACGGCTTTCCCATCCTCCCAGCGCAGGACGATGAACTCAGGCTCAAAGCCAGCAGTGAACGCGTAGCCGAGCTCCGCGGCGGCTTTCACTTGGCGCTTGAGAGCCTGACGCGGGCACATGTTGTAGGGCTCGCCTTTCCAAAATAGGTCTGCCATCACCCACGCATAACGGGTATCCCAAGGGCAGATGCGGACGCTGTCCAAGTCTGCAAGTGCGATCTGGTCTGGGTCAGCTGGCCCTAGGTCCGGGGTCATTGAGACGGAGTGGGTAGCGAACTGCGGACCCTTCCCGGCGAACAAATCGTCGAACTCTGAGATTGGTACGGGCTTCGTCTTTGGCTGCCCGAGGAGGTCGACCCAGCAGGAGAAGACGTACTCGACGCCGGCAGCTTCCAGTCGCTCGCGTTCCGCTGCGACTTCGGCTGGCTTCGCCATCGCTGCTTCGATGCTGCTGGTTCCCTCGCTCTGGTTCATCTGTCGGTCCTCTCCTTCGAATGTCGTTGGCCGCGATCAACGCGTTGGCCGCGTTTGCTCGCTTGGTTCAGCGCTTGATCATACATACGTACAACAAGCGTACATTAAGTGGTACGGTTGCCAAGACCAAGTGATCGCGACAGGAGGAGACCCTGATGATGATGGTTCCTAGTGGGAAGAAACAGTCGTTTGGATCGATGGCCCACGGCATCATCTCGATGCTTGGCTCTCCGCATATCCCGGTCAACGAGCTGGAAGGCAGCGGCGCGGGTGTCGCCTTTCTAGGAGTTCCATACGAAGGCTCGAACGTCTGTATTGGTCGACCTGGCTCAGGGCTAGGGCCGCAAGGCTTGAGGATTGCTTCACAGGAGTACTTCAGCTGGTCTTTTGAGTGGGATATCGACCTTCAGGAGGCCTACGGAATGGTCGATTGTGGCGACACGAAGATCGCTATTGGCAATGCTGTTCGCACACACGAGAACATCCAGAAGGACGTCTCGACGATCCTTAAATCCGGCGCTATCCCGATCTCGATTGGCGGCGACCATTCGTTGCCGATTCCTTGCGCACGAGCGCTCTCAGATCATCTGGGCGACAAACGGATGGGCTACCTCGCAATCGATGCGCACATGGATGCCGGTTACAGCGTTGACGGCGAGAAGGAGACCAACTGCTCAGGCGTTGCACGAGCCTCCGAGCTTCCGAATGTTCGACCAGAGAACGTTGCGATCGTCGGAGTGCGTGGCACTCTCAACCCGCGTGAGTGGCTTGAGCTGATTCGCGAGCGGGGGATAAACATGTACCCGATGCGCGAGGTCAAAGAGCGTGGCATGGAAGCGGTCCTGAAAGATGCGCTGGACCGTGTTTGGGACGGTGTCGACGGCGTCTACGTGACGTGGGATACAGACTCGGTCGATGCTTCCCATGCACCGGGAACAACCGAGCCGGAGCCTGGAGGCTTCACCTCACACGAGATTATTGAGGCTGCCCGGATCATCGGTGAGCGAGGATTCACGGCTCTCGACAACGTCGAGCTTGCCCCGATCTACGATGTCAGTGGCATAACTGGGAAACTGGTCTGGTGCGTACTTTCAGAAGCCCTATATGCCAACGCTAAAGCGCGGCTCTAGCCCTTCTGGCAGCCTCTTACTTGAATCTGACGACGCCCGCAACGCGCTGCTGCGCGGGGTTGATCTCGTTGCCAGCACGGTTGTCAGGACACTGGGGCCTAGTGGCAGCTACGTGGTGCTGCAACGTCGGGACGCCCCGCCACTCGTAACGAACGATGGGGTGACGATTGCCCGGTCGGTCGATGCTGTTCATGATCCGCTGATCAACCAAGGGGTGCAGCTGCTCAAGCAGGCATCTGAGGTTTCCGAACTCTCGGTCGGTGATGGGACCACTACGGCAACTGTCATTGCGCGGTCTCTCCTGAGCAGTGCGTTCCGTCACGTGGCCGGTGGCGCAGACCCAAGCGAGCTTGTACGAGGGTTGGAACGCGGTATCGAGGCCGTCGTAGCGTGGCTTAACGAAAGAGCTGAACCGCTTGACCGATCTAAGGCGTCGATCTTCGAGGTGGCCCGCCTGGCCGCTCGCGACGAAGGAGTTGCAGGGGTCGTCGCCGAAGCGCTAGAGGCAGTTGGCGAAGCTGGCGTTGTTCGCGTCGAAGATTCGACCGAGTACGGATTGAACCTCCGCGTTATGGAAGGGATGCGGTTTGACAATGGGCTCGCTGCACCCGGGCTGATCGTTGATCCAGTACGGCGTGAGTCGGTCTTCGAGAACCCGCTTGTCGCGATCGCTGAAGAACGTCTAACGCAGGTTTCGCAGCTCCGCGCGCTGTTCGAGCAGGTCGCTGAGCAGCGTCGTCCGTTGGTCTTGATTGCCGATGAGATCTCAGGTGAGGCGCTTAGCCTTCTCATTCTCAACGTGGCGCGCAGAGGCATGCCGGTCGCCGCTGTCAAAGCGCCGGATTTCGGTCCAGACCGAGCTGCTTCGATGCGTGATATTGCGTCGTGGTCGGGTGGCATGCTTTTCGGGGAGCAGTTCGGCCGGACACTCGCAACTGCGAAGATCGATGAGCTAGGTGCGGTTGAGCGCGCGATCGTAACCACCGACTCGACGACGCTGGTCGGCGGCGCCGGCAGGAGCGAGGACGTTGCAATACGCGTCTCCGGGATCAACGCTGAACTGCGGAGCACTGAGTCTGAGTACGAGAAGACGAAGCTACTGATCCGGCTTGCTCGGCTCGGTGGCTCGGTGGCTGTAATCGGGGTTGGATGCGACACGGCGGCCGAGCAGGAGGAGATCCGCCACAGAGTTACGGATGCTGTCCAAGCAGGAAAGGCGGCGCTGAGAGGCGGGATGGTGCCCGGTGGCGGAACGGCTCTCTTGCAGGCCGCCGAAGCTCTTCTCCCTGCTAGCGGGCAACGCAGCGTCGCCGACGGAGTCCTAGCGGCGGGTCTCGTTGCGCCGGCGCGGCAGCTCGCGACCAACGCCGGCATCGACGCCGCTGGGTTCGTTCAACGCCTGCGCGCGATGCCTTTCGGGCAGGGCATCGATCTGCACACCGGCGACGAAGGAGAGATGAAATCGCTAGGCGTGCGTGACCCCTTGGAGGTGACAGTCGCTGCGCTGGTTGCGGCCGGCTCGGTCGCACGAATGGGAATCCTATGCGAGGTAGTTATCGCTAAGCAGCCGCTCCCGGTCATGCGCCGACCCCACCATGAGCACGGGCATAATTACCATGGTGACCCAGAGGGTCATACGCAGACGATGCCCGTAGCTGCTGATCAGAGTGACTAAGAGGCGAAGAAGCTGATCTCTTCGCGCCCCGACGCGAGCAGGCAGATCTCAAGCTCGGCCGCCGTCGAGTGCCACTCACCAACCTTTGTCGCTAAAGCGATTGTGGTCGCCTCGTCAACGCTTCCCGCGAGGGTTCTCAGGCTCACTTGGGCGAGCGAGGGGGTTAGGCGGCCTAGACGCACAGCCGCTGACAACATCCCTGATGCAGCGCTGCGCAGGCTGATCAGTACCGCCATCTCAGCTGGGATGGCGGTAGCCCGAGCAAGCACTCCTTCAACAATCGCTAGGTTCCCCTCGCTCTGTCGGCTATCCACGAGGGCGCAGTAGTCGGTGAGCAGCTCATCTTGAACGAGACGCTGCGCTAGCTGCGCTAGCTGGCGGCCGCAAGATTGCGACGCTGCCCGTGATGCGGACGCCGACTTATGCGCAGTCAAGAGAGCATCTAACTCAAGTAGCTCTGTCGCGGTCTCGGCTCGGTGCGCCGCGTTGAGAGCCGCCCCATCTAGAGGGGCGATGGCTTCAGTGAGGCTAACGCTGACTAGCTGCTCCAGCTCGGTTGATGATGCGCTCGGGTTTTCGGATAGCCAGCGCTCGGTCCCATTGGAGTGGGCAAAGCGCCCAATCGGGAGTGAGCTGTCCGCGAGCTGGAGTCCAGCTAGCGCCACGCGGCGGGCCTCATTGGGGAGCTGCGCCGACATCGTCCTAAGGTCCTGCAGCTATGGCTTTAGTCGGCGGGCTTTGGGCGAAGAGGCGTTCTTGACCGAAGTGAACTTCGATAGTTGTTAGGCCAAGCCTTGCGATCGTGTCAGTGAGGACGCTTTCGCTGGTCAAGACCGGGACAAGGAGGTCGTTGCCGTCGAATTCAACCGGTATGTGTTGATTCCCAAGGGCGTGACCAAGGATCGTCGCGTCGCGAACGGCAAGCTGCGGTTCCGCGGACCGCGAGAACGTGATCCGGCAGCATTGCTCGGGAACTCGGCGCGCGACCAGAGCAGTTGTTCCATCAGCCCAGAGCACTGCCCCGTCGCTGATAAAGGTGCCACCCTCGAGGCACAACTCGAGCTCGGTGCCAGCTTGGCTGCGCACGCGTTGCCTCGACTTGCGGGCGTCAAACCAGGGGAAATCGACGTAATCGTGGCGAAGTGAACTGAAAGCGCTGTCGCCGCTGGTGCCGAGCAGCTCGGAGACCCTCAACGTCACTTGCGTTCCCGCGGTAACGGTAGGCCGATTAGGAACGCCCGTGCTGTTCGCCAGACCGACTGGCGAGCGTCGTCGGCAGAGTCTTTGTCGCTGGCCAAGATTCGGGCTAATACACCCGCCCCGTTAGGGAGTTCTCCGGCCGCCCCTGCTGAGTTTGGTTCGCTTTCCAGCGCTGAATCGATAGCTAAGGTCAGCGCAGTCAGGTCGCGGCCAGGTGCAGCGACGAGCACGGTCACGAGGTACGAATGGTCGCCGAACGCACCTGGCAGCTGTAGCGCGCTTTTCGCTGGGCAGATCTTCAGGCGGTCGACGCACAGGAGCTTGCTTCCCAGGCTCACGTTGGTCTCGAAGTCGAGTTGCTCGTACTTAAAGACCTCATCGTTGAATCGTCTTCCGGGGGCGATCGTCTCGGTGCCGATGAAGCACCCACCACTCTCCAGCTCGACATTCACACGCTGCGAAAACTTGCTACGAGCTTGCGGAATGATTATGTCCGGGATGTGTTCGAGGTAAGCGTCCTGCCCGATCCGGAATGTCATCTCCTGGTGGCCTTTGCCGCCTGACATCGCATGCAGTTTGGTCGCTGACTGCGTCGTCACATGGACCCGGCTACGACTCTCGGCTGTTACGGAGGTCGTCAGACGGTCATCAGCGATGATCGCGCCGGTTGGGTTCTGTACGTAGAGGAAGGCCATCGAAGCGTCTTCCCCGTCGAGGTACATCGGCACGGTCATCCGCAACGGGAACCGCTGAGCCTGATGTTGAAGCACTGTCTTACCGGTGCTTGAGCGTTTGAACGAAGCCTCCAACAGCCCGTCTTGGTGTAGCGCCGTCATGCTGGTAGATCGGCGAAAAGGATGTCCTTGCGGAGCTGGTCAAAAACGTCCTTCGCCCCGCCAGCGCGCAAGTCTGTGAAGAGGGTTGGCCTGCTCGGTCGGATGACCGCCAAGTCCTCTCGCATGCGCTGCAGCGAGGCGCCGACGTGCGGGGCTAGGTCGGTCTTATTAACAAGCAGCAGATCGCACTGGACGATTCCCATACCGCGCTTGCGCGGAATGTCGTCACCCGCTGCCGTGTCAATCACGTAGATCCAATAATCGACGAGGTCGGTCGTGAAGGTTGCAGACAGGTTGTCGCCGCCGGATTCGATCAAGAAGAGGTCGAACGGACCGCAAGAACGCTCGAGGTTGTCTATTGCCTCGAGGTTTGCCGACGGGTCTTCGCGGATCGCCGTGTGGGGGCAGGCGCCGGTTTCCACTCCGACGACATGATCTGGGTTGATCAATCCGCTCTGCCGAACGCGTTCAGCATCCTCTTTCGTAACTAGGTCGTTGGTGACCACTGCGACTTTGATCCCCGCCTCCCCGATAGCCGGGAGCAGCCGCTCGATCAGCTGGGTTTTGCCCGATCCAACTGGCCCTCCAATGCCGATCCTGAGCATGTTGCTCAATCTACTTCAATTGGTAGAGAGGGCTTAGGGGCACTTCAGTCATCGGCTCACAGGTGCAGTGCTCGCCGTCGACTTCAACGCGGTAAGTCTCGGCGTCGACAGTTATCTCAGGCGAGATGTCGTTGTGCAACATGTCCGCCTTAGTCAGCTCGCGAGTGCCTCGCGTCGGAACGCAGCGCTTGTTCAGATCCCAGCGGCCCGCGACATCGGCGTCGATTGCGGCTTGCGCCATGAAGGTGACGCCAAGATCCTGTGGAGCGCGGCCAAAAGCGCCCCACTGCGGCTTGTAGATCAGGGGCTCGCAGGTCATCAGCGAGGCGTTCGATTCGCCCATAACCGACCATGTCGGGAAGCCCGACTTAAACACCACTTCGGGCTTCACGCCAAAGAACTTCGGTTCCCAGAGAACGATGTCTGCCAGCTTGCCAACCTCGAGAGAGCCGATCTCATGGTCGATCCCGTAGATCCGCGCTGGGTTGATCGTTAGCTTTGCGATGTATCGCTTGATCCTGTGATTGTCGTGGCCGGTCCCGGCATCTTCGGGCAGCGATCCGCGTTCAGCCTTCATGTGCGACGCGACCTGCCATGTGCGGCAGATCGTCTCGCCGATGCGGCCCATCCCCTGAGAGTCGGAGCCTAATGCGCTGATCGCGCCGAGATCGTGGAGGACATCTTCTGCGGCGATCGTCTCACGCCTAATTCGTGACTCTGCGAAGGCGACGTCTTCGGGAACACGGGGGTTCAGGTGGTGGCAGACCATGACCATGTCGAGATGCTCATCGAAAGTGTTGATCGTGTAGGGGTTTGTCGGGTTAGTTGACGAGGGGAGGCAGTAAGACTCTCCGCAGACCTTCAGGATGTCGGGGGCGTGTCCGCCGCCGGCTCCTTCTGAGTGGTAGGTGTGGATCGTTCGGCCATCAATTGCAGCCATCGTGTGCTCGTAGAAGCCTGATTCGTTAAGCGTGTCGGTGTGGATTTGGATCTGAATATCGAGCTCGTCCCCAGCGTCGAGGCTGGAGTGGATTACGGCTGGCGCGGCGCCCCAATCCTCGTGAATCTTCAGCCCGATAGCCCCAGCGCGGCCTTGCTCAAGCAGCGGTTCCGTTGAGAACGCGCTGCCCTTACTGAGGAAGCCAAAGTTGATCGGCCATGCCTCTGAAGCCTGCAACATCCGGCCAAGGTTGGTTGTTCCCGAGGAGCAGATACCAACGGTTACCGGCCCTAGCCCACCGCCGATCATCGTCGTGACGCCGCTCGAAATCGCTTCCTCGCAGAGCCCGGCCGAGTCAAAGTGAACATGGACATCGATTGCACCAGCTGTCGCGATCATGCCTTCGGCTGAACGGACGTCGGTGTTCGCACCGATCACTAGGTCCGGTGAGACACCATCCATCGTCTTTGGATTTCCGGCCTTTCCGACGCCAACGATCCGTCCATCCTTGATCCCGATGTCGGCTTTGATAATCCCGGCCACGGCATCGATGATCAGCACGTTTGTTATTACGAAGTCAAGAGCTCCGCCGGCGGCGGTAATTGCTCCGTCGCTGCCCATCCCGTCGCGCAGCGTCTTTCCGCCGCCAAAAACGCATTCGTCGCCCGGCGTGATTAGGTCGGCCTCAACCTCTGCCCATAGGCCTGTGTCACCTAGGCGCACACGATCGCCTGTCGTCGGGCCGAATAGCTCGGCGTATTCGCGCCGTGAGATCTTCATTCCCATGGCTAAATTGCTCCTTTGTAATTGCCATCGGTTGCGCGGTCTACCGCATCGTCAAGCTTAGTTTCGATTGGCCCATCGGTGAGGTTGTTGAATCCCTCTATGACCTGGCTGCCTCCGAAGGCGACCAAGTTAACGCTGCGGCTCTCGCCGGGTTCAAAACGGACCGCTGTCCCTGAGGGAATGTCAAGGTGAGTCCCGAAGCTCGCCCTGCGGTCGAAGTCCAGCGCAGGGTTGGTCTCAAAGAAGTGGTAATGCGACCCGACTTGGATCGGCCGGTCCCCTGTGTTGACTACGGTGACGCTCGAGCTCTCGCGGCCGGGGCTTAGCTCAATCTCACCTTCAGCGGCAACTACTTCGCCAGGGATCAGTTCATCAGCCGCGTTATCCCCGGCTCGTATCGGGTTGTGGATCGTGACCAACTTCTGGCCATCGGGGAAAACACCCTCTACTTGGAGCGTGCCGACTAGGACGTCGACCCCAGGCATGACATCGTCGGTACTTAGGATCGTCGCTCCGAACTCCATCAGCTCAGCGACGCTCCTGCCATCTCGCGCTCCCTCGAGGATTTCGTCGGCAATGAGTGCTCGCGCCTCGGGATAGTTGAGTTTGAGCCCGCGAGCACGTCGTTTGCGTGCTAGCTCGGCCGCCGAGAACAGGATCAGCCTGTCTGTTTCGTGTGGGGTTAGGTGCATCTCTGTGAACTCTCGATCTCTTGAGGAACCTTATCCAACGGAAACTGGGGTAGTTTTGGACTTTGCGCGAGCAGCCGTTTAATAGTCGCTTGCCACAGCACCGAACTTAGTATATGTTCGCATCAAGTACGCACGCAAGTACATCCAAACCGGCAGGTCTTGTTGAACGGACATGGCCGGTGACTAAGGGGAGAGAGCTGATGTCAGAATTTCGCAGTTTCAAGTTGGTTTCGGCAAGCGTCTGCGCAGTCGCACTCGCTTTCGTAGCAGTGGGCTGTGGCTCAAGCAGCTCCAGCTCCAGTGATTCCACGTCCTCGGCGGCGGTGCCTGCCTCGGTGGCGAGCGATCAAGCAGCCCTGATGTCGCCCGAGGGCGTCGGCTACAAGTCTCCTCCGACCTCTGGCCCCAAGCCTCAATCGGGCAAGAAGATCTGGGTCCTCTCCTGCAGCCAGTCGATTCCTAGCTGTAGCTACCCAGCTGCCCAGACCGTTGAAGCCGCCAAAGCTCTTGGCTGGGATGCCACCGTTTATGACACGAAGCTCGACCCATCGCGCATCACCGAGGGCTACCGCCAGGCTGTAGCCGCGGGCGCTGACGGAATCGCGTCGTACTCGTTGGACTGCTCAATCTCTAAGGCCGGTCTGATAGCAGCGAAGGACGCGAATATCCCTACCGTCGCGGCAGAAGCGCTTGATGACTGCGGTGAGGTTCTCTTCTCCGACATCGTCACTTACACGCAGGGTGGATTCCCAGTCTGGTGGACCAAGTTCGGTGCCGCGCAGGCGACGAACGTCATTGCCGGAACCGA
Source organism: Bifidobacterium breve (assembly GCA_945881845.1). GTDB lineage: Bacteria > Actinomycetota > Thermoleophilia > Solirubrobacterales > Solirubrobacteraceae > F1-60-MAGs163. The sequence continues at coordinate 9,732 of CAMCVN010000023.1, read as the reverse complement.
TGCCAAGGCGAAGGTCATCACGATCAATCAGGTTGACTTCCCGATGATGATGCCGACCTTGAAGGGCTTCAAGGATGAGCTCAAGAACTCGTGTCCTGATTGCGCGGTAGTCCAAGAGATCAACTTCACAGTGCCGGATATTGGACCGAAGCTTCAGGAGAAGGTCCAGCAAGCGCTTGTAGCGAATCCGGACGCCAACGCCGTCTACGTCGTTTACGACATGCTCGCCCTCGGGCCTGACGGCGCTATTCGGACGTCGGGACGGGCTAAGGAGCTGTTCGTTGCTACCGCCGAAGGGCAGGCATCGACAATGGCTAATCTCCGGAGCGGCGCGATTATCGGGGCAGGAGTCGGGATCCCGCAGGGGTGGGAGGCATACGCCACTGTTGACACTCTGAACCGCCTCATGAATGGCGAGAAGCAAGCTCCGTCAGGAATGGGTCTCCAGGCTTACGACAAGACGAAGAACGTGCCCTCAGCGGGCCGGTGGGAGCCGCCGATCGATTACAAGAGCGTGTACAAGAAGACTTGGGGAGTGGGCTAGGCGCGCTCGCCAAGTCGAGCTAGCGCTGGAGTTCGGAGTTGACGTTTAGAGCAGAAGGGATCACGAAGAGATTCGGTCCGACGGTTGCGCTTGACGGCGTAGACATTGAGCTGCGTCCTGGCGAGATCCACGCGCTCTGCGGCGGCAATGGTTCCGGCAAGTCGACTCTGATCAAGACGATCACCGGCGTCGAGATCGCTGATAGCGGAACTTTTTCGATCGGCGAGATCGCCTCCGCAGCTCCCGATGTGACTCCCGCTCGGTCGCACGAGTGGGGCATCCGCTGCCTGCACCAGCAAGGCTCGACCTTTGGCTCTCTGACTGTTACCGAGAACTTTGCTGCAGGGGTGGGGTTCCCCAGGGGGTTTGGCGGGCGAATCGATTGGCGTGCAGCACGCAAACACTCGCGCGAGCTGTTGGAAGAGTTTGAGATCGACGCATCCCCCGACCAGTTGTTGGAGGAGCTCCGCCCAGTGACTAGACAGATGGTCGCCATCGCAAGGGTGTTGCAAGATCGGAGCGACTCAGCCGGAGGTGTGCTGATCCTCGACGAGCCAACCGCGTCGCTCTCTGCCGCTGACGTCGACCGTTTGCACGAAGCGGTCGTGCGGTTCGCTGAGACAGGAACGATGGTCATGTATGTGACTCACCGGCTGGGGGACCTCCCGGGTTTCGCTTCAAGGGCGACTGTACTCCGCGATGGCAGGGTCGTCGGGGAACTCGGCGCGAGCGAAATCCGCCATGACCGGCTTGTTGAAATGATCGTGGGAGTCAGTGAGGAGGAGCTCCTTAGCGCCGCCTCGTCGCACGTGGTCGACGCATCTGCGCGTGATGAGCGTCTCGTCCTCAAGGACGTCGTTGGTGGGCCTGTGAAAGGCGCGAGCCTCTCTGTTGGGGCCGGCGAAATCGTCGGGGTTGCCGGCCTCGTCGGCGCAGGCCGTTCCTCACTCCTCGAGATGGTCTTTGGCACGCAAGAGCCCCAGTCAGGTTCGGTCGAGCTTGATGGAGAGCCACTGACTTGGAGATCCGGTAAGCCACACGATCAGGTTGCGCTGGTTCCCGAAAATAGGGTCATCGACGCAGCGTTCCTACCGTTGAGTCTGACCGAGAACATCGTCGCGACAACGACGGGGCGGTGCTGGCGTAAAGGCTTCCTCAACCACCGAGCTGAGCGAGCTGAGGTCAGGCAGATAATCGCCGATAGTGGGATTAAGGCTGCGTCGGAGGAGGCTCCATTCCAGACCCTGTCTGGAGGTAACCAGCAGAAGGCGATAGTTGCGCGTTGCCTACGCGGCGAGCCAGAGGTATTACTTCTTGACGAGCCAACCCAGGGCGTCGATTTCGCTGCGCGAGCAGCTATTCATGAAACGATCCGCACAGCTGCCTCGGAAGGGCTGTGCGTGCTCGTTGTCTCATCCGATCTAGAGGAGCTTGTGCTGATGTGTAACAAGGTTGTTGTACTGGTTGACGGTGTCACTACGTCAACGGTTTCGGGTCCCGACTTGACTCCGGAGAATCTCGAGCGGCTGGGCTTTGGCGAGGTGGTCTCGAGTGTCTGAATCTGCCGAGGCGGGTCCAAACACGCCTGAAGACGACGTCCTGGCGGAGCACGGCGCGATGGCCGATCCGCGAGCTCATTCAAGGGGAAAGCTGTCCGCTTCTCTGGAGGCGTACACGCTGCTTTTTCTCGCGGCTCTAGTTGCAATTCTTTTCGCGAAGCTGCCGGCTACGGCCGACGTCTTCCCGACTGCGGCAAACTTCCAGGCGATTGCAGGCGGCCAGGCCGTCTTGATCGTCGCAACTCTCGCGGTTCTGATCCCGCTTATCTGTGATGAATTCGATCTCTCCGTGGGTGCCAACCTCGGGCTCGCGTCCGTCGTTTCAGCCAGCTTCATGGCAGCAGGCTTGCCACTGGTTGTCGCCGTCGGTGCAGGCCTTCTGTCTGGTGCTCTGATCGGCGTCGTTAACGGGCTGCTGGTCACGCGAGTTGGGGTCAACGCGGTGATCGTGACGCTTGGGGTGTCGGTGATTATCCATGGCGTCGTTCAATATCGGACTGGCGGCAAGTCGATCACGGAGGGCCTCCCCGCTAGCTGGCTAAACGTCGGCAGCGAATCGATCTTTGGGATCCCGGTGATCCTCCTAATTGCGCTTGTGATAGCGGGGCTTGTCTACTACCTACTGACCTACACGCCGTACGGCAGACAGCTATACATGATGGGCGCCAACAGACAGGCGGCGAAGCTCGTTGGCTTGCGCGCGAACTGGCTGCTGTTTACCTGCTTCGTGGTCGGTGGCCTGCTCGCTGGAGCAGCTGGAGTCCTTCAGGTCGCGCGCGCCGGAGCGGCAGCGCCTAGCGTCGGTGAGTCGTTCACGCTCCCGGCTTTTGCTGCTGCATTTCTAAGCGCCGCTGCGATCAAGCCGGGGCGTTACAACGTCTGGGGATGTGTCGTCGCAATCACGTTCCTAGCGGTGATCAACGGTGGCTTGAACATCGCCGGCGCCAGCGTCTACATCGCTGACTTCGTTAATGGCACAGCGCTGATCTCTGGTGTCGCGCTCGCCGTCTACCTTCGCCGGCGCCGCGGCGCTTAGCCGCCGCGGCGGGGCGGCGTCCGGTGCTGGTGGTTCGCTAGGCCAGTGCCGGACTTGGAGCAGATGCCCTTCGTCAAGGGCGCTAGGCGTGACGCGCTATCGATTGCCTACCCCGACCTTGATCAGTTCGACGATCCGAAGCTCGAGTGGCGCAGGCTTTTCGCTGAGCTCTTCGGCACCTTCCTGCTGGTTCTTGTAGCCGCCGGCGGCGGCATGCTCCACGCCGAGGCAAGCGACCAGGTCAGCCTGGCCGCGGCCGTCGTCGCACCGGGCTTGATGGTGATGGCGATCATCCTCTTCATGGGGTCGGTCTCCGGCGCCCATCTCAACCCTGCAGTCTCGATCGCCTTCGCGCTGCGCAGCGACTTTGCTTGGCGCCGCGTACCGGGCTACATCCTCGTGCAGCTGGTCGGCGCGACGCTGGCCTGCCTCTTCCTGCGCGCGGTGCTCGGCGACGTTGGCGGGCTCGGCGCGACCGAGCCCGGCGCTGGCTACGAAGCCTGGCAGGCGATGCTGATTGAGATGGTCTTGACGCTCGGGCTCGTCAGCACAATTCTCGGTACCTCATCGGGGGCGCAGAACGTTGGTTCTATTGGGGCGCTAGCGGTCGGTGGCTACATCGCGCTGGCTGGCCTTTGGGCAGCTCCCATAAGCGGCGCTTCGATGAACCCGGCGCGTTCTTTTGGCCCCGACTTGGTCGGCGGCGGCTTCGCAAACTACTGGGCCTATCTGGTCGGGCCGTTGGCTGGCGCGCTGCTGGCAGTTGCCTTTGCTTTCATTCTGCGCGGCCGTGGCGGCGGCCCGACCGCACGCGCAGCAGGCTCCGGCAGTCTGACGCCGAGCACCGACGATGGAATCACTGGCGGCGACAGCGACGGTTAGCCCTTTACCGGCGCATCGGTCGGGCGTTGCGGTAATGATTGGCGAATGTTGACTCTGCGTAGATCAATTCTTGCTGGGCTGATCACAGCCTCAGCGATCGCGTTATTCGCGAGCGCTGCGCCAGCCCGCGTTCAGAGCCTGGTGCCACAGAAGTCGCTGCGCGGGCTTAAGATCGGCATGGTTGCGAGTCAGGTTCGCGCCGTGGCCGGCACGCCGACCAGCAACAAGATCGTCAGCCACCCGCTGCTCGGTAAGACGCGGCGGATGCGGTTTGGCAAGGTCGAAGCAACTTTTCGCGGCACTTCGGGAGGCGCTCCGGTTGTCAACCTTTCAACAACCAGCCGCAACGAGCGAACGAGCGGCGGGATCGGCGTCGGCTCAAGTGAAAAGCAGCTTGCCGCCAGGCTGGTCGGGGAGCGCTGCATCACCGAGCTCGGCTACCGCCATTGTTATCTCGGCAAGTGGACCCCCGGCTTCGTTGTGACCGATTTCTCGGTCTCCAAGGGTGGCCGCGTGACGCGGATAACGCTCGGCCTTGTGATCGACTGAGGCTCACTTTGAGCCGATTGTTGCCTCGCGTATTGCGCCAAACGGCGGGCGCAACTGCTATCAACTAATGATGATCAATACTCGTCTTCCTCTCACCCTCCTTCTCTGCGCAGCACTACCGCTGCTGGCCGCTTGCGGTTCCTCGCAGAGTGCCGCCGACAAGGCGGCCGAGCAGGCCGCCAAGGAACAGGCCAATCCGCCGACGATCACCGATGCCGCTACGCCGGCGATTAAGGCGGTCAAGGTAACGCCCGGGCCCGGCGAAGGCGACATCAAAGTTAAGCCTGTGATCCCGAAGCAGAGCGGCGCAGCGCCGAAGGTGTTGATCGTTCAGGACGTGATCGTCGGCACCGGCGCAGAGGCCAAGAGCGGTGACAGTGTCACCGTTCAGTACGTCGGCGTTCTCTTTGCTGACGGCAAGGAGTTCGACAGCTCATGGAAGGCTGGCGAGCCGTTCACCTTTGACCTTGGCAGCGGAGGCGTCATTGCCGGCTGGGATCAGGGCGTTGAAGGAATGAAGGTCGGCGGCCGCCGCCGCCTGATCATCCCGGCCGAGCTCGGTTACGGCGCCGCCGGTTCGCCGCCAACGATTCCAGCCAATGCTGCGCTCGTCTTCGACGTTGACCTCGTGAGCGTCAAGGCAGGCTAGATGCGCACCCCGGTCGCAGCGGCGTGCCTAGCGTTTTCGCTCTGCTTCGCTGCCAGCGCCAGCGCGGCCACGACGCAGGGCGGTGAGCCGCACACGGCCAAGGCTGAGGGCGGCGCACTCGATGTCGTCAGCGTTTCGTTCGGGCAGCGAAGTCGTGAACTGGAGATCGTTTACCGATCGACAGAGGCGATCACGCCACAGTTGCTCGCCGAGGTCAAAGGTGGCCAGATCTGCACCGTCTTCGAACAGGCCTCGATAGCGGCGCGCGCCGTCTGCGTTACGCGTAGCAACGGCAAGTGGCAGATCGTTTCTCGCGGAGAGCGCGTTGAAGGAAGCGTCAGTCAGCCGCGCGAAAGCGAGCTGCGGCTCCGCTTTGAGCCTGCGGCCGCGAAGCTCCGCGTCGGCCTCGCCGACGTATATGTCAACGCAACGGCGGCCGGCTGCAGCGCGCAGCAGGCGAAGGCGGCGAAAGTAACTTGGTCGGAGGCCGCGATCGTTTCGGCAGCCGTCTTGGAGCTGCCGTGTGAACACCGCCTGCCGCGCGTCGGTAACTACCGGGCGCGCGTTTGGGACGTTGTCGTGAGCGGCTGTCGTCGCCACGGTGCTGGCCAGGTAAGCCGCGGGCCGTCGGGTAGTAAGCGGGTCGCCCTGACCTACGACGATGGGCCCTCGACTTACACGCCGGCATTTCTACGCGAGCTGCGCAAGCTTGGCGTGCCAGCGACCTTCTTCGTGATCGGGCAGCAGGTCTCTGCCAACGCTTCGGTGGTGCGGGCGATGCTCCGCGACGGCAACATGGTCGCCAACCATTCGTGGAACCACGCCAACCTTGGCGGCGGCGGTGCGGGCGCCAGTTCGCAGCTACGCGACACCAACGCGGCAATTCGCCGCGCGACAGGCTTCACGCCCTGCCTCTTCCGGCCGCCGTACGGTTCAACCGGCGCCGATCTAGTTAGCCGTGCCAACGCTCAGGGGATGACCTCGGTGCTGTGGAGCGTCGATCCGCTCGATTGGCGCACGCCTGGGACAGGGGCGATTGTCAACACTGCTCTGGGCCAGACGCACGGCGGCGGGATCATCCTTTCGCATGATGGCGGTGGACCTCGCTCGCAGACGCTGGAAGCGATGCCGCAGATCGTTCGCGGGCTGAAGCGGCGTGGCTACACCTTCGTGACGCTGACCGATCTGCTCGGCTACTCCGAGCGAATCACTCTCGCCAAATAGCGGCGCTGGTTAGCTAGCGCTGAGCTGCGCGTGCGGCCGCGTTATGCGTCTTCAGGTAGGCCGGGATGCGGCTCTTGGGAACAACGAAGATCTTCTTGCCGGTCATGTAGTTGCCTGAGTCCGATGAGCGGCTCGGCGGCGGACGGTAGACGTCGATGTGGCGGCCATCGATCGCGCCGCCGGTGTCGTCGGCGCGGAACCAGCCATCCTTATTCTTCGATTTGTATGCGGGCACGTACACGAGGCTTCCGCGCGGAATCAAGCTGAGGTCAACGGCCACGCTGCGGTAGTAACTGAGGTCAAGAGAAGGCCCGGATGCGAAGCTAATCCCGGTCGGTTTGACGTAGCGCGTGCCGGTACCGGCGTACCAGCCGCCGGTTTCGAGCGGGAATGTGACGCTGCCGCTCTTCGAGCGCCAATAGCCCTCTCCACGCCAGAACGGAGAAAAAACGCCGCCAACGCCGAAGCTCGCGTTCTTGCCGCGCGAAGTGATCCAGCCGCTCGAGCCAAGGTTGTCGATGTGGTAGCGCTTGCCGTTGGTGCCGATCCCGTCGCCTTCCATCGACATACCGCGCGCCGAGTAGAGCCAATCGACGCGGCTCTTGCGCGAGATGCCAGGAGTGTTGACGCGCTCGCCCACGAACCAAGCCTCAGGGGCCGGGAAGTACTCAGTGATCGTCACGCCGCTGAGCCATGTTTCCTTCTTCAGGGCAGCAGAAGCTACGGCCGGCAGCAAGGCCGTACCGACGATCGCGGCGAGCGAAACAGCAAGCGTTGCCCGCAGGCAATTTGAGGCGCGAACAGCAGTCATCGTCCTCTAAACACGGTAGCGAACAGATAGGTGCGCCTGCGACGGTAATTCCTCATAGCTCTGAACGCAGCAGATTTGGGCAACTTTTGGCTCTCCGAGGTGTCTATATATGTACATGGCGGTCAATTGTTGGGCGCACTGAGCGCTCCGGATCCCGAAAACGCGGTGAGGTGAGTCAGCAGGTGCCAACGGGCAGGTCAACAGCAATGAAGGCGGTTATATGTTCGGCGGTACTGGCCGCGTCCCTTCACGGGGTTGCATCGGCGGCCGCGTTCACGCCGAGTCCGCTGCTCCGTTCGGCGCCCGCCAACCACGTCGGGCTTCACTCGATGTTGTTCCCGACCACGCCATACAGCGCCAAAGAGGAGATGTTCGCTCAGGCGAAAGCGGCTGGCGCGTCATCGATCAGAGTCGATCTTTCGCTCAGCGCGATCTTCACGCGCGGCGAGTACCGCGGCCATCCCTTCTACCAAACCAACTGGGCTGCCACCGACCAGTACGCCGAGCTGTCGAACCGCTACGGCGTCAGAGTTCTCGCCGACGTCTACGCGACGCCTTGGTTCATTGCCGACTGCCCGGCGGGAGTCTCGCGCGAGGATGCATACCACTGCCCTGCGGCGGATCTTGGCCGCTATAAACAGATGGTCGCTGACGTCGCTGCTCGCTACGCCGGAGTGATCAACGATTTCGAAATCATCAACGAACCGGACACGGCACGGGCCTTCTACGGAACTCCGGTGCAGTACGCGCGGATGCTCTCGGCCGCAGCCGACGGCGTCCACGGTGCCAACCCTGCCGGGAGGGTTGCGATCGGCGGCGTTGCTCGCATCTCAGACACCGTCTTCACCGATGCGGTGCTCGACTCCGACGCTTCTCTCGCGGCGAAGATTGACATCCCAACAATTCACCTGAGGACGTCGGCCCGCGGAACCGCCACGCTAGTGAGTGCCTGGCGCGAGTACTACGACGCGCACGGAATCCGCGGCCCGCTCTGGCTGACGGAGTTCGGCTATCCGGCTGCGACCGCTTTTCAGTACGACACCAAGTTTCAGGGCGGGGAGGAGGCTCAGGCGCAGTTCCTCGCGAGCTCAATTCCAGGGATCATCGGCGCGGGGGCTGACAAGTTCTTCGTAACCCAGAGGGACTGGGGCTCGGGAGCGTTTGCTTCTGAGGGGATTCTGGATGCGCCGGATCCGCTCCCCGACAACCCGGTCGTTAGGCGCAGGCCAGCCTTCGACGTGATCAAGCGCGCTTCGGCGGGGATCGTCCCGGTAGCCGTGCCAGCGCCGCGAGGAACGACTCGGCTCTCATCCCGGCAAAAGGGCACGATCAAGGTCGTGCGGAAGTCGGTCACTTTGATCTTTGCCTGCCCAGCTTCAGGGGCATGTCCTCAGGATCGACTCCTATTTCGCTACCCGAACGGGAATGCGCACAGGGTCATTACCCCGCTGCTTGCAGGGGGCTCAACCGCGAGCGTGAAAGTCCCGCTAACGAAGACCGGGCTGCGGCAGTTTCAGCGGGCCGGCAAGCGCGGGTTGCTGATGCGCCTGATGACGACCAAGGGCGTCGTTATTAGCAAGATCAGGGTCGTCGGATGAGCACTTCAGTCCGCGCTCGTTGACGGGCACGCGATCCCGCCGCGCGGCGCAAGCTATCCTCCGAGCCTGCGCCCTCCTAGCTCAGTTGGTAGAGCACTTCCATGGTAAGGAAGGGGTCACCGGTTCGAGTCCGGTGGAGGGCTTCAGGAGAGACGACAGAACAGACGACAAAAGTCGAAAGCGAGCAAGGGCGGGCTGTGTTGAGTCTCCCGAGCTGCTGCGAGGCTGGCCGGGAGCTGTTTTGTACATCGCTCAGAGCCAATAAACGCTGAGACCGCCGCCGGTTAGGGCAGTGGTCTTTGCGAATCGGACGAGCTTGGTGAGAGTGAGTGGGGCGGGTCGGCGCGTTTAGCCTGCCTCCGGGGGACCGTTCCCACGACCACCGCGGGAACGCAACTGCGGCGTTCTACGGCGAGAGCCAGTAGTTTGCGCACTAGAGATACTTCCATGTCATCTGTTGGCGAGAGACAACCGTCTCCCCACTGGCCTTTGACAAACCAACGCTGTTTGGAAATTGAGGATCAGGAATGATGAATTTGGCCGTGGGTTCTTCTTCGCGTCGCTGCGCGATCGTGCTGGCGGGTGTTTGTGCATCGCTGCTTTGCGCGGCAACGTTCGCGGGCTCAGCTCACGCGGCATCATCAATCTTTGCCAGCACCGGCAACGCTCCGTACGGGATTGCGATTGATTCAGCCGGCAACATCTACACCGCCAACGCCGCCACGGACAATGTGTCGAAGATCACGCCCGGAGGCACATCAAGCGTCAACTGGGGACCAAGCGGCGCGGCAGTCACCACCGGCGACAGACCAGAAGCGATCACGATTGATTCAGCCGGCAACATCTACACCGCCAACAAGTCCGATGGCAATGTGTCGAA
>CAMCVN010000022.1 GCA_945881845.1 Bifidobacterium breve | reverse complement strand
AGTAGCCAATCAGCGGCACTTCGGCGAGCACGAACATGATCAGGTTGAAGACGATGACGAGAGCGACCTCTTCAACCGTGGAGTACTTTGCTTCGGCTATGTCGGCGAGCGCGAAGAGGTAGAACGGGCCGGGAAGGTTGAGGATCATTCCGGCTACGAAAGCCAGCAGGACAGAGCCGCGGTCGAGCACGCGAACGGTCCACGGATCCTTCGCCTCCTGAATCTCGCCGTGCTTCTTGATCTCCTTTGCTTGCTTGCGGCTCTTTCGCTTATCGCGCCAGTCGTCGATCGCTGCGCGACCGCGCTTGCTGCCGGTCAGCCAGGCGAGCGCAAAGGCGACGACTGCTGCGCCAATCTCGAAAACTGGATTGCTCTTGTTGCTGGAAGAGCCGAAGTTGGCATCTGAGCCAGCGACATGCAGCAGGATCAGCCCGACGCTGATGCTGACCAGCATGCCGCCGACGTAGAAGGCCAGCAGTAGCGCAGCCGGGCGGTCGCGCGTGAGGATTACCGAGACGCCAGCGAGGAGGGCCGGGAAGAACGCCGAGCCGATCGCGTAGAGGAGGATTTGCAGCATCAGTCTGAGATCATGGCGCGGCGGCAGGCGTTCTGCTGCGCCGCGCGGCCGCTACTTGGCGGTTCCCTTCTTCGCTAGCTGCTCGAAGTACTGATCGCCTTCGATCGAGATGTTCGGGAGGATGCGGTCGAGCCAGTGAGGCATGTACCAAGTGCCCTTGCCGCAGAGGCTTACGAGCGCTGGCAGCAGCACGCAGCGGACGAGCGTCGCGTAGATGATGATCGCAACCGCCGTTCCAACGCCGAACTGCTTGACGATCGGGTTGCCGTTGAGAACGAAGGCGAGGAAGACGGCGGTCATGATCAACGCCGCTGCGCTGACGATCTTGCCGGTCGAAGCGAGACCTTCGATGATCGCCGCCTGAGGGTCCTTCTTCTCCAGCCACTTCTCACGCACGGCGCTCATCAGGAAGACGTTGTAGTCCATTGAGAGCCCGAAAAGAACCGCAAACATCATCAGCGGCACGTAACTGACAACCGGAATTGTCCCATCGAGCCCGATCAACGACGTTCCGCGGCCGACTTCGAAGACCGCCGTCGTGACGCCAAAGGCAGCGGCGACTGTCAGCAGGTTCATCAGCGACGAGATCAATGCCAGCCCGATCGCACGGAAGGCCATCGTCATCAAGAGGAAGCCAAGCACGACAACGACAATGATCGTCAAGATCAGTCGCTCGCCGATCAACGTCGCAAGGTCGACGTAGCTGGCGGTTTGACCGCCGACGTAGGCGGTCAGGGATGTTCCCTTGGTGGCGTCGGGGATCGTCGTCGCGCGCAGGTCGGTCACGAGCGTCGACGTTGCCTCCGACGAAGGCCCTGTCGTCGGAGTGACGGTGATCGTCGCTGCATTGTTGTCGGAGTCGACAGATGCCGGCGAAGCCGACGCTACGCCAGAGGCTCCGGCCAGCGCCGTCGTCAGGTCGCTGAGCTGCGTCTGAACGGTGCTGGTGTCGGTCGAGTCGATCGCGACAGCGACGAGGAAGCCGGCGTTGGCGCCGACGCCGAAGCCCTCGTCCAGTAGGTCGTAGGCGATTCGTGCCTGCGTGTTGGTTGGGAACGACCCGTTGTCTTGTTGCCCGAGGTAGAGCTGGTGGATCGGGTAGGCGAGCGCGGCAAGCACGATCAGCGAAAGAATCACTGCCGGAATGCGGAAGCGCACCATCGCCTTGCCCCAAGCCGTCCAGCCCGGCGACTCTGCCGTCTTCTCCTGCTTATCGATCGAGATGAACGGCAATGCGAAGCGGTCGAGCCCTTTGCCGGCGATCGCCAGCAGAGCCGGCATCAGCGTTAGCGCTGAGAGCATCGCGAAGAGAACCGCAACTGCCGCCGAGTAGCCCATCGCCGAGAGGATTTGGACCTTCACTACAGCGAGGCAGAGCAGCGCCAGGATTACCGTTGAGCCTGCGAAAACGACAGCTCCTCCGGCCGTCGCCGTTGCCCGCGAGGCCGCTTCTTTGTAGTCGAGCCCCATACCGACGTGCTGGCGGTGTCGGCTGACCATAAAGAGCGCATAGTCGACCCCAACGCCGAGCCCGATCATGATTGCCAGCGTCGGCCCGATCGTCGGGACGTCGACTATCTGCCCGAGTAGGTAAACGCCGGAGATGCCGGCCACGAGGCCAATCAGCGCCGTTAGCATCGGCAGGCCCATAGAGACGAGCGTTCCGAAGGTGAAGAGAAGGATGATGATCGCGGCGATGATCCCAACGATCACGCTGAAGTCGACGTTCGGGTTGGAGACCGCGTTGCCGACGTATCCGCCGACTCCGACAGTCAGTCCGGCCTGCTTCGCCGGTCCGGCGAGGTTGACGAGGTGGTTCCCTTCATCGACTGTGAGATCGGAGGGAGAGTCCTTGATCGTGACGCTAATTACCGAGATCTGCCCGTCCTTGCTGTTCAGCGACTGAGACTGCGTTGTCGTGCCTAGCGGGCTGACGACCGACAGTACGCCGGAGTCATTTTCGTACTTTGAGACCGTTTCGTTGATCGCGTCGGTGTACTGCGAGTCGCTGATCAGATTTCCGCCAGGGGCGCCGAGCACGACCGGAATCGAGCCGTTGGCGGCGTCGGGCCAACGCTCGTTGAGCAGATTGGTTGCGTCCTGGCTACCGGTTCCCGGGAGCGTGAGGTTGTTTGACGTATTCCAGCCCAGCGACTTCGAGCCGAACAGCAGCCCGACGGCGATGATCACCCAAGCGATCACGACTACCCAACGGTGCTTGGTGCAGAAGTGGCCGAGGGCGTAAAGGACGGGGGTCATTGAGAGGCTCCAGGTAGTGGGAACTGGCGAACGCGCGCATCCTACATGAAAACCCGAGGGTGTCTTCGGCTTCTCCGTGGCCGTCTCTACGGCCGATTCGAGGTCGCCACGCTAGGCGATTATCAGGTCCACGGGTAGGGACTCTTCGACTCCACGTGCGTTGTGCCAGCGCCAAATCTTGATAGGCGGAACGGTTCCAGTAGCGGCGACGGGCGGTGGCCAAGGATCTCGCGCGCCGCTTCGCGCCCGACGGCCAGCATCTTGAACCCGTGGCCAGCGTCGAGGATTGAGTAGACGTTCGGCGCGGTCCAATCGGTGACCGGGTAGCGGTCGGGGGTCAGCGCCAGGACGCCGCCGTTGGGGTTCGAATCCCACCTGTCGCCTGCGCCGCGGAAGCGCTTCAGCGCGAAGGCCAAGCCTGAGGTAAAGAACTCGCTGAGGTCATCACCCGCCAGCTGCTCAGGGTTGTCGGGCCCGTAAGGATCAACGACGAAGTTTGGGCCCATCTCCAGTGGCAGCCCACCACCGACGATGCCGCCGCCGGTCATCCCCATGCGGAAGTAGATCCCCCACGGCTTGTCGGTGATCAGTTCGCCGTCGCGGTCGGAGTAGAGCGGCGCCGTGTGATCGAAGTGGACGACCGGCGCGGCGCGGCCAGCATTGCCGGAGAGGCCGACTCCGGGGAGCACGTAGTCGCCTTCGCGCGCCAGCCAGTACTCGGTGAGCGGCCGCTGCTCTGCTTGCTCGCCCTCACCGAGAGTTACGGTTGGTTCGAGCCCTTGCATCGCCCACCACTGGGGAGCCCAGAGCCCGGGGGCAGCGAGCACAGCCTCGCAGCGAATTGTCCCGCCGCTGGTGATCACCGCGCCGACCTCAGTGCCGCTGTACTCGAGGCCGGTCACCTCAACGCCTTCGAAGATTTGAACGCCAGCTTCGCGCGCATGGCGGGCGAGGTTGCGGACGGTGCCGATAGCGTCGGCCCAGCCACTGCGTTTCTCGTGCAGAACCGCCTTGACGCCTTCACTGTTTACGTCGGGCCAGAGCCATTCGAGGTACTCCGCGCAGGCCGAGTCGCCGCTCGCCAGCTCCGATTCGTAACCGACTTCGCGCTGGCGCTCGGCGATCGCTTCCAGGTCTTCGCGTTGCGCTTCGGGGACGACCGCGAGGTAGCCGACCTGGTGGAAGCCGAAGCCCTCGGCGTCGCTCTCAAAGATTCCAACCGATTCGGAGATCACTTCGGTCATCGCCTCGGAGCGGTAGTAGTTGCGAACAATCCCGCCGGAGATGCCTGACGCTCCGCCGCCAATCAGCGATTTCTCGAGCACGATCACGTCCGGCTTGTCACCTCTGGCGGTCAATTCTTTCGCGAGGTGCCATGCCGCCGAGAGGCCATGGACTCCTCCACCGATGACGATGAAACGCGCTGCAGCGGGCAGCTTGATCGACGGCATCTGCCGATCCTACTCCTGCTTCCAGCTTGCACGGCGAGGCGAATCTGTGGTCTGATGGTGTCGTCAGTCGGCCGTCGTGGCCGACCGCGCAGATCTCTAGGAGCGTTATTGATGAGCCACGATGTAATCGTCTTGGGAGCCGGCCTTGCTGGCCTTAGTGCGGCGCGTGATCTAGCGTTGGCTGGCAGCGACGTACTGGTACTTGAAGCGCGTGACCGCGTCGGCGGCCGCGTTGAGCAGGCGACGCTCGCCGACGGGCGGCTCGTGCAGCTCGGCGGCGAACTAACCGGCGAGTTTCAGCATGGCTATCTGGGCTTGGCAACCGAACTCGGACTGACGATCGAATCGAGCTACGTCGAAGCGAGCGGTGAGGACAGCTACGACTTGATCGAGGGTGTTTCCCGTGGCGACTGGATGACGGCTGAGCAGCGCGCCAACCACGATCGTGTCGAGGCCAAGTTCTGTGAACTGGCGGCAACCGTTGACCCTGCCGATCCGTGGGCGCACCCCGACGCAGCGATGCTTGACAACACGAGCCTCGCAGACTGGCTGCGCAGCGCCGGCGGCGGCGACGAAGCGGTCGTGCGTGAGCGCGCACTCTTCCACCTCGGCCTCGCCGACGGTTCCCCAGAGCGGCTTTCGCTGCTGGCCGAGCTGCGCAAACAGGCCGCGGCAGGAGCAAGCGGGTTCTATGACGACGTGTGCTGGGAAGGGCTGCGCGTGGCCGAAGGTTCGGCCAGCGTTGCGCTGCGGATGGCCGAAGAGCTCGGTGATCGCGTGCGGCTCGGGTCGCCGGTCGCGAAGGTTTCGATCTCAAAGAGCGGCTGCACCGTCACGCTCGTCAGCGGCGAGCAGCTCGAAGCCGAGGCAGTGATCAGCGCGATGCCGGTCGGGCCGCTACGTGACATCGAGATCACTGGCGTATCCGATGCGCGACTGACGTCGCTCGCGCGTCAGCGCAGCGCCGTCACGGCGAAGTTCGTCGCCGGTTACTCCTCGGCTGTATGGGAAGAGGTTGGCGCCAACGGCCTCGCCTACGGTGAAGGGCTGGTTGGCTCTTGTTGGACGCAGGCACCGCCCGCAATTGTCTCGGCGCTGATCGGCCCTGAGCGGATCGGCGTCCTGCTCGCCGCCGCCAGCGAGGCCGAGGTCTGCTCCGACATTACGCATGAGCTGGCGCGGATCTTCGGTGACGGAATGCTCGCCCCGCAGGAGGTCTTCTACCGGCCATGGGGCGTCGATCCTTGGACGCAGGGCTACGTGACGCAGTGGCGAGTCGGCGACGTGCTCGGTGTCGGCCCGCTTCACGGCACGCATGAGCCGCCGTTCTACGTCTGTGGTTCCGACCAGTGGGTCTGCGGCTACATGGAGGGGGCGGTCCGCACCGGCCGCGGCGCAGCCGCTGCGGCGCTAGGACTTCCGGCCCCCGAATTCGCACCGGTGCCAGGTCGATGAGCTTCGAGCATCTACTCGCACCGCTGCAGATTGGGCCGGTCGAGATCCGCAACCGGATCGTCTCAACCTCGCACCAGACGAGCCTCGTCGCCAACAGTTTGCCGACCGATGACCTTGTTGCCTACCAACAGGCGCGCGCCGCGGGTGGCGCCGGACTGCTCTCGGTTGAGGCCAGCTCGCCCGACCCGAGCGGTCAACTAAGCGATCATCAGATCGCTGCATACCGCCCTGAAGTCGTACCGATGCTGGCGAAGATCGCCGATGCCGTGCACAGCGAAGGGGCAAAGCTGTTCATCCAGCTCTGCCACGGTGGCCGCGAACAGATCACCGGTGGCTACCGTCCTCCCGCGCTGGCGCCATCGGCCGTTCCCAGCCCGCGATTCCACACAGAGGCGCGTGCGCTGACAAAGGGCGAGATCGACGAGATCGTCGATGGTCACCGCATTAGTGCGGTCAACGCGCGCGAGGCCGGGCTTGATGGGATCGAAGCTCTCGCTGGCTACAACTACCTGCCAGGGCAGTTCCTCTCGCCGCGCGTGAACCTGCGCGACGACGAGTACGGCGGCGACCTCGAAGGTCGGATGCGCTTGCTGGTCGAGATTCTGCGGGCGATGCGTGAAGGGATCGGCAGCGACCGTGCGCTGGGAGTTCGAATGACGGCCGACAGCGTCACCGACGCTGGCCTGCGCGCGCCCGAGGCTCTAGAGGTCTTCGAAGCGCTTGGCAAGCTTGGGCTGATCGATTACGTCTCGACTTCGATCGGTGACTCCTCGAGCTACCGCGGGTCAACCTGGATTGCGCCACCGGCGCCGGTCGGCCACGAGACGATCGCCGCGCTGGCCGGAAGCGTCCGAGAGGCCGTTGGCCTGCCGGTGATCGCGACGACGCGGATCACCGATCCGGAAGTCGCCGATCTGATGATTGCCCGCGGCGAGGCCGACGCGATCGGGATGACGCGCGCGATGGTTGCCGACCCGCAGCTGGCAAACAAAGTCGCCAGTGGCCGCCTCAACGAGATCGAGCGCTGCACAGGTTGTAACCAGGCCTGCATCGGTCACTACCACGCAGGCACGGCAATCAACTGTGCGATCAACCCTTGGACCGGGCGTGAAGCAACGCTGCCGCGGCCAACCGAATCGAAGCGGAAGATCGTGATCGTCGGCGGTGGGCCGGCAGGTTGCGCCGCCGTCCGCGCGGCGCCTGGCGCCGAGATTGTCCTCTTCGAACGTTCACCTGACGGGCTTGGCGGCCAGTGGCGCCACGCGCTGGCTGGCCCTTCACACGAGCCGATCGCGCGGCTGACGATCGAGAACCTTGAGCGCTGGGCGCAGGGCGCCGACGTGCGATTGGGCGTTGATGTGACGCTCGAGCAGATCATCGACGAGCAGCCCGATCTGGTCGTGCTGGCAAGTGGCGCGGTCGAGTACCGCCGCCCGCTCGAGCTTGACTCTGGTGCTTCAAGAATGCTCGACGGCTGGGCCGTGTTGAACGGTGCCGAGGTTGAAGGACCGGTCGTCGTCTGGGAGTGGGGCGGCGACTGGACCGGCTTCATCGTCGCTGAGATGCTCGCCGTCGCCGGCCACAAAGTGCGCCTTGCCAGCAGCTCTGCCGCGTTCGGCGAGGGTATGCATCAGTACCAGCGCAACCTTTACCTCGGCCGTCTCGATGAGCTCGGTGTCGAGCTCGTCAGCCACGTCGAACCGCTTCGCCTTGGCGACGGGCAGCTGTTCGTGCGCAACGTTTTCTCGGAGCGCGAGATGACGCTCGATGACGTAGGCACGCTGGTTGTCGTCGGCGGCCGCGAGCCCGACTTCCCGCTCTATGAGCCGTTGGTCGAAGCTGGAATCAACGTTGAACGAGTCGGTGACTGTCTTGGCGCACGGACGACTGAAGAGGCCGTCCACGAAGCGACCGTTGCAGCCCTTGCGGGTTGAACGCGGCGATTAGCGGTAGCGAGCGGGCTATGCTGCCCCCACGAGCCACGAATCCCGGGGGTTTGTAAGTGCAGGAGATGGTCATCTACGGAGTTTCGTTCGACATGGTCGGCAAACAGCCGATCGTCTTGCTGAAGACGGTTGACGGAAACAAGTTCCTGCCGATCTGGATCGGTCACCCTGAGGCGGCAGCGATTCTGATGAAGCTTCAGGGTCAAGCGACGCCGCGACCGATGACGCACGATCTCGTCGTCGAGATTCTCGACGAGCTGGACACCAACTGCGCCCAAGTTGCGATCACCGAACTGCGCGACAACACCTTCTTCGCGACGATCACGCTGAAGATCGGTGACAAAGAGGTGGAGATCGATTCACGCCCCAGCGACGCGCTCGCATTGGCCGTTCGCTCGGAGTCACCAATCTTCGCTGCTGAGGATGTGATCGCCGAATCGGCAATCGAGTTTGAGCACGAAGTTGAGGACACCGAGGAGGTCGTCGACCGTTTCAAGGACTTCCTCGACCAGGTTTCGCCTGAGGACTTTGGCGGCGGCGACAGTTAGCGCGCGGCTGCTGGCGGGGCTCGCGCTCGCGCTCGCGCTGGCCGCGGCGCCGGCGAGCGCATTTGGAGGCAGCCCGGCGCCGGCGCCGGCGCCGCTGACCGGTGCCCGCGCCGAGGCGATCGCCGCGAAGACCAACGTCTTCATTGAGCAGCGCCGCGCTCATCGTGGCAGCTCGATCAGCGCCGTGCGAAAAGCGGCGGGCAGCTGGGAGGTCAGCCTCTTCAGCAAAGGGAAGGATCCCAAGCAGATCGCGCTGGCGAAGATCGCTGCTAACGGAACCGTGACCGAGGTATGGGGTGGTTTCCAAGTCGCCTGGTCGATGGCCCGCGGCTACCCCGGCGCCTTCGGCCGCTCAGTCAACTCGCCTTGGATTTGGATCCCGCTCTGCATCGCCTTCCTACTGCCCTTCTTCGACTGGCGGAAGCCTTTTCGCTGGCTCCACTTTGACCTGCTGGCGCTGCTTGGGTTCAGCGTCTCGCTGGCCTTCTTCAACGTCGCGAACCTCGGTATTTCGGTGCCGATCAGCAGCGCGCTACTGGCTTGGCTGGTGATTCGATTGCTCGCGATCGGGCTGCGCCCCGGTGCACGCCCGCCGCCGCTCCGGCTGCTTATCCCATGGCGCTGGCTGGCTGTGATCGGACTCTTCTTGATCGGCTTTCGCGCCGGCCTCAACATTGTTGACGGCAACGTGATCGACGTCGGCTACGCCGGCGTGATTGGAGCCGACAAGTTCAGCCACGGTCGAGAGATCTACGGTTCGTTTCCGTTCGACAACGGGAGCGGCGACACCTACGGCCCGCTGCTCTACCTGCTCTACGTTCCGTTTGAGTGGATCTGGCCTTGGCAGGGAACCTGGGATGACCTCCCCTCAGCCCACGCCGTCGCTGGCTTCGTTGATGTTGCCTGCACAGCGCTGCTGTTCCTGATCGGGCGGCGGCTGCGCGACAACGCGCTCGGCGTCGTCTTGGCCTACGCCTGGCTGGCCTTCCCGTTCACCGTCTACGTCACAAACTCGGGCAGCAACGACGCGATTCCGGCGGCGCTCGTGCTGGCCGCAATCTGGCTTCACCGCCAGCCGGTCGCGCGCGGCGCGCTCAGCGTCGCCGCCGGGCTAACGAAGTTCGCGCCGCTGGTGCTGCTGCCGCTCTTTGCCGGTGACGGACTCTGGGATCGGGCGCGAACTCGCTCGGCGCGGCTCAAGGGGCTGGCCGCTTACTGCCTTGGAGTACTGCTCGTAGTCGTTGTCACGGCGGCGATCTTCGCTCCGACGACCGACCTAAAGAGCTTCTGGGATCACACGCTCGGCTACCAGTTCGGCCGCGACGCACCGTTCTCGGTTTGGGGCTTCTACGGCGGCGGCTGGCGGACCGCTCAGAAGGTGGTGCAGGTGGCGACGATCCTGCTGGCACTTGGCGCCTTCTTCATTCCACGGCGGCGCAGCATCATCACGCTTGCGGCAATCGCTGGGGCGATCATGGCCGCAGCCCAGCTCTCGGCGACCTACTGGTTCTACCTCTACCTCGCTTGGGTGATCCCGCTGGCGCTGATCGCCTTCCTCGGGCGCCCTGCTCTTACCGGGCTGCGTGAGGGCTGGCCGGATCGGCCAGTAGGAGTTGCTCGATCGACTCCGCCCGCCGCGGGCCCTGGCAGCGGATAATCACTGCGTTCAACCACGGGTCATCCTCCGACGGTTCAAACTGAACGCGCATTCCGGAAACCAACGAGCCGACCGCCTGCTCGCGCTTGACGCCGATCACGCCACCGCGCGCTCCGGTCATCCCGACATCGGTGATGAATGCCGTGCCACCCGGCAGAACGCGCGCGTCGGCGGTTGGAATGTGTGTGTGCGTGCCGACAACGGCGCTGACCTGCCCATCGAGATACCAACCGAGCGCGACCTTCTCGCTCGTCGCTTCCGCGTGCATGTCGACGAGGATCTGGTCGGCGCCTCCCTTGATTAGCTCTTCTACGGCGCTGTCGGCGGCTTGGAAAGCAGGGTGGGCGGGGTCAAGAAAGAGGTTGCCGGAGAGATTGATGACGCCGAGCTTGACTCCCTCCTTCTCGACGATGCAGTGACCGTGGCCGGGCTGCGAGCGCAGGTAGTTGGCTGGGCGCAGGATCGGATCGTGCTGATCGAGGTAGGGGACGATCTCAGAGCGGCGGTACGAGTGGTTGCCGAGTGTGATCACGTCAACGCCGGCCTCGAATAGCTCATCGGCAATCTTCGGCGTGATCCCAAGGCCGCCGGCGACGTTCTCGCCATTGACGACGACGAATGTCGGTTCGTAGCGCTCGCGGATTGCGGGCAGCAGCGCCAGCAGCGTGCGCCGCCCGCAGCTGCCGACGAGGTCTCCAACGAAGCAGATTGTTGCTTGATCTAGTGCCATCAGGCGAGACTTTCGCAGCTTCGCTCCCGCCCGGTGAGAGCGCCGTCCCTACCATTGGCAGCGATGGCCTTCCCGCTGACCCGAATGCGCCGCCTGCGTCGAACCCCGGCGCTGCGCGAGCTGGTGCGTGAGACGCGCCTCGATGCTGGCGACTTGGTGCTGCCGATCTTTGTCGAAGCCGCGCTCGAGGCACCGCAGCCGATCGACGCAATGCCTGGCGTTAGCCGCCAACCAATCAACGGTGCGCTCTCCGAAGCAGCAGAGTGCTTGGCGCTTGGAATTCCAGCGATGCTCTTCTTCGGTATTCCGCCCGAGAAGGACGCCGAAGGCTCCGGTGCGTGGGACCCAGAGGGCGGCGTTCAGCAGGCGATTAGCGCGATCAAGGCCGCCCACCCCGATCTTGTTCTAATCGCCGACTGCTGCCTCTGCGAGTACACCGACCACGGCCACTGCGGGCCGCTCAGCGATTCGCGCGAAGTAGACAACGACGCTGCGCTGGAGCTGCTGGCGCGCACCGCGGTTAGCCAGGCCGCCGCCGGCGCCGATGTGATCGCCCCGAGCGACATGATGGATGGCCGCGTCGGCTTCATTCGCGCTGCACTAGATGAAGCTGGATACACGGAGGTCGCGATCCTCGCCTACAGCGCCAAGTTTGCCTCCGCCTTCTACGGGCCGTTCCGCGAGGCGGCCGACGGTGCGCCGGCTTTCGGTGACCGTCGCGGCTATCAGATGGATCCGGCCAATCTGCGCGAAGCCGTCCGCGAAGCCGAGCTCGACCTCGAAGAGGGCGCCGACGCGCTGATGGTTAAGCCAGCAATTCCCTACCTCGATGTGATTCGGCGCATTGCCGATCAAACCGGTGCGCCCGTTGCTGCGTACAACGTAAGCGGCGAGTATGCGATGGTGAAAGCGGCGGCCGCAGTCGGAGCGCTCGATGAACAGACCGCTGTGCTCGAGCTCCTAACTTCGATCCGCCGCGCCGGAGCAGATTTCGTCATTACCTACCACGCGAAGGATGCAGCCCGATGGCTTCAAAAGATGTAACAGCAACGCCAAAGATTCGCAGCCGCAACGACGGCGCTGCGGTAAAGCTGAGCGACCTTGATCGCAAGCTGCTCGACCTGATGCAAGGCTCGTTCCCTATCGCAGCGCGCCCTTACGAGGCTGTCGCGCTTGAGGCAGGGATCACTGAGGACGAGGTCCTCGCGAGCATCGAGCGACTGCTGAAGGACCGCATCATCCGTCAGGTCACGCCGATCTACGACACCCGCGCGCTCGGCTATGGCTCGATGTTGGTGGCCGCGAAGGTTGATCCGGAGCATCCCTGGCGCGCCGCCAAGATCATCAACACGCATCCAGGCGTCTCACACAACTACCTCCGTAACCACGAGTTCAACATGTGGTTCACGCTCGCCGTTGAGCAGGATTCGCAGCTCGGGCTGCAAGGCACACTCGACGTGCTGCAGGACTTGACCGGAGCCGAGTCGATCCGTCAGCTGCCGACGCTAAAGCTTTTTAAGATCCGCATGGACCTCGAGATGAGCGGCGACACCGACACGCTCGCCAAGCGTGGCGTTGCCGAAGAGCCTGTTGACCTCCAGGCGCAGGATTACGACGATTTCGACCGCGCCGTGATCCGCGCCACGCAGGGAAACCTCCCGGTCGTCAGCGAACCGTGGGTTGGCGCCGCGCAGGAGCTTGGCATCAGCGTCGATGAACTGCTCGCGCACTTGGAGGCGATGAAGCAGCGCGGCCTGCTGCGCCGCGTCGCTGGGATCCTCTACCACCGGCGCGCCGGCTTCTCAGCTAACGGGATGGGCGTCTGGCAGGTGCCGGCCGACAAGATCGCCGAGATCGGCCCGCAGATGGCTGCCTACCGCGGCGTCTCGCACTGCTACGAGCGGCCAACGTACGCCGATTGGCCCTACCAGATCTTCACGATGGCCCACGGGCGCTCGAAGGAAGAATGCGACGCGATCCTTGATGCGATCGCAGCTGAGTTTCCGATCGAAGACAGAGCAACGCTCTACTCGAGCACCGAGTTCAAGAAGATTCGCTTGCTCTACTTCACAGAGGATTTCCGCAACTGGGAGCGGGAGTACGGTGGCCTCTAGTGGGCGTTTCGCTGCGCGACACGCGCTCCGCTGAGCTCTACTCGCGGGCGCTTCAATACCTGCCGGGGGGAGTTAACTCTCCCGTCCGCGCGATGCGCTCGATCGGCCGCGACCCGATCTTCATCGAGCGCGGCGAGGGCGCCGAGCTGACCGACGTAGATGGCAATACCTACATCGATTACGTCTGCTCTTGGGGGCCGCTGATTCTTGGCCACGCCGACCCTGAGGTGATAGCCGCGATTACCGAGGCTGCCACGGCCGGCACCACGTATGGCGCGCCAACCGCTGGCGAGGTTGAGATCGCCGAGTTGGTTTCGCACAGGGTCGCGAGCATCGAGATGCTGCGGATGACCAGTTCCGGTACCGAAGCGGCGATGAGCGCAATCCGTTTGGCGCGCGCCGCGACCGGCCGCGACAAGCTGCTCAAGTTTGCTGGCGCCTACCACGGCCATCTCGACGGGCTGCTGGCCGAGGCCGGTAGTGGCCTAGCGACCGGCTCGATCCCGAGTAGCCCCGGCGTGCCGAATGCGGCAACGGCGGCGACCGTGATCGTCCCTTGGAACGATCCGCAGGCGCTGATCGAGGCAACCGAGCAGCACGAGTTCGCTGCGATCCTCGCCGAGCCCTACCCAGCCAACATGGGGCTTGTACCTCCGGCCGATGGTTTCCTTGAGCTGCTGCGTGAGCGCGCGACGGCGACCGGCGCGCTACTCGTCTTCGATGAGGTCATCAGCGGCTTCCGGGTCGCCTCCGGGGGCGCCCAAGAACTGACCGGGGTGATGCCCGACCTGACCGTCCTCGGCAAGATCTTCGGTGGTGGACTCCCTGCCGCCGCCTACGGTGGATCGCGCCAGCTGATGGAGATGATCGCCCCAGCCGGCGACGTTTACCAAGCTGGAACGCTGAGTGGTAATCCGTTGGCGGTCGCTGCGGGACTGACGACGCTGCGGCGCCTCGATGACGCCGCCTACATCCGCCTTCAGGCGACAACCGAAGCGCTTGCCTCAGGACTACGCGAGGCTGCTCGCGAGTCCGCTGTTCCAGTTGACGTCGTCAACACGACCGGTCTTTGCACCGTCTTCTTCAGCGAACACCCGGTCGTTGATTACGCCTCGGCGAAGCGCTGCGACCTTGAGCTTTATGGCGCTTGGTGCCGCGCGCTGCTGGCCCGCGGCGTCTATCCGCCGCCGTCGCAGTTTGAAACTTGGTTCCCGTCGCTCGCGCACACGCCTGCACAGATCGACCAGACGATTGAGATCGCCGCAGCCGCCTTCGCGGAGATTGCGTGAGCAGTGAGCAGACGCGCGACGCGCTGACCGCCGTCGCCGCGCAGCTCAGCGAGGAAGGCGGCCTACTAGCCGCGGCATTGGTCGCGCGAGATGCCGTCACACTCGCCGACGATGATCCAGCGCTAGGAGCACTAGCTGCTTCTGGACCGCTATCTGAAGGCCGCGAAGCGCGGATTGCGACCGTGGTCGAGGCCGTCTACGAAGGGTTTCTGCTTCACGGCGGTAGCTCACGGCTGCTCGACGCCAGCGACCCAGACCTCAACATCTTGGCCGGCGACCGCCTTTACGCCTTCGGACTTGCGGAGCTCGCCGAGCTTGGCGATCTGGCCTCGGTCCGTGAACTGGCTGACGTAATCGCGATCTGCGCGCAGGCCAGAGCGATCGATGATCCGGCGCTGGCCGCTGCAGCTTGGCAGCTTGGAGCTAGCGCGATCGGTTGGGGTCAATCGCCTCAGGGGGAAGCGGCGAAGGCTGCCGTCGCTGGCGACCATTCGTCCGCAACCGACGCGCTTGGCGCGGCTGCGCGAATGCTCCGCGACGACCACGCGCCAAGTCGCTGACGAACGAGGCTTTCAGGCGGCCGTCGTCGTACTATTGATCGTCAGTAATGTTCAGGCCAGCGCGCAATTCCCAGTAGCGCCCAAAAAACATGGCAGATCGAAAAGAACCCAAGAGCAAGTACACGGTAGACCGCAAGACCCCCGGGGCATTCGAGGGAGAGACGGTCACGCGCCGCCGCGCGATGGTTGTTGCTGGCCAAGCTGCAGGAGGTGTAGCCGCCGCCGCATTCGTCTTGCCCGCGCTCGGTTTCGCGATGGGCCCGATCTTTGAGAAGCAAGATCAGCCGTGGCAGCCGGTCGGCAAGGTGGACGAGTTCAACGACGAAAGTTACGTCCCGCGCACGATCACGCTGGTTGAGGGGATTGGTGACGCCGGCAAGTCAACGGTCTACATCCGCAAGTACAACCCCGACCTCGATACCGAGCCGCGCGACGAGTACAACAGCTACATCGCGATCTCAACGCTCTGCATGCACCTCGGCTGCCCGGTCCGCTTCACGGCCGCTGCTCAGCGCTTCATCTGCCCATGCCACGGCGGCGTCTACGACATCGTCGGCAAGGTCTCCGGCGGCCCGCCGGTCCGTCCGCTCGATCGCTTCTACACGCAGCTTGAGAAGGACGCTGTGCTGATTGGGCCGCGCTTCTCGGTCAACAGTGAACTGCGCCGCTTCTCGCCGCGCGACCCGGGTGAGCCGCTCGACGGCGTTGGCCAGTACCTCTACCCATCTCGCCCATCGATGCGCAAGATCCAGGGCACCTAAGCGATGGCCAAGATCAAGCTTCCCGCCCCGCCGAGCAACCCGCTTTCGTCACCGAAGCGACCCGGCAAGAAGTACGGGCCGACCGGCCCACTCGGCCACGCCGAGGAGGCAGGTCTCACCGCAGTAGGTTGGATCGACGAGCGCACTTCGCTCTCGGGCGGACTCCGCTGGGCGATGTTCCGCAAGGTGCCGAAGGGCACCAACTGGTTCTACACGCTTGGCTCGGCGACGATGTTTGCCTTCCTCTCGCAGGCCGTAACCGGCGTCTTCCTCGCGATGTACTACGAGCCTTCGGCGACGCGCGCCTACGAGTCAATCCGGTACATCAACAACGAGGTCTTCCTCGGAGAATTCGTCCACGGCATGCACCGCTGGGGCTCATCGGTGATGGTGATCCTGATCTTCCTGCACATGGGCCGAACCTTCTTCTTCGGCGCTTACAAGTACCCGCGCGAGCTCAACTGGGTGATCGGCGTCGCGCTGCTGGTGATGACGATGACGATGTCCTTCAGCGGTTACTTGCTGCCGTTCGACCAGCGCTCCTACTGGGCCACGATCGTTGGCGTCAACATCAACGGCACCGGCCCGCTGGTCGGTCCCTACCTCTCCGAATTCCTCCGCGCCGGCCCCTATTTCGGAGCGACGACGCTGTCGCGCTTCTACGCAATTCACATGCTGATGGTGCCGGGCGCGATCGCCGCGCTGATGGGTTTCCACCTCTACCTCGTGGCGAAGCTTGGAACGACCGCGCCGCCGTGGATCAAGGCCAAGGGGCCTGAAGAGCTGCGCGAAGACGAGGTCACGGTCGAGCGATGAACAAGCAAGAGAAAGAGCAGTACCTACGCGACTACGGCACGCTGAAGAGCCAAGGCAAGCCGTTCTTCCCTTACGCCGTCGCTAAGGACAGCGCGATGGCGATCGTCGTGATGGCCGTGATCATCGCGATGTCGATCGTGCTTGGCGCCGAGCTGGGCCCGAAGGCAGACCCAACATCAACGACCTACACGCCGCGCCCAGAGTGGTACTTCTTCTTCCTCTTCGAGCTACTGAAGGTGATCAAGCCACCGGCGTTGGTGCCGTTGGCGACGATCGGCGTGCCGACTATCTGCCTGATCTTGCTCTTCCTGCTGCCGTTCTATGACCGTGGCCCGGAGCGTCGCCCGGAGCGTCGCCCAATCGCAACGACGGCAGGGATCTTCGTCGTATGTGCGATCGGCTACCTGACCTACCTTGGCGCCGCCGCCGGGCCTCCGACGGAGATCGACATTCCGATTCCAGCCAATGTCTCTTCACAGGGTCCTGAGGCTGTTGCGAACTTTGAGGCGGGCAGCCAGGTCGTTGCTCAATCGGGCTGCGCCGCTTGCCACCGGTTTGGCGAGAATGGAAACTCAGGCCCAGGGCCCGCGCTGACCAACATCGGCGCCCGTCTGCCAGCGCAAGCGATCCAACGAACCTTGCTTAACCCTTCCGCGCCGATGCCATCATTCTCAGCGTTGAGCGAAGAGTCGCCGAAGCAGTTTGCGCAGATGGTCGGCTTCCTCGCCGCGCTGAAGTAGCGAGTTTGCGATGGCCGAAGGGAGCGCCAGCGGCACGCTTGAGGAGCCGCAGGTTGAGGCGATGTTCGACCGCATCGCCGGCGTCTACGACCTGATGAACTCGCTGATGACGGCCGGGCTGCACCACCGCTGGCGCCGCCGCGCAGTCGATCTGGCGCGTGTCGGCCCGGGCGCCGACGTGCTCGACGTCGCCAGCGGTACCGGCGACCTTGCGATCGAGCTAGCGGCCCGTGTCGGCGCCGGGGGCAGCGTGATCGGCTCCGACTTCTCGGAGCAGATGCTTGACCGCGCGCGCGTCAAGGCACCGCAGCTTGAGTGGGTGCAGGCGAACGCACTGGCTCTGCCCTACGAGGAGAACCGCTTTGACGCTGTCACGGTTGGATTCGGAGCCCGCAACTTCTCCGATCTCGATGCCGGGCTGGCTGAGATGGTGCGCGTGACGCGCCCCGGCGGCCGCGTCGTCGTGCTTGAGATCACAACACCAACGCGGCCGCCGCTTTCAACCTTCTTCCGGCTTTGGTTCGACCGGCTCGTGCCTCTAATCGGCCGCTTCGCTGGCGATCCCGACGCCTACAGCTACCTGCCTAGTTCGGTGCGCCGTTTTCCTGACGCGCGCACGCTTGCGCAGCGGCTATCGGCCGCCGGGCTAAACGAGGTTGCCTACCTGCTGACGGCGGGTGGGATCATTGCGATCCATTCGGGGACTAAGCCGGTCGTCTGATGGATCCAGCTGCGCCGCAGACAGGCGAGCTGGTTGTCGCCGGCGGCGAACATATTCCGCCGCTGTTGAAAGAGATCGAAGAGCGCCTGCGCGCTGAGGCGCTCGGCTATGGAGCTCCACTTCAGCAGTTTGGTGAGGCGACGATTGCGGCCGGCGGCAAGCGGCTGAGGCCATTGCTCTTACTGCTCTGCGCTGGCCCACCGGAGAATGATCAGCAGCGCGCGGCAATGGTCCGCGCTGGCGCGGCGATCGAACTGATCCACAGCGCCACGCTGGTCCACGACGACGTACTCGACCAGGCCGACCTGCGCCGCGGCAAGCCGACGGTCGTCTCGCTCGCCGGGCGCGACGCGGCAATCTCTACCGGCGACCTGCTTTTCGCGCGCGCATTTCTAGCGATCACTGAGAGCGGCGACGCGGAAGCGGTTCAGCTGCTCAGCGACGCCTGCTCGGCGCTGGCACGGGGCGAGCTGTTACAGCGCGCTGATAGTTGGGACAGCGGCATCAGCCGCGAGCGCTACCTCGAACGCTGCGAACTCAAGACCGCGCGACTGTTCGAAGCCGCCTGCGCGATCGCGGCGACGATCTCGGCTGAACCCGCACCCGAGCTGGCGAGTTTCGGCCGCAAGATCGGAGTTGCCTTCCAAGTTCTCGATGACGTGCTCGACGTAAGTGGACCGGCCGCACGGACCGGCAAAGAGCGCGGCACCGACCTGCTCGACGGGACCGTCACGCTGCCGCTGATCATCGCTCGCGAGAACGATCCGAGCCTCGCATCGCTTGAGCTGCGCAGCGTTGAGTCGGCTGCCGCGGCGGAGGCGCTATGCGACCGCATTGCCGCTAGCGGTGCGCTCGAGCATTCGCGCGCATTCGCGCTTGAACTCGTCGCTAGTGCGAAGCAGGAGCTTCCAGAGGAACTCGACGACCGTCGCCGCGGTTCGCTCGAGCTGGTCGCGGATAGCGTCGTCTCGCGCTATAGCTGAGCTCCGCTGGGGCTAGAAGTCTTCAGGCAGCAGATGGCCGTGTTCAAGCGCGAAGCTGAGCCGCTCGATGTCGCGCTCAGCGTTCTCGGCAGCGAGAGTCGTCAGCGCCAGCTCAAGTTCGTCGGCGCCGCGCTGGTGGGCACGGTCGCAAAGCTCGGCGACGTCATCCTCGACGACCGTCGTGCAGCGCGCCTCGCAGTTCGGGCAGCGCAGCTCGATCTTCCAGTGGCGTGGGCCGTAGCCATCCCATTCGACCGGTTGCACCGTGTCGCAGCCGCATTCGCCGCAGTTGAGCAGCTGATCAACGCTCTCTTGCAGATCGGCTTCAATCGCGACGATCTCCAAGCCCTGATCGGCGAGTGAAACCGCTTCGCCGTCGAGGTAGCTGATCTCTACCCGGCGCCCGGAAGGGAGGGTTACAGATCGGACTTCACTGTTGGGTGTATTGGAATCTCGCATCGGCTTTCAGTTTCGTTTGCTGTTGGTGAGGTGTTCTGAGAGCTAGAACACGGTCCTTCGTAAAAAGGTGCGCAAAGCTGCACCAGTTTCTTTCGCGCACAGGTACGATGTAGCGATGCCTGCTATTGGCCCCTTGGAAATAGGCGTTGTGCTGCTGATCGTGCTCTTGATCGTCGGCCCGAAGAAGCTGCCGGGGCTGGGTCGCAACCTCGGCACCGGAATGCGCGAGTTCAAGGATTCGATCACCAGTCGTGGCGGCGATGACTCCGATGCTGAGCCAGCGAAGATTGATGCCGCAGCGGCCGATTCGACGCCAGTGGCTGAGCCGAGCGCCGCGCCCGAGAAGCAGCCGCGCGGCGACGCGTAAGGCCCGCGATGCCGGCCGTCCGGCCGATTGGCCACGAAGAGAGGATCAGCATCGTCGATCACCTCGACGAGCTGCGCTCGAGGCTAATGGTCTGTCTCGCGATTCTCGCTGGCTGCTTTGCCGTCTGTTACTGGCAGAACCATGCGATTCTCAAGATCGTCAATCAACCACTAGCGGACGCGCAACGCAGCGGCGGGCAGGATTCGCTGCAGCAGAGCCAGCGTTTTGATCTGGCGCTCGAAATCGTGCTCAGGCAGCTCGCACCGGCACTCCAAAGCACGAGCAAATCGCTTGATTCGCTCGCCGCAGAACCCGGCGTTAGCGCCGCGACCAGGCTCCAGGCGGAGCTCGCCCGCGAGCAGCTCGCGAAGGCTTCCGCGGCAACGGCGCTGGCAACCAAGGCGGTGCCTACCGACCGTGGCCGCAGACCGCTCACGCTTGGCGTGGCCGAGCCGTTTGTAGCGACCTTCACCGTCGCCGCTTATGCCGCGCTGTTACTGGCCTTGCCATTCATCCTCTGGCAGATCTACGCCTTCATCTTGCCGGCCTTCGATCCGAAGGAGCGCAAGATCGTGATTCCGATGATGGCGCTGATCCCGCTGCTCTTTGCGGCCGGCGTTCTGTTCGGCTACTACGGCGCGCTGCCGCGGGCAGTCAACTTCCTCCAGAATTACAACAGCGGCGAATTTGACATCCAGATACAGGCGCGCGACTACTACAGATTCGTAGTTCTCTTCCTCGCCTTAATGGGGCTTGTCTTCCAAATACCGGTTGGCGTACTGGTCTTGACGCGCACCGGCGTCGTTGACGCGAGGACGCTTTGGAAGCGCCAGGGCTACGTGATTCTCGGCATTGCGGTCGTCGCTGCCGTTGCGACGCCAACTCCCGACCCGGTCACGATGCTGATCACAATGTTGCCGCTGATCGTGCTCTACGAGCTGAGTATTGGCCTCGCCTACATCTTCAGACCGCGCAGCGGCACGATCGCCAGCCGCTGGGAGGAGTGGTGGGACGAGGATGACGAGCAGGAAGTCTTGGCCGCAGACCTCGCTGATGGCGAGAGTGCTGACGCCGAGCACGGCCAGACCCCCGTATCCTGAACTGATGCTCTTTGACCTACGAGGAAAAGGCCGTCGCCGGACGGTCAAGATTGTTTACGGCGGCCTCGCACTGCTGCTCGGTCTTGGCCTCGTTGCCTTCGGCATCGGCGGCGCCACCTCCGGTGGTCTCGTTGACGCAATCGGCGGTGGCGGAGGATCGGACACCAGCATCTACAGCGATCAGGTCAAGGCGCTGACGAAGAAGGTCACGGCCGACCCCAAGGACGAGGCTTCGTGGGCAGCGCTGACGAAGGCACAGGTTCAGCAGGCGTCGATCATCGGCTACGACCAGGCGACTCAAACCTTCACTGCGGCTGGCAAGGCCGAGCTGGAGAAGGGCGCCGCCAGCTGGCAGCGCTACCTCGCACTGAACCCGAAGAAGCCGGACGATCGCGTCGCCTCACTGATGGTCAATGCGTACGGGCCAGGAGGGTTAAGCGAGCCGGTCAAGGCGGCCGCTGCGCTGAAGGTCGTGATCGAAGGCCGCGGCCCGAGTGCTGCGCTCTACTCGCAGCTGGCCGTCCTCAGCTACCTCGCCGGCGACAAGCGCGAGAGCGAGATCGCCGAGCAGCGTGCGCTTGAACTGACTCCTGCCGATGAGCGTAAATTGGTCGCCGCTCAGCTGGCAACGCAGCGAACACAGATCGATAGCGCAAAGGCTCAGGCCGCCCAGGAGCAGGCGCAGGGCACGCCGGGCCTCGGCGGCTAGAGGTCAGCGGCTAAACTTCGCGGCCGATACGCCCCTGTAGCTCAACTGGCAGAGCAGCGGACTCTTAATCCGAAGGTTCCAGGTTCGATTCCTGGCGGGGGCATAGCTGTTAGCCCAGCGGTATGGCAGAATCAGCGCGATGCTTGCCTCCCTTAACGGTCAGATCATGGAAACCGAAGCAGCGTTGGTGCCCGCCAACGATGTTGGCCTCTTGCGTGGCGACGGCGTCTTCGAAGTGATTCGCGTCTACAACGGCGTTCCGTTCGCACTCGAGGAGCACTTCGAGCGGATGGAGCGCTCAGCGTCGAAGCTGATGATCACTTTCGATCGCGCAGCGATGGAGGCCGAGACGGCGGCGCTGCTTGAAGCTGCCCCGGGGCATGACGGCTGTTTGCGGCTCGTCTCGACCGGCGCCGGGACGCGGCTCGCGTTCGTCGAAGCGCTGCCGCCGATTCCGCCGTCGATCACGCTGACGACGCTCCCCTATTCATCAACGATTCTGCTTGATGGGATCAAGTCGCTCTCCTACGCCGCCAACATGCTGGCAACGCGGATTGCCGTCGATCGCGGAGCAAGCGAAGCGCTGCTGGTGACCGAGAGTGGAACGGTGCTTGAAGGGCCGCGCCAGAGCTTCGTCGCTTCGCTCGACGGTGAGCGCCTGGTCACGCCGCCGCTCAGCGACCGTGTGCTCGATTCAATCACGCGCCGCGTGCTGCTCGGGACCGGTCTCGTCGAAGAAGAGTCGATCGCGGTTGATCAGATTCCGCAGATCAAGGAGGCCTTCCTCGCCTCGACGCTGCGCGAGGTGCATCCTGTCTCAGCGATCGATGATCATCAGATCGAAGTACCGGGCCCACTTTCGGCTGCCGTTGACAAGGCGTTGCGGGCGACGATCGCCGAGGCGGTCGGTCAGCCGGCGTGAAGCTCGTAACGGTAATTGGCAACCGTCCGCAGTTCATCAAGGCCGCCGCAGTCTCTGGGCCGCTGCGCGCCGCCCACGACGAGGTGCTGGTTCACACCGGCCAGCACTACGACGACGAGCTTTCAACGATCTTCATCGATGAGCTGGGCATGCCACGGCCGGAGATCGAGCTGGAGATTTCAGGGGGAAGCAACAGCGAGCAGACGGCGCGGATGATCGCCGCGATCGCGCCGCTGCTAGCTGAGCAGCAGCCGGACGCGGTGCTCGTCTATGGCGACACTAACTCGACGCTTGCCGGTGCCCTTACGGCGGCCCAGGCGAACATCCCCGTCGTCCACGTTGAAGCCGGGATGCGCTCGTTCGACCGAACGATGCCGGAGGAGCTGAACCGGATCTTGACCGACCACTGCTCCGAGCTGCTGCTCTGCCCGTCGCAGGTGGCGCTGGCAAATCTTCAGAACGAAGGGCTTGGCACGCGGGCATTGCTGGTCGGCGATGTGATGGTCGATGTCGCCGAGCTGATGCGCCCGCGCGCGGCGGCCAACTTGGGCGCGCTTGATGCGGCGGGAGTCGCTGCCGGTGAATACCTGCTCGCGACCGCGCACCGCGCCGCCAACGTTGACGACCCGGCGCGGCTCGCGCTGCTGACCGAACTGCTGCTCGCCGTTCCCGGACCGGTCGTGCTGCCGCTCCACCCGCGCACGCGGGCGCGGCTCGAAACGGCCGGGCTTCTGCCCGCCTTGGAGGCTGGCGGCGTGCGAGTCTTGCCGCCGCTCGGCTACCTCGACTTCACGGCTTTGCTGCTGAATGCTCGCGCCGTCTTGACCGATTCCGGTGGCGCGCAGAAGGAGGCCTACCTGGCTGGCGTTCAGTGCGTCACGATGCGCGACACGACGGAGTGGACGGAGACCGTTCACTCGGGCTGGAACTCGCTCGTTGATCTTGACGCGGTGGCGGCGATTGCGGCGCTTGAACTGGTGCCTAGCGGTGAGCGGCCCGACTGTTATGGCGATGGCCACGCGGCCGACGCCGTTGTCGCCGCGATCAGCTCGCTGGCGGCGTAGTACTCGGTCGCCCGATCTGCTCGACCGTGATGCCGGTCGCTGCAAGCGAGTCTGCGTCGACGATGCCGCGGCCGTCGAGAACGACGCGAGCGCCGGGTAGGTCAGCGGCGCTTAGCTGCGCGTACTCGGCGTGGTCGGCTTGAACGATCGCCGCGTCGATCGCTTCGCCATCCCAGGGAGTTAGTCCCAGCGCCGCCAGCTCATCGTCGCTGTAGAGCGGGTCGCTGACGAGTGCCTCGGCACCGAGCGCTTCTAACGCCGCTGTGACGCCAAAGACGCCGCTAAAGGCCGTTTCCTTGACGCCGCCGCGATATGCGGCGCCGAGAACCAGTACGCGGGCGCTCTGAAGGCCGTCAAGCGCCTTCTCGAGCCTCTGCGCGGCGTAGGCAGGCATCGCCTCGTTTACGGCCCTTGCGGCGGCTGGAAGCGCCGCATCGGGGTCGCCCTCGAGGTAGAAGCGCGGGTAGACCGGGATGCAGTGGCCACCAACGGCAATTCCGGGGCTGTGAATGTGGCTGAAGGGCTGACTGTTTGCCGCTTCGATAACGCGCTCAACGTCGATCCCTTCGCGGTCTGCAAAGCGCGCCAGCTCATTGGCGAACGCGATGTTGATGTCGCGGTAGGTCGTTTCGGCGAGCTTCACCATCTCGGCCGCCTCAGCCGAACCGATCGGCCAGACCTCGGCCTCAAGGAATGAGCCGTAGAGCTCGACGCCGCGCTCCTCGCCGGTTTCGCTGAGCCCGCCGACGATCTTTGGATACGTAGCGAGGTCGGTGAAGATTCGGCCGCTAAAGACGCGCTCAGGGCTGAAGACGGTGAAGAACTCCTGCTCCGCTTTGAGCCCGCTCGCGGATTCCAGCGCAGGCGAGATCCGTCCGCGCGTCGTGCCGACCGGCAAGGTCGTCTCAATCGCGACCGTCGTGCCGGCCTGCAAGCCGGCGCCGATCGCAGCTACCGCTGCGTCGAGCGCGCCCCAGTCAGGCTTGGCGTTGTCGTCAACGGCCAGTGGTGGGACGGTGACGACAAGATCGGGGCCCTCGGCGACGGCGGCCGTGGTATCGAGCTGGGCGCGCAGCGCGCCGCTTTCGATCACCTCAGCAAGCGCCTCGGCGAGTCCCTCCTCGCCCGGGAACGGCGGCTGAGCTTGATTTACCAGCTCAACGACCTCAGGGTTGATGTCGCAGCCGACGACGCTGTGGCCACTGCGCGCGATCTGAACCGCCAGCGGCAGCCCGATCTTGCCGAGCGCGACGACTACGGCCTGCATCAAAGGCTCGCTGCGCTCGGTGTGACGGTGATCCCACTGGCCGCGCTCTCGAGCACTGCCTCGGCGCTGGCGATCGTCTCGAGCGCTTCGGCCAAGCTCACGACCTGCGAGTCGGCGGAGCCACCGAGCAGGTCAAGGAAGCGATCAAGCTGCACGCGCAGCGGCTCGCGGCGGGCGAGCGCGTAGCGCGTCACGTCACCTTCACTAACGCCACGCAGCGACTGTGTCGCTCCCCATTCACTGCCAACAGAACCGTTCTCGTAGAAGGTCAGGTCGGCGGTCAGCGTGTCGGCGACGAGCATTCCGCGTTCGCCCAGTACACGCGTGCGCCGCACCTTCGTTGGCGATAGCCAGTCGACTATCGAATTGAAGCTGACGCCGCTTGTCAGTGCACCGCTGATCAGCACGAGATCCTCATGCGGGCGGCCCATCCGGTCCTGCGTCTGTCCGGCGAGCGATGCGATCGGCGCTCCCCCGAGCCAGCGAACAAGGTCAAGGTCGTGTGTTGCAAGGTCTTTGACAACGCCAACGTCGCGGATCCGATCCGGGAACGGGCCGACGCGCTCGGTCGCGATCAGGAAGAGCTCACCAAGCTGGCCGTCGTTGACGCGCGAGCGCAGTTCGATCAGCGCTGGGTTGCAGCGCTCGACGTGGCCGACGGCTCCGTGGACGCCGGCCTCCTCAACGATCTCGATCAGTTCGCGCCCGGCAGCGGCGCTGGCGGCGATCGGCTTCTCGACCAGCACGCTGGCGCCGGCGGCAGTCACTTCGCGCACGGCAGCGACGTGCTCCTCGGTTGGAACGGCGATGATCGCGAAGTCGAGCGGGCCGCCCGCGAGCAGTTCGGCGACCGAGCTGAAGACCAGCGCCGGGTCGCTGACGGCGCCGTGAATGTCGCCGGCCGGATCAACGGCGCCGGCAAAGGCCACCTGCGGCGTGCTTTGCAGCAGCCTGGCGTGATGGCGGCCGATCATTCCCAGCCCCAAAACGGCGCCGCGCATGGTCGGTCTGTTGTTAGCGTCTCCCACGACGCCGTTAGGGTATCTGCCATGGACGATCACCCTGCAAGCCAGCCGCTCGTCGCCGAATCGGCCTCGGTCGCCGATGACGTCGTCTTCGGCGCCAACGTTGTCGTTCACGAGCGCGTCGTGATCGGCTCCGGCGTAGTGATTCAGGACAACGTTGTGCTTGGCAAGTTACCGCTGTTGAGCGCCAGTTCGGCGACCCAAGGCGAGGCGCCAGGCGCGCTGACGATCGGCGCCGACGCGCGGATCTGTTCGGGCGCGATTATCTTCGCCGGATCAAGCATTGGGGCCGGGACGATCATCGGCGACCAGGCCTACATCCGTGAGCGTGCCGTTATCGGCGAGCAGAGCGTGATCGGCCGCGCCAGCGGCGTTGACCCTGACGTCGTTATCGGCGACCGCGTCTCAATTCAAAGCTCGGTTTACGTAACGGCCGGAACGGTGATCGAAGACGAGGTCTTCATTGGTCCCGGTGCGATCACAACCAACGATCGCCTGATCGGCCAACTAGATGGCCAGCTCGACGGCCCAACGCTCTGCCGCGGCTGCCGGATTGGCGCTGGCGCTGTACTGCTCCCCGGCGTCAGGATTGGCGAGCAGGCGCTGGTTGCTGCCGGCGCCGTCGTCAGCTCCGACGTCGCCGATGGCGCGCTCGTCGTTGGCGTTCCCGCGCGCGAGCGCTAAGCGGCCGGCGGGCCGTTATCGCCGCGCCAGATGATCTGGTCGTGGCCGGGGCCAACGCCAATCATGATCACCGGCACGCCGACGAACTCTTCGATGAAGTTGAGGTAGTCGGTAACGGCCTGCGGCAGCTCGGCTTCGCTGCGCGCCGCGCTGATCTCTTCGCTCCAGCCCGGCATCTCGGTGTACTTTGCGCCGACGTGGTGGAGCACCGACTGGTGGTAGGGGAAGCTCGTGAACTCGGCTCCGTCGCTCTCATCGTCGCCGACGTATGCGGTGCAGAGCGGCAGCGTCTCAAAGCCGCTTAGAACATCGAGCTTCGTGATCGCCAGCGCCGTCAGCCCGTTGATCCGCGCTGCGTAACGGAGCGCGACGAGATCGATCCAACCGGTCCGCCGTGGCCTGCCGGTCGTCGTTCCAAACTCACCGCCAGCGGTGCGGATCCGCTCACCAACCTCGTCATCGAGTTCCGTCGGGAAAGGCCCTGAGCCAACGCGCGTGGCGTAGGCCTTGGCGATTCCCCAAACCTCGTCGATGTCCTTTGGCCCAACGCCGGCGCCGGTGCAGGCCGCGCCAGCAATCGGGTTTGAGGAGGTGACGAACGGGTAAGTGCCGTGGTCGATGTCGAGCAGCGCGCCCTGCGCGCCTTCGAAGATCACCAGCTGATCGGCCTCGAGCGCTTCGTGGATCAGCGTTGTTGTGTCGGCGATGAACTGCTCGAGCCGCTTGCCGTAAAGCAGGTACTGCTCAGTGATCGTCTGCAGGTCGAGCGCCGGGTCGCGTTCAAATTCCCTTAGCTGCAGCCGCTTCGGTTCCAGCGCGGCCATGATCTTCTGCTTCAGGATCTTCTCGTCGAGCATGTCCTGAACACGAATTCCGAGCCGCAGCGCCTTGTCGGCGTAGCAGGGGCCGATACCGCGCCGCGTCGTGCCGATCTCGAGCTTGCCGAGCCGCGCTTCGCCAGCTTGGTCAAGCATCAGGTGGTAGGGCATGATCAGGTGAGCGTTGGCGCTGAGGCGGAAGTTGCTGACGTCAACGCCGCGCTCGCGCAGCCCGTCGAGCTCGCCTGTCAGCACGCCCGGATCGACGACAACGCCGTTGCCGATCATGCAGAGCGTGCCGGGGTAAAGGATCCCGGAGGGGATCAGGTGGAACTTCCAGACGTCGTCGCCGCGGACGATCGTGTGGCCGGCGTTGTTGCCGCCTTGGAAGCGGGCGACTATCTGCGCACGCTCCGCCAGAAGATCAACGATCTTCCCTTTTCCTTCATCGCCCCACTGGGCGCCGACTACAACGATCCCTGGCATCAGCGAAGGAGTCTACGAGGCGCTAGGCCAAACGCAGGTCTGGCGCCGGCGGCTGATCCTTCTCACGCATGTCAACGGCCTCAAAACGGCGCTGGTCTTGACCGAAGAGTGGGCAGAGTTCGCACATCTCTTCAAGCCTCGAAACTGTCCGCTCGCCGATCTGCAAGGCGAGCTCGTCGCGCTCGAGATTGGTTGTGACGATGATCGAGCGCTGCGCCTCGTAGCGGGCGTTGACGATCGAGTAGAGCTGCTCCAGCACCCAAGCGCTGGTCTTCTCGGCGCCAAGGTCGTCGATCTGTAGAAGGTCAATCTCGGCCAGACGGTCGAGCAGGTCGACGTAGCCACCCTCGGCGTCATCTTCAAAGGTGCTGCGGATCTCGGCCAGCAGCCGCGGCAGCGAGTAGATAGCGACGCCGCGGCGGGCGTCGATCGCGGACTGCGAGACGAGCATCGCCAGCGTCGTCTTGCCGGTGCCGACGCCGCCGAAGAACCAAAGGCCGCGCCCTTCGGCGAGCCGCTCGTCGAGATGGCGGACGTAGGTGCGTACGAGGTCTACCTGCGCCGCCGGCATTGAGCTAACCGGCGGTCGGTCGAATGAGGAGCCGCGGTAGCGGCGTGGGATCACGGCTGAGAGAGAACGCGATCGCCTTGAGGCCAGCAGTTGCTCGCGGCAGTGGCAGGGGACGACCGCGTTGCCATCCGGCGCATCGAGCCAGCCGGAGTCCTCGCAGTCTTTGCAGGCGTAGCCGCTCACGCCGCATCCAGCGCAATGTTGCGGAAGCGTGGGTACTCGTGCTGGAAGGTCAGCTCGACCATGCCGAGTGCACCGTTGCGGTGCTTGCCGATGATGATCTCGCTGACGCCGGGGTTCTCAGAAGCTTCATGGTTGTAGTACTCGTCGCGGTAGATGAACATCACGAGGTCGGCGTCCTGCTCGATCTGTCCCGATTCACGCAGGTCCGAGAGCATCGGCCGTTTGTCGGGCCGCGACTCAACTCCACGAGAGAGCTGCGAGAGGGCAACGACAGGGACTTTTAGTTCGCGCGCGAGGATCTTCAGCCCGCGGCTCATCTCGCCGACCTGCTGGACGCGATTGTCGTAGCGGCCGTCGGCGCGCATCAATTGCAGGTAGTCGATGATGATCAGCCCGAGGCCGCCCTCGTCGCGCAGGCTCTGGTGCAGCCGCCGCGCCTTGGCACGGATGTCGAGCAGGCCGA
Organism: Bifidobacterium breve; assembly: GCA_945881845.1. Taxonomy (GTDB): domain Bacteria; phylum Actinomycetota; class Thermoleophilia; order Solirubrobacterales; family Solirubrobacteraceae; genus F1-60-MAGs163. The sequence continues at coordinate 3,289 of CAMCVN010000022.1, read as the reverse complement.
TGTCGGAGGAGTCGTCGACGTAGAGCTTCGAGTTTTCGTACTCGCCGGCAACTTTCAGCACGCGCTGCCACTTCTCGTCGCGGACGCGGCCTTTGCGCAGGTCGTCGCCTTTGATTGTCGCCTGCGAGGCGATGAAGCGCTGGGCTAGCTCGCCCTCCGACATCTCGAGCGAGAAGAGCGCTACCGGGCGCGGGTTCTTCTTGTCGAGCGCGACGTTCTCAGCGATGTTCGTGACCAGCGCCGACTTACCCATCGATGGGCGTGCGGCGATGATGATCAGGTTGCCTGGCTGGAAGCCACCGGTGATCTGGTCGAGGTCGGCGAAGCCTGAAGGGACCCCTGTGATCGACTCGCCGCGCTTGGCTAGGTCGTCCCAGCGCTGGAGCTCCTGGTGGAGCACGTCGCCTACGGGGCGGAAGTCCTGGCCGCCGTCGCCCATCCGGATTTCAAGGATTGAGCGTTCGGCCTCGTCAACGATCTGCTGCGGGTCGCCATCGCGGGTGTAGACGCTTGATTGAATTCGGTAGGAGGTGTCGAGCAGCCGCCGCAGGTGAGCTGTCTCGCGCACGATCTCGGCGTAGCGGCGTAGGTTGCCGACTGCCGGCACGGCTGTGACGAGCGCCTGGATTGCCTCTTCGCCGCCGGCTTCTTCGAGCTTGCCAACCGATTTGAGTTCCTCGGTAACGCTGAGAACGTCGATCTCGCTGCCGCGGTCGAAGAGCCCTAGTAGCGCCTCGAAGGTCACGCGGTGGCGGGCGCGGTAGAAGTCCGCGGCCGTTATCTCCTCCTCAACGACGTAGGCGTAGTGAGCCTTCTCGGAGAGGATGATTGCGCCAAGGATCGCCTGCTCGGATTCGATCGAGTGGGGCGGTAGCATGGCCTGCGGATCGGTCGGCGATCCGGGTGGCTGAGCGGTCGTTGCCATTACCGTTCGAAGCTACCAACGCGATCGGGTGTTGTGCACACGCTCTTGCCGCAAATGGCGGCAAGTTGTTTCAAGGCTGCCTCTGCTGGCGCGTTCGGCGGTTACTGCTCGGCGACGATCGCCGTGACCGTCGCGCGGATGCCAACGGCCAGATCGATCTCAACGCTGTGTGTGCCGGTCTCTTTGATCGGCGCTTCGAGGCGAATCTTGCGCTTGTCGATCTCGACTGCGCGCGCTTCAAGGATTGCGTCGGCGATGTCTTGTGGAGTGACCGAGCCGAAGAGGCGGCCGTCTTCTCCTGCTGGGGCCGTGATCGTCAGCGTCGTGGAGCTGAGCAGGTCGGCGAGCGCCTGCGAGTCGTTGGTGGCCTGCGCGCGCTCAGCGGCAGCCGCTTCGTAGGCGATTTCGGCGGCGGCGATCGATGAAGCGGTTGCGGCCTGAGCGAGCTTGCGCGGCAGCAGGTAGTTGCGTAGGTAGCCCTTCGAAACGACAACCAAGGCACCCTTGTGGCCGAGGTTGTCAACGTCTTTGAGCAGAATTGCCTCAGGCATTAGTCGCGGTCCCGGTCGCGGTCACGGCCGCGGCGTGGGCGGGTGCCTTCGTTGGCCGGCTCACCGGCGTAAGGGATCAATGCCAGCTCGCGTGAGCGCTTGACCGCTTCGGCCAGCTGCGTCTGGTGACGGCGACAGAGCCCTGTCATCCCGCGCGAGCGGATCTTGCCGCGTTCGGAGGTGAAGCGCTTCAGCATCGGCACGTCTTTGTAGTCGATGTGGACGATCTTGTCCTTGCAGCAAGCGCAGGACTTGCGACGACCGCTGATTGGGCCGCCCTTCTTGTCCTTACGGCGTGCTGAGTTGGTTTCTTTCTTCTTAGCCACTGAGCTGTCTCTGACTCTCGTTCTTCGTGGAAACGCGCGCCGATCGGCGCGCGCTGGAACCTAACTTCTCGCAGCGGCGTGAAAAAAGCGCCGCTGCGAGCCAAAGAGTAGCGCTTCAGCGCTATTTACTCAGTCTGCCGCGAGGCTAGAACGGAATGTCGTCTTCGCTGGCTGCTGCCGGCGCCCCGGCTGGAGCGGCAGCGAAGTCGCTGGTGTCGGTCGGAACATCGGAGGCTGGAGTGAAGCCGCCCTGTGCTCCAGCCGCGTCATCGCGAGGGCCGCTAAGGAACTGAACGCTGTCGGCGATGATGTCTACCGCCTGGCGCTTGTTGCCCTCAGGCGTCTCCCACTCACGCCACTCAAGTCGACCATCGACTGCAACGCCGCGGCCCTTGGCTAGGTACTTGGCGCAGTTTTCGCCCTGCGCACCCCAGACTGTTACGTCGAAGTAGTTCGGCTTGTCGACCCATTCACCAGATGCGCTGTCCTTACGGCGCGTGTTGCAGGCAACGCGAAGCTTGCAGACCGAGTTGCCGCTGGGCAATGCGCGCAGCTCAGGATCGGCGGTCAGGTTTCCGGTGATGATCACGCGGTTGATGTTTGAAGCGGCCATAAGGGGTGTTCCTTTCACTGGGCGCTTGATACGCCCGGATCAGTTTCATTCATTTAGTGCCGCGAGTCTAAAGCGCGGCTCGGCGACGGTTAGCGGTCAAGTCGCAATTTGCGCACTTGTTTTACGGTCGCGTTGCGATTCGTAAATCTGACAGCGCTGTTTAGGCGACTGGAGGGGTGTCGTCGCCGGCGTCCGCGTCCGCGGCTGCCTCTTCGACTGCGACTTCAGCGATCGCCTCATCAACGATCTCCTCAGCTACCGCCTCTTCAACGGCTGCCTCGATCACGGCCTCTTCGACGACCGCTTCGATGACGGCTTCTTCGACAGCTTCTTCGATCACGGCGGCCTCTACAGCCTCAGCAGCGACCTCTACTTCAGCGACTACTTCAGCCACCACCGGCGGCGCCTCTTGGCGCAGGTCGGGGGGATCGCCGACGCCTGCGCGCAGCTTGATGATCCGGAAGCGGGTCACGCCGTCTGTGATGCGAAGTGTGCGCTGAAGCTGCTCGAGCACGCTGTTTGGTCCGTGGAACTGAACCAAGTCGTACTCGGCGTTGGCCTCGTGGTTGATCTCAAAGGCCATCTTGCGATTGCCGTAATCGTGATCACCGATGATTGAGCCGCCCTGCTCGATCATTGCCTTGACGTCGCTGCGAATTTTCGTACGCGTCGCCTGCTCGGCCTTGGGGTCGAGCATCAGCATCAGATCGTAGGTTGGAGCAGGGGCCACCATTCGGCTCGCGACGATAGCAGGGGGTGAAGCTTTCGGGCCTGTAGCTAAGGGGGTTATCGCCCGCCGCCGGATACCGCCAAGGCTACGAACGCCGCTTCAGCTGGCGGCTGTGGCTGCGCTGATCGCGCTTATCTTCGGCCT
>CAMCVN010000021.1 GCA_945881845.1 Bifidobacterium breve | reverse complement strand
CAGGAACTGAACAAGCAGCGTCTGCGTTGGTTTGCTTGCCTGCTGATCAACTGTGACCGTCGCCCCCGAGCGCTGGAGCCCTTCCAGCAGCGAGCCGACGTTCGCCCCCTGGCTCGGGATCGCCGCCCAGACAACCTCGCCATCGGTTTCGACGATGACGATTCGTGCATCTTGATCGAGCAGGGTTACGGTCTCGGCTGACTTCTCTTTAGCGAGAGTCGATACCTCGCTTAGCGTGACCTGCTTGCCAGGCGAGCTGGGCTGGATTGCCCCAAGTAGGTTGAAAAAGATGACTAGGAGTACGACCGCTGTGATTAGAAGGAACCACGCCAACGGATCTTTGAGCAGAAAGCGAAGCACGCCGCCGGCAAACTCACCAAGCCCTTTGCGCAGCTGATAGCTCCTCGACTGGCGCTCTTCGATAACTGATTTCTTCTGTTTGGCCGTTGCCATCTGATCTTTCTTTACTGCTGTAGGTGTTTGTTCCAATTACCGCCGACGGGGCGCCCGGACCAAATTCGGCCGAGCGCCCCGAGGGCACTACTGCGCTGCTTTGATCATCCGATCATCGGGTCAGCGTCACCGTGCTCTTCTTCGTTGCAGCGACTCCGCCGGTCGGCGTGAAGGTGACGGACAGCGTGACCGCCAACTTCCTGCTCTTGGCCTTCTTCAGGGCGGCCACGGCAGCTTTGCTCGGTGTTAGCGTCAGCTTCAGGGTTCCGCCAGCTCGGCGAGTTGACGCTCCTGTCGCGATCGTTACGACCTTCTTTCCGATCTTTGCCGTTGCGGTTACCCGAACGTTGCCGGCGCCCGGAAGCGTCGTCGTCACCAGGATCTTGCCCTTAGAGATCTTCGACTTGGCGAGCGTGAAGCGGTTGCTCGCTGGCTGCGGCGTTGGTGTTGGCGTTGGTGTTGGCGTTGGTGTTGGCGTTGGCGTTGGCGTTGGTGCTGGTGCGCCGCCACCGCCGCCGGCTGTCTTCTGCCAGCCAACCTTTGTGACCCCGGCGAGAGCGATCGCCTTGATCGAGTTGCTCAGCGGCGAGTAGTCAAATCCACTCAGGTACTGCTGGCCATCCACGAGCGTCGACATGATGTAGTCGCGAACCGTCGCTGCTTTGCGCTCTTCGGCGGCTTGATCCGAGGCCGCGCTATACGGGCCGGAGTTGTCGTCCCAAACGAGCCCGTAGGTCAGCGTGCAGAGGCCGTAGCCAGCTCCCACCGGATCGGTAGCGCTAGCGGCCGACCAGTCAGCGGTCGTCTGATCGTCACCGCTTGGCACGCCACTGAGCGTCGCCAGTGCGCAATTCGACCCGTTGCTGCCGCCCGTGATGTAACCGGTTGGCGAGCTCTGCGGGTCGGCGTACGAGGTCAGATCCCTCGACTGCAACTTGACCCAGTATGCAGTGTCGGTCGCGGATGAGGCCCTGGTGAAATCACCAGTGCGCTGAATCCGAGCGGTCGCAAGGTCACCGTAGCCAATTGACCCGTCGAAATCGCTGATCTTATTGAGCAGGTCGTCGTTCCCGTTTCCGCTCGAAGGCAGAATCTCAGTCGACTGCAGGGTTGGAATCCGGTCCTCGAAGCAGCCGATCCCGCTAGTGCCGATCCCGGCCGGTGCCTGCGGAGTCTGGGCAGCGCACTTGGTTACTGCCTCGGTGCTCAGTGCGGCGCCATCGTTGTCGATGTCGAACGCAACGACTTCGTTTTGGTTTGGCCAGGTCCGTGAATCTGGCGTGACGTAGGTCGAGAGCCAGCCGCGGCTTGGGTTTATCTTGTTCAGATAATCCTTGAGCACAAAGGTGGTTCCACCGTCGTCAAGGCGTCGGACACGGAAGATCGGGTGATCTTGGCAGCGGACGTCCGCGGCCTCCGCGGCGGTGCCGTTTCCGTCGTTGATCCACGGAACCAGCTCGCCCCAAGTATTCATGTCGGCGCCACCGTTCATCGCAGCTTCGAGCTGCGTTCGCGTTAGCTGCAAGCGTGCGGTGTTGGCGTTAGCCGAACCGAAGTTTGAGATCGCTTTCTGCTGGTCGGCCGTGAAAGCACCGGCTCCAGTGGTCGCCATCACATCAGCCGAACCTGGCTTCGTCGTGATCGAGCAACCATTAGGAGTGTTGACCGCCACGGCAATGGCGCCCATCGCCATTGGGATCGTTCGAATCAAGCCCTCATCGCCGACGGCATCGCTGCCGCCGTTGATCTGTGCTTGAGTCGTTGCGGTCAGAGGCTCGTCGCTCATACCGAAGCGCGGCACGTTGGTACGAGATTTAGAACCATCGGCGTTGGAGTCATAGCCGGTGCAGGTGCCCCTTGCGCCTACGAAGTAGCGGCCACATCCGGAACCCAGCGACAGATAAGTCACTGAAGGCTGCGAACCAATGTCGGAGCAGTAACTTGGCCACCCGCTTGGGATGAAGCCAGAGTTGTGTGCCGTGTTAGCGAATGAAGCGCCTCCGCCGGTGATCGCGTCGCCCTGACACTTACCGGTAGTGAAAGCAGCTTCGGCTTGGCTGGCCGAGAGGCCTGAGAAGGCGAAGGCAGCGCCGAAGGCAAGAACGCAAGCAAGAGCAGTTCGAGGCCTGAAGTTGAGCTTTGAGCTTTGGACCTGGAGGAGCATTGGAAATCGGAACCTTTCAGTCGTTTGCGGGTCTGTTTGACCCGATAATCGACAAGGTAGGCACGATCTGCGCACGCTTCAATGCTCTTTACAAGACGTTCCCAAGCGATTCACAGCTCGACCACAACTGGTTTTGGCTACCACGTAGCCGTTGCGACCGCCGTAAGCGCGCAGAGCGCCGCGGCAAGGCTGGATTGCCGCGCTATCCGTGAACTCTGACCGCAACGCTGCGGCTGTGACCTTGCGCGAACGGATGGTCGGGCCGAGGCGCTACGCGAACCCGGAAGCGGTAAGTGACGGTGCGGCCGACCGTCGCTGTGAAGCGATAGCTCGAGCGCCAACGGCCGTAGCGGTCGCAGCGCAGCCCTTCGGTCCGGACCGGCTGCCAAACGCGGCGCAGCGGGTTGTAGCCCTGTAGCTCAATCTCACGGCCCTTTTTCGGCAGGTTGCCGCCAGCAAGCCGGCCAGAAAATCGCGCTGCCTGGCCGTTGCGCAGGGAGCGGCGAGCGACGTGGATTGTGACCACCGCCGGCACGTCAATTCGGAGCTGATTGCTGGCCGCGCCGGTACTAGTAATGCTCTGCTCAGCGACCAGCTGCAGCGACCGGCTGGTGCTGGGTGTGAACGTTATGCGCACGCGGCCATCGCGATCGCTTGTTCGCGCGGCTCGAGAGCGCCAAACGCCGCTGCCGACGCGCTCTCGCAGCTCAACGTCGGTGCCAACCATTGGCAGGCCGCGGCTGTCGATCAGCAGCCCTTCGACGGTTGCCGTTTTCCCGAGCACGACGGTCTTCTGATCCTTCGTCGCGCCGCTCGCGCCGAGCAGCGAGGCGCGCAGCGTCGGGTGCATCCGCAGCGGCAGCGTGATCAGACCGGGCGAGCCGTCGGCAAACTGAGTCACCATCCCCTCGTTTCCGGCGCAGTCAACGACGCGGAAGCGCGCTTGATACTCGCCAGCCGGCAAGCGATCATCTGGAACTAGGCCGGAGACCGCGCGTGATTCGGCGTGGCCTTCGATGTACTCCCAGTTACGCTCACCGACGCGGCGCAGCTCAAGCACCGCCGAGGCGATGCAGCCCTCGTCAACGGCGGCGCTTAGGCGGCGCGGGTCGCTAGCTTCGGGATGCGCAAGCGCGCCTGTCGGGCGATGGCGGTCGATCCGGTAGCTGACGGTCCGCGGCGCGCTCGCGTTTCCGGCGACGTCGACGGCGCGGGCGCTGACGGCATGAATGCCGTCGTCAGCCAAGCTGATAGAGGCACTGGCGCCGCCCACGCGCTGCGACGGCCCGTCATCGACCTGGTATTCGACGTAGCCGCCGTTCTCTACCGGCTCAGCGTCGGGCGCAGCCGTCATTCCAGAAAGCGCGGCCTGATCGGTCGCTTTCGCCAGCAGCTCGATTGGCTTGGGGAACCATTCCTCGCGGCGCGGCTGCTCGCCAGCCGCCGGCGCCAAAACCAATGCCGGCGCGCTGCGGTCGATCCCCACTTCGGTGCGGCCAAGCTCGCTGGCCGCCACCCCGGCGCCGCTGATCGCCCGCGCAGTGACGGTTGTCGTGCCTTCCGCCAGCTCACCGAGGCTAAACGTCGCCTTCTCGCCGCCGACGCTCGCCGCCGAGCCGGGAGCACTGCCGTCCGAGGTCACCGCATAGCCAGCAATCCCTGAGGGGCCCTGCGGTGCTGCCTGCGACGGCGTTAGCTGGATTGAGGCCTGTGTTCTCCCGTCGCTCCAACGTCGCGCTCCGGCGAGCTGGGATGCGCCAGGCACGAGCGGGTCGTATCGAAGTGGCGGCGACCAAGCGCTTGGCTGCCCAGCTCGCAGCGCGTCGCTGGCGCTGACGCGCGCATGCCACTCACCGGCGGCCGGCAAGTTGAGACTGAGCGCCGGGGTGGGAGTGGCGACACCCGAACTGCAGTCGCTGCCGTCGGTGCGGCAAAGCTCCCAGCCAAGCGACCTCACGCCGGAGCCACCGGCGCCGTCGCTGGCGTCGATCATTAGCACTGGGTTGACGTCGGCGCTCCAGCTGCCACCGCCGCTGCGCTCCGGCCGAGCGACGAGCGGCGCAGTGTTGTCGACCCTGATCTGCGCCTGGTGATCGGCGCCGTTACCAGCCGCATCGACGGCGCGAGCAAGCACGCTGTGGGCGCCGTCGCTTAGCTGGCGCGTGTCGATCGTCGCTTCCGAGCCGCCGTTTGGGCAGGGCGACATTGAGTACTGATCGCACTGGTGCTCGCCACCAACCACCGTCGTACCATCAACACTGACGCTGGAAGTTCGAATCCCCGCCGGATCACTTGCATCAAACCCGCTCGGGATCGAGCCCGTGACCCAGGAATCACCCGATGCCAACGCGCCGCGCATCGCGCTCATTGCGGGGGCCTGATCATCACGAATCCGCAGAATCACGTCGCTTAGCGTCGTCGTGGCTTGAACTGCGTTGCGGCGGCAACCGCTGCCAAGCGCGCAGATCACCAACAGGCGTAGCCGCGCCGTCGAAAGCCCGTCGAGTGCAATCGGCAGGCTTGGGGCGCCACCCCAGGCACAGGGCGAGGGGATCCCACACCAGCGGTAGCCGCTGTCGTCGGCGATCCCTGCCCGCCAGCCATCAAGATTGGCGCCGGCTTTCTGGTCGTACGCGGTCGCTCTCGCTCGCAGGCCGGTGATCACGCTGCCGGCCGGAGCGACGGCCTCAAGTGCACCCCAGGTGAAGGGGTCAGCGGTGCCGGGCCCAAGCCCGTTGCGGACCTGCATTCCCAGCAGAGGGGCTGCTTCGCAGGAGCCGTTCGCAGCAACCATCGACGAGCCGACGGCGACGAACGAGCGGTTGACCCCGCTGCTATCGCAGGCGCGCACATCGTAACTACCGGCATGTGCACCGGTAGCGAAGATCAACATTGCGAGCAGCGTTGTCAGCGCGGCGAGCGAAAAGACGATCGAACGGATCGGGGTCACGCAAGCCTTAGTCACCAGCGAGCAAACTTCACCCCCCTTGCGCCTGCTTCAATCAGACGACCGACAACAAGGAGCAGAAGAAGATGATCGTGAGCGGCAAGAAAGCACCAGCCTTCAAACTTTCCGACGAGAACGGCGAGCAGCTTTCGCTGAGCGAACTTAAGGGCGAAACGGTCGTGCTCTACTTCTATCCGAAGGCATCAACGCCCGGCTGCACGACGCAGGCCTGCGGCGTCCGCGACCACCTGAAGGACTACAAGAAGCAGGGTGTGCGCGTGATCGGTGTCTCCCCTGACTCGGTCGCAAAAGTCAAGAAGTTCCACGACGCGCAGAAGCTCAACTTCACGCTGCTGGCCGACGAGGACCACGCCGTCTGCGAGAAGTACGGCGTTTGGGCCGAGAAGTCGATGTACGGCAAGAAGTACTGGGGCGCGCTGCGAGCGACCTTCATCATCGACGGTAAGGGCACAGTGCGCCACGTGATCGAGAAGGTCTCGCCGAAGACGCATGACGAAGAGGTCCTTGCCGCGCTGGCCGAGCTGTGAGCCCCGCCGCCGTCGCAATCGGGATGATCCGGCGATGAGCCTTCCCGCAGCAGTGATCTTCGACAACGATGGACTTACCCTCGACAGCGAGGAGCTATGGACACAGTCCGAGAAGCAGCTCTTCGCCGCGCACGGGATCGAATTCAACGACGCGCACAAGATCGCCCTGCTCGGCAACTCGGGACCCCACGCGGCGACGATCCTGGCACGCGAGCTTGGCCGACCTGACGAGGAAGGGCCGGCCCTGGTCGACGAGATGGACCGGCTTGTCTACGTAGCGCTCGAGGCTGGCTGTGAACCGATGCCGGGTGCCGTTGCGCTGTTAACTGCCCTGGCCGATGCCGGCGTGCCGGTGGCGCTCTGCTCCAACTCGCCGCGTGCCTTCGTCGACCGAGCGATCGCCGCCGCAGGCGTAGAGCACTTCTTCGGCACGATCGTCACGGCAGAAGACGTCCCACACGGCAAGCCTGCGCCCGACCCCTACCTCGAGACCGCACGCAGGCTCGGCGTTGACGCGACCGGCTGCGTCGCGCTTGAAGACTCACCACCCGGCGCCGCCAGCGCCGCCGCAGCGGGGATGACTGTCTACGTGATCCCCTCGTTTGAAGACGCTGACTTCGCCGGCGCCGAGGACCGAGTCTTCACCTCGCTGGCCGACCCAGCGCTGTTGGCCGCGATCGGCCTTGCCACGATCCAGCCCGGGTAACAAGCCGGCGCGGGTAACCGGCGGCGCGGGCCGTAACCTTGAGCAGTGAAGATCGCGGCGATTACCGACCTGTTTCAACGAATCTACGAAGCGGCCCGCAGCTTCGTAGAAAGCTTCGCTCAGGTTGAGATAATCCCGCTGCTGCTGGGGATGGTGATCTTCATCCTCTACCTATCGATGCGCGCGCTTGCGCTTTACAACACGCTCGGCGCCGCCTACCCCGAATCGCGCATTCCTTACCGCAACATCTGGGGCGCCTACATCGCTGCCTACGGCTTCAACAACATCGTGCCGGCGCGTGGTGGCGACATCATCAAGTTCTTCCTCGTAAAGGTCTCGGTACCCAATTCGACCTACCCGGCTATCGGCGCAGCCTTCGTCGTCGAATCGATCTTCGACCTGACGATCGCAATTCCGGTACTGACCTTTGCCTTCACGCAAGGTGTCTTCCCAAACACGCCTGAACTGCCGAAGCTGGGAACGCTCGACCTCTCGTTTCTCTCTACCGACCCGCAGCTAACACTCTTCATCGTCACCGGCCTCACCTTGCTGGCGCTGATCGCCTTCGCCTTCCTCTCGCGGCGCGTCGTCGCCTTCTGGTTCAACGTGCGGCAGGGCTTCACGATCCTGCGTGATTGGCGCCGCTACCTGCGTGAGGTGTGGCTCGTGCAGTTCGGCGGCTGGCTGCTGCGCTGCGCCGCCTTCTGGCTACTGCTCGACGCATTTGGAATCGGCGGCTCGGTCCGCAACGTGATGCTGGTGCTGGGAATCAATGCCGTCGCGGCACTGGTGCCCTTCACCCCCGGCGGCGCCGGAGTTCAGCAGGCTCTGCTGGTGACCGTCTTTGGAACGGCCGCGACAGTCGCCGCCTACTCCGTCGGCCAGCAGGTTGCGATCGCCGTGATCTCGATCGCGGTCGGCTTCCTAGCGCTGCTCTCGATCTTCGGCTTCCGCTCGTTCGGCGACGTGATGCGCGCCGGTAAGGCGCACCGCGCTGAAGAGAAAGCTGCGGGCGGGCGCTAGCGCAGACCCTGACGCGCCTCGCGCACCAGCGCGACGGCCTCAGGGAAGACGGTCGCCATCAGCGAGCGGATCTGCTCGGCCTGCTCAGCGTTGGTGCCCTGCACGTTGAGCCTCCCGATCGCGGCAACCGTCATGTCAACGGCCAACTTGATCGCATTGTCGGCCCAAGCCAAGGTCTGCTGGCTCGACATCTGCTCGGCGAACTCAGCCATCCTGCGCTGAAGCTCGTCGGGGTCACCGAAGATGTCACCAAGTCCGCCAGGGCCTTCCATGCTGTAATTCTAGCGATGACGCCGAGCGCCGCTGGAGTAGGAGTGCAGCTTCACTACTTCAGTGCTGGCGAAGGGCAGCCGCTGCTGGCTATCCACGACATCGGCGGTAGCGGCGAACTGCTCGCGGCAGAGCTCCAACCGCTGGCGCAACGCGCCCGCTTGATCGGCTACGACCGCCGCGGCTACGGGGAGAGCGAGGCACCAGAGCCCTATCTGGCGACGACTGTGACGGAGCAGAGCGAGGATGCAGCGGCGTTGCTGCTTGCTCTTGGCGCAAGCCCAGCGATACTGGTTGGGGTTGGCTTTGGCGCGCTTATCGCGCTCGACCTATCGCTACGGCGGTCGGAGCTGGTGCGCGCTGCGCTGCTGGTTGATCCGCCGGCCTACTCGCTCGACGTCGAATCAACGCGCGAACTTGCCGACCAGCGCGGTGCGATCGAAGTAGCGCTACTGGCCGGCAGCCGCGCGCAAGCGATCGAAGCGCTGCTCGGTTCGAGCGCTGATCAGGCGCTACTGGCGAACGCTGAGGCAAACAGCGGCGCTTGCTTCGCCGACTACGGCGGGCTCGCAAGCCTGCCGCTAACGCACCGCGAAATGCGCGACTGTGCGATCCCAATTCGGGTCCTCTCGACGCCCGCCGCATCAGCTCGGCTGGCACGGATCGCCGCTGAGCTTGACGCGCTGCTCGGCAACTCGGCGCTAGTTGCGAACGGCGATCTTGCCGTCGCCGCCGAGGCGCTGCTCGATTGAACCGCGCGGCGCGTAGACTTCCCCATCGATGAGCCCGCTACTACCGCAGAAGGCGCCGCCTAGCCCGCCGCAGGATCCCGCGATCACACTCGCCTGGGAGGATGCCAACCGCAACCGCGCCGCCGCCTGCGCTTGGGCCGCTGGTCTGCTGACGATCGTCGGCGCAATGCTCTCCAGCATCGCGCTCTCAGGGCTGCCAGCCTTTGATAGCGGCGCAGTCACTGCGCCCGACGCAATGCTCGACCTGATCGCCGGTAATCCAATCCCGCCGGGGCGAATCGCACTGCAGGCCGAGTGGCTCAGCAGCCGCCTAGTGATGCCGATCATCGGCACGGTTCTCTACGGGATTGGCTCGCTGCTGATCTTCGGCGTGATCGTCTTCCTCTTCAAGGCGACGCGCGCTCGTAATCCCAGCTTTGGCCAGATGACGCTGATCGCAGGGGCCTTCGGCGCGGTCGCGTTTGCTGTCGGCCGCACCGTCGCCCAGCTGAGCTACTACTTCGGCATTGCCGGCTTTGACGGCGGCAACAACTTTCAGGCAAGCGACGCTCTGACCGGCGGGCCGTTCATGGCCGGGCAGATCCTTTGGCAGCTAGGCGCGTTCGCGATCGGCTTCGCCTTCATCATGCTCGGCCTGAACGCGATGCGCGTCGGGCTGCTGACACGCTTCATGGGAATTCTGGCAATGATCGTTGGCGCAACCTTCATCCTGCCGCTCGACCAGCAAGGCGTGCTGCGCGCCTTCTGGCTGGCACTGATTGGCTTCATCTTCATTCTGCGCTGGCCTGGTGGAAGGATTCCGCCGGCTTGGATCAGCGGCAAGGCCGAGCCATGGCCGAGCATCGCCGCTGCGCGGGCACAGAAGGCTTCCGGCAACGCGCCTGACTCAGCACCTGCTCCAACGCTGCCCCCCTCGGCCAGCAACGGCAGCGGCGAAGCCGACCCCACAGGTCAGCTGCGCAAGAAGCGCAAGCGTAAGAACTAGTCAGCCGCAGTTGCTTAGCTAGGCTTCCTAGATGGCCCTAGAAACCGCTTCCGCTTCAACCACCGTTCTGATCACCGGAGCCTCATCGGGGATCGGCTCAGAGATGGCCCGCCAGCTCGCTTCGCGCGGGCACGGCGTAACGCTCGTCGCGCGTCGCGCCGACAGGCTCGAAGAACTCGCTGCAGAGCTCGCTGAGCGGCACAAGATCGCGGCGACGGTAATCCCCTGCGACCTTGGCGACGCGATCGCCCGCGCCGAACTGATCGAAGGGCTACGCGCAGGCCCGGCGCTTGCGGGGCTCTGCAACAACGCCGGTTACGGCATCAGCGGCAAGCTCGTAGGGAACGATCCGGACCGCGAGCGGCAGATGATCGAGCTGAACGTCGTCGCCGTCCACGACCTGACGGTTCGCGTCCTGCCGGGCATGATCGAGCGCGGCACCGGAGCAATTCTCAACGTCGCCTCGACGGCCGCGTTCCAGCCGCTGCCGGGCTTTGCCAGCTACGCCGCTACGAAGGCCTTCGTGCTCTCGTTCTCAGAAGCTTTGAACGCCGAGCTCTCAGGGACCGGCGTCAGCTGCTCGGCGCTCTGCCCCGGCCCGGTCAAGACCGAGTTCGCGACCGTTGCCGGCAGCACGATGATGGAGGATTCGCTCCCCGACTTCACGCTCGTCTCTGCCGATGAGGTCGCGCGGCAGGCGATCGACGCGATGGAGAACGGCAGCCGCACCGCGATTCCCGGAATGGCGAACCAAGTTCAGGCGCTACTCGGCCGAATTGCGCCGCGCTCGCTGGTGCTGCCGTTGGCCGGCCGGATCAGCGGCCACTAGCCGCCGGGGCCGACTCAGCCGCTGCGTGCTTCTGTGCGCATCTCGCTGAGGATCCGCTCCAGCCGCGGCTCGGCCTGATCATCAACGTGGACCATCGACGCAGCGACGGCGGGGTGGTGCTGGGCGATCGCGCGCTGCATCTCGTGCGCGACGGCGCGGTAGCTTGGGTGGCCTTCACGGCCCGAGCGAAGCTCAATCAGCTGCATCGCTTCACGTGCGTTGCAGTCGAGGATGAAGCGGATCCGGTAGCCAAGGCAGAGCGCGTAAGGCGCGGCGTCGCTCTGCCCGCTCTCGGCTAGGCGCTGGTACTCGGCGGCCGAGGCCTCAAGGCCGCGCTTGTAGTCGTCGGCGACGCCAGCTTGCTGCAGCTCGTCAGGCACGCCGGCGCCAAGCTCCGGGCCTAGCGTCTGCCACTGCACCGTCAGCATCCTGTGGCGCTGGAGGTCGCGGAAGGCACCGTAGTCGGCCACGATCTCGAAGCGGTAGCGGACAGCCTCGAAGCCGCGGCCGGGGCGGTGGCGTCGGTTTGCCCGCGCACCGACGAAGTCGCTCAGCATCGCCGCCCGCTCGTCGCCGCTGAGCCGCTCAACTGCTGTGCGGATCGAAGCTTCACTGGCGCGCGACTGCTCAAAGATCAAGGCGCAGAGAAGATCCTCTTCTGTGCCATCAACGTGCGTGAGCTTGACCGACGGCCCAGCGTCAGCGTCATCTCCCCCAGTTAGTTCGAGCCGCTTCGCCCAGTCGTTGCCAGCGGCGCCGCGTTGCTCCAAGTATTCGATCCACTCGCCGCCGCGGTCGGGGCGCTCAACGCGTGAGACGAAACTCGGCATCACCTGTTTCAGTGTCGCCAGCAGCATCTGGCCGTAGTCGCGCGCCTCGGGCAGTGGGTGCGCGAGCAGATGAAGGATCAACTGCTCGTAGGTTTGGCCCGAGGCAAAGATTCCCATGTGCGAGAGCGAGCTGGCCGGCAACAGGCCGCGCAGCAGATCAAGCGCCTTCGCCTCGATTGCCCGAGCGTGAGCGCCCTCGGAGACGCCGTCGGCGGCAGGAAACTGCTCAGCAGCCCAAGCTGAAACCACTGGAATCGCGCTCGAATAGGTACTAAACAGGCTGTCCATCGTCTGCTCGTACTGCGGCCCAAGGGCTGCGTTGCGGTAGTAGCGATAGCCGAGCCCCGAAACCTCTCCGTCGTAGCGGATGTAGCGCGTAGATTGCTCAAGGTAGGAGGCCAGCCGTGGCCGCTGAAGAATCTTCGTCAGCACGTTCGAGACCCACTCGCAGGCGACGTGGGCGCCGCCAAGCTGCGCCACCGAATCGTCGCCATAGCCAAGGAAGATCGTGTCGTAGAGCTCTGACGCCCGCTTGCCTTCATCGCGCTCCCAGTCGCCGCTCTCAGGCAGTGAATCGGCGAACTCATCAAGGAAGAGGCGACGAAGCGTGCCGTCATAACGTGAGTAGCGGGCGAAGAGTGCGCCCTTTACCGTTTCAGGCAGGTTGACGAGCGCAAAGACAGGCTCATCGAGATTCGTGAAGTGGGGCTCTAGGCGGGCCGCTTCGGCCGGGGTGAAGCTCTCGATCGGGTAGTCCACGGGGAGCCGAACCGTAGCGCGCCGAGCGGCGCGCTCGGGCTGCGCCGCCCTAGCTAAGGCCGAGGCCGCGGGCGGCGCTGGCAACGAGATTGAAGACCGGCTGTGGCACGATGCCGAAGACCAGCACGGCGACGGTCAGCACGACGCCGGCGAGCGTCAGCTCCCAGCCGGCGCGGCCGTGCGCAACGTCGGCCTCAGGGGCTCCGCCCGCCAGCACAGGGACGCCGGTGGCAGCGTCGGTGCCGGGCTGCGTCTCACCGCGCCAGATCGTCGCGATAACCGGCAGGTAGTAGGCCATCGAGATCACCGAGAGAACCACCAGCACGGCGGCAAGCCAAGCGTAATCGGCGCCGGCGGCCGCTTCGACAAGCCGCAGCTTGCCCATGAAGCCTGCCGTCGCTGGGATGCCGGCAAGGCTCAACATTGAGATCGTCATCACGACTGCCATCAGCGGTCGCTCGCTACCGAGCCCGCGCAGCGCCGAGATGTTGTCGCCCTCTGCCGTCTCGCGCTCGCGCGCGATTACGACCGTAAAGGCGGCAAGGTTGCCGAAGCTGTAGAGCACGAGGTAAGAGCAGATTGCTTGTACGCCGAGGTCGGTCACGAGCACGAAGCCGACGAGCACATACCCGGCCTGAGCGATCGACGAATACGCGAGCATCCGCTTCATTGAGGGCTGGCGCAGCGCGCCGACGTTGCCGACGACCATCGTGATCAGCGCAAGCGCAATCCAGATCGGTCGCCATGACTCGACCGCCGGCCGCAGCGCAACGTCGAAGAGGCGGATGATCGCGCCGAAAGCAGCCGCCTTGGTCGCGACCGACATGAAGGCCGTGACAGGGGTTGGGGCGCCCTCGTAAACATCTGGCGTCCACTGATGAAACGGCGCCAGCGAAGCCTTGAAGGCAAAGCCGACCGTGCACATCGCGACCGCCGTCAGGAAGAGCGGATCTGTCGCCAGCCCATTGCTCGTAATTGCTGCCGCGATCTGTGTGTAGCCGGTCTGCCCGGTGGCACCGTAGAGCAGTGCGAAGCCGTAGAGCACCGTTGCCGAGCCGACCGAACCGATGATCAGATACTTCAGGCCGGACTCCAGCGAGCGCTCCTCGCGGACACGCGCGGCGCAGAGGATGTAGAGCGGGAGCGAGAGCAGCTCCAAGCCGACGAAGGTTGTGACGAGATCACGCGAAGCGACGAGCACGAACATGCCGGCCGCGCCGAGCAGCATCAGCGCGAAGAACTCGCCGTGCGCAATATCGTCAGCGGCCTGGTCGCGCCATGCCAGCAGCGTTGCGATCACGCCGCCGCCGCAGATCACCAGCATCAAGATCAGCGTTAGCGGATCGAGCTGCAGCGCGCCTTCGATCAGCACGATGCTCTGACCCCAGAGCGAGATCACACAGCCGATCGCGACGCCGAAGGTCGCAAGCGCGATCAGCGGCACGATCTGAGTGCGGATTGCGCGCGGGCCGGCGAGGCCGACGATCAGGGCGATGATTGCGCCGCCGAGCAGCGCCAGTAGCGGCGAGAGCCCAGCCCAGTCGATGTAGGGCGCGGCCGGTGCGGCGGCGGCCAGAGAGAAGCTCATGGCGTCGCTCCGTCCGTGGTTGCGCTCGTGTCCGCGCCGGAAGACTGAACCTGCTGCGTCGCGCTGAGCGCCTTGCGCGTGCCGTCCTGCGCGGGCCCGAGTGCGAACTGGGGATAGAGAGCGAGCGCGATCACAACCAGCATCAGCGGCACCAGCACAAGCCCTTCGCGCAGCGTCAGCTCAAACGAGCTGACCTTCGCGCCGACGCGGTGGTGCATCGCGCTGATGTAGAAGCGCAGCGCATAGAAGGCCGCCAGCGCCACTCCAATTGCAGCGATGAAGGCGAAGGTCATCTTGGTTTCGAACGTTCCGAGCAGAATCATGAACTCAGCGACGAAGTTGGCGGTTCCCGGCATTGCCAGCAGCGCGAAACTGAAGACGAGGAAGACGGCGGCGAAAGCCGGTGCCCCCTTCGCGATTCCACCCATCTCGGAGAGCTTCTCGCTGCCACCTGCGCGCCGCGAGAGCATCGCGACAACGAAGATCAAGGCGCCGGCGACGATCGCGTGGTTGGTTGCCTGCAGCAGCGCACCGTCGGCGCCGCGCCCGTCGAAAGCGAAGATCCCCAGCACAATGAAGCCGAGCTGGGCGATCGACGAATAACCAAGCACGAGCCGCGCGCTGTCAACCGTGAAGGCCATTGCCGACCCGTAAAGGATTGAGGCCACGGCGACGATCATGATCAGCTCTTGGTAGCGGACCGCAGCGTCGGGGAAGAGCGGCAGCGCGATCTGCAGGAAGCCGTAGGCGGCAACCTTGCTGAGGATCGCTGTGAAGACCGCCAACACACCGATCGGCATGTTCGAATAACCATCGGGCATCCAGCCGTGGAACGGGAACGACGGCATCTTGATCAGGAAGGCGAGCGCGAAGGCGAGGAAGATCCAACCCTGAGCATCGCTGCCAAGCGGCGTCTTCGCTAGCTCCGAGAGCAGGAAGTTTGGCTCACCGCCGTTGGCCGCAAGCACGCCGGTCGTGATCGCTCCAACGAGCATCAAGAGCGAGCCGACGAGCGTGTAGATGAACAGCTTCAGCACCGCGCTGGTGCGCTCAGGGCCGCCCCAGATCACGATCAGGAAGTAGAACGGCACAAGCATCAGATCGAAGAAGACGACGAACAGAATCAAGTCTTGGGCTAGAAACGCGCCGATCACCGCGGTCTGAGCGAGCCCCATCAGCAGCGCGTAGATGCCGGGCTTGCCGTGGTCGGGCTCAGCGACCAGCGTCCAGAGCGCCGAGGCAGTGAAGATCACCGCCGTCGTTGCCAGCAGCACAAGGTTGAGGCCGCTGACGCCGAGCGCGTAGTGAATCCCGAGCGAGCGAATCCAGACGACGTCGGTGACGTACTGCAGCCCGCTGGCGGCGCGGTCGTAGTCAACCAGCAGCGCGACTGCGTAGGCGAGTACCAGCAGCGACCCGATCAGTGAGATCGAGCGCGCCAGGCGGCCCGGAAGAAGCAACGCGAGCAGCCCCGCAGCGGCTGGGAGCCAGAGGATGATCGAGAGGTGGATCGTCACAGTCCACGCACCAAGAAGTAGAGGAGGACGATTGAAAGACCGCCGATCACGAGCGCGGCGTAGGTACGGATAAGCCCGGTTTGGATCGCCCGAACGGCTGCTGAGCCGGCCTTGACGAGGCCCGAGGTGCCGCCGATCAGCGCGCCGTTGATCACAACCCGCTCGAAGCTGGCTTGCGCCCACTGGCCGACCCAAACAACAGGCCGCACAACGAAGATCGAGTAGAAGTCATCGAAGTACCACTTGTTGATGAAGAGCTTGTGTAGCCACGGCAGGCGCGCCTGAATTGCTGCTGAGGTGCCTGGCTTGCGGACCCAGATCCAGTAGGCGCACGCGAGGCTGACGATCGCAATCACCGAGGAGAGAATCAAGCCGAAGGTCTCGAGGCCGGGGTTATCAGGCTCGTAGGCGACGATCGTGTCGGCGAAGGTCGGCTCAAGGAAACTGCTGAGCACATTCGTAACGCCGAACGGAAGCTGGATCACTCCTGCGACTACGGCGAGGATCGCGAGCGGAATCATCGCGTAGCGCATCTGCCAGGTCGTCTCGGCGTAGTTGTGTTCCGTGCCGGGGAAGCCAACCTCGGAATCCTCAACCTCCTGCGTTGACGGGTCGTCCTCGTCGCCGGTGTGCGGGTTGGTGTGTTCAGCCGGGTGGTACGCATGGCCGGTGTCGATCACTACCTGAGCTTCCTTGCAGGGCGCGCCCCAGAAGGCGCGGTAGATCATTCTCCAGGTGTAGAAGACGGTGAAGGCAGCGCCGATGTAACCGGCAACGTAAAGCGCCAAGTACCAGCCGCCGCGCGCACCGACCTCGAAGAGCAGCGTGTCCTTCGAGAAGAATCCGGAGAAGAGCGGGAAGGCGGAGAGCGCGAGCCCGCCGGCGACGAAGCAACCGAACGTGAATGGCAGCGCTTTACGGAAGCCACTCATGTTGTTGAGCGACTGATTGCCACCCATCGCCGAGATGATCGAGCCGGCGGCCATGAACAGCAGCGCCTTGAAGAAGGCGTGGGTCATCATGTGGAAGAAGCCGCCGACGTAGGCGGCGGCGCTGACGCCCATGATCATGTAACCGATCTGCGACATCGTCGAGTAGGCGATTACGCGCTTAAGGTCGGTCATCACGAGGCCGATGCTGCCGGCGATCAGCAGCGTCAAAGCGCCGACGATCGCGCCGACTGCGGCCGCTGTCGGAGCCCACTCGAAGAGCACGTGGAGGCGACCGATCAGGTAGACGCCGGCCGTGACCATCGTCGCCGCGTGGATCAGCGAGCTAACCGGCGTCGGGCCTTCCATCGCGTCGGGGAGCCAAGTTTGGAACGGGATCTGCGCCGACTTGGCGAAGGCACCGACGAGGATCAGCAGCATCGCGATCACCAGCTCCGGCGCATCCTTCTCGAAGGCTGTGTGGGCGCCGGAGAAGAGCTGGCCGTAGTCGAGCACACCCATCGTCTTGAACAGGAAGAGCGTGCCGAGCACGAGGCCGATGTCGCCGACGACGTTGATTACGAAGGCCTTGATGCCGGCCGCCGTCGCCGTATCGCGGCGGTACCAGTACGAGACAAGCATGTAGGAGGCAGCTCCGACGAAGGCCCAGCCAATGATCAGCAGCACGAGGTTGCCGGCCAGCACCAGCAGCAACATCGAAAAGACGAAGAAGTTGAGGTACGAGAAGTAGCGCACGTAACCCTCGTCGGTCTGCATGTAGCCAGCCGAGTAGAGGTGGATCAGCGTCGAGACGCCGGTCACGACGAGGATCATGAAGGTCGAGAGCGGATCGACGTAAAGGCCGAGCTGGATCTTTACGCCGTCAACGTTGACGAGGTCCCAGAGCGCAGTGGTTTCGACGCGCGCATCGTGGGGCAGCGCCTGCAGCTTGATTAGCGTCAGCACCGCGAAGACGAAGGCCAGCGCGATCGCCAGCGTGCCGATCGTTCCGGCAGCGCGCGGCGAAAGCTTCTTGCCGAGCAGCGCGATCGTCAGCATCCCTGCCAGCGGGCAGGCCAGTACCAACCATGGAGTCACGGAGAGGCTCATCCGTGCAGCTCCCGTAGCTCATCAACATCGACAGGCAGACGGCGGCGGTAGAGCGCAACGATGATGCCCAGTCCGATAGCGACCTCGCAGGCGGCGATCACCATCACGACGATCGCGAAGATCTCGCCAGCGCCGGTGCCCCACATCCGCGAGAAGCCGATTAGCGCCAGGTTGCCAGCGTTCAGCATCAGCTCAAGGCAGAGCAGAATCACGAGCGGGTTGCGGCGGATCATCACGCCGGCGGCGCCGAGCGCGAAGATCATCGCCGAGACGATTAGGTACCAGTTGACTGTCATCGGTCGTCCTCAGCGGCCGTGCGCGCTGGCTGCTGCAGCTCGCGCCCTTCTAGCTGCGGATCGGGTAGCGGAGTCGTGACGCCGTAGCCGGATACGCCCTCGGCCATCGAACCGGTCGCGGCCGGGCTTGGCGTGTGGACGACGCCGTGGCGGGGAGAGAGGTTGCCTTCGTCCTCGGCGATGCCGCCGCGCCTGCCGGCCAGCGCAACGGCGCCGATCGCGGCGACCAGCAGCAGCATTGAGGCCAGTTCGAAGGCCAGCAGGTAGTCGGTAAGCAGCAGCTGCCCGATCTCTGCCGGCGTGCCGTAGGTGGCGGAGAGCGTTGCGCCTTCGGTGCCAAGCGAGCTCAGCGCCGTGCCAAGAATCGCGATTGCTAGCTCGATAAAGATCAGCGAACCGAAGCCGATTGCCAGCGCCTTCTGGCGTGGGCTGGCGCTCCAAAGTTGATCCGGTTTGTCGCCGCCGCCAACGTAGGCAACGACAAATACGTAAAGCACCATCACGGCGCCGGCGTAAACGACGATCTGAGCTACCGCGACGAACTGAGCTTCGAGCAGCAGGAAGAGCAAGGCCAATGAGATCAGATGAACAACGAGCGAGAGAACGCAGTAGAACGGGTTGCGCAGCACGACGACGCCGGCCGCTCCGGCCAACGCAAATCCAGCAAAGATGAAGAAGAAGAGGAAGGTCATCGTCGCTTGCGGCTACTCCCCTTCCGCTCTGAGCGGCGTGCGCTCGATCGGTTCGGCCAGCAGCATTTCCTTCGTGAAGATCAAGTCAGAACGGTTGGCGTCGGAGAGCTCGAATTCGTGACCCATCGTGATCGCATCGAACGGGCAGGCAACCTCGCAGTAGCCGCAGAAGATGCAGCGCGAGAGGTTGATCTCGTAGACGGCGGCGTAACGCTCGCCGGCAGAGACGCGGTGCTCGGGCGTGTTCTCAGCGGCCACGACGCGGATGCAGTCGGACGGGCAGGCGGCAGCGCAGAGCGAGCAGCCGACGCACTTTTCGAGGCCCGTGTCCTCAAAACGGTGGAGCTGGTGGCGGCCGCGGAAGCGTGGATAGACGGGGATCTTCTGTTCCGGGTACTGGATCGTGTCAACGCCCATCCGAAGCTGGCCAAAGGTCGTCTTGAGGCCGCGCAGCGTCTCGCCGAAGGCGCGGTAAAGGCCACCCGCGCCGCCCGCCTTCTGCGGTCCGCGGATTACTTCAATCACGTCTTTTTCTGGATCCCAGGCCATCTTCAAACTCCTACTAGGCGACCACAATGATCGCGGTTATCAAGGCATTAAGCGTGGCCAGCGGCAGCAGAACCTTCCAGCCCAGCGACATCAGCTGGTCGTAACGAAGACGAGGCAACGTCGCGCGGATCCAGATGAAGAAGGTGACGAAAGCCAGCATCTTGGCGATCACGATGAAGGGGGCGACCCAGTTCGGCGGGTGGATCCCAAACGGCAGCAGCCAGCCGCCAAGGAAGAGCGCCGTCGCGATCCCCGAGACGACGATCATGTTTAGGTACTCGGCGAAGAAGTAGAGCGTGAACTTGCTGCCGCCAAACTCCGTGTTGTAACCGCCTGTCAGCTCAGCGTCAGCTTCCATCAAATCGAACGGCGGACGGTTGGTCTCGGCGAAGCTGGCAACCATGAAGACAACGAAGCCAAAGAACTGCGGCACGATGTACCACATCCCCTGCTGCGCTTCGACGATTCCGGTCAGCGACAGTGTCTGCGCCGTGATGACGACGCCGATCAACGCCATTCCCTGCGGCACTTCGTAGCTAATTAGCTGCGCGGCAGCGCGCATTGAACCAAGGAACGAATACTTCGAACCGGAGGCCCAGCCACCGAGCATCACTGAGTAGAAGCTGATCGCACCGAAAGCGAAGACGTAAAGCGGGCCGATGCTGACGTCGATTCCATAAAGGCCGGTAGCGGTACCGAAGATGTCGACGACGGGGCCGTAGGGAACCAGCGCCAGCGCCCCGAAGGCTGCCGTTATCGAGAGGATCGGCGCCAATTCGAAGAGCCAGCCGATCGCCGTCTTCGGACGGAACGGCTCTTTACTGAGCAGCTTGATGATGTCGGCGATCGGCGTCATCACGCCGTAGAGACCAACTCGGTTGGGGCCGTATCGGTTCTGGAAGCGGCCAAGAATCTTGCGCTCCATCATCAGCACGACCGGCACCAGCTGCAGGCCGATAAAGGCAAAGACGACGCTCTTGATGATCACCATCCACCAAGGCTCGATGTAACCGACGAGCGCGAAAGGAACGTTCAAGTTCATGAGCGCTTGACCTCAACCAACGGCCCCTCGAGCAGCGCAGCGCTGCCTTCCGGGATCGAGGTCTGAAGGAAGACGGTTCCGTCGGGAGCTGCCGCGCGGATATGAGCGAGCCCCGTAACCGAATCGCCGTTCGAGGCGACGGTCACGTTCTCGCCATGAGCGATGCCGAGCCGCTCTGCATCGGCGGGAGAGAGCTCAACGCGCTGGCGCGGATGAAGAAAAGCAAGTGCCGGCGATGCTTCAACGTCAGGAGAGGCCCAGATCGAGCGGAAGCTGCCGAGCCGCAGAAGGCCGTTTGGCGAAGCCGCGGCCGGTGGCGGATCGAGCGTGAATGGTGCGGCCGGGGCAGCGGGGAAGGAAGCGGCGGCCTCGCGTTCGCTCCAGCGGATTCCAACGCCGCCGATCAGGTCGAGTGAGAGACCTGCGTAGAACGGCACCTGCTCGAAGATCCGCGCGCTAACCATTGAGCAGGTCAGGGCCTTCGGGTCGTTGCCGATCCGCGCCGCCAGCTCAGCCAGCAGCGCCCATTCGGCGCGTGTCTCACCCTGGCGCGCGATCGAGCGGCGCAGACGCTGAACGCGGCTATCTGGATGGACGACGGTTCCTTCCTTCTCGGCGTAGGACTCGGCCGGGAAGACGACGTTGGCGTGCTCGAGCACGGCCGGTGTGAGGAAGGCGGCGTGGGCGATCACGGCGCTGGCCTTGCCGAGCGCACGCTGCCAAAGCGCCGAGCTCGGCTGGTCGAGCAGCGGGTCGCTGTGCAGCAGGATTACGGCGCTTAGATCTCCAGCGGCGAGCGCCTCGCCGATCTGCTCGGAGTCGCGACCGACCGTCGCTGCATCGCCAAGGCCGATCGAAGCGTTGGGCAGCACGCCAACCTCGCGCAGGCCGCGCGAATTGGTCCCGGAAGGAATCTCAAGCAGCCCGCCGCCATCCTGACCGTCGAGCCCAAGCTCCTGCGCAAGGTTGAGCAGCGCGCGGGCGCCCTCGTTGCGGCGCGGTCCAGCCGTCAGCCGCTCGCCCCAAAGAATTACGACCTCTTCGCCGGCCTCGCGCAGCTCCGTGGCAAGCGCGACGACATCAGCGGGATCGGCGCCGGCGGCTTCCGCCAGAGAAGCCGAAGGCTGGCCGGCGAGTTCAGCGCCGAGCGCGGCGGCAAACGCCTCGCCGCAGCCGGGGGCAAAGCGGGCGCTGTGAGCGGCGCGCTCATCAAGCGCCGACGGGCGGCTCGATCCGATCAGCAGCTTGACGCCATGGTGGCGCACACCTTTGCGCAAGCGCAGGTCAAGGATCGGCGCGTCATCTACCGGTTCGCAGTCGAGTACGAGAACTGCGTGCGCGTACTGAAGGTCGGGGACCGAAGCCTGCAACGTCGGTGCGTTCAGGGCCCGCAGCAGCTCCAGCTCAAGCGCACCGCCGGGCCGCGAATCGAGGTCGTGTGAACCGAGCGTCTCGCGCATCAGGTGAGTCAGCAGCACACCCTCTTCGTTCGTCGTCTCGCCGCCGACCAAGGCGCCGGTGTTGGCACCAGCGTGTGAAAGCAGGTTCGCGGCGGCCTCGATCGCAATCTCCCACGTAACGGGGCGCAGCTGGCCACCGTCGCGCAGCATCGGCGCGGTAATCCGCTGGTCGACATGGATCGCCTGATAGGCGAAGCGGCCCTTGTCGCAGAGCCAGCCGTCGTCAACGCCTTCATGGTCGCGGCCCAAGACGCGCAGTACGCGCTCATCACGGACCGAGAAGCTGACGTTGCACTGCGCCGGGCAGAGCGTGCAGACCGAACCGGCCTGCTCGATGTCCCACGGGCGGGCGCGGAAGCGGTAGGGGCGCGAAGTGAGCGCACCGACCGGGCAAAGTTCAATGATGTTGCCGCTGAAAGGCGCCACATAAGGATGGCCGTCGAAGGTTGTGACGAAGGTGTCTGCGCCGCGCTCCTCGAGCACCAACTGGAAGTCCTCCGCGACCTCCTGGCTGTAACGGACGCAGCGGTAACAGAGGATGCAGCGCTCGCGGTCGATCGCGATCAGTGGCGAGAGCGCGAGCGGCTTCTCGAAGTGGCGTTTCGGCTCAATGAAGCGGGAAAGTCCTCCGCCCCAGCCGAAGGCGTTGTCCTGCAGCGGGCATTCGCCGCCCTTGTCACAGACCGGGCAGTCGAGCGGGTGGTTGATCAGGATGAACTCCAGCACCGCTTCCTGGGCCGCTTTGACGGTCGGCGTGTCGGTGTGGACGACCATTCCGTCGGTGACGGCGACCGAACAGCCAGCCTGCATCTTTGGAATTCCTTCGATCTCAACGAGGCACATCCGGCAGGCACCAACCGGCGGGCCGATCTTGGCGTCGTAACAGAAGACGGGAATCTCAACGTCGCCGTACTTGAGCGCGGCGTCGGCCAGCATCATGCCGGCAGGGGCCTGAACTTCGTTGCCGTTGATCGTCAGGCTGACGAGTTTTTCGACCGGCCGTGGCATTAGGCGCTGATGCCCTCGATCTCGACTTCGGCGGCGGCGAACTCTTCCGCCAGCTTGCGCTCGCGCTCGTTGCGGTTGTCTTCAATCTCGGCCTCAAACTCGTCGCGGAACTTGGCGATCAGTGAACCGATCGGCATCGCCATCGCGTCACCGAGGACGCAGAGGCAGTGGCCGATGATCTGCTCCTGAACGGCGGCCATGATGTCGAGGTCCATCGGCGTCGCCGTGCCGTCCTTGATCCGCTCGACCATGTGGACGGTCCAGCGCGTTCCCTCACGGCACGGAGTGCACTTGCCGCAAGATTCGTGCGCGTAGAACTTGGCCAGCTTGTAGGCCAGCTCAACGACCGACTGCGTCTCATCAACGACGATGATTGCGCCAGAGCCGAGCATCGAACCGGCGGCGGCGATCGAGTCATAGTCGTAGCCGACATCGAGATCGTCAGCGGTTAAAACGGGGGTGCTCGAGCCGCCGGGGAACCAGCACTTGATCGCGCGGCCGTCTACTGGGCCACCGGCGAGGTCGTAGATCAGCTCGCGACTCGAAGTTCCGAGTTCGATCTCATAGTTCCCTGGGCGCTCAACGTTCCCGCTGATCGACACCAGCTTGGTGCCGGACGAGTCCTTCACACCGATCGCGGCGTAGCCTTCAGCACCGAGTTTGATGATGCTTGGGATTGCCGAGAGCGTCTCAACATTGTTGATCAGCGTCGGCCCGTTGAAGAGACCCTCGTTGGCCGGGAAAGGCGGCTTCAGGCGCGGGTTGCCGCGCTTGCCCTCGAGCGAGTCGAGCAGCCCGGTCTCCTCGCCGCAGATGTAGGCACCGGCCCCTCGCGACAGCTCCAGCTGAACGCTGAAATCGGAGCCGAGGATCTTCTCGCCGAGGAAGCCTCGCTCGCGCGCCTCGGCAATTGAGGCGTCGAGGATGTCGGCCTGCTGGTCGTACTCGCCGCGGATGTAGATGTAGTTGATCGTCGCGTCGATCGCGTATGCGGCGATGATCAGGCCTTCGATCAGCTGATGCGGGTTCTTCTGAATCAGCTCGCGATCCTTGAACGTGCCGGGCTCGGACTCGTCGGCGTTGCAGACGACGTACTTCTGCATGTCGCCCTTGGGAATGAACGACGCCTTCTTGCCCATCGGGAAGCCGGCGCCGCCACGGCCGCGCAGGCCAGAGCCGCTCAGCTCGGTAATGAGATCCTCACGCTCCATCTTCAGCGCGCGCCCGAGCTGCTCGTAGCCTCCACGCGCGAGGTAGACGTCGATCGTGTTTAGGCCGGGCTCGTCGATGCCCTTGAAGAGCAGTGTGTCGGTCACTTTTCAGCCACCTTCGGGTCGGCGCAGGGGCGCTTAATCAGCTGCTTGGCTGGCAACGGGTCGTCACCGGCAACGATCTGGCGGGCGAGTTCCGGAACTTGATCGAGCCCGATCGGCCCCACGTAAATGCCGTTAACCGAGGCCATCGGCGCGATGTCACAGGCGCCGAGGCACTCAAAGCCGCGGATGTGGACGTCGGGTGCTTCACCGAGCTCGGCCTCGAGCGCTTCAAGCAGCTCATCAGCGCCGCAGAGCGAGCAGGAGATGTTGGTGCAGACGTAAACCGTCTTGCGACCGAGCGGCTCCATTCGGAACATGTCGTAGAAGGTCGCGACCGCAGTCAGCGCCGCAGGCGTACGGCCGAGTACTGAGGCAGCCTGTTCAATCCCTTCCGGCGAGCACCAGCCGTACTGCTCCTGAACGGCGTAGAGCGCCGGAATGAAGGCCGAGTCGCCGACAGGGAAGCGGCGAACGGCGTCCTCAATCGCAGCCCGCAGCTCGGCCGGTACTTCGGTCGTTGCGGCGTCGGGGACGACGGCCGGCTCTTTCGTCAGGTCGGCGGCGCGGTCCCAGCCGGGGATCCGCGAATCGTTCGTGAAGCGGGCAACGTGGCGCTGAGCGTCGGCCATTAGCGATCAATCCCGCCGATGATCGGGTCGAACATCGCGACAGTTGCCAGCATGTCAGCGATCAGCCAACCTTCTGTGGCGGCCGGTGCTGCCTGCATGTTGACAAGGCTTGGGTCGCGCATGTGAACCCGCGCCGGCTTGCTCGACCCGTCGGAGCGGACGAAGCAGCCGAGCTCGCCGCGGGCGCCTTCGATCGGGTAGTAGGCCTCCCCAGCCGGCACGCGCATCCCTTCGGTTACAAGCTTGAAGTGGTGGATCAGCGCCTCCATCGAGGTCGCCAGCTCGTGGCGCGGCGGCAGCGCGATCTTGCGGTCGTCGGTGATCGTCGGCCCGTCGGGAAGGTTGTCGAGCGCCTGAACGATGATCTTGATCGACTCCTTGACCTCTGCCAGACGGACTTGGTATCGGTCGTAGTTGTCGCCCTTCGTGCCAACCGGAATCTGAAAGTCGAACTCTTCGTAGGAGCTGTACGGCATCGTCTTGCGCAGATCCCACGGGTCGCCGGCGGCGCGCAGCAGCGGGCCGGTGACGCCGTACTCGCGCAGCTTCTCGACCGGCAGCGGGCAGACGTCGCGCTGACGCTGAAGGAAGATCTCGTTCTTGTTGAGCAGGTCGCCGTAGATGTCGGCGCGCTCGGGCATGATCGCGCAGAACTTTCGGACCTGCTCGATCCAACCATCAGGAATGTCCTCGATCACTCCGCCGATCTGGAAGTAGCGCGTGTGCATCCGCTGGCCGGAGGACATCTCAAAGAGGTCGAGCAGCGTCTCGCGCTCGCGGAAGCAGTACCACCAGACCGAGATCGCGCCGAGGTCCAGCGCGCTGGTGCCAAGGAAGACGAGGTGGCTCATGATCCGGTTGAGTTCCATATGGATCACTCGCAGGTACTGCGCGCGCTTGGGGATCTCGACCTCGAGCAACGTTTCAACTGCACCGCAGTACGCCATCGCGTTGAAGTAGTAGGAGACGTAATCCATCCGCTCGACTACCGGGATTGCCTTCCAGTAGCTCTTCTGCTCGGCGGTCTTCTCGATCCCTGTGTGGAGGTAGCCGTAGATCGGCTGCAGCCTGCGGATGACTTCGCCATCGAGCGTCACCAGCAGGCGCAGCACGCCGTGCGTGGCGGGGTGGTGCGGGCCGAGGTTGAGCGTCAGCAGCTCACGGTCGCCCTCGAACTCGGTCGTCTCCGAGATCGTGATGCTCTCTTCCATCTTGCGGTAGGCGCTCAGCTCCCGCGCTGCAGGGTCAACCGTGCTCATTCAAACCACCGCGGCACGCTGTGCTCGTTGTGCGTGAACAGAACCGGTTCGCCGCCGATCGGGAAGTCGCGACGCTGCGGGTGGCCTTCGTAGTCCTCGGGCATCAGGATCCGGCGCAGGTCAGGGTGACCATCAAAGATCAGGCCGAACATGTCGAAGGCCTCGCGCTCTTGGTTGTTTGCGCAGGGCCAAGCTGGGGTCACCGAAGGCAGATGTGGATCTTCAGTTGAGACTCGCAGAGTCAGCGCGATGCGGTCGCAGGCTTCGCGACTGAGCAGCTCGTAGTCAACTCCGAGCCGTGGCTCGTTTGGGTAGTAGTCGACGCCGTGAACGCTGGCGAGGAACTCGTAACCGGCTGCTCGGAGGACTTCGAGCGAGCCAACGATCGACTCAGGTTTGACTTCGATCGCCACGCGGCCGGGGGTTTCAACCGTGTCGATCACGCTTTCGGCGTCGCTCGCCTTCAGCGCGCCGACCAGCCGCTCCAGCGTGGCTGCGTCAGGCATTGGTGCCTTCGGTGCCGCCGGAGCCGAAGACATTCACTCCGGTCGCGTCGGACGGGGCAAGCGGGTAGACCTCTTCAGTGCCTTCTGCCTCGTAGCGCTCGCGCCAACCGAGGCTCGGGTCGCCGTGGACCATCGAACGGAGCTCAAGGATCCCGTGCATCAATGCCTCGGGCCGTGGCGGGCAGCCGGGCACGTGGACGTCGACCGGCATGAACTTGTCGGCCGGGACGATTGCGTAATTGTTGAAGACTCCCATCGAGCTTGAGCAGGCACCCATCGCGATCACGTACTTCGGCTCCAGCATCTGGTCGTAGATGCGGCGGATCACCGGCGCCATCTTGATCGAGATCCGGCCCGAGAGGACAAGCAGGTCGGCTTGGCGCGGCGAGGCACGGAAGGCCTCGTAACCGAAGCGGGCAATGTCGAGCCTCGACGCAGCGACGGTCATCATCTCGATCGCGCAGCAGGCAAGGCCGAAGGTCAAAGGGAAGAAGGAGTTGCCGCGGGCCCAGTCGGAGGCCTTCTCAAGCGTCGTCGTCAGAACGCGCTCCTGGACGAACTCGTCGAGATCCTTCTCGTCGAGCTCGCCGCGCAGCATGTCGCGCGCGCGCAACTGCTTCGAGCGGAACTCCTCCGAATCGGTCGCCTTCTGCCGGATTACTTCCATGTCAATGCTCCCCGGCGCCAGACGTAGCCGAAGCCAACGAACAGCAGGCCGATGAATGTGACCGTCTCAAACAGCGCGAATGTTCCAAAGGCACGCAGCTCAACGGCGATCGGATAAAGGAATAGAACTTCGATGTCGAAGAGCAGGAAGAGGATCGCGATCATGTAGAAGCTGATCCCGAATCGGAAGCCCTGCTTGATCTCCGACGGCATGCCGGATTCATACGGGTCAGACTTGTGATTGTTGGCGCGTGGAGGCGGTCCGAGGACCTTGTTGAGGATCCCAAAAACGATGCCGATCGTGGCACCGATGGCGATGAAGATCAGGGCAGGGGCGTAAGTAGCCAACACGGTCTGTTGTTGTATCACCTAAGAGCGGCGTGAAGACGACCGATCAGTGATCGTGACAAAGAGCTCAAATTGAGACAACTGGCAGATATTGCGGCGGGACTCGTCGCCGTCCTTGGCGTGCTCGGCGCGCTGGCTGGCGCGTGGGCTTGGTGGCAAGGATCGCTGGAGCGCCGCTTCTGGGTTCTCTGGCGCGTGGCGCAGCTCGCCACTACAGCGCTCGCGGCCGTCGCTCTGATTGCCTTCGTCGCCGGTTACAAACCCGCCAGCGGCCTCTTCTGGCTTTACATGCTGCTGCCGATCGCAGTCTCGATCATCGCCGAGCAGCTGCGGGTCGCATCGGCCGACGCAGTGCTCAGCTCGCGCGACCTCGACGACGCGCAGGCAGTCGGTGAACTGCCGGAGGAGGAGCAGCAGCTGATCGTCCTGACGATCGCTCATCGCGAGCTCGCGGTCGCCGCCGTGGCCTGCCTAGTAATCGCTTTTCTCGCCCTGCGAGTGCTTGCGACCGCCTGATCGATGCGCCAAGTTCCGTGGGCGGCCAGCGATCCGTGCTGCTCTCTCGTATTATTGGCGGACCTATGTTGCTGCGCCGCTCATTGCCAATCCTCTTGATCGCTGCCGCCAGCTTCGTGCTGGCTGCCTGCGGCTCCGAAGGGAACAGCGTCACCGGCCAATCTGCCGCGATCGAATCGGGAAGCCAGCTCTTCGCCGCGCGCTGCGCCGGCTGCCACACACTTAGCGTCGTCGGGGCTGAAGGGTCGGCAGCGAAGGTCTCGAGCGCCGAGCGAACGAACGGTCCCAACTTCAACACGCGCAAGGAGTGTTACGAAAACGTTGTCTACGCAATCCAAAACGGCGGCTTCTCCGGCGCGATCATGCCGGCCAACATTGTTGTCGGCAAAGAGAGCGAGCAGGTCGCGGCCTTCCTCGCCAAGTACGCCGGAAGCGAAGCGATGGGCAGCACGACGAAGTGCGCTCCGAAGTCAGCCAACGCCGGCGGCTAGAAGAGGCAGGGCTGGCGCGCGATGCTGGACCTAAAGCGCCTTCGCAGTGAGCCGGATCTTGTACGAGAAGCGCTAGAACGGCGCGGCGGCGCCGACGGGCTGGACCGAGTGATCGAACTCGACGAGCAGCGGCGCTCCCTGCTGCCGCAACTTGAGGCGCTCCGCGCTGAGCAGAATGCCGCCAACGAAGCAATCTCGGCCGCCAAGGCCAGCGGCGAATCGGCCGACACACAGATCGCCGCGATGAAGGACGTTGCGGCGAGAGCGAAGACGCTCGACGCGGAGTTGCAGGGCGCCGAAGCTGAGCTGGACGGAGCGCTCGCGCTGCTGCCAAACCTTCCCGACGACGAAGCTCCGGCCGAGGACACCGTGCTGCGCGAGTGCGGCGAGCGGCCGAAGTTCGACTTCGAGCCGCGTGACCACCTCGACCTCGCAGGCGAGCGGATCGACATGGAACGTGGCGCGCGGCTTTCCGGCGCTCGCTTCGCCTACCTGCGCGGCGAGCTAGTGATGCTCGAACTGGCTTTGGTCCGCTGGACTTTGGAGCTGCTCGGCGAGCATCGCTTCGAGCCTGTAATCCCGCCCGTACTGGTTCGCGAAGAGGCACTCCACGGCACCGGTTTCCTGCCTGACACCGAACAGCAGATCTACAAACTTGCAGATGACGAGCTCTACCTCGTCGGGACCAGCGAAGTGGCACTCGCATCGCTCCACGCCGACGAGATTCTCGAAGCCGAGAAGCTGCCGCTGCGATACGCCGGCTTCTCACCCTGCTTCAGGCGCGAAGCCGGCTCAGCCGGGCGCGACACGCGCGGCATCTTCCGCGTCCATCAGTTCGACAAGGTTGAGATGTTCAGCTTCGTTCCGCCTGAAGATGCCAAAGAGGAGCATCTGCGGCTGCTGGCAATCGAAGAGCAGATCCTCACAACGCTTGGCCTCCCCTACCGCGTCGTCGACATCGCGATCGACGATCTCGGCGCATCGGCAGCGCGGAAGTTCGACTGCGAAGCGTGGCTTCCGAGCCAAGAGCGCTACCGCGAGCTGACATCAACTTCGAACACAACCGATTTCCAAGCCCGCCGCTTGGCAATCCGGATGCGCCGCGAGGGCGGCAAGCCGGAGCTGCTGGCGACGCTCAACGGAACCGCAGTCGCGGTTGGCCGCACGATCATCGCGCTGCTTGAGAACGGGCAGCAGGCCGACGGCTCGGTCGTGCTCCCCGAGTGCCTCGTGGCCTGCGGCGCCCCAGCCGTGCTGCCGCCAGCGGGAGACTGAAGCCGACGATGGACCTCAACGCCGACATGGCGGAGGGGAATGGGCCGGAGGGATGGGCAGCGGACGCTGCGCTGCTCGATGTTGTGACCAGCGCCAACATCGCCTGCGGCGGCCACGCTGGCGATCCGGAGACGATGCGCCGCGCCTGCGAGGCCGCTCTGGAGCGCGGAGTAAGGATCGGCGCCCACCCCGGCTACGCCGACCGCGAAAACTTCGGCCGGATCGAACTTGCGCTGCCGGTCGGCGAGATCGCCGCGCAGGTCGAAGAGCAGCTTTCGCTGCTCCGTGAGATCGCCGCCGAAGAGGGTGGCAGCGTGACGCACGTCAAGCCGCACGGCGCGCTCTACCACCGGGCCGCGAGCGACCCCGAGCTGGCGGAAGCGCTCGCCGAGCGGATCGCTTCGGTCGACCCCGCACTGGCGCTGCTGGCTCCAGCCGACTCAGAGCTGCTGAGCGCCGCGCGGCGCCTTGAACTGCCTACCGCCGCCGAAGGGTTCGCCGACCGCGCTTACGGCGATGACGGCCTGCTCGTCCCTCGAGAGCTGCCGGGAAGCCTGCTCGGCCCCGAGCAGGCGATCAGGCAGGCGCTGTCGCTGGCGATCGACGGGACGGTGACGACCGCCGACGGAAGCACGATCGAGATCGCTGCCGATTCGGTCTGCGTCCACGGCGACTCTCCTGGGGCAGTTGAGCTGGCGCGCAACCTGCGGTCAGCTCTGGCCGAGAGTGGCGTCGAAGTGAAGGCCTTCGCGTGAGCACGGCTGCCTCATGCCGGCTGGCTGGCGACCGAGCAGTCCTGATCGAACTGAAGGACAACGACGCCGTCCAGCGGCTCGCGGCCGGTCTCGAGGCGCAACGGGGCGAGGAGCTCGAGGAAATCGTCCCGGGGCACGAAACGCTGCTGCTGGTTTGGCGTCGAGGCACTCCGCCCCTAGGAGCGATCGAGCAGCTGATCTCCGGCGCTGAGCTGACCGCTGAGGCGAGCGCGCAGCCAGCCGAGATCGAGCTGCGAGTGCGCTACGACGGGCCTGACCTCGCAGCCGTAGCCGAGAGCTGCGGTTTCAGCCCGGAAGAGCTCGTTGCGCGCCATCTCGCCTGCCGCTACCGCGTCGGCTTCATCGGCTTCTCACCCGGCTTCGCCTACCTGCTCGGCGGCGACGCGGCGCTGCAGCCGCCGCGCCTAGCCGAGCCGCGCACGCGCGTTCCGGCCGGCGCGCTGGCGATCGCCGGTCCCTACTCGGCCGTCTACCCGCGCAGCTCGCCGGGAGGTTGGAACTTGATCGGCAGTTGCGACGAACCGATCTTCGATCCCACGCAGAATCCCCCGGCGCTGCTGACGGCGGGGACGGTTGTGCGACTGGTGGCGAAGTGAGCGTCGCGATTGAAGTCGTGAAGCCGGGCGCGCTGACGACGGTGCAGGATCTCGGACGGCCCGGGTTCGCTCACCTAGGCATCCCCCGCTCCGGCGCCGCCGACCGGAGCTCGCTAAAGCTGGCCAACCGTTTGGTCGGCAACGCCGAGGGAGCCGCGGCCCTGGAGTGCACGCTGATCGGCCCAAGCCTGGCCTTTGATGGCGACGCCGTTATCGCTATTACCGGCGCGGAGGTTGCGGCACGGGTCAATGGCGAAGATGTGGCGCTCAATTCAGCCGTCAACATTCCGGCTGGAGGCTTGCTGGAGCTAGCGACGACGAGCACAGGGCTGCGGAACTACATCGCCGTCCGTGGCGGCCTCGAAGCGGAGTCGATGATGGGAAGCAGCTCGAGCGATCTGCTCAGCGGGCTCGGGCCGGAGCCGCTGAAGGCAGGGCAGACGATCGCGACAGGAGAGCCGCTAGGCGAGGTTCCAGCGATCGGCGTCGCCCCGGTCGCTCCCCCCGCCGACGTACCGCTGTTGCACGTAGTCGCCGGGCCGCGCGCCGACTGGTTCGCTGACGATGCGCTCGCGCTGCTCGCGGCAAGCAGCTGGGAGGTCTCGTCCGATTCCAACCGCAGCGGCGTTCGCCTGATCGGCCCTGAGCTGCCGCGCCTCCGCCACGACCAGCTGCACTCCGAAGGGATGGCACATGGGGCGATTCAGGTGCCCGCCTCCGGGCAGCCGATCATTCTGCTCGCCGATCACCCAACGACCGGCGGCTATCCGGTGATCGCCGTCGTCGCCAGCGCCGACCTTGACGCTGGCGGCCAGCTCCGGCCAGGCCAGAAGCTGCGCTTCGCGCTCAGTTAGAGCCGCGCTGAGCGCGCAGCTCATCACGGATCTCTGCCAGCAGCTCGAGCTCGGTTGCTTCCTCCTGCGAGCTAGCGCCGCGGAGCCGGTTGAGCGTGTTCATTGGTTTGATTACGAAGAAGAAGACTGCCGCTGCAACCGAAAGGAAGGCGATCAGCGCATTGAGGAAATTGCCGTAGTTGAACTCGCTGCCGTTAATTGTGAAGTTGAGATTCGAGAAGTCCGGCTTGCCGACAATCGCGCCGATGATCGGCGTCAGGACATCAGCAACGAGCGAATTGACCAGCGCAGCGAAGGCTGCGCCGATGACAACGGCAACGGCCAGATCAACAACATTTCCGCGAAGCAGGAAGTCCCTGAACTCTTTAAGCATCGGTTAATTGTTTCAGCCGGCGTGGACTTACCGGAGCCGCGTTCAGCGCAGCACGGTTGGCTGCAGTGTTGAGGTTGTTGCGCTAGGTCATCCCTGCGGTCCGGAAGTTGGACGGCAAACTTCGGATTCTGGCACCTCGAAAGCATACGCCGCCACTCCGACAAGGGGCTGGGAGCTGACCGTGGCGGCGCCAACGAATGGT
>CAMCVN010000020.1 GCA_945881845.1 Bifidobacterium breve | reverse complement strand
ACGAGCTGAATCCGCCGCTCGGCGTTGATGAAGGTGCCTTCCTTCTCAAGGAAAGCTGAGGCAGGAAGAATCACGTCGGCGTACTTCGTCGTCTCCGTCATGAAGATGTCCTGGCAGACAAGGAACTCGAGCGATTCGAGCGCGTGGATCACGTGCGTCGTATTTGGGTCGGTCTGGGCGACGTCCTCGCCGAAGATGAACATTGACTTCAGATCGCCGGCGACTGCCGCATCGAACATCTTCGGGATTGTCAGCCCCTTCTCACGCGAGAGGCTCGTGCCCCAGCGCTCTTCGAACATCGTCGCTACGGCCTCATCGCTGACTGGGCGGTAGCCGGAGTAGGTGTCGGGGAGAGCGCCCATGTCGGATGAGCCCTGAACGTTGTTCTGTCCGCGTAGCGGCAGCAGTGCTGAGCCAAGGCGGCCAACCTTGCCGGTCATCATCGCCAGGCCGCACATCAGCTGCACTACTTCGGAGCCGTAGCGCTGCTCGGTCACGCCAAGGCCCCAGATCAGGCAGGCGTTCTCGGCCGTCGCGTAGATCCGTGCGGCTGCGCGGATGTCGTCGGCGGGGATGCCTGTGATCCGCTCGGACTCCTCCGGCGGGTACTCGGCCAGCAGCGCGGCGAACTCCTCGTAGCCTTCGGTCCGCTCGGCGATGAACTTCTCGTCGGTCAGGCCTTCGGTCATCACGACATTGGCGATCCCGAGGATCACGGCGGCGTTCGTGCCGGGGCGCATTGAGCAGTGCAGCTCGGCGTAGTCGGCCAGCTCAATCCGGCGCGGGTCAACGGTGACGAGCTTCATCCCGTTGATCGCGGCCTGCTTGATCCGCGCGCCGACGACCGGGTGGCCTTCAGTGGCGTTGGCGCCGATCAGGATTGCCGCGTCAGCAGCCTCGATGTCATTGAAGGTGCCGGTTGCGCCGGAGTAGCCGAAGCAGCGGCGCAGCGCGAACGATGTTGGCGAGTGGCAGACGCGCGAGCAGTTGTCGATGTTGTTGGTGCCGACGGCGGCGCGCATCAGCCGCTGCATCGCCCAGCAATCTTCATTCGTGGCGCGCGAGGAGGCGAGGCCGGCGATTGCGTCAGGGCCGTGCTCGCTCTTGATCCGCGTGAACTCGGAGACGATCCGTTCGAAGGCCTCATCCCATGTTGCTTCACGAAAGCCGTCACCGTCGCGGATCAGCGGCGTGGTTAGCCGCTCGTCGGAGCGCGTGAACTGGTGCGCAAAGCGACCTTTGAGGCAGGTGTGGCCCTTGTTGGCGGGGCCGTCCATTGCCGGGCTGATCGAGGCGATCACGCCGTCCTGCGGGTGAACCTCGAGGCGGCAACCAACGCCGCAGTAGCCGCAGGTAGTGCTGACAGTGGATTCGGTTGTCTTGCTCATCGCTTTATTCCCCTGAACCATTTCGCTCGATTGCCAATTCCAGAAGCCTTAATTCTACTATCGCGTCGGTTGGGCACGTGTCGGCGCAGGCGCCGCACGAGACGCAGGACGATTCGGCGAAGCCGCTGTCAACGCCGGCGGCAACGTTGGAGGAGAAACCGCGGCCGGTGACTGTGAGCGCGAACGCGCCCTGAACCTCATCGCAGGCGCGCACGCAGCGGCCGCAACTGATGCAGAGCTCGTGGCGGAAGGCGAGATATGGATGGCGCAGGTCTTCGTCCTTCTCGTGCACGGCGCCGGTCCAACGCGTCTTCGTCACGTTCAGCTGCTTGGCGACGGCGGCCAGCTCGGTGTGCTCGCCCGGCGCTTCGGGCAGCTCGCTTAAAACCAGTTCGACGACGGCGCCGGCAACGCGCAGCGCAGTTTCGTCGGTCGTTGAAATCTCCATCCCTTCGCGGCAGAGCGTCGTGCAGGAAGGGAGCGGGCCGGGCGCACCTTCAACGCCGACCATGCAGACGCGGCAGGCGCCGAACGGGTCCATCCGCTCGTCGTAACAGAGCGATGCGACCTCGCCGCCGCTGCCGCGGATCGCCTCAAGCAGCGTCGTGCCTGGCTCAACCTCGACTGCGTTGCCGTCAATCATC
The DNA here is from genome assembly GCA_945881845.1 of Bifidobacterium breve. Lineage (GTDB taxonomy): Bacteria > Actinomycetota > Thermoleophilia > Solirubrobacterales > Solirubrobacteraceae > F1-60-MAGs163. The sequence goes on along the minus strand of CAMCVN010000020.1, from coordinate 31,357 downwards.
ACCTGCATCAGCGCAGCCCCAGTTCGTCAGGGAAGTGCAGCAGCAGGCTGCGGATCGGTGCCGGCATCCCGCTGCCGTGCGCGCAGAGGCTGCCGAGTTCCAAAGTTTCGAGTAGCTCTTCGAGCGCGACGCGATCAACCGGTTCGTCGTCGCTGAAGAGTTCATAGGCGCGCTGCAGGCCGATCCGGCAGGGGAAGCACTTGCCGCACGATTCGTGCGCGCCGAAGCGCAGCAGGTGCTGGGCGAGCGAGCGCATGTCGGTCGTCTCATCAAAGGCGAGGATGCTGCCGTGGCCGACCATGCAGCCGACCTCAGCCAGCGGCGCGAAGTCGAACGGCGTGTCGAGCAGGCTGGCGGGCAGGATGCCACCGAGCGGGCCGCCGATCTGCACCGCCTTGATCGCCGCTCCGCCCTTCAGGCCGCCGGCGACCTCTTCGCAAAGCTCACGCACGGTTAGGCCAAAGGGAATCTCGACCATGCCTGGGTTTTCAAAGGCCGAGTTGAAGCAGACGAGCTTGGAGCCGGCCGAATCGCCGGGACTCAGATTGCGGAAGGCCTCGGCGCCCTGGGCGGCGATAAAGGGAACGTTGCAGAGCGTCTCAACGTTGTTGACGACGGTCGGCTCCTCGTAGACGCCGCGCTCGGCCGGGAACGGCGGGCGGGCTGAGACGGTGCCGCGCAGACCCTGCAGGCATGCCAGCAGCGCAGTCTCTTCGCCAACGACGTATGAGCCGGCGCCTTCGACGATCGTCACGTTGAAGCTGAAGTCGCTGCCGAGGATGTTGTCGCCGAGCAGGTTCTCGGCCTTCGCCTGCTCCACCGCTTCGCGGAGGATGATCGTGGACTGCGGGTACTCGGAGCGGACGAGCACGAAGCCTTGGTCGGAGCCGACGGCGTAACCGGCAAGCGCGAGCCCTTCGAGCAGCAGCTCCGGCGACTGTTCCATCAGGTACTTGTCGATGTAGGAGCCGGGGTCGCCCTCATCGCCGTTGGCGACGATGTACTTCTGCTCACCGGGCGCGTTGCGGGCGAACTCCCACTTGTTGCCGGCCGGGAAGGCGGCGCCGCCGCGGCCACGCAGGTCGGCGGCCTTCGCTTCTACGTGGAGGAGATCTTCGGGCGTCATTTCGGCGAGCGCGCGGCGCAGGCCGGCCCAAGTGCCGGGCTGGGTTAGAACAGGATCGGCGAGCAGGCTGCGCATCGGTGGCTCGAGGGCTTGAACGGTGTTGCCTTCGATCACGCGTTCGATCACGCCGGGCCCGGCGTCGATCACGTCGTTGTCGCGTACCGCCGGGCTGCTGTGGCAGAAGCCAAGGCAGACGGTCTCGGCGACCGAGACGCTGCCGTCATCGCTCACTTCGCCCATCCCGACGCCGAGCCCGTCGCAGATCCGCTGCGCGCTATCGGCGTCGCCGGCCTCAAAGCAGGCCGTGCCGGTGCAGATCCGCACGTGGCGCTTGCCGCGCGGTGCGATCAGATCGTCGTAGAAGGTTGCGATGCCGTAAACCGACGCTTCAGGGAGCTGGTAGTCGGTCGCGACGGTGCGGATGTCCTCATCGGTGATCGTGCCGGTCTCAGCGACGATCGCGCTCAGCTTCGCTAAAGCCGTCGGGGCATCGACGGGATGGTGGCGGCGTGTGAGTTTGATCAGGTTGCTTGCCATTGGCTTGAAGGACGAGACTAGACCTATTCGTCCGAAACGCCATCGTGCCAGATTCGCGGGCGCATTGCGACCTTTTTTTTTGCGGCGCGGGCGCGGGCTACGGCCGCGAGGCGGTGGCGGCTCGCTAGGCTGCGACTGTCGCGCAGAAGATGCGCGGCCCCGGAGGGGTGCCGGAGCGGTTGAACGGGGCAGTCTCGAAAACTGTTGTACGGGTAACCCCTGTACCGAGGGTTCGAATCCCTCCCCCTCCGCTTGGAAGCTGCGGCCGCGTTGGCGGCGGCCAGTGAAGTTGTCTCAATAGGTCAGGAGCTGCGGTAGCCTTAGAGATAGTGGCAACCCAACGCAGCTCGAGATTAAAGGTGATTACGTGATGAGCTTGGTCGGTAGGGACTCTTGGCGTGGGCGGTTCTCCGTCTTGACCGCTCTAAATGCCGTGGCGTTGAGTGCTCTGGCATTCGCCGCCGCTGCAACACCAACCGCGGGAGCAGCAGCCTTTGAAGGCCGTTTCCCCTACGCGATCACGGTTGACGCGGCTGACAACATCTACACCGCTAACTACGGGTCACACAACGTTTCGAAGATCACGCCGGACGGCGTAACAACACTGTTGGGTGTGACCCAGGTCAACCCGTGGGAGGCACCGCCACGAGCGATCGCGGTCGATCGCGCCGGGAACGTCTACACGGCGAATTTCCCAAGTGGCGTTTGCTCACCGACTCCGTGTGACTCAACCGGCATCTCAAGGATTACGCCGGACGGAACGTCAACCCCCGACTGGGTACCGCTACCGGCTGGCAGCAACCCGATGGCAATCGCAATTGATTCCGCCGGGAACCTCTACACGGCGAACAGCGGCTCTAACAACGTCTCGAAGATCACGCCCGACGGAGTCTCGACGATCCTGGGCACCACCGGCAGCCACCCGCAAGCAATAGCGATTGATGCCTCCGGCAACGTTTACACCGCCAACGGGCCTGATGGATGGAGCGGGAACGTGTCGAAGATTACGCCGGACGGAGTTTCAACGACGCTCGGCGTCACCGATGGTTCGCCAACGGGAATCGCGCTCGACGCCGCCGGCAACGTCTACACCAGCAACTCAATCTCGCGCAGTCTTAATGCATCCACAACGTTTTCGACGGTCACAAAGATCACTCCCCGCGGCGTCACAACGGTCTTCGGCGTCACCGGTCGTCAGCCGGCGGGGATCGCAATTGATGCCGCTGGCAACGTGTACGTCAGCAATAACGCGTCAAACAACGTTTCGAAAATCACGCCGGACGGCGTATCAACGACGATTCCCTCCGGTGGCTTCCCCGTCGGGATCACGATTGACTCGGCTAACAACGTCTACACCAGCAACCTGCGTTGGGGGACCATCTCCAAAATCACGCCGGACGGTCAGTCAACCCCCGACTGGGCAGCGACCGGCTCCGTGCCAGGAGGAATCGCGCAGGAATGCGATGGGTACGGGGAATGCTGGCTAGCCACGCCGCCGGTCCTCGGTAAGACTGCCGCCGCTTCAGTAGCTTGGTCATCATCGGCCAGGGCAAGAACCGTCAGCGCACGGGTCACCCCGGCGCGCGGCGTGAACTACAAGATCACGATAATTAGCGGCGGCAAGACCAAGTCAAGTGCGTGCAAGAAGGTCACGAGCGGGCGGGGCACGAAGCGACTCGTGCGTCTCTCGTGCACGGCCAAGGGAAGTAAGGGAACCGCGGCAATCTCCGTGATCGCAACTAGCGGTGCAGCCAAGGGCGCGGCGATCACAAAGATCTACACCTTCAAGTAGCCGCACCGCTCGCGCGTTCCCAAAACCGTTCCCACGAGCACCCAGGAGCGTCGGAAACCCAAGCAAACAGGCGGGAATGCTCATTTCCCGCAACAGACTCGAAAACTGTTGTACGGGTAACCCCTGTACCGAGGGTTCGAATCCCTCCCCCTCCGCTTACGTTCCTTGGTCTCAGGCTGATGGCAGCGGGACTGCCGCGTTCTACGGTGACATTCGGTAGTTTGCGCGTTAGAGAAACCTCCAAGTCATCTGTTGGCGAGCGACAACCGTCGCGCCACTGACCTTTGACAAAACCAACACTGTTTGAGATTGAGGGTCGGGGAACGATGAATTTGGCCGTGGGTTCTTCTTCGCGTCGCTACGCAACCGTGCTGACGGGTGTCTGTGTGTCGCTGCTTTGCGCGGCAACGTTCGCGGGCTCAGCTCACGCCGCGTCCTCCATTTTTGCCGCAACTGGCAACAACCCGTACGGGATTGCGGTTGATTCGGCCGGCAACGTCTACACCGCCAACTCGGGCACGAACAATGTGTCGAAAATCACGCCCGGCGGCACGTCAACGATCCTAGGAACCACCGGCCCCGACAGCGGACCATTCGGGATTGCGGTTGATTCGGCCGGCAACGTCTACACCTCCAACTGGGGCACGAACAATGTGTCGAAGATCACGCCCGGCGGCACGTCAACGATCCTGGGCACCACCGGCCCCGAAAGCCGCCCGTATGGGATCACGGTTGATTCGGCCGGCAACATCTACACCGCGAACAGTGGCTCGGACAATGTGTCGAAGATCACGCCGGACGGAACATCAACAATCCTCGCCGCGACCGGCAGCTTCAGCAACCCGACCGGGATTGCGGTTGATTCGGCCGGCAACATCTACACCGCCAACCAGGGCTCGGACAATGTGTCGAAGATCACGCCCGATGGCACATCAACAATCCTCGCCACCACCGGCACCAACAGCTACCCGTCTAGGATCACTGTGGATTCGGCTGGCAACATCTACACCACCAGCTTCGGCACGAACAATGTGTCAAAAATCACGCCCGATGGCACGTCAACGATCCTTGCCGCCACCGAAAGCGGCCCGACCGGGATCGCGGTTGATTCGGCCGGCAACATCTACACCGCCAACTTCGGCTCGGACAATGTGTCAAAGATCACGCCGGAGTTCTCATCATCGATCCTGGCCGCCACCGGCACCGACAGCCGCCCGTACGCGATTACGGTTGATTCGGCCGGCAACGTCTACACCGCCAACAGCGACTCGGACAATGTGTCGAAGATCACGCCGGGTGGCACGTCAACGATCCTAGGAACCGCCGTCCAAGGCCCGCGCGCGATCACGGTTGATTCGGCCGGCAACATCTACACCGCCAACTACTTCTCGAACAATGTGTCGAAAATCACGCCCGGCGGTGTCTCCACCACCAACTGGGCCGCAACCGGCGCCAACCCGCAAGGAATCACAGTTGATTCGGCCGGCAACGTCTACACCGCCAACTTCGGCTCGGACAATGTGTCGAAGATCACGCCGGGTGGCACGTCAACGATCCTGGGCACCACCGGCCCCGAAAGCCGCCCGACCGGGATCACGGTTGATTCGGCCGGCAACATCTACACCGCCAACTACTTCTCGGACAATGTGTCGAAGATCACGCCCGACGGCACGTCAACGATCCTTGGAACCACGGGCAGCACCCCGTTCGGGATCACGGTGGATTCGGCCGGCAACATCTACACCGCCAACGAGGACTCGAGCAATGTGTCGAAGATCACGCCGGGCGGCACGTCAACGATCCTTGCCGCCACCGGCAGCCGCCCGACCGGGATCACGGTGGATTCGGCTGGCAACATCTACACCACCAACTTCGGCGCGGACAATGTGTCGAAGATCACGCCGGGTGGCACGTCAACGATCCTTGGAACCACCGGCAGCGGCCCGACCGGGCTCACGGTGGATTCGGCCGGCAACATCTACATCGCCAACTACGGGTCGGACAATGTGTCGAAGATCAAGCCGAGCTCGTACTCCGCTCCGCCTGCCAAGCCTGCGGCACCTGCTGCCGTGACAGGCGCTGGCCAAGCAACCGTCACAGTTGCAGTCAACCCGCTATCAGCAGCCTTTGGTGCTCCGTCGTCGTACACCTTCACCGCGGTTCAGGACTCTTCCAAGAACTGCACCACCAGCTTCGTCCTTGGATCGTGCGTGGTTAGAGGCCTAACTAACGGAAGCGCTTACACGTTCACCGCGAAAGCGAAGCTTGCGACCTGGCAGACAGCGGCGTCATCTTCATCGAACAGCGTCAGACCGGCGGCCGCGCCTGACGCGCCAACCGCTCTAGTTGCCACGCCCGGCAACGCGAGCGCGGGCATCGCGTTCACCCCAGGCGCAAGCAACGGCGCTGCGATCACGAACTACGAGTACTCGACAAACAACGGTTCAACGTGGACTACGCGCAGCCCCGCCGCTACGACGTCACCGATCTCGATCAGCGGCCTCACCAACGGCGCCGCCTACAGCATCAAGCTGCGGGCCGTGAACAGCGCGGGTGCAGGGGCAGAGTCGAGCGCCGTGAGTGTCACTCCAGTTGACCCCACACCACCGCCCACACCAACCCCCCCGCCAACCCCCACACCCAAGCCAGCAAAGCCCGTCGTAACTTGGGCCTCATCAGCGAAAGCGAAGACCACCACCGCGCTGATCACCCCGGTAGCCGGCGTTACCTACACGCTCACCGCGACAAGCGGCCGCATAACAAAGACCGGCTCCTGCAAGAACGTCACGATCAAACAAGGCAAGAAGAAGCTCGCTAGGCGCTCCTGCACGATCAAGCTCGCGAAGGGCAAGTGGCTCGCCGCGGTCACGCCAAAGAAGGGCTCCGTTAGCGGCACCGCAAACACGAAGAGCTACACCTTCAAGTAGCCGCACCCACCGCGCGTTCCCAAAACCGTTCCCACGAACACCCAGGCACCCCGGAAACCCCAAGCAAACAGGCGGAAACGCTCGGTTTCCGGGGCAGTCTCGACCACCTTCGATGACGACGAAACTGTTGTACGGGTAACCCCTGTACCGAGGGTTCGAATCCCTCCCCCTCCGCTTACGTTCCGTGATCGCGGGCTGAAGGCACCGGGACTGCCGCGTTCTACGGTGACATTCGGTAGTTTGCGCGTTAGAGGTACTTCCAAGTCATCTGTTGGCGAGCGACAACCGTCGCGCCACTGACCCTTGACACACCAACGCTGTTTGGAAATCGGGGATCAGTAATGATGAATTTGGCCGTGGGTTCTTCTTCGCGTAGGAGCGCGACCATGCTGGCAGGTCTTGGTGCGGTGCTGCTCTGCGCAGCAACGTTCGCTGGTTCAGCTCACGCGGCGTCATCGATCTTTGCCAGCACCGGCACATACCCGGGCAAGATTGCGATTGATTCTGCCGGCAACATCTACACCGCCAACCGGGCCTCGAACAATGTGTCGAAGATCACGCCGGGCGGCACGTCAACAATCCTTGCGACCACCGGCGTTCAGCCGCAGGGGATTGCAATTGATTCGGCGGGCAACATCTACACCGCCAACTTCGGCTCGAACGATGTGTCGAAGATCACGCCGGACGGCACATCAACAATCCTTGGAACCACCGGCACCTACCCGGCCGGGATTACGGTTGATGCGGCCGGCAACATCTACACCGCCAACGAGACCTCGAACAATGTGTCGAAGATTACGCCGGACGGAACATCAACAATCCTTGGAACCACCGGCACCTACCCGGTCGTGATCACGGTCGATGCGGCGGGCAATGTCTACACCGCCAACCTCGGCTCGAACGATGTGTCGAAGATCACGCCGGACGGCACGTCAACGACCCTTGGAACCACCGGCAGCAGCCCGTGGGGCATTGCGATTGATTCGGCTGGCAACATCTACACCGCGAACACCGGCTCGAACAATGTGTCGAAGATCACGCCCGACGGGACATCAACAATCCTTGGAACCACCGGCAGCACCACCGCCGCGATTGCGGTTGATTCGGCTGGCAACATCTACACGGCCAACTACAGCTCGAACAATGTGTCGAAGATCACGCCCGACGGGACATCAACGATCGTTGGAACCACCGGCGCCGACCCGGAAGGGATTGCGGTTGATTCGGCCGGCACCATCTACACCGCCAACGGCGGCTCGAACAATGTGACGAAGATCACGCCCGACATCACATCAACAATCCTTGGAACCACCGGCGTCGCCCCGGCCATGGTTGCGATTGATTCGGCCGGCAACATCTACACCGCCAACCAGGGCTCGAACAATGTGTCGAAGATCACGCCGAGTGGCACATCAACAATCCTTGGAACCACCGGCAACGCGCCGACCGGGATCACGATTGATTCGGCCGGCACCATCTACACCTCCAACCACGACTCGAACAATGTGTCGAAGATCACGCCAGATGGCACGTCAACAATCCTTGGAACCACCGGCCGCCAGCCGTACCGGATTGTGATTGATTCAGTCGGCAACGTCTACACCTGCAACAGCGGCTCGCACAATGTGACGAAGATCACGCCAGATGGCACATCAACAATCCTTGCAGCAACCGGCAGCAGTCCTTTTGGGATTGCGGTTGACTCGGCTGACAACGTTTACACCGCCAACAGCGGCTCGGACAATCTGACGAAGATCACGCCCGACGGCACATCAACAACCATTGCAACGACCGGCAGCCGCCCGTTCGCGATTACGGTCGATTCTGCTGGCAACATCTACACCGCCAACCAAGGCTCGAGCAATGCGACGAAGACGACGCCCGACGGCACATCAACAATCGTTGGCACCACCGGCACCGGTCCGGGCGCGATTGCGCTTGATTCGGCCGGCAACATCTACACCGCCCAATACAACAGCAGTGACGTGTCGAAAATCACGCCCGACGGCATCACAACCAGCATTAGCTTGGGCGGGGGGGCCAATACGTACGGGCTTGTGCTTGATCCTGCCGGCAACATCTACACCTCCAACATCGGCACGGCCGATGTGACGAAGATCACGCCGAGCTCATACCCCGCACCGCCTGCCAGGCCGGCGGCGCCTGCTGCTGTGACGGGCAACGGCCAAGCAACCGTCACGGTTGCAGCCAATCCGAAGTCGGCAGCCTTTGGAGCGCCGTCGTCCTACACCGTCACCGCGGTTCAAAACGCTTCGAAGCAGTGCACAATCAGCTTCCTTCAATCATCGTGCGTGGTTAGTGGCCTAACCAACGGGACCGCTTACACGTTCACCTCGAAAGCCAAATTTGCGATCTGGCAGACCGCGGCATCAGCTCCATCAAACAGCGTCACACCAACATCTGACGCAACACCTGATCCGACTCCTGACCCAACGCCTGATCCGACTCCTGACCCTACGCCTGACCCAACACCAACACCAACACCGACACCAACACCGGATCCGGATGTCGGAGTTTCGATCAACAATGGCGCGGAGTACACAAACAGTCCCAACGTCCAACTCAACATCGTGTGGCCGCTCTCGTCAACGCTCGCGCGAATCGCAAACGACGGTGGTTTCGCCAATGCGCAGAACCGTGCGTTGACTCGCACCGTTACTTGGCGGCTCTCATCCTCGGGCCCTGAGCGCCTGCCGAAGACGGTCTACGTTCGCTTCCCGGGTTCAAACAACGCCTCGCAGAGCTTCACCGGCGACATCATTCTCGACCAAACGGCGCCGAAGATCGCAAGCGCGACTATGAAACGAACACGTTCCTACCGCGGTCTGCGCTCCTACGGAGTATCGCTCCGAGGACTCGATCAAGTATCGGGCGTCGCTTACTACCAAACGGCAACCGACCGCTCCAAGCCAGGTCGGCTAACGGCCTACGAGAAGTACTTCACGTACCGCTCGCGCTCGACCAACCCAACGCTCTACCTACGCGTCCGTGACAAGGCCGGCAACAACAGCGGCTGGACAAGACTGCGGACAGCAAAGCGCTAACGGGCCGACCCGCTGAAGGAGACCAGCAGCGGCCGGACCGGCTAGCCGCCGGCGGCGGCGGCGGGGCCGCTCAGCGCAGCAGTCGCCCGCCGTCGATGACGAGCTGGGAGCCGGTCGTGTAGCCGCAAAGGTCGCTGGCGAGGAACAGAGCGGCACGGGCGATCTCGTCGGAATCGCCCATCCGCCCCATCGGTATCAGCGCCTCGAAGGCCGCAAGGGTTTGGGGATCAACCTCGCCCACCCCGGGCGTGCGAATCGCGCCGGGCGCGATCGCATTTACCTGGATGTCATGCTCGGCGAACTCCAAAGCCGCGCTCTTCGTGAACCCCCAGGCGCCGTGTTTGGAGGCGTCGTAGTGAGGAAGACCGACCATCGAAGGGTGGAGCGCATCGATCGACGTGATGTTGACGATCCGCCCGCCCGCGCCCTGCGCGACCATCTGCCGCGCTGCCGCCTGCGTGCAGAGGAAGAGGCCGCCGAGGTTTACGTCAATCACGCGGCGCCAGAGCTCAAGGTCGAGCTCGAGGATCGGGCAGTTGGGGTAGATGCCGGCGTCGTTGACAAGGATCTCAAGCGAGCCGAACTGGTCAACGGTGTCATCGACCATTGCCCTCGCGTTCTCCGGGTCGGCGACGTTGACGTCAAGTGCCAGCGCACTACCGGGCCGGATGCCGTTAAGGCGGTCGCTGACGGCAAGGCGCTGCTCGCCGGGGTCGGCGATGACGACGTTCGCGCCGGCCTGATGGAGGCGACCGGCGATCGCCTCGCCGATACCCATCGCGCCGCCGGTGACAACCGCTGTGCGGCCGCTCAGGTCAAGAAGCTCGGCGGCGGTGCGCATTCAGCCGCCAACCCGCTCGCCGATCTCACGTTCGAACGCGAGCAGCCCTTCATTGAGGTGGTCAGCCACGAACTCCCAGAGTGCCCGAACGGGATCATCGCTCCAACCGTATTTTTCCTGAGACCCCTACGTCCTTTCCCCCGTTTGGAGTAAACATCCGTTTATGGTGCGCTGATGCTTGCCGCCTACTACACCGAGGGCGGGCCGTCCTCGGTGATCGAAGTCTCTGAGATTGACGCGCCGATCCCGTCGAAAGGTGAGGTACGGATCCGAATCGCCGTGTCCGGAATTAACCCGACTGACTGGAAGGCGCGTTCGCGCCCGCAATCGTTCGCACCCGGGGAGTTCCAGATCCCGAATCAGGATGGCGCGGGTGTAATCGACGCGGTCGGCCCGGAAGTAGACGAGCGCCGAATCGGCGAACGCGTGTGGATCTTCTTTGCCGCCTGGGACAGCCGTTGGGGCACAGCGGCGCAGTGGACCGTTGTACCCGAGTGGCAGGCAGTCGCTCTGCCGAGTCAGTCATCAGACGCGTTGGGGGCAGCGCTTGGGATTCCGGCGATGACAGCGCACCGTTGCCTAACCTCCGACGGTCCGATTGACGGGAGGACAGTGCTCGTCTCAGCCGGCGCCGGAGCGGTAGGCCGCGCTGCGATTCAGCTCGCCAGCTGGATGGGGGCCAGGGTTGTCTCGACGGCATCGACCGACGAGAAGGCGCAGATTGCACTCGACGCCGGAGCCGACGCGGTTGTCCGTTATCAGGAGAGCGACGCGACAGACCAGCTCCGCGAAGCGGCTCCGGAAGGCGTCGACCGGGTCCTCGAAATCTCGCTCGCCGACAACGTGCTGCTCGATCTCTCATCACTCAACGAGCACGCAGTGATCGTCGTCTACGCCGACGACGCGCGAACCACGCTCGAGCTGCCGGTTAGGCGGATGCTGTTCGGCAACGTGACCGTCCGTTTCATGGTGATCTATCACACACCACGCGCGGCCCTGCTTGCCGCAGCTACCGACCTGACGGCTGCGATCAACGCTGGTGCCCTAAGCGAGCCCCACTTCGCTCGCTTCCCACTCGAGCAAACCGCAGAGGCGCAGGACGCGGTCGAGGCGGGCACCGTTGGCAAGGTGCTGATCGACGTTCCGTGAAGCTCCCGCGCTAGCCGATCGAATTGACCACTACCGCGGACTACCGAAGCTCTTAGAGCGGATAACCGACGGGCACACCGTCGTCGATCCGTTCGATGTACTCCATGATGCCGTAACCGGTGCGGTCACCCCAAGTGAACTCGGTGAAGGCTTCGGCTACACGGGAGATGAGGATCTCGTCTCCGGCCTTGCGGCGGTTGCGCAGCGGCGCCAGGGTCACCGTTCGTCCGTAGATCAGCTCCTTGCGATTGGCCGTGCTCACGCCGATTGTCACGGCGACCGGGTCCTGCTCGTCGGACCACTCGGTCGTGATGTCGAGGTCAATTACGTCCTCGTAAACACCGTCGACGAGCAGCACGCCAAGTCGCTTCGTGCGGCCGTCCTCAAGCGTGTTTCGCAGCAGCATCAGGCCGCGATCGGCGCCGAAATTTGCGATGAAGAGTCGGTAGAACCAGATCTCCTGCCAGAAGCGAGGACCCCACGAATGGTCGCGCCAACCGTAGGCGTCCAGATCCCAACTTTGGTCGCCGATAGTCATTGAGCCCTTGCTCGCAACGTGCTGATTGAAGTGCCCACGCGAGAAGTCGTAGCCGTACATCATCTGGTCCTCGTAGTCGCGCGAGACCGGCTCGCCACCGTGTGCGGGGGCGACGCCGCGGGCGTCGAGACGGATCGAACCTTGCACGCGCGGAGCAGTCTCAAACATCAGCTTCGGATCGCGCAGGATTGACGGATCCTCAAGCAGCAGCATCTCACCGTCGTAGGCCATCTCGATGTGATCGAACGGCTCCAAGCATTGATAGCGCATACCGCCAGCCTCGAAACCGTCGTTGGCGCTGATTTTCGGCCGCGCAAACTGGCATGCAACGCTCCCGTCCGGCAGGTAGGCGAGCACCGATAGCTCCGCGTAGCCTTCATTTACGCGGTTGCCCATTCGCATCCAGACGCCGGCGCGCAGTTTCGAGTCGAAGCCGCTGCAGTAGACGCTCTCGTTGAAATTGGAAGCGTCGTCCGCGGGATGCGGGAACTCATCCTCCGGCTTCAGCACGAAGCCCTCAGGTACATGTGACGGATCGTGCGCTGGAATGGTCATGGCTAATACCCAATCACGCGGGCGCGCGCGCGAAAGCTGGCGATTATGCCAGTGCGGGGGAATCGAATCAGGCGAGCGTGCTGTCCCCGCCTGTCAGCGCGCTCTTAATCACGCGGTTCATTGCATTGCGCGGGAGCGCATCGACGAAATCGATCTGCGCCGGCACCTTGTAGTCGGCAAGGCGCTGCTCACACCAAGCGATCAGTTCCTGCTCAGTGGGTGGAGGATCGCTTTCTGCGACTACAACGCCGCGAACATCTTCGCCGAGGATTGGGTTGGGCATCGGCACTGCTGCAGCCTCAGTGATTCCAGGATGTTCGGCGAGCACGCCCTCGACTTCGGCAGAAGAGATGTTCAGCCCGCCGCGTCGGATGATCTGTTTGCTGCGGTCAACGTAGGTGACGAAGCCGTCCTCGTCGATCGTTGCCAGGTCGCCGCTGTAGGCCCAACCATGTTTGAGAATCTCAGCGTCTGCTTCGGGTTCGCGGACGAAGCCACGCATCGTGCTTGGGCCGCGAAGGCAGATCTCGCCGACCTCGCCCGGGGGCACGCGGTTGCCTTCTGGGTCAAGAACGGCGTAGTCGACCCATGGGTGGAAAGAGTTGCGGCCGATCGAAAGCCCGTTGTTTCCCATCCGCGCCAACGCGATCGGATGGTCCTCGGGTGAGAGATACATCCCCGAATTGCCGCTCTCGGTGAAGCCGTAGACATTGATCAGCTCTACTCCCCAGCCGATCCCGATCTCGTTCCAGACTCGCTCACAGAACGCCGGCGATGCCGGCTGCGCGCCGTAACAGATCCTCCGCAGTCGAGGAAATTCCTGGGCCGCAATCTCCTCGGGCGTGAGGCGCTTGAAGATCAACTGCAGGACGGTGTTGACGAGAAAGTGCGAGGTCGTCCCCCAACGCCTCATCCGATTGAGCGTTTCATGCACATCAAAGTCGGGCTCGATCGCGTATGTACATCCAGTGACAAGACAGGAGAGAAGGTTGGTGTGGCAGCCAGTGCTCGTAAAGAAGGGCGCGAACGACTGATAGACAGCGTCGTCATCAAGCCCCCAGACCGGTACCGCCTGATGGCCGCAGGCGACCGAAGCAACATGAGTCATCGCCACGGCCTTCGGATTGCCTGTCGTCCCCGACGTGAAGACCCAGTCGGCGTCGTCCTCCTCGCCAACCGCTGTGCGCGGGTGCAGCGGATCGCCCGTTTCGAGCGCGGCAGCAAAACTGGTGCCGAGCTGAGGGTCGTCGCTGACCTCGATCAGCGCAGCATTGGGGATCACTCCCCGCAGGCGACCGACCAACTCGGCGAACTCGGGAGCAAAGATGATTGCGCGGGGGTCCATAAATCCCAACACATAGGCCAGCTCGCGCTCGACATAGCGCGTGTTCAGTGCGACGTTCACAGCCCCGACGCGGTGAGCCGCGTGATAGGAGACGTGCGCTTCGATCCCGGCCTGATTATCGAGCAGGATTCCGACCCGGTCGCCGTGACCAACGCCTGCTTGCGCGAGCGCTGAGGAAAGGCGCGCGGCCCGATCACGAAGCTCGAGGTAGCTGATCCGCGTCTCCGGCCCTTCGAGCAGACTGTCTGCGATCAGCGCGGTGCGCTCTGGAACGCGGGCCGCCTGTGCGTCGAGGACGTCCGGGACGGTGCGTTCGCTGTAGGAGGCCGGGAGGACTGTCTCAGACATTCGCCTCTAACCCTCCCGCCGCAGGCCGGCACGGCCAACTGGTTGTTGCGCCAGTGTCCCAATCGGACTCGGCGCCCGGCCGAACCTATCGTGCAACCGGCGCTGCTCCAGGCGGCGCTGCCGGCTGAGCGCCAAGCCCCGGGACTGTCGCAAGCTCGTTGATCGCGTCAATGATCGCGTCGGTAACAATCGTTGCGCCGAGCGGCTCATAGTGAATCCCGTCGGAGCTGCGGGCGCGCTGGAGCTGGCCGGAGGCGTCGGGGAGGAAGTCGGCGTAGTTGCCCTTGGCGTCCTTGAGCTTGTCGAAGAGATCTACGTAAGCGACGAGGCCCTTGCGCTTCTCAGCCTCGCTCTTCTGAATCTCGTTCATCTTCGCCCAGCGCGCGGCGAGCGCCGGGTCGCTCGGAATCGGCAGGCCGAGCATCACCAGCTGGCCACCCTTCGCGGTGATCGAATCCATCACGCCTGCGACGCGCCTGGCGTACTCAGCAAGCCAGGCCGGAGTTCCGAACTCCTCAGCCCCGGCAACGCCGGTGAAGCCGAGCCCGTCGTTGGCGCCGAAGGTCGCGACCGTCATGTCCGGCCTGAGCGCCTTGATCTGCTGCGGCAGGTAATCGAACCAGTTGAAGATCTCCGGTTGAACGAGGCCGGTGGCGGCGTGGGCGTCGGTCACGCCGAGCGGCTTGATCGCCGGATTGGTTGAGATCTTGTCCAACAACACCGGGCCGGGGTCGGTGATCAGCGAATCGCCGGTCAAATAGAGCCCCATCGGCTTGGCGGCCGAGTAGACCGGCTTCGTTGGCGCGGCTGGAGCCTTAGGGCCTTTCGCTGTGATCGCCAGCTTGCCGACGAGCTTGTCGTCGCCGCTGCGCCCGAGCGCGGCCTTCAGAAGTTTGCGCGGCTGATCGATCTGGAAGATGCCGCTAACCCCAGCGAGGCCGGCGGTCAAAGTTCCCGCGATGTCGCGGCCGATTCCTGGCCCCTGTGCCAAGGCTTGCTTGTGCATCCCCTGCGCGTTCAGCAGGGCAGCGACGACGAGGCCGATGAAGAGCGCCACGAGCACATGGCCAGCCGGCATCGTTCGCCGCCGCGGGTCCTGTTCTGGAAGGCCGTGTTCGTCCATTAGAACTGGAAGTAGATGAACGGGGCGACGCCCGCCGGGCCGAGGACATTGATCACCATCAGCAGGAAGCCGGCTGCGGCGCCCTGCGCGTAGTAAGGGAAGCGGCTAACGCGGGCTTGGAAATCGGCCCAGAAGTTGACCGGCAGGAACTGAATCCCGATCCCGGTCGCAACGGCAGCAAGAACGCCGAGCGAGATAGCCGGCGAACCCTGCCCCCAGCCGGTGAAGAGCCGCTCGATAACGCTGAGCGCCTGGCCGAACGTTTCAGCGCGGAAGAAGATCCAGGCGAAGCAGACGAAGTTGAAGGTGATCAGCCATGCCAGCCATTTGCGCATCGGCGGCTTTCCGGCAGCGGTGCGGCGCCCGCGCGCCAGCCGCTCGACGATCAGCGCGCTGCCGTGCAGCGCGCCCCAGAAGAGGAAGGTCCAGTTGGCGCCGTGCCAGAGGCCACCGATCACCATCGTCAGCATCAAGTTGCGCTCAGTCTCGAACCGGCTGCCGCGGTTGCCGCCGAGCGGGATGTAGAGGTAATCGCGCAGCCAGCGCGAGAGCGTCATGTGCCAGCGGCGCCAGAAATCCTGAACCGAGGTGGCACGGTATGGGCTGTTGAAGTTGTCGGGGAAGCGGAAGCCGAGCAGCAGCGCGACGCCGATCGCGATCGTGCTGTAACCGGCGAAGTCGGCGAAGATCTGGACGGCGTAGGCGTAGATTGCCAGCAGCACCTCGGGCGCGCTGTGCAGCTTCGGTGAGCCGAAGACCGGGTCAACGAGCTTGGCGCAGGTTGAGGCCAGCACGACCTTCAGAAAGAGGCCGCCAAGGATCAGTGCGAAGCCGCGTGTGGCGTCAACCTCGCGCGGGTCCGGCGGATTGTCGAACTGCGGAATCAGCTCCGCCGGGCGAACGATCGGCCCGGCGACGAGGTGCGGGAAGAAAGAGAGGAAGACGGCGAAGCGCGAGAGTGAAACCGGCTCGTATGTACCGCGCCAGGTGTCGATGATGTAACTGAGCGCCATGAAGGTGTAGAACGAGATCCCAACCGGCAAGACGACGGCAACGAAGCCAGGATCGAGCTGAATTCCGAGCGTTCCGGCGGCGTCCTGGGCCGAGCCTGCGAAGAAGTTCCAATACTTGAACCATCCGAGGAAGGCGAGGTTGCCGGCGATCCCGACCCAGAGCAGCGCCTTGCGCGCCCGCGGCGCTCCGGCCTTGAAGATCCTCACCGCGATCAACTGGTTGAAGAGCGTTGAACCGGCCAGCAGCAGCACAAGCCATGGGTCCCACCAGGCGTAGAACAGGTAGCTCGCGACCAGCATCATGATCCGCCAGTTGCGCGGGTTGTGCATCGTCAGCCAGTTCAGCGGCAGGACGATCAGGAAGAAGATGGCGAAGGTGACTGTTGGGAAGAGCACAGCGGTCCTGTGGTTTGAGTCTGTTGATTCACCTGCGGTCTTCCCGCAGCCGAGAGCTAGAAGCGTAAAGCTCGGCTCGGCAGCGGCAGGGCTACAGCGCATAGAGTTGGTGGTGTGAGCGCAGCAGTCACAGAAAGCACCACCGAGGGCCACGAAACTCTGACGCTGAGCTCAGCGAACGGCGCGCTCGAAGCGGTCTACGCGCCGGGGGTTGGAATGGTCTGCTGCTCGCTGCGCCATCACGGCGAGGAGCTGCTGGGGCAGCGCGGCGGGCTCGCCGCTTACGCAGCGAAGGAATCAACCTTCGGCATTCCGCTGCTCTACCCGTGGGCCAACCGGCTGGCAGCGATGAGCTACTCGTTCGAAGGCGTCGACGTGACGCTCAGCGCCAACGAGTCGCCGCTCCACTTCGACTCCGCCGGACTGCCGATGCACGGCCTACTCGGCGCCTCGCCCTATTGGGAGGTAGTCGAGGCCGGGGAGTCCGACGGCGCCGCGCTGCTTCAGGCGCGGCTCAACTTCTCAGCCCACGATGAGCTGGCACGCGCCTTCCCATTCCGCCACATGCTGGAGCTGGAGGTGCGGCTCGACGACGATTCGCTCACCGTCGCAACGACGGTTATCCCAACCGGCGACAGCAACGTTCCCGTCGCGTTCGGCTTCCATCCCTACCTCGCACTCCCCGGCGGCTCGCGCGACGGCGTCGAGATTGAGCTTCCGGTCACGCGCCACGCGCTGCTGGAGCCGAGTGGGATTCCAAGCGGTGAGCACGAGCCAGCGAGCGGCGAGCGCGCTCCCCTCGGCGATCGCGCCTTCGACGATCTCTTCGACGAGCTCAGCCAGCCGCCGCTCTTCACGCTCAGCGGCCCGGGCCGCGAGATTGCGCTCGAGTTTGAAGGCGGCTACCACTTCACTCAGGTCTACGCCCCGGCAGAGCAGCCGTTCATCTGCTTCGAACCGATGACGGCGCCGACCAACGCACTGATCAGCGGCGACAACCTCAGCAGCGTCGCTCCGGGCGAGCAGTTCAAGGCAGTCTTCAAGATCACCGTCGGCAGCTAGCCGCAGCTATGCTCGGCCGATGAGAAATCGCGCAGCTTCAATCGCAGCAGTACTGATCGCAGCAGCGGCAATCGCTGGCTGCGGGGCCTCGAGCTACGCCGCAGACGGTTCGGCCAGCGAGGCGAACTCCGAGGGAACCAAGCTCGTCACACGGCTGCTTGAGGACGTCAAGACGAAGAACACCGCTGATCTTGAGAAGTTCCTCACGCCGAACTGGCTGCTCCAGCGCTCTACCGGCGCGCCGCTTACGAAGAGCGAATTCATTAACGGCCTTCCCGACCTTATTTCGTACGAGATTGAAAATGTAAAGGCACTCGAGTACGAAGATTCAATGGCCGTCAGCTTCGTCGCGACAACCGACCTGATCGTTGACGGCACGAAGTTCTCCGGCACACCGGCGCCGTACCTGAGCTCGTTCATCAAGGTCGGCGACGAGTGGTACCTGCTCAGCCACGCGAACCTGAACAGGCCGAAGTAGTCGGCCGATGCTGACGCTCGCCGAGCTCGCGCAGCTTGCTGGAGAACACGCCGACGAGATTGCCACGCCGGTCGCCAGCTTCGACATTGGCGGCAGGGAGTTCGACTTTGACGCAGCGCCGGCGATCATGGGAGTCGTCAACATGTCGCGCGACTCCTGGTACCGCGAGAGCGTTGCGCCTTCGGTCGAATCGGCAATCGCGCGAGGCCGAGTGCTGGCAGCGCAGGGAGCCGACCTGATTGACATCGGTGCAGAATCAACGATTCTCGACGCCGAGCGCGTTGGCACCGACTCGCAGATTGAGCAGCTCGTGCCGGTGATCGAGGCGCTGCGCGCCGACGACATCCTCGTCTCAGTCGAAACCTACGAACCGGCTGTCGTCGAGGCCTGCCTGAAGGCCGGCGCCAACCTGCTGAACCTGACCGGAACTGCCCACCACGAGGAGATCTTCGCGCTGGCAGCCCAGTACGACGCGGCAATAGTGCTCTGCTTCGTGCAGGGCGAGAACGTTCGCGAGGTCGGTGCCGTCACTTTGGAGGGCGACCCGCTGCCGGAGCTGATCGCCCACTTCGAGCCGCGGATCGCTGCCGCTCGCGCAGCAGGAGTGGAGCGGCTCTTCGTTGATCCGGGCCTCGGCTTCTACTACTCAAACCTTGAGGACGGCGACGAGCGCGTGCGCCACCAGGCACGGATCTTCATCAACACTTTCCGCCTGCGCGTGCTCGGCCTGCCTGTCTGCCACGCACTTCCGCACGCCTTCGACTACTTCGAGGACGAGGTCCGCAGCGCCGAAGGCTTCTTCGCCGTGCTCGCCTCGCTTGGCCAGACGAGCCTCTTCCGCACCCATGAAGTGCCTCGCGTGCGTGCTGTACTGCGCACGATCGGCGCGATCAACGGCGCTTAGGGGCAGAGCGCCAGCGCGACGCCCTCTTCACCGCTTGGGGAGATCTCGAGCGTCAGCAGTTCGAGGCCTGCGGCAACGATGATCGCCTCGAGCCCAGCGGGAGTGTGGCGGGCCGAACGCAGCAGCCGCACCGGCTCACCGGCAGGCAAGCTGACGGCGCCAGCTTCAAGTTCCAGCTCAAGATCAACCGATGGCTCAAGCCAGGCTCCAATCGCCGCCTGCGCGCCGGCGCCGGGATCATCGAGCGTCCCAACCGTGATCTCCGCCTGACGGCGTTCGATCCCCGCGTCTTCGCAGAGCGCCCAGAGCCAGTCGCGTGTCGGCGCGTTGTCGTACTGCGCCGCAATCCGCGCCAACGCCCCGTCCTCGTCGGGCAGCAGGTTGGCGCTCACGGCGAGCATGTCGCCAGAGCGCAGCAACGCCAGCGCCGCCGCCATCGCCGGGAAGGCGTCGATCCCCGGCAACATTCCATAGAGCGTGATCACGCGGGTGCCGGGCGCCTCGCCGACCATCTTCGCCAGATCTTCGCCAGCGAGGGCGAGGTCGCAGACGATCGGGCGGCGCAGCAGCGCGCCCCCAGCGCCGCTCAACGCGTCGGCCGCGATCTGCAGCAGCGGCAGGCTTACGTCAACCGGCGTCGCCGTGACCGGGCCGCCCGGCGGCAGCGCTTCAAGCAGCCGCCGCTCCTTCGCTCCGTCGGCGCAACCGAGGCCAATTACGTGCACGCCGCCCTCATCGAGCCGCTCGCCGATCAGCGCATTGACGGCGTCGTAGGCCTGCATCCCATCGCTCTCGTCGCGGGCCGGCGAGAAGGCCGCGGCGATTCCACGCCAGAGTCGCGCTTGCCGGGCGCTGATGTAGTGCTGGCGCGTTGCCACTTCGCCGCCAGCGAGGCCATCACGCAGCTCTGCAGCGAGAGCTGCCGGGTGGACGCTGCGATGAACGCAGACGTCAATAAACGGCGGACCTTCGGGAATGCTTGCCACAAGGCGAGAATAGGGATCGGGGCCAAGGCAGGCCGCGCCGCAGCGGCCAGCGTGGCAAGCTTCCGTGAGTACACGCAAACCGACTTCAGGAGAAAACAGAAATGGGCGTTCTTGACGACAAGGTGGCGATTGTCACCGGCAGCGCACGAGGCATCGGCCGGGCAACGGCGGAGATTCTGATCGAGCAGGGCGCGAAGGTCCTGATCAACGACCTCGACGGCGACGTAGCCGAGCAGACGGCATCAGAGCTCGGCGGCGAGACGGTCGTCTTCGCTGGTGACCTGACCGACCCTGCCGCACCAGCCAAGCTGGTCAAGACAGCGATCGACGCCTGGGGCAAGATCGACATCATCGTCAACAACGCCGGCTACACGCTCGACGCTCCAGTCCACAAGATGAGCGACGACTGGTTCCAGCGGATGCTCGACATTCACGTCGTAGCGCCGTTCCGGATCGTCCGCGAAGCCGCTCCTTACCTGCGCGAGCCTGCCAAGGCTGAGAAGGAAGAGGGCGTCGAGGTCTTCCGCAAGATCGTCAACGTTTCATCGATCTCCGGCACGATGGGCAACGCAGGCCAGGCCAACTACGCGGCCGGCAAGGCAGCCGTCGTCGGTTTGACGAAGACACTGGCGAAGGAGTGGGGTCAGTTCAAGATCAACTGCAACGCTGTTGCCTTCGGCTACATCGAAACCCGTCTGACCGCTTCGAAGGATGAAGCGAACACGATGGAGATCGACGGCGAGAAGGTTCAGCTCGGTATTCCAGACCAGATGCGCGGGATGGCATCGATGCTGATTCCGATCGGCCGTCCTGGTACGCCTGAAGAGGCAGCCGGCGGCGTCTTCTTCCTCTGCTCACCATGGAGCAACTACGTCCACGGGCAGACGCTGAACATCACCGGTGGCCAGTTCACCGGAATGACAACCTAGAAGGCTCTACTCGCCCAGATAGGGCGAGAGCCTAAAGCCGCTTGATCCGGCGGCACTGCGCACGAACGACCCTGTCTCGCTGCGCAGTCGCCACGGGGATGGCAGCACGCCGGAACGCTTGCCCAGCAGCGTCGGCAGGATCTTGACCGCCGCGGCGCAATCGGTTGAGCCGAAGGTTGTGATCGAGTAGCGACCCTTGAGAACAGTGAACTTCTTGCCGATCGGGTCATCGTTGCCGACCGTGAAGAACGGGCCGCAGCGGTATTCACCGCGGGCTGGGAATGTTCCGCCGCCGCTGGTCGTGGAGTAGGCGCGGCGGAGCGTAAAGCTGGTCGCACCGCGTGTCAGCTGAACCGCCGCCGTACCGACCGACTGCGCGCGCCAGCTGCCGTCAGGATCGCCGGTGCGGTAGGCGAGCGCGAAGAAGTTGCGGGCTGCGGCGGCGCAGCTGAGCGAAGTTGATGAGCGGAGAAGGCGGTAACGGCCGGCGCCAACGTAGACCGAGCCGGCGCGCGCGCCCAAGACGAGCGTCAGATAGGGGCAGGCAAGCTTCGAAGAGCTGGCGGCTGGGGCGCGCGTCACGCTGAAGCGCTGCCCGGCCGAGTTAGAGAAACCGACCGGCCCGCTGACCGACTTCCAAGTGGTTTGCAGCTTCGTTCCCCATGTGCGCTGAAACTCGGTCAGCAGCCGCGCCGCTTCGCTGCAGTTGAGATCGGGTGTTGTAGCGAGCGTGTAGGCGCGGGCAGGAAGCGAAAGCGCCCCAGCCCGAGCAGCGTCGAGAACCTGATAGGTGCCGGCGCAGTTCTTCAGGCCGGTGCCCTCAGGCGCCGGCGCAGCATCCTGGGCCAGCGCCGCGGCCGGCGCGCCGGCAAGAACCGACGCGCAGACCGCGGCTGCACCCAAAGATGCGAGCAGGTGGCGAGAACCAGACCGCTTCATCGCCAACCTCTTGTTAGCTACCAACGCGCTTTACGCTGAAGCCGTCGCTCGGCGTGTTGTTCATGTAGAAGCTCTTCGCGCCAACGTTCATCTTCCAAGGGCGAGGCAGGTTGCCAGCCCAATCGTTGTTGAGGAAGTAAGCGAAATCGCTCGAGGCAAGCTTGCAGTTAAGTCCTGGAGTGTTGTGACTTGCCAGCTTGATCGTGTAGCTACCGGCAGGCAGCTTCATCGCGCCGATCTGGTCATTGTGGAGCACACGGAACGTACCCGGGCAGGTCAGTCCGCCCGGCGTGGGAGTTGGCGTCGGGTCGCTGGCAGCCGTTGCCTGGAAGTCGACGGTCGGGTTCGTCCCAAGCCTTGTGAAGCGCTTGCGATTGCCTGACAGGGTCTTCACTTGCCAGCCCTTCGAAACCTTGCCGGCCTCAAGGAACTGCTGGAAGTACTTTGTCGTCTGCGCACAGGACATGCCGCTGTTGACCATGTTGTAGGGGCCAGCGGGGAACGAAACACCGTTGATCTTGTCGTTGTTGTGCATGACGCGGAACTGGCCGCATGCGCCGGAAGCACTGGCCGTTGAGGCCTGCGCAGCAGCTGGGAGCGCCGCGATCGCGACGACTGAAAGGGAGAGAGTTAGAAGACTGCGTGATTTATTCATGGCGACAGGGTGGCACAGCAAGCGGCCGTTATGCGCCGGTTACTTCAGCGTCAGCCTGCTACCCCTGCATCCGGCAGCGAGCCCAAGCTACCGACGCGCTTGACGCTGAAGCCGTCGCTCGGAGTGTTGTTCATGTAGAAGCTCTTCGCAGAGACATTCATCTTCCACGGGCGAGGCAGGTTGCCAGCCCAGTCGTTGTTGAGGAAGTAAGAGAAGTCGTGTGAGGCGGTCTTGCAGTCAAGTCCTGGAGTGTCGTGACTTGCCAGCTTGATCGTGTAGCTACCGGCAGGCAGCTTCATCGCGCCGATGTTGTCGTTATGGAGCACATGGAAAGTGCCTGCACAGGTCAGGCCGCCCGGCGTAGGAGTTGGCGTTGGGTCGCTTGCAGCCCACACGTCGAAGTCGACGGCCGGGTTCGTCCCAAGCCTTGTGAAGCGCTTGCGAGGGCCTGCCACGTTCTTCACTTGCCAGCCCTTTGAAACCTTGCCGGCCTGAAGGAACTGCTGGAAGTACCTGGTTGCCTGCCGGCACGACAGGTTCGTTCCGCCGGTGGTCATGTAGTAGGGGCCAGCAGGGAACGAAACGCCGCTGATCCTGTCGTTGTGCATCACGCGGAAATACCCGTCGCAGGCTCCGGACTGGGCGGCCGTTGCGGCCTGAGCGGCAACAGGGAGAGCCGCGATCGCGACGAGGGAAAGAGACAGGGTCAGAAGACTGCGAGATTTATTCATGGCGACAGGCTCTCACAGTATTCGGCCGTAATGCGCCGGTACTTCTGCGCTACTAGGCCGCTTGGCCCGTGCCTATAGGGCAGCTAACGCCGGTGCCACCAAGGCCGCAGTAGCCATGCGGCACCTTGTGTAGATACTGCTGGTGGTAATCCTCGGCGTAGTAGAACGGTCCTGCGGGGGCGATCTCGGTAGTGATCTCACCCTTCCCGGAGCTTTTCAGCGCCGCGCCGTAGCGCTCAGCCGACGCAACGGCGGCTTGATGCTGATCCTCGCCGTCCCAGTAGATCGCGGAGCGGTACTGCGTTCCAACGTCGTTGCCTTGGCGCATCCCGTGAGTTGGGTCGTGCCCTTCCCAGAAAACCTTCAGCAGATCCTCGTAGCTGATCTGCGCCGGATCGTAGGCGACGAGCACGGCCTCGGTGTGGCCGGTCTGGCCGGAGCAGGTCTCTTCGTATGTCGGGTTTGGCGTAGTGCCGCCGGCATAACCGACGGCGGTTGAGACGACGCCCGGCAGCTGCCAGAAGATCCGCTCCGCTCCCCAGAAACAGCCAAGGCCGAAAACTGCGGTGCGCACGCCATCACCGAACGGTGGCTTCAGCGGCGCGTTAAGAACAGCGTGACGCTCGGGAATGCCAGGCAGCTCGCTCTCACGCCCCGGCAGCGTTTGGTCGGCCTCGGGAACGCTGAGCCGTGAAGCCATTGCGCGGCGCAGCACCGTTAGCGGTTGCCGCCGAAGATCTGCAGGAAGAAGAGGAAGATGTTGAAGACGGTAAGGAAGATCCCTGCCGCCAATGGAATTACCTCCTGCTGACCGGCGCGGCGCAGACGGTTGAAGTCAAGCACGACAAAGAGGCCGAAGATCGCGAGGCCAAAGAAGGCATAGATCATCGAGCCGCCCGGCATGCTGACGAAGAGCGTGACGATGCCGAAGACGATCAGCCCGAGCAGCGCAAAGAAAGCGAAGCGATAGAGGAACGAGAGGTCCTTGCGGATTGCGTAGCCACCAGCGCCGAGAGCGGCAACGAAGAGCGCTGTTGCGCCCACCGCCTGGTAGACGACGCTGGGGTCGGTCGACGTGTAGTAGTTGACGGTGTAACCGATCGAGATTCCGAGCAGCAAGCCAACTGCGAAGAGCAGGACGAGCGCAAGCTGACGGAGCCCCTTGTTGTTAGCGACGTTGAGCCCGATCAGGCAAGCGATCGCGGGGATCCAAGGGAGCAGGGACGAAAGGCCGGAGAGGTCGCGGCCGATGTAGGCACCGGCGGCAGCAAAGCCGCAGGTGATCGCAACGAGACCCATGACCTGGCCGAAGATCGCCAGTGAGCGTTCGCGCGTGACGGGGTGGGAAGCAGCAAATCCGGGAGTAGACATGCCGCCATTCTAGATAAACCGCGGTCGGCTTTGAGCTGCTCGGCCGATAGGCTGGCGCAATGGCATCATTCAGCGGTTTTGACGAGCAGACCCTTGAGCGCTTCGCAGACCTAATGGTCGGCTTCGGCGCCAACGTTCAGAAGGGGCAGATCGTCGCGATCGGCGCCGAGATCGGTAAAGAGGAGGTGGCCCGCGCGCTGGCCGCCAGCGCCTACCGCCACGGCGCACGCTTCGTTGACGTCGGCTACTACGACCCGCACGTAAAGCACGCCCGCCTAGCCAATGCCGACCCGCAGACGTTGGAGTTCGTCCCTTCTTGGTACGGCGACCGCATTCTCGCGCTCGGTGACCAACGCTGCGCCCGGATCGGCCTCAGCGGCCCGGCCGCGCCTGGACTCTTCGATGACATTGATCCGGCACTGGTCGGCAAGGATCAGTTGCCAGCGGTCAAGGAGAGCGGCACCGTCGTCAACGATGCGACAACGAACTGGACGATCGGCCCTTGCCCGAGCCAAGAGTGGGCCGAGTTGGTCTTTCCCGAGCTTGAACCGGCCGCCGCACTCGAGCGGCTCGCCGAAGCGCTCGTCCACGTCTGCCGACTCGACGAGGACGACCCGGTCGCCGCTTGGCGCACGCGCGCCGCGGTGCTGATTGAGGCCGCCGGGAAGGTCACCGAGCGACGCTTCGATTCGCTCCACTTCGAAGGGCCGGGCACCGACCTCGTCGTCGGCCTGCTGCCGACGAGCAAGTTCCTCGCGGCGCAATTCCAAACCGTTGATGGGATCGACCACATGCCGAACATCCCTTCCGAGGAGATCTTTTCGGTTCCAGACCCGGCGCGGACCGAAGGCGTAGTGCGAGCAACGAAGCCACTGGTGCTCGGCGGCTCGATCATTGAAGGGCTCGAAGTTGAGTTCAAGGGCGGCAAGGCGATTCGAATTGACGCCGACAAGAATGCCGAGATCCTGCGCGGCTACTGCGACCGCGACGAAGGCGCCTCACGGCTCGGCGAAGTTGCTTTGGTCGACGGTGACGGGCGGATCGGCAAGCTCGGCACGACCTTCTTCGACACGCTGCTCGACGAAAACGCAGCCAGCCACATCGCGCTTGGCTCGTCCTACGGGATGTGCCTCGATGGCGACGATGATCGCGGCCGGATCAACCTCAGTCGGATTCACGTCGACTTCATGATCGGCTCGCACGACGTTGTCGTAACCGGCGTTGACGGCGACGGCGGGCGCACCCCGCTGTTGGCCAACGGCGAGTGGCAGCTCTGAGCTCAGTCGAGGCGCCGACTGGGGTGGCGACGCCACCACCAGACCACTGAGATCGCGCCGAGAATCAACAGCACCACGATCAGCAGCGGCGTGCCAACCGCGCCGACGACATCAGAGACCTTGCCCCACTCTTCGCCAAGGATCCAGCCGATGCCGATCAGCGCTGTGTTCCAGATCAGGCTCCCAACCAGAGTCAGCAGGATGTAAGCGACGCGTGACATCTTCAGCATTCCGGCCGGAAGCGAAACCAAGCTCCGTACCCCCGGGATGCAGCGTCCGACGAGCACTACGATCGGGCCGCGCCGAACAAACCAGGCATCGGCGCGATCAAGCTCTTCGGGGCCGACCCGCAGGAGTGAGCCGTAGCGAAGCACGAACGGGCGCCCGCCGTAACGCGCCAACTCGTAGAGCAGGATTGAGCCAAGTACCGATCCAAGCGTCGCTGCAAACAGCACGCCGACGAAGCTCATCTCGCCGCGGGCGACGAAGAAACCGGCAAGCGGCAGAACGACCTCGGAGGGAATTGGCGGGAAGACGTTCTCGACGAACATCAGTGCCACAAGGCCAACCAGGCCGAGGTCGCTAATCACTTGGCTGACAGTGTCGGTGAGGGCGAGTATCGCGGGAGCTAGAACCACAGGGCGACAATGCTACGGGGTGCGGGCTACGCTTCCCAGTCTGAAGTTCTCCAGGAGAGGTGCCGGAGTGGTTGAACGGGCACGACTGGAAATCGTGTAACGGGGGTAACTCCGTTCGAGGGTTCGAATCCCTCCCTCTCCGCTTCCTCCGATCAAATCAGCGCAGCGATCTGTGAATGCGGTGATAATGATCGGATGACCGCTAATCGAAGTTTCCTGACAGCCGCCGTTCTAACCTGCGCGCTCGGTGCGCTGACCTTCTCGGCTGCCGCCTCGGCCGCCGCTCCGGCCTGCAACGGATCGGCGAAGCTCTGCTCGCGAACGCTCGACAAGGTCGTGCTCCCCGGCAGCCACAACGCGATGTCGAGCGCCAGCCTCGGCTGGGGAGTTCCGAACCACGCAATCGCGATCAACGAGCAGCTCAAGCGCGGGATTCGCGCGATGTTGATCGACATGGAGTACGGCGTGCCGGACAGCTACGACCTCGGCGGTGGGCCGATCAAGTACGTCAAGTCAACCGACGCGAGCAACCCGAAGCGCCAGCTCTATCTCTGCCACAACAAGTGCGAGCTTGGCTCAACCCCACTCGTCGACGGCCTAAAGCCGATCGCCGCGTTCCTCAAGAGCCACCCGCGCGAAGTGATGGTCTTCGTCAACCAGGACAACATCGCGCCAGCCGACTTTGCCGCCGCGGCGACGAAGGCCGGACTGCTGAAGTACATCTACAAGGGTTCACCGACGCGCTTCCCGACGCTGGCGAAGATGATCTCCAGCGGCCAGCGCGTCGTGATGACCTCGGAGTCGAAGACCACGCCGGTCAAGTGGTACTTCGAGGCTTACAAGTCAACGCTGCGCGAAACGCCTTACTCGTTCGCCAGCGCCGGCCTCCTGACCGACCCCGCCGAGCTGGCCAACAGCTGCCGCGCCAACCGCGGCGGCCCGGCAAACGGACCGCTCTTCCTGATGAACCACTTCGTAACGCGCCCCCCCAACGGGATCAGCTACGCCGAAGATTCAGCGGTCGTGAACACGAAGGCCGCGATCGTCGCCCGCGCCAACGCCTGCAAGGCTGCGCGCGGCAAGATGCCGACGATTCTGGCCGTCAACAACGTCGAACTCGGTGACGTTGTCGGCGCAGCGAAGAAGCTCAACGGCCTCGGCTAGTCGGTCAGTCGGCGAGCGCCGCGACCAGCTCGCGGTCGTGTGCGTAGCTGAGCAGCGCGAGCGCGTCGGCCTTGCTTAGCCAGCGCAGCTCGTCAACCTCGTCGTTGACTTCGAACTCGCCGCTTAGGACCTTCATCCGCCAGTAGCGGACGTTCTTCGGGCGGCCGCGGTTGTCGGTGTAGCTGACCGGCTCGAGCTCCTCGACCAGCTGGCAGCTGAGCCCGGTCTCCTCCTGCACTTCGCGCAGCGCTGCGCGCTCCGAGCTTTCGTTCTTGTCGAGCTTGCCCTTCGGCAGCGACCAGTCGTCGTAGCGCGGGCGGTGGACTATCGCGATCAGACCGTCCTGCTCAACCACGCCGCCGGCCGCCTCGATCGTGCGTGCGACGCCGCTCACCGCTCGCCCTGACCGGCAATCGCAATCAGCTCGTGCGGCCGCATCAGCACGATCAGCTCACGCCGCAAAGAGCCGAGCCTGATGCCGGCAAGGCCGCCCTTCTTCATGTCGATGCGCGCGCCGGTGAGGTCGTAAACAATCTGACTGAAGTCGGGCTCGTGGCCGACGATCAGCACGCGGTCTCCGTGCTCCGGCCCGCAGAGGTCGAGTGCAGCAGCGCCGTCGAAGCCACCAGCCAGCGGCGGGAATTCAACCGCTTTGAAGAGCAGCGCCCCGCAGGCCTCCGCCGCAGTGTCGCGCGCGCGCACCTTTGGGCTGGTCAGAACGGCCGTCGGCTCGAAGCCGAGCGCAGCGAGCGCCTGACCGGCTGCGCGCGCCTGCTCGATGCCGCGCTCGCTGAGCTTGCGGTCATGGTCATCTCGCGTACCGTGCGGTTCGGCGTCGCCGTGCCGCAGTAGCCACAGTTGCTGTGCCATCGCTGAGCAGGGTAAAGGACTACGAGGGGCGACGACGGGTAGCTTTATGCGCCCGATGTCAGTTCACGAACTAGCCGACGACGACATTGTTCGCACACACGCAGAAGGCGAGGCCAACGAGCGCCCGCCTCTGGTTGTGCTCGACCCACTGATCGAGTTTCTCGACGCGGCCGGAATCGGCCAAGGAGAGCTGGAGATCTCGCCGATCGGCGACGGCCACTCAAACGTCACCTACGCCGTCACGCGCGGCGATGCGCGATTCATTCTGCGCCGCCCGCCGCGCGGGCCGCTGCCGCCGAGTGCGCACGACGTGCTGCGCGAAGCGCGCGTGATCGGCGCGCTTGGACCGACCGCCGCGCGAGTACCGGGGGTTTTGGCCGTCGGCGACGACGAGGCGATCATCGGCGCACCGTTCTTCATCATGGAACACGTCGACGGCGAAGTGATCAGCAGCGAAATGCCGGCGATCTTCGAGGATCCAGCGCAGCGCCAGAAGCTCGGCGAGGAGCTGATCGATTCGCTGGTTGAACTTCACAGCGTCGACTGGGAGGCCGCGGGGCTGGAGGGCTTCGGCAAACCGACCGGCTACCTCGAGCGCCAACTGCGTCGCTTCGGTGGGCTCTGGGACCACAACCGCACACGCGAGCTCGAAGACGTTGAAGCCGTAGGCCAGTGGCTGGCCGCGAACATGCCCGAGTCGGGGCCCGCGACTGTCGTCCACGGCGACTACCGGCTCGGCAACGTGATCTACGCAGCAGCAACCCCGACGAAGCTGGAAGCGATTCTCGACTGGGAGATGGCGACGATCGGCGACCCGCTCGCGGATCTTGGCTACTTCGCAACGCTCTACGTTGACCGCGACGACCCGCCGCTGGGAATGTTTGAGCTGAACTCGATGACGCGCGACGAAGGTTTCCCTCTGCGCGCCGACCTGATCGCCCGCTACGAAGAGCGCTCGGGCCGCGAGATGACCGACATCCGCTGGTACCAGACGCTGGCGCTTTGGAAGACGGTCGTCTTCATGGAAGGCAACTACAAGCGCGCCGTCGCCGGCTCAACCGATGATCCGTTCCTGGCCCAGTTCGGCGACGGCGTCGTTGAACTTGCCAGCCGCGCGCGGGCTCTCAGCGATGGCGCCTGAGGCGGGGCCGGCGGGCCTGCTGCTCGATTGGGGCGGCGTACTGACAAGCGACGTCTTCGCCGGCTTCCAGACCTTCTGTAAGGAGGAAGGGATTGATCCGCTGCGCGTGCGCGATCTCTTCGCCGCCGACCCCGACGGCCGCCAGGCACTGGTAGAGCTGGAAACCGGCGTGATCACCGAGCCGGAGTTTGAGCTGCGGCTGGCTGCACTGCTGGAACTCGGGCCGGATCGAGCCACCAGCTTGGTCGACCGCGTGCTCGGCTCGATCGTTGCCGAAGAGGAGATCTTTGAAGCGCTGCGGATTGCGCGC
Source organism: Bifidobacterium breve (assembly GCA_945881845.1). Classification (GTDB taxonomy): domain Bacteria; phylum Actinomycetota; class Thermoleophilia; order Solirubrobacterales; family Solirubrobacteraceae; genus F1-60-MAGs163. The sequence goes on along the minus strand of CAMCVN010000020.1, from coordinate 1,147 downwards.
GCCAACGGAATCCGCACCGGCCTGCTCTCAAACTCTTGGGGAATTGAGCGCTACCCACATGACCAGCTTCCGGAACTCTTTGACGCCGTCGTAATCAGCGGCCACGAAGGCGTTCGCAAACCTGACGAAGCGATCTACGAGATCGCGCTTGAGCGGCTCGCGCTGCCAGCCTCGCGAATCGTCTTCGTTGACGACCTGCCGGGCAATCTGAAGCCGGCGCGGGCGCTGGGGATGATCACCGTCCACCACACCAGCGCGGCGCAGACGCTTGACGAACTGGAGCAGCACTTCGCGATGCCGCTGCGCGCTAGCTGAACGAGCCGGCGACGATCCGCTCGCGCAGCTCCTCGCTGCGGCCGGCGGCAACTGCACGGGCGGCGCGTGAATCGGTCAGCTCGACTCCCTGCCCGCGGGCGAACTCAACCAGCTCCTGGCGCTCATCGGTCTGCTTCGCGGTCTTGAGGAAGAGCCAAGCGAGCAGGCAGATCGTCAGCACCGAGCCCTCGAGCATCATCAGCCCACCTGCCATCGCCTGATCGGAGGCTCCGCCAACATTCCAGTCGGCGCGGCCCGGGTCGTAGACGCGGTAGAAGACCTCGCCAAAGATCAGCACGTTGCCGAGCACGGCGCCGGTCAGGCGGACGGCGACGATGTAGCCGAACTGCGCCGCGGTGCCGAACCAGGTCGGCTTCGGCAACGGCCCGAGCAGCGCCATCCAGACGTTGATTCCGAAGAAGACGAAGGCCGCGTGCTGGACGACGTGAATCAGCTCATTGCGGACCGCCGCCTCGTGGAAGAGCGTCAGATGCCAGAGGTAGAGGTTTGCCGCCCAGAGGACGAAGGCAACGATCGGGTTGACGAAGATCTGAAGACGGTCAAAGCCCGGCAGCTGCAGCACCGGGGTAAGCAGCGGCGCCGTCACTCCCAGCACGATCAGCAAAGTCGCAATGTCGCCCAGCATCAGGTGCTCGACCATGTGGACCGAGAAAAGATCGCCGGCGATGCTGCCGATCGGCGAGCCGACCGCAACCACGATCAGAACCAGCCCGGAGAACATCGATACTTGGCGCCAACCCGGCACGGCGCGGGGCGTGCCGCGCAGCGTCTGAACCCGGCGCGCATAGAGCGCCGCGATGATCACCGCCGG
>CAMCVN010000019.1 GCA_945881845.1 Bifidobacterium breve | reverse complement strand
GCGAAGGCCAGTGGCGCCGACGTTGAGTTTGTCGCCGTCAACGACCTCGCCGACCCAGCCACGCTCGCTCACCTCTTCAAGTACGACTCGATTCTCGGCCCCTACGGCGGAACCGTTGAGCATTCCGACAATTCGATCACGATCGACGGCGATGAGATTCGCGTCTGCGCCGAGCGCGACCCGGCCGACCTGCCTTGGCAAGAGATCGGCGTAGATGTAGTGATCGAGTCGACAGGCTTCTTCACCAAGCGCGATGACGCAGCGAAGCACCTCACGGCAGGCGCCAAGAAGGTCGTCATCTCAGCGCCGGCAAGCGGCGAAGATCAGACGATCGTGCTCGGCGTCAACTTTGATCAGTACGACGCCGCCACGCAGGACGTGATTTCGAACGCTTCCTGCACGACCAACTGCCTCGCGCCGATCGCCAAGGTCGCCAACGACACGGTTGGAATCAAGCACGGCCTGATGACGACGATTCACGCCTACACCGGTGATCAGGCTCTCCAAGACGGCCCACACTCCGACCTGCGCCGCGCCCGCGCCGCCGCCGCCAACCTCGTGCCAACATCAACCGGCGCTGCGAAGGCCGTCGCGCTGGTCCTCCCGGAGCTGAGCGGCAAGCTCCACGGTTACGCGATTCGCGCGCCGATCATCACCGGCTCTGTAGTCGACCTGACCTTTGAGGCTGAGCGGGCGACAAGCGTTGAAGAGATCAACGGCGCGCTGAAGGCCGCCGCCGAAGGGCCGATGAAGGGAATCCTTCGCTACACCGAGGATCCAATCGTCTCCTCCGACATCGTCGGCGACCCGCACAGCTCGATCGTTGACGGCCTGCTCACGAGCGTTCTTGATGACACGCTGGTCAAGATCGTTAGCTGGTACGACAACGAGTGGGGCTACTCGAACCGCGTCGTCGATCTGGTCCAGAAGCTTCTCTAACCGTCGGTGCGCACGCTTGACGAGATCGACGTCGCCGAGCGAACGGTCCTCGTGCGCGTTGATTTCAATGTTCCGCTCGACGAGAACGGTCACGTCACCGACGACGCGCGGATCCGCGCCGCACTGCCGACGCTGAAGTACCTGCTGGAGCGGGATTGTTCTCTCGTTCTCGCCTCCCACCTCGGTCGCCCGAGCGGAGTCGACCCGAGCTGCTCGCTGCAGCCGGCCGCCGACCGCCTGACCGAACTGACCGGCTGGCGCGTAAAGCTCGCGCGCTCGGTCGTCGGTGATGAGGTGCAGGCGATTGCCGAGGGGCTCGCTCCGGGCGAGATTCTGATGCTCGAGAACGTTCGCTTCGAGGCGGGCGAGACGAAGAACGACCCTGAGCTGGCCGCCGCCTACGCCGCGCTAGCTGACGTTTACGTTGACGACGCCTTCGGCGCATCACACCGCGCCCACGCCTCCAACGTTGGCATCGTTGATCAGGTCGAGCTGAGCGCCGCCGGCCTGCTGCTTCAGCGCGAGGTTGAGACGATCACCGAGATTCTCGCCGACCCGCCGCGGCCGCTGGTCGCAATCGTCGGCGGCGCCAAGGTGAGCGACAAGATCGGCGTTCTAAACGCCTTCCTCGAGCGCGCCGACGCAATTCTGATCGGCGGCGCTATGTGCTTTCCCTTCTTTGCCGCGCAAGGCCACAAGATCGGCAACTCGCTCTGCTCTGAGGACGACATCGAACCGGCCCGCGGCGTGCTGGCTGAAGCGCAGCAGCGCGGCACGAAGTTGCTGCTGCCAACAGACCTCGTGATCGGCAAGCAGTTCAGTGCCGAGACGGAGATTCGCGAGCTTGATGGGGTTGACGTTCCTGAGGGTTGGATGGGGCTCGACATCGGGCCGAAGAGCTCGGCCGCGTACAGCGAGCTGATTCTGACAGCCGGCAGCGTCTTCTGGAACGGGCCGATGGGAGCCTTTGAGATGGAACCGTTTGCGGCCGGCACACGCGCCGTCGCCGAGGCCGTTGCGGCATGCCCGGGAACGAGCGTCGTTGGCGGCGGCGACAGCGCCGCCGCGCTGGCCCAGTTTGGACTTGAAGATCGCGTCACTCATCTATCAACCGGGGGAGGGGCGACGCTTGAACTGATCGAGGGAGCCACGCTCCCCGCCGTGGAGGCATTGTCATGAGAACACCACTGATCGCCGGTAACTGGAAGATGCACAAGACAATCGCCCAGTCGGAGCGCTTCATCTCCGGCCTTCTGCCGCTGCTCTATGCGGCCGACGGGGTTGAGGTTGGGATCTGTGTTCCCTACACCGACCTGCAGGCGATGGTTGATTCAACACGCGGCTCACGCGTCGAGGTTTACGCGCAGAACATGCACGAGGCTCCAGAGGGCGCTTACACCGGTGAGATCAGCGCTTCGATGCTGAATGAGATTGACGTTCACGGCGTTGTCCTCGGTCACTCCGAGCGCCGCGAGTACTTCAACGAGACCGACGCCGTGCTGGCCGAGAAGCTGCTCGCCGCCCGCAAAGCTGGCCTGGCCGCAATTCTCTGCGTCGGCGAAACAGAGCAGCAGCGCGCAGACGAACAGACAGAGGCCGTTCTGACCCATCAGCTTGATCGCGGCCTCGCGCTGATCGATGCCGAGGCGCTCGCTGCGCTGGTGATTGCCTACGAGCCGATCTGGGCGATCGGTACCGGCGCTGTTGCTACCGCCGAGCAGGCCCAGGACGCCTGTGCCTTCATTCGCTCACGCGTAGCTGCAATCGATGCCGCTGCCAGCGAGTCGGTGAGGATTCTTTACGGTGGCTCCGTCAAAGCCGACAACGCGACCGAACTGCTCGCCTTGCCTGACGTCGACGGGGCACTAGTTGGCGGCGCCTCGCTGGAGCCCGAATCGTTCGCGGCGATCGTTGGAGCGGTAGCGACTTGAGCGCCGCTGCCCGCGCGGCCTGCCTTGTGATCCTCGACGGCTGGGGCTTGGCGCCGGCAGGGCCGGGGAACGCGGTTGAGCAGGCGCAGACGCCGGTCTTCGATGCGCTCTGGGAGCGCTACCCGCACACCGAGCTGACAGCCTGCGGGCGCGCCGTCGGGTTGCCCGACGGGCAGATGGGCAACAGCGAGGTCGGCCACCTCAATCTTGGCGCAGGTTCAGTGATTCGTCAGGATCTAACGCGGATCGATGATGCGCTCGAGGCCGGACTCTTCGACGAGAACTCGGTGCTCGTGAGCGCGATGCGCTCAAGTAGTCGCCTCCACCTGATCGGCCTCGTCAGCGATGGTGGCGTCCACTCCAGCATCGAACACATTGAGGCGCTGATTCGAATGGCCCGCGATCTTGGAGTAGCGGAGGTCTTCGTGCATGCCTTCACAGATGGGCGCGACAGCGACCCACACGGCGCCGAGGATTACTTGGCCGCCGTCGGCGACTGGTGCGAGGCGGCGGGCAACGCCCGGATCGCCAGCGTGATCGGCCGCTTCTACGCGATGGATCGCGACCAACGCTGGGAGCGCGTGCAGACCGCCTATGACCTGCTCGCTCACGGCCGTGGCCAGCACCACGAGCCGAGCGCCGTCAGCGCCGCCCGCGCCGCCTATCAGCGCGGCGAAACCGACGAGTTCATAGCCGCGACCGTGATCGGGGATCCGGCTGCACTTGAGCCCGGTGACAGCGTGATCGCCTTCAACTTCCGCCCCGACCGGATGCGCGAAATCACGCGCGCGCTCTGCGACCCGGCCTTCTCCTCCGTTGATCGCGGCGGCGCCGTACCGGTGACCAATTACAACTGCCTGACCGAGTACGAGGAGGGTTGGCCCTACGCCGTGGCCTTCGAACCCGAGCGCCCTTCGGTCACGCTGCCGCAGGTGATCGCGGCAGATGGTGGGCGCCAGCTCCACGTAGCTGAGACCGAGAAGTATCCGCACGTCACCTACTTCTTTGCCGGTGGCGAGGAGCACCCGCAGAGTGGCGAGCGGCGAGAGCTCGTGCCCTCCAACCGTGAAGTTGCGACCTACGACGAGAGCCCGCAGATGAGTGCTCAGGGCGCTGCCGACAAGTTCGTCGCCGCATGGAAGGAAGAGCAGCCGGAGTTCGCGATCATCAACTTCGCCAACCCCGACATGGTTGGCCATACCGGGGTCATTCCCGCCGCAGTCGAGGCGATCGAAACCGTTGACCGCTGCCTTGCTGAAATCGTCGCTGCCGTTGAGGCCAGTGGAGGCGAGCTGGTGATTACCGCCGACCACGGAAACGCTGAGCAGATGCTCAACGATGACGGCTCAGCGAACACTGCCCACTCGCTCAATCAGGTTCCGCTAATCGTCACGCGCGAGGGCATCAAACTGCGCTCCGGCGGGATTCTCGCCGACGTCGCGCCGACCTTGTTGGAACTACTCGGGATCGAGCAGCCGGCCGAGATGACCGGCAGTTCCTTGATCGATTCCTAAGCGCCGGCGCGAGGGTTGATCAGCGGCGTCAGCGTCAGCTTTATCTGATCTCGGTACTGCTCGTGCTGCTCCGGCAGCTGGAGTGTGAGACCGAGCTGATCGAGCGGCTCGTCGATCGTGAAGCCGAGGTCGCGGCTGGCGACCTCAAAGAGCACGCCGCTTGGCTCGCGGAAGTAGATTGAATGGAAGTACTGGCGGTCAATGATTCCTGTCGGCTGCGCACCAGCGCCGTTGGCCTGCGCGATGCAGCCATCTAGCTCGGCGTCGTCGGCGGCCGACCATGCAACGTGGTGGATCGTCCCTGCTCCGGGCCGCGGCGCGTCGGCCGGCGGTTCGTCGTAGCTCAGGGTCGCGCTACGTTCGTCACCGCTCAGCAGCCAGCTTCGCTGGTCGCCGTCGGCAGCGAAGCCGAGCGCCCGCAGTAGCTCGGCGCTTGCCTCCGGCTGCTGCGCGTAGGCGCGGACTCCACCGAAGCCGCGCAGCGCAAACTCGGCCGGAATCTCCGGCGACGCGGCGCTGAGCGGAGCGTCGTCGCTGTCGTCAATGACGAGCTGGTAGGCAAGTCCTTCGGGGTCGCAGAAGCTCAGCATGTCGTCCTCGTGCAGGACCGACATTTCGGCGGCGCGCAGCCGCGCTTCCCAGAAATCGAGCGCCTCAGCAGAGCCGACTCGCCAGATAATCGTGTGCACCATGCCGGCGCCTGGAAGGCCGGGGGCGGCGCCCGGGTACTCGAAGAAGGTCAGCGCCGCGCCGGGGTTTGCCTGCTCGTCGGCGAAGTAAAGGTGGTAGGCCGAAGGATCGTCAAAGTTGACCGTCTGCTTGACCATTCTCAAACCCATTACGCCGGCGTAGAAATCAACGTTTGCTTGGGCATCGCCGGTAATGGCGGTGATGTGGTGGATACCTTCGAGAGCCATTCAGCGAGCCTAGCGTGGCCGCAGTAGATTCGAGTTCCGATCGTTTTGCCGCAGGGGCGCGGTGCTACCGTAAGGATCGATCGGAGACGACTTCCTGTGGCCAGCTCAAGCTCATCAGCGACATTGGATCTAACGCTCAACGGCCGTGAGGTGTTGGCTTGGCGAGGGATGCTGCGGGCACACTCCGCCATCACCAAGTCGCTCGACGCCGAGCTGCTCAGCCAGCACGGAATTTCGCTCAGCTCGTACGAGGTACTGCTGCACCTCGACAACGCTGAAGATGGTCGGCTGCGGATGTCTGACTTAGCCCAATTGGCCGTGCTGAGTCGCAGCGGATTGACGCGGCTGGTCGATCGGTTGGCGCGTGACGGGATGCTCGTTCGCGAGTCCTGCCCAAGCGACGCGCGCGGATCATTCGCGCGACTGACGCCCGCTGGCCGAGAGCGTCTCATCGCCGCGCGCCCAACCCACCTTGAAGGAGTGCGACGCGTATTCCTCAGCAACCTGACCGCTTCCGAGCAGCAAGCGCTTGCCGAGTGTTGGGCCAAGATTCTGCCGGCCAACGAAGTCGCTGTTGACTGTTCCGCTGCTCAACCGGCTGCATGAGCAGCTTCGGCCTTTTCATCCTCTGCCTGCTGGTGCCCCTTGCCTTCGGCATGTGGGCTCAGCACAAGGTCAAGAGCACGTTCCGTCGCTACGCAGAGGTTCCCGAGGACAGCGGTATGAACGGCGCCCAGATTGCGGAACGGATCTTGATTGCCAATGGGCTTACCGACGTTCCGGTGCGCTCGGTTCCCGGCTGGTTCACCGACCATTACGACCCACGGACGCGCAGCGTTCACCTTTCTGAACCGGTCTTTGGTGGCACGTCGATCAGCTCGACGGCGGTCGCCGCGCATGAAGTTGGCCACGCGATTCAGCACGCCAAGGCTTACACGCCGATGACGATTCGCTCAGCGCTCTGGCCGGTTACCGCTTTCGCTTCGAGCACCTGGATGATCCTGCTCTTTGGCGGCGCAATTCTCGGCTTCCTCGGCCTGATCTACGTCGCCGTTGCGCTTTACGCGGCGGTCGTCATCTTCCAGTTCGTGACGCTCCCGGTCGAGTTCGACGCGTCGCGCCGCGCCGCGGTGCAGCTCAAGGAGCTGGGGATCGCGAACGCCGACGAAAGCGAAGGGGTTAGCCGAGTGCTTCGGGCTGCTGCGATGACCTATGTCGCCGGTGCGCTGGCCGCGCTTTCGCAGCTGATCTATTTCGCCACCGTCTTCCTCGGTAATCGCCAATAACGTCAGCGCCGTAGGATCGCTGTTCGTAGATGGCTTCAGCGCTTGAGATTCTCGCTTCCGACTCCGGCTCGCTCGCGCGCGCCGGGCTGCTTCACACCGCCCACGGCGACGTCCGCACACCGGCCTTCGTTCCGCTGGCGACGAAAGGCAGCGTCCGCGGGCTGCTGCCGGCCGAGGTTTCTGAGCTCGGCTACGACATCGTTCTCGGCAACACCTTCCACCTCCACCTCAACCCCGGCGATGAGCGGATCGCGGCGCTCGGTGGCCTCCACGAATTCATGCGCTGGGACGGACCGATCATCACCGACTCCGGCGGCTTTCAAGTCTTCTCGATGGGTCACGGCACGGTTGCTGATGAGATCAAGGGCCGCGCACCGACCGGGCCCGACCGCGCCGGCAAGGTGCTCGGAATCGAGGAGGACGGCGTCCGTTACCGCTCTTACGTCGACGGCTCGAGGCGCTTCATGGGCCCGGAGGATTCAATGCGGATTCAATCCAACCTCGGCTCCGACATCGCGCTTGTCTTCGATGAGTGCACGCCATTCAACGTCGAGCGCGAATACACGGCCCGCTCGACCGAGCGCTCGCACCGCTGGCTCGATCGCTGCCTTAGCTGGCACGCTGAGAACGGCCCGGCCGATCAGCTCGTCTACGGAATAGTTCAGGGCGGCGTTTACGAGGATCTTCGCCGTGATTCAACCGAGCAGATCGCCGCCCGTGCCTGCGACGGGATCGCGATCGGCGGCTCGCTTGGCGAGCACAAGCAGCAGATGTACGAGGTAGTTGGTTGGGCGACCGACACGCTTGCGAAGGCCGGTGATCTTCGCCCACGCCACCTGCTTGGGATCGGCGAGGTCGACGACCTAATCCGTGGCGTCGAGATGGGGATCGACACTTTTGACTGCGTGATGCCGACGCGGCTCGGCCGCCACGGAGTGGCGCTGGTGCCCGACCCTGAGAACCGCTGGCGCGTAGACCTGACGACGGCGAAGTGGTCTGACAGCGACGAGCCGCTGATGGAGGGCTGTCCGTGCCCAGCCTGCGCAATTGGTTACAGCCGCGGTTATCTGCGCTACATGACGAAGGCCCGCGAGCTGACGACGATGCGCTTGCTGACGGTTCACAACCTGGCCTTCGTGGCGCGCGTGGTCGAGCGGCTGCGGGGGGCAATTCTGGCAGGTGACTTGGCCACCGTTGCGGCCGAACTGCGCGCCGGCCAAGCGCCTTAACGGCGCTACTTCGTGTTCTGGCGGATTAGCTGCTGCATCTGCGCGGCGGTCTGGTCAACCTGTTGGTAGACGACCTGCCGCAGACGAACACTGCCACTCGAGCTGCTGCCGGTGATGTAGACCAACGCTGCAGCGCCGACGGCTAGCGCGAGCAGCAGCACGATCGTCGGCCCAACCCAGCCGCGTTTGCGCCGTGGCTGCTCAGCGACCGCCGCTGCCGCCCGGGGCGCCGGCTGGCGTGGCTCGCGGCGCTGAACCGTAGTCGCTGGCTGGTCGCCGGTTGCCTGCGAAACCGTCGTTGCCGCCGTGCGAGGAGTACTGACGGAAGTCGCGGCAGTTGCCGGCGCGACTCCGCGAGCGCCGTCTGCCAGCGCCAGTCGCAGCTCCTCGGCGGTCTCGTAGCGCGCCTCCGGCTCTAGCTCCAAGGCGCGGTCCACCGCCGCTGCCAGCTCAGGGCTGACGTCGGGGTTGAGATCACTCAGCAGTGGTGGTGCTTCGCGCTGCTGCTTCAAAGCCAGCTCGGTGATCGACTGCGCCTCGTAGGGCAGCCGGCCGGAAAGGAACTGGTAACAGACGACGCCGAGCGCGTAGATGTCGGAGCGCGGATTGGAGCCGTGGCCGCTGGCCTGCTCAGGCGAGAGGTAGGCGGCGGTGCCGAGCACCGAGCCGACCTGCGTGATTGAAGACTCTTCGCTTAACGCCTTGGCGATCCCGAAGTCGGCCAGCTTTACTACGCCATCGCGCGAGCGCAGCAGGTTGCCGGGTTTGACGTCGCGGTGGATCACGCCGCTGCGGTGGGCGTAGTCGAGGCCGCGGCAAGCCTGCGAGAGAATCCCGACCGCCTCGGGCACGTCGAGCATCCCTTCGGCGGCGAGGATTTCGGCGCCCGAGTTGCCTTCGACGTACTCCATCACGATGTACTGGCGGCCGCTCTCTTCGTCGAGTCCGAAGTCGTAAACCTGGACGATGTTGGGGTGCACGAGCCGCGCCGCCGAGAGCGCCTCGCGACGGAAGCGAGTTACGAACTGCTCATCGTCGGCGAGGTGCTCGGCGAGCAGCTTGATTGCGACCTGACGCTCGAGCCGACGATCCATCGCCAGCAGAACGGTTGACATGCCGCCGCTGCCGAGTCGCTCGCCCAGCTCATATCGGCCCGCCAGTGTTCGCTCTGTCATTTAACTCAGCTGCCCTAGCCGTTGGGTGTGATGCCGCCGTTGTCGGGCGGCACCGGTGGTGTTGTCGTTGTTGTCGTCGGCGTTGTCGTGGTGGTCGTGGTGGTCGGCGTTGTCGTAGTAGTCGTTGGCGTCGTAGTTGTTGTCGGCGTCGTCGTGCTCGTTGTCGTCGGCGTCGTGATCGGCTTCGGCTTCGTTTCGAGGCACTGAACAGGGACGCTCGTCGCGAGTCGCTGTAGCCCATCGGAGATGCGCGCGCGCAGCTCGCTATTGACGCTCGATGGAAGCTGGCTGAACTCGTTCTGCGCGTCGGAGAGCGCTGAAGCTGCGGCTTCGCAGTCGCCAGCGGCGGTTGCGTCGGCGACCTGACCGATCGACTGATCGAGCGCCGATGCGTCAGAGGAAGGAATCAGGTCGGCGCCGCTGCCGCAGCCTGAGATTGCAGCAGTAGAGAGCAATATGCAGCCGATAATTGTGATTCGAGCGGAACTCATCCCTATTGACCGTACTGGAGCCGGTCGGCGAGTGAGTCAGGTAGTCGCGCCGCACGGATCGCTGCTGCTGCTCCGGCGATGTCGTATTCGGTCCGCTGCCACGTCACGACTGAGCTCTCGGTGTCCAGAAGCAGCCAGGCCGCGCGCGGGTCGCCGTCGCGGGGCTGCCCAACGCTGCCGGGGTTGAGCAGCCAGCGGTCGCTGCTGGCGTCAACGCTGTCACCGATCCGGCGCGCGTCTCCGGTCGCCAGTTCCGTTTCGGTGCGGTGGAAGGCGAGCGCCACGTGGCTGTGGCCGATCAGGCCGATCCGCGTGCGCATCGTGTCGAAGCAGAGGTCGGCGAGCAGTGTGCTGATCACGTACTCCCAAACCGGGTCGCGCGGGCTGCCGTGGAAGAGGCCTACCTCCTCAGCGGTCGCCTCCGACGGGAGCGATGAGAGCCACTTGAGCTCCGAATCACCGATCACATCGAGCGTCCAGCGGGCTGCCAGCGCCGCGCCGCGTGAGAAGTCATCGAGCCGCAGGTCGCCGGTCACAGCAAGGTCATGGTTTCCGGCGAGGCAGACTGAAGCATGCTCGCGCACCAGTTGAACGCAGTCGTTTGGGTCGGCGCCGTAGCCGACGAGGTCGCCAAGGCACCAGAGTTCGTCCGCGCCGATCGCGTCGACAGCCGAAAGCACGGCCTCCAAGGCCTGCCGGTTGGCGTGTATGTCGGAGATAACAGCTACTCGCATCGCAAAAAAAGTTCACTTCGACGGTAGCGTGATGGCCGTGCGTTTCATTCGCCACAGCGCCCTTTTCGCCGTCATCGTCGCGCTGCTCGTCGCCGAGCTGCTGGTTTTGCTGATGACGCCGCGCAGCGGGCTGATCACGCCACTGCCGGTCGACGCTTCGCAGTGGTTCACGTCAGCCCAGCTCAGTCGAGCCGCATCGTTCAACGGTTTGCAGCGTTGGCTGGGGATTGCGGCGCTGCTGGTTAAGGCTGCCGTGCTGGCGCTGATCGTGATTCGCGCCCCAGCACGGCTGCAAGGCCCGTATCGCCATCCGATCATCGTTTCGGGCCTCGTTGGCGCAGCAATCTCGATCACCGTCGTGGTTGCGCTACTGCCACTGAGCGCGCTGATGCGAGTCCGTTCGATCGACTACGGGCTGACGACGAGCAGCTGGGGCGAGTGGGCCTCGGACGTTGCCCGCGGCGCGGGCATTGCGGCGCTGATTGCGGCCGTGGCGACGGTCATCGCGATCGCTTTGATCCGCAAGATGCCGCACCGCTGGTGGGTTCCGGCGGCAGCGCTGATCGTGCTCGGCGGCGTGCTGATGACTTTCGCAGGGCCGCTCGTGATCGATCCGATCTTCAACCGCTTCACTCCGCTGGCCGCCGGTCCAGCGCGCAGCTCGGTGATCGAGCTGGCGGGCCGCGCGGGAGTAAAGGTCGGCTCGGTTTACGTGATCGACGCCAGCCGCCGAACGACGGCCGCCAACGCCTACGTGAATGGAATCGGTTCATCCAAACGCGTCGTGATCTACGACACGCTGCTGAGCAAGTTCCCGCCGGCCCAGGCGCGGCTCGTTGTAGCCCACGAGCTGGCACACGTTCACTACCGCGACATCTTTCACGGGCTGATCTTCCTGCTGATCGTCGCTCCGTTCGGCGCTTGGGCAGCGGCCCGCTGCCTGCGGCTCTGGGGGCCGCGCGATGGGCTGCCAGCCGGGCCTTCTAGCGTCCCCGCACTAACCGCGGCCGTGATCCTTATCGTCTTCGCAATCACATTGATTTCAAACCAGCTCTCACGCTCAGTTGAAGCCCGCGCCGACGTTTACGCGCTGACGCTTACCGGCGACGCGCCGACCTTCATCGCCCAGCAGCGCAGAATCTCGCTCCAGAACCTCGGCGACCCTGATCCGCCAGCGATCACGCACTGGCTCTTCGGCACGCACCCAACGACGCTTGAGCGGATCGGCATCGGCCTCGCTTGGCAGCGCGGCGAGCGGCCGAGCGGGGGTGCGAAGTGAAGATCACCGTCCTCTCTGTCGGCCGCTTGCGCGCGCCCTACGCCGATGACATCGCCCATTACGAGAAGTTGATCGGCCATTACGCTCCGATCGAACTGATTGAGCTGCGTGAGCCGGAGAAGCTGGCAAAGCGCATCCCCGAGAAGGCCCACGTTGTGCTGCTTGATGACGCCGGCAAGCAGTACGACAGCGTCGCCTTCAGCGGCTTCCTTGAGCAGCGCCGCGCGAGCGGACTTGACCTCTGCTTCGTCGTCGGCGGTGCCTACGGAACCGAGCTTGAGCGGGCCGATTCGCGCCTCTCGCTGGGGCCGATGACGCTGCCCCACCAGCTAGCGCGGGTTGTCTTGCTCGAACAGATTTACCGCGGCCACGCGATCCTCGCCGGCGCTCCCTACCACCACTAGCGGTGCGGCAAACTACGCGACGGCCTGCGACGCTGCGATCATCGAGGCCGTGAGCAGTCCACTCGACGATCTAAACGCCTCGCTCGCCGCTGCTGTCACCGCGCTCGCAGGTGGGCAGCCGGTCTCCGCGCAGCTCCAGCTCGAGCGGCCGAAGCAGCCGGAGCACGGCGACTTTGCGACCAACGCGGCGCTCGCGGTTGCTAAGGGGCTGGGAATTCAGCCGCGCGAGTTTGCCGAGCAGCTGACCGAGGAGCTGGGCCGCCAGCTTGGCCCCACGCTCGTCAGCGCCGAGGTAGCAGGCCCTGGCTTCGTCAACCTCGTGCTCGCCGACGAGTGGTACGGCGGCGCGGTTGACGCCGTGATCGAGGCCGGCGATCAGTGGGGCGGCGCGGTTGCCTATCCGCCACTGCAAATCAACATCGAATTCGTCAGCGCCAACCCGACCGGCCCTGTTCACGTCGGCGGAACGCGCAACGCCGTCTACGGCGACGCGCTGGCGCGACTCTTCAGCTTCGTCGGTCACAAGGTTCACCGCGAGTACTACGTCAACGACGCCGGCTCGCAGATCCGCGCGCTTGGCGTTTCCGTTCAGGCTCGCGCGCGCGGCGAAGAGCCACCCGAGGATGGCTACCAAGGCGAGTACATCATCGCGCTGGCGGCCGATATTCCCGGCGCCGGCGACCTGCCTGCAGATGAGGTTGCGCGGCTCGCCGTTGAGCTGATGGTCGCCGAGGCTGAGCGCAGCTTGGCGCGCCTGCGCGTCGTCTTCGACGATTGGTTCCACGAGACGACGCTCCACGCCGGCAGCCCGTCGCCGGTGGCCAAGGCGCTGACGATTCTCGATTCCGACGGTCGCACCTACATCAGCGACGAAGCGCTCTGGCTGCGCACGACCGAGTTCGACGACGACAAGGACCGTGTGCTTGAGCGCTCCAGCGGTGAACACACCTACTTCGCTTCCGACATCGCCTACCACCAAGACAAGCTTGACCGCGGCTTCGACTTGATGATCGATGTTTGGGGCGCCGATCATCACGGCTACATCAAGCGGATGCATGCCGCGATCTCCGCGCTCGGCCATGACCCGGCCTGTCTTGAGCTGCTGATCATGCAGCTCGTCCATCTCGTTGATAGCGGCGAGCGGGCGCAGATGAGCAAGCGCGCCGGTGATTTCGTAACGCTCGACGAGTTGATCGAGGACATCGGCGTTGACGCCGCCCGCTGGTTCCTGCTCGAGCGCTCGCATGAGACGACGATCGAGCTTGATCTGAAACTGGCGCGCGAGGAATCAGCCGAGAACCCGGTCTATTACGTTCAGTACGCGCACGCGCGAATCGCCTCGCTGCTGGCCCGAGGCGTCGCCGAGGCAGGCCCGGACGTTTCAACCGATGAGCCGCTCCACGCCAGCGAGCGGGCGCTGGTGCGCAAGCTGCTTGAGTTCCCAGGCGAGGTTGCCGACGCCGCCGAGCGTCGCTCACCGCACCGCATCGCAAGCTACGCGCTCTCGACCGCGCAGGCTTTCAGCGCCTTCTACCGTGACTGCCCGGTGCTTGACGTTGGCCCCGCGCAGCGCGACTTCCGCCTTCGTCTCTGCGCCGCGAGCGGCCAGGTGCTGGCGCGCTCGCTCGACCTGCTTGGCGTTAGCGCGCCGCAGTCGATGACGCGCGACTAGATCGTGTAGAGGAAGTCGAGCCCAAGCGAATTCAGTAGCTGCTGGGCTTCGCTGTTCAGACGCGTCAGCTCGTCGGTCAGGATCAAGATTCCCATCAGGATCAGGATCGCGCCGGAGATGAAGGTGATCAGCAGGTAGTGATCGCGCAGCCAGCTGAAAGCGACCGTCGCTTTGTCGAAGGCCATCGCCATCAGCAGGAACGGGATCGCTAGTCCGAGCGAGTAGAAGAACAGCAGCAGGCCGCCTTGGCCGACCGTGTCAGCGGTCGAGGCTGCGGCAAGGATTGCCGCCAAAGTTGGGCCAACGCAGGGCGTCCAGGCGATCGCAAAGGCGAGCCCAGCAATCACTGGGCTGCCGGCCCCGGCGCGCGTGATCAGCGCTTCGGGGCGCCAGTCCTGGTTGAACTTCGTCACGAACGGTGTTGCCATGAAGAAGGCGCCGAGCAGAATGATCGTCACGCCGGCGATCGTGTTTAGCGTCTGTTGGTGGTCGCGCAGCGTTGAGCCGATCCCGGTCGCCGTCATCCCCAGTGCGACAAACATCACCGTGAATGAGAGGCAGAAGATCAGCGCCGGCAGCAGGATGCGGCTGAGCCGCTTCTCGCCGGCACGGATCTCAGCGATGCTGGAGCCGGAGATCGCGGAGAGGTAGCCGGGAACCATCGGCAGCACGCAGGGCGAGACGAAGGAGACGAAACCGATAGCGAAGGCGGCGAGGATCGTCGTGTCGGCGGCTGCGACTAGAAACGTCATCAGCGACCGAAGCGTTCTAGCTCTGCGTCTATTCGGCTCGCATCCTCATCGTCGAGCGGCGCTTCGTCGCGCTCGCCGCCGCGCCCGCCGCGGCGCCAACGGCGCAGCAGAACGATTCCCAGCAGCAGCAAACCGATCGCCACCGCTAGCGGAACGAGGTAGGCGCTGAGGCTGAAGCCGGAGGCCGGCGGCAGGGCGAGGATCGCCGGGCCGTAGCGCTCGCTCAGCGTCGCTTTGATCTCTGACTTGCTTTCGCCGCGGGCAATCAGTTTGTTGATTTCGCGGCGCAGTTGGTCGGCGCGCGGCGCTTCGGCGATGTTCAGCGGCACGTTGCAGGTGTCGCACATCACTTCGTCCTCGATGTCGGGGAACGAGACCTGCGCCAGGGCGGGGGTCGCCGGGGCCAGCGCGCAGAGCGCAAGCAGGCACGCGGCGGAGGCTTTCAGCGTTCGCTTCATCAGCCTTGCTGCTCCGCACGCTTGATCGCGCCATCGAGGAACTTCTGGCCGAGCTGACCGCGGCCGATCGCAACAATGCGGCCTTTGGCGTCGATCACGAATGTTTCCGGCAGTTTCGTCGTTCCAAAGAGCGGCGCCAGTTCCAGCTCATCGTCGCGCACTGTTGGGTAATTGATCCCGTAGCGGCGCTCGAAGGCGCGCGACTCGTCGGCGAAGTCTTTGTAACTGGCGCCCAGTACTGTGCCGCGCGAGCCAAGCTGCTTCTGCGCGTTAATTAGCACCGGCGCTTCGGCGCGGCACGGTTCGCACCATGAGGCCCAGAAGTTGAGCACGACGATCTTGCCGCGAAGCTGCGCCAGTGAGACTGAGCCTTTGCCGTCGAGCCGCGGCAGTGCGACGTTGGCGCCGGGCGCTGGTGGGAGCTGTCCGGCTTTGACCTTGGCGTCGAGCGAGTCGTCGGCGCCGGTGTTCGCGACGCCGTAAATCAGCAGCGCGATTAGTCCGCAGGTAAGCAGAACAACGATCGTGGGGATGAGCCGGGGCCGCTTCACGCTGTGCTGAAGGCTAGAGGGCCGCCCGCGCTGGCGCGGCGCTCGCCGGTATCCTTGCCTGACTGCGGCGGTAGCTCAGTTGGTAGAGCATCAGCTTCCCAAGCTGAGGGTCGCGAGTTCGAATCTCGTCCGCCGCTTCTGGGTCCATCAACCGACAGCGAACGAAAGGTTTCAAAATGAACCGTTTCAAGAGCGTCCGCAAAGCCCTAGTCATCTCCTCGGCAGTCGCGGCATCGGTAGTGCTCGCAGCCTGCGGCGGCAGCGTCAGCGTTGGTACGGAAACTGTCAATCAGGATGAGCTCCAAACCAACGTGCAGGAGCAGCTGACGAAGACCGTCGGCAAGGAGGCGCCGCCGATCAGCTGTCCTGACAAGCTCAACGCTGAGGTCGGAGCAACGACGACCTGCACGCTGACCGACTCGACCGGCACATACGACGTGACGGTCAAGGTCACATCGGTTGAAGACGGAACGGCGCAGTTCGATATTCAGGTCGCCGCCAGGCCGAATTCCTAAGCGCGCCGCAACGGTGCCGCTGGGGTTGGTGGCATGGCTGAGGCGCTAATCCCAGTTCGGCTAGGCCCGCGCTCCTCGAGTGAGCGGGTGGGAGAGGTTCGCGAAGGTCGGTTGGTGGTCAAAGTCAGCGCGCCGCCGGTTGACGGCCAGGCCAACGCTGCTCTCTGTGTGCTGTTGGCGAAGCGGCTCGGTGTGCCGAAATCGCGCGTCAGTGTGCGCCGCGGCGAGCGCTCACGCGACAAGTTGGTCGCCGTCGAGGGTCTTGAGCAGTCTGTGGCCGATTTCACACTCGGGTTTGGCTAGCAATCCTGCGATACTGAGGCCGGATGGATCCCGCCCGCAAACGCCGCATCCGGATGGTCATCGCGCTGAGCTGCGCCGTCCTACTCGTTGGAGCCTTGGCTTACACCAGCTTCTCGGCGGCCAGCACGGCGGTTGAGCCAAGTCAGTTGCTGGCCTCAACCAACCCGGGCGAGAGCTATCAGCTGACCGGCAAGGTTGTTGACGGCTCGGTCGTTCGCGCCCGTGAAGAGATTCGCTTCCGCGTCCGCGACCGCACGAACAAGAAGTCGGTCGCCGTCCGCTACGTTGGCGCTGTCCCGGACCCGTTCCGTGAGGGCCGCGAAGTGATCATCACCGTTCGCTCGGCCGGCGCTGGAGCGCCGCCGCACTCGTTCATCGGTGAGAAGGACACGCTGATCACCAAGTGCCCGTCGAAGTTCAAAGAGAGCGGGCCAGCCGCGCCCGCCTCCGACGCAAAGAAGTCCTAGGTCCATCGTGGCAACTGTCGGCCAGGCTTGCCTGATCTTCGCGCTCGGCTTCAGCCTTTACGGCGTTGTCGCTTCGCTCGTCGGCGCGCGGACAGGGCGCGAGGCGCTGGTCCGCTCCGGCCGCCGCTCGCTCTATGCGCTGTTCGGGCTCGCCGCGGTCGCCTTTCTGATCACGGAGTTCGCTTTCCTCAGCTCCGACTTCCATTTCACGGTTGTCGCTACGCACTCATCAACGACAACGCCCTGGTACTACCGCCTTGCGGCGATGTGGTCGTCGCAGCAAGGCTCGTTGATGTTGTGGCTCACATTGCTGGCCGGCTGGTCATCGCTCTGCGTCGTGATGCTGCGCGGCCGTTTGCGCGACGTTGCTCCGTACGCGGTGGCGGTTCTGCTCGGCTTTGGCGCTTTTTTCACCGCTGTGATGCTCTTCAGTGCGTCGCCGTTTGAGACCGTTCCGGTCGCGCCGCCGGAGGGCGTCGGCCTCAACCCGCTGCTGCGTCACCCGAGCATGATGATCCACCCGATCATGCTCTATTCGGGCTACACGCTGTTCACGATTCCGTTCGCCTTTGCCGTCGGAGCGCTAATTGTTCGCCGCGTTGATGCAGAGTGGTTGCGGGCAACGCGCGTCTACGCTCTAGCCGCCTGGCTTGCGCTCGGTACCGGGATCATCCTCGGCGCCCGCTGGTCCTACGCCGAACTTGGCTGGGGTGGCTACTGGGCCTGGGATCCGGTTGAAAACGCGGCGCTGCTTCCCTGGCTTACCGGAACGGCATTCCTTCACTCGGTCAAGATTCAAGAGCGCCGCGGAATGATGAAGATCTGGAATGCCTCGCTGGTGCTCGCCACCGGCACGCTGGCGATTCTTGGCACCTTCCTCGTCCGCTCTGGCGTGCTCGATTCAATCCACGCCTTCGTCGAGGAGGGCAATACGGTCGCGTGGTTCTTCACGGCGCTGATCGTGACGATGATCGCTGGCTCGGTCTATCTCGTCATCACGCGGCGCGATAACGCGCTGAAGAGTGAGTCGCGGCTCGATTCGCTGCTCTCGCGCGAGTCGGCCTTCCTTGGCAACAATCTCGTCCTCGTCGCGATCACCTTCGTCGTCCTCTGGGGGACTTTCTTCCCGCTGATCTCTGAGGCTCTAACCGGCCAAAAGGAAGCCGTTGGGCCCCCGTGGTTTGACCAGTACACGGTTCCGTTGGTGCTGATCCTTGTGCTGCTCTCCGGGATTGGGCCAGTGATCGCCTGGCGACGCACAAGTTGGCCACAGCTTTGGCGCAGCATGCGCCTGCCAGCGATCATCGCCTTGCTGGTCGCGGTCGGATGTGTTCTCTTCACGCCGGGTAATGGCGACGTTGCGCCGCTGATCATGTTTGTCGTCGGCGCCTTCGCGATCGCCACCTCGCTGCAGGAGCTATGGCGCGGCACACGCGCGCGGCAGGCGATGACGGGGGAGGGGCCGTTCGCCGCCTTCCGGCTGCTGCTGGCCCGTAACCGGGCTCGCTACGGCGGCTTCATTGTCCATATCGGGGTCGCCGTGCTGTTCATCGGAATTGCCGCTTCGTCGAGCTTCCAGAGCGTGCGCGACGTGCGGCTCGGCGTCGGCGAGCAGGCGATGGTCTCTGGCTACACGTTTACTTACGTCAAGCCGGTCGCGAAGATCGAAACGCAGGCCGGCAGGCTCGAGCGGATCACTCTCGGTTCGCAGGTTCGCGTAACCAAGGACGGCAAGTTCGTCGCCAATCTCTACCCAAATCGCGGCTACTACCCGGCGGTCGGGTCGATGCTTGGAGCGGTCAGCACCTACTTCGCTGGCGAGTCAACCAGTGAGATCGGCCTCAAGGCGGGCGTGACGAAGGACCTCTGGGTTGCCGAGACGCCCGATATCTCGTCGCTAATGCCGGTCGTGCGCCGCGGCGACGCGGTCTTTGAGAAGGCTGCAGGCCAGGGGCTGAACCCTGAGGCGCGGTCGATCTTCCTCGCAGCCGCGCTCAACGGGCTCACTGCCCGCTACCGCAATAACCCGCCGGCGGCGCAGTTCCGGATCATTATCTCGCCGATGGTTTTCTGGATCTGGCTCGGCTCAATCATCGTCTTCATCGGCGGCGTGATCGCCGCCTGGCCATCGGTTGGCGCCGTCCGTGACCGTGTCCGTGCCCGTCAAGCTGCGCGTGTTGCAAAGGATCTGGGGCGCGCGTAGCGACGCTCCTCAAGCCCATGTCTGTCATCGAGCCAATCATCGCAATCGTCATTCTCGGCCTCGTCGTCTGGTTCGTTGGCCAGCCGCTGCGCTCGCGGGTCGCCGAGCAGGACGACCTCCGTGATGAGGGTCGGATAGCCGACTTGCGCGCCGCGCGTGACGCCAAGTACCGCCAGATCCGCGACCTTGAGATGGACTACCGAACCGGCAAGCTCTCCGAGGAGGAATGGCGCTCGCTGGACCGCGAACTGCGCGGAGAAGCTGTGGAAGTGCTTCATGAGCTCGATCAGCTCGTGCCGCCTGAGCAGCGCGATGCAGCAGCGCCCGACCCGCCAGCGGCGCCGCCTGCAGTCGATCCCCGCTAAGATCGCCTGCGATGACACAGGTTCTTACAGCAGCGGTCGCACTCCTCTCGGTCGTCGTGATCTTCTTGATCCTGATGCACTCGGGCAAGGATGCCGGTCTTTCGGGCGCTTTCGGCGTCGGTACCGGTGAAGGCTCGCTCGGCGGCGGCTCGCTCGTTGAGCGCAACCTGAACCGCTGGACCGTCGGTCTGACGATCATCTGGGTTCTGGCGATCATCGCGCTCGTCAAAGTCAGCTGAATCAGCGCCGCAACGCCGCAGGTTGGTTCATAATGAGCCAGTGATTCGCGCCTCAATCGTTCCGTTTAGCGCTTTGCTCTGCGTTGGCGCGGCCGCCGTTGCCGTCAGCGGCTGTCGCAGTGGCGTTGGCGTAGCGTCGTCGGCAACGACGCCTAACGTTCCGACGACGACCGCTGCGACGACCGGTACGACGCCCGCACCCGCACCCGTGCCCGCGCCCGCGCCGATCGATCTGACGATCGAAGCCAACGGCGACTTCCTGATCCACTCCCCGGTCTGGATGCGCGCCCAGCAGCTTGCTGGCGGCAACGGTTACAACTTCGCGCCGATGCTGAAGATGATCAAGCCTTACGTCGAAGGCGCCGATCTGGCGCTCTGCCACGTTGAAACGCCGATGACGCCGCGGCCGCCGAAGGGCTACCCGGTCTTCAATACGCCGACGGCGTTGGCAAAGGCGATCGCTTCGACCGGCTACGACGCCTGCGACACGGCCTCCAACCACAGCCTTGACGGCGGCCAGTACGGCATTGATCAGACCGGCTTCGCGCTCAGTAGGAATGGCGTCAAGCACACCGGCTCTTTCCACTCCGAGAGTGCGTCGAAGAAGATCACGATGCTCGAGGCGAAGGGCGTCAAGGTCGCCTACCTCGCTTATACGGCGATCTCCAACGGCCAGGCGATGCCTCACCCGTGGTCCGTCAACTGGGCTTCCACCGGCAAGATTCTCGGTGACGCCAAGCGCGCTCGCAAGCAGGGAGCGCAGGTCGTCGTCGTCAATCTCCACGCCGGCGACGAGTACGTCCACACGCCGTCGGCGACGCAGATGAAGCTGGCCCGCGCGCTGACAAAGTCGAGCCTGATTACGGCCATCATCGGGCAGCACGTGCACGTCGTTCAGCCGATCCGCAAGATCAACAACAAGCTCGTCGTCTTCGGCGAGGGCAACACGCTCTCCAACCAGAGCGCGGGCGCGGGGCTGCTCGCGGCGACGCAGGACGGCTACCTCGCGCTGCTGCGGATCCGCGTTGAGCCCGACGGCAAAGCTGCGGTCAGGCGCGTTGATTACGTGCCGACCTACGTTCGCCACCCAGACTTCACCGTCGTGCCGGTCGGCTGGGCGCTCGACAGAGGACTCCAGCCGGCCTCGGAGTTCAAGGCCTCGTGGAATCGCACTGTTGGAACCGTCGGTCGTACGACGCTCTACGCGCCGTACCGCAAAGCGAAGCCCTAGCCCTAGCCCTAGCCCTAGCCCTGCGGCTGCCAGGCGGCGCGGTACAGCTTGAGCAGCTCGTCGGCGCCGGCCGGTGGGGGAGTTAGCGCCAGTTCACTGCGCTGGCTCGCCATCTCAGCGAGCTGCGGCAGGATTGCCTCATCAACACCGATCGCCTGCAGCGACTCGGCCTGCGCGCGGCGCGCGAAGCGGCGCGCCAACTGTTCGACCGGAACGCCGGTTGCTTCGTCGATCGCGGCGATCTCCTCGACGCGCCGCTCGCGCAGCGCGGCGCTGGTGACCGGCAGCATCGCGGCGTTCGCGTCGCCGTGGCTTACGCCGGCATTACGGACCAGCGTCTGGCTCATCACGTGGTGGATTCCGTACCAGTTGGCGTCGATCGCGTAGCCCGAAAGGAGCGCGCCGAGCGCCAGCGGGTCAAGCAGCGGCTCGCCCTCTTCGGGGAGCCCTTCGGCCAGCAGCACGGCGGCACGGATCGCGGCCATCGTCGGTACCGGGCTGGCGACGCCGGTGACGGCGCCTTCGATTGCGTGAGCGAGCGCGTTGGCGGCGCTGGCGGCAAGGTCAGGCATCGGCTGCGAAGCGCTGACGGTTGGGTCGGCGATCACGAGCTGCGGGCGCATCGTGCCGCTGCCAGCCGGCGCGCCGCGTGCCTGGCGATGCACCCAAGTCATCTCTGCGGCGCTCAGAGTTGTTGGGATCGCCGCGACAAGGGTTGGTTGCGCTGCGGCGGCGCCCAGAGCCTTCGCGGTATCGATCACGCGGCCGCCGCCGAGTGCCACGATCCGCGTGCTTAGTGTCCCGTTGGCCAAGATGTCACCGGCGATCTCATCGACGAAACCGGGCCCAACCTCGATCACCTGCTCGGCTCCGAGCTCAAGGTTCGGATGCTGCGCCCGTGCCCGCGCGCTAGTAACGAGCGTGAATCCTTCGCCGATCAGCCGTGGCGCTTCGAGGATCGCGCCGCGCGCGAACCGGATCGTCCGCTCGCCGTCACGCCATGTGAAGTCGTAGTCCATCTGCTGATCGTCGCAGAGTCTCTCGCGGCCCTGCAACGAGCGACGCCCCGCACGGGCGGGGCGTCGGATACATGCGCCGGAGAGGACTCGAACCTCCACGAGCAAAAGCCCACCAGCCCCTCAAGCTGGCGCGTCTACCAATTCCGCCACCGGCGCTGGTGGTGCCCGCTCTTAGTCAAGCGGGAAGCGCGAGGATAGCACTGGCGCGGGCCACAGGGGATACCGCTGATATCCGATGAATACAGCGTTTTCGCTGGTTCAGGAGTTCCGTCCAGAATGCGCGCTAGTCTTACGAACACATGTTCGATAGCCAGCCAAAGCGAGGAACACCGTGGACCTAACAAAGCGCCAGCAAGAGATCACCGATTTCATCCGGGGCTACTCCGATCTCAACGGCTACCCGCCGACCGTCCGTGACATCGGCAAGGCCGTCGGCTTGGCCTCGTCGTCAACGGTCCACGCCCACCTTTCAAACTTGGAGAAGCTCGGCGTGCTGCGCCGTGACCCGACCAAGCCGCGCGCGATGGAGCTGCTCGACCGCGCCACCCGCGGGGCCGGCGCCGCCGTGCAAGGCGCGCTCGACAAGGTCACGCCGCGCGGTCTGCCGCTGGTCGGCGCAGTTGCCGCCGGTTCGCCGATACTTGCCGAGGAGAACATCGAGGAGTACGTCCAGGTTCCGGCAGTCGCCGGGGGCGAGGACGGCGAATACGTGCTCCGCGTTCAAGGGCAGTCGATGATCGACGCCGGAATTCTTGAAGGCGACTTCGTTGTCGTCCGCCCGCAGGACGATGCCAATGATGGCGAGATCGTCGTTGCGATGGTCGGCGATGACGAGGCGACCGTGAAGCGCTTCTTCCGCGAGAGCGATCACATCAGACTGCAGCCGGAGAATCCGGCAATGCAACCGATCCGCACGAAGGACGTTCAAGTCCTCGGGCGGGTCGTTGGACTCTTTCGGAGCGTCCGATGAGCGCCGTAACGCTCACGCCGCTTCGCAGGGAGCGCCCAAGGAACAGTGGTTGTCGCACCGCTGCTCAGGGCGCTCGAGGGCTCACGCTCGACGATTTGATCGTCGGCGTATGGGAGGGCCTTCACGCCGACCATTCGGTCGCGTGCCCGGTCTGCGGCGCGGCAATGATGCCGCGCGTCCAGACTGGGCCGCGCCCGGTGGCCGGAAAATGTGACAGCTGCCACGCAGTTCTGGGCTAGTTCTCCCGCTAATCTCTTCCGCGTACGCCAGACAGTCGCGGGGGGAGAGAAAACCCTTCGAGGAAAGTCCGGACATCGCAGGGCACGGTGGTCGGGAAGCCGACCCGGGGAAACCCGCGGGAAAGTGCCACAGAAATACACCGCCGATGGCGTGAGTGAGTTGGACGTCCGCTCATTTGCGCACAGGTAAGGGTGAAAAGGTGCGGTAAGAGCGCACCGGCGTCGTGGTAACACGGCGGCCAGGTAAACCCCACCGGATGCAAGACCAAGCAGAACCGTTTGTAGGCTGCCCGCCAAGGTTCAGGTAGGTCGCAAAGATGGATGGCTGTCCAAGACAGAATCCGGCTTACCGGCGTACTAAGGGAAGGGCCTCGCTTGCGGGGCCCTTTCTATTTGAGGGGGCTGCGTTTCGGGTCTGGTCGTGCCGCCCCAGTTCGATCTATCCTCCCGCCGATGGCAACAGCCGAAAGAGACGAGCAGATCGAAGTCCGCCCGATGACGGCCGAGGACGCGGTCGGCGTAGCCGATCTGGTTCGGCGCTGCTACGGCGATAGCTACATCCACGAACGGATTTACCACCCCGAACTCTTCTTCGCCGACCAAGAGGCTGGTCTTCAGATCAGCGAAGTCACGGTAGCTGGAGATGGCGAAGTCGTTGGCCACTGGGCCTTCGTCTTCCATGGCCCGGTCGTTGCCGAGAGCGGCATGACGATCACCGACGAGCGCTACCGCGGCCACGGAATTGCCTCGCGGATGGAAGCGAACCTCCACGACCGGCTCGTGCAGCGGGGCGTCAAGTGGGTGATGGGCGAGCCGGTGCTGGTTCACACGGCGACGCAGGAGATTGCCGTTACCCGCTGGAGGCAAGGAGCGATCACCGGCATTCGGCTGAAGTCGATTCCTCACGTCGACCTCGAGGGCTTCGAAGAACAGACCGAGGTTGGACGAATCTCGCTGGCGGTGGCCTTCGGCCCGCTCGCGCCGATGCGCGAGCACGATGTTTGGCTTCCGCCGGAGTACGCCGAGTTGGTCGCGCTAGCGCTGGAGCCAACCGATTGGCCGAGGACTATTCAGACCGATCCGCCGCAAGATCTGGTGTTGCCGGAGGCGACCGTGCTCAGTTCCACGTTCAATGATGCGATGGCTAGCGCGGGGATTGAGGTCGAGACGATTGGCGCCGATCTTCATGCCGCGGTCGCCGCTGCCCGCGACGAGGCGCAGGCAGCGGGGGTTCGCTTCATTGAACTGCGGATCCCGACTAACGAGCCGGCGTCGGCGCTTGCTGGGCTGCTCGATCAGGGCTTCTCGTACGCGGCCTTCCTGCCGGAGATGCGCGGCCACACCGACTTGATGTTGTTGCAGTGGCTCGACGATCCGCAGGTTGATCGCAGCGCCTGGCAGCTGTTGAACCCGCATATTGAGTCGCTTGCTGACGTGATCGTCGCGCAGGCTGAGCTGGCGTTCGAGCGCAGGAACGCCTAGCCCGCAGAAACGGGAGATCCCGCCCGGAGCTTGATCGCCGGCGGCAGCTATGCGAACATACGTTCGCTTATGGTTGTCGCCGTCATACTGCCCCGCTTTTCGCTCGCAATCGCTGCCGGTGGCCGCGCCGCGCTGGCCGAGGGGCCGCTGGCGCTGGCGCCGGAGCCGGGTCGCGCTGCGCTGGTTGGTGAGGTATCGCCTGCCGCCGAAGCGCTCGGAGTGGCGCCCGGAATGAAGATCGCTGAGGCCTTGGCTCGTGCTCCGCGGCTGCGGCTGATCGCTGCCGACCCGGTCGCTGTTGCCGATAGTTGGGAGCGGGTGCTGGTGCGGCTCGAGTCGGTCGGCGCTCAGGTTGAGGACGGGGGAGTGGGGCTCGCCTGTTTTGAGGCGCGTGGGCTCGGTCGTCTGCACGGCGGCTCACTCGACGGCGTCGTGAAGGCAACACGTGCGGCGCTGAAGTTGCCGGCGCGTATCGGCGCTGGTTCTTCGCGCTTCTGCGCCGTCGTCGCAGCAGAGCAGGCGCGCAGCCGCAGGCCATCGGTAGTTGACGGCGCCGCGCAGTTGGCCGGCGCCCCGGCCTCTCTGCTGGCGCGCGAGCCGGCGACGGCGAAGCTGGTCGAACCGCTCGCCCGCTTTGGAATCACGACGCTCGGCCAGCTCGCCGCCCTTCCTCGCGGCAGCGTCTCCGATCGCTTCGGCCGCGCCGGAATAACGGCTTGGGAGATGGCGCATGGGAACGACCGCCCGCTGCGGCCGCGTAAGCCAAGTGAACCGCTGGAAGAGACGCTGACGCTGATCGAGTCGGCCTCCGGTCCGCAGCTCGCGGTCGCGCTCGAAATGCTCGTTGACTCTTTGCTCGCCCGCAACGAACTGGGTGGCCGCACGCTGCGCGCAGCGACGCTCTCGGCCGAGTTGACCGAGGGAGGCACCTGGCGCGAGCGCGTCGTCTTCCGCGAGCCGCTCAGCGACGCGCTGCGAATCCGCACCGCGCTGGCACTGCGGCTGGCGATGCTGCCCGCCCCGGCTAATTCGCTACGGCTTGCCGCCGAGCAGCTCGGCCCGCCGGCACCGCCGGCGGAGGCGCTCTTCGATGACGAAGAGTTCCGCCGCGCCGGGCGGCTCAGCGAGGCGATTGGCCAGCTGCGAGCGCTGGCCGGTCCGCAGGCTGCGCTGCGCGTGCTGCTCGCCGATCCTCAGTCGCGGATCCCTGAGCGCCGCGCCGTTCTTACCCCTTACGAGCGATGACGCCGGCCGCGAGGAGGCTCGGCGCGCCGCGCGCTGTGCGCGTCTGCGCTGGCGTTGGCGGCAGGCCGCTCGAGGTTGAGGGCAGCGAGATCAGCGCCGTGCGCGAATCGTGGCTGGTTGAGGACAGTTGGTGGAGCGAGCAGCCACTGCGACGGCGCTACTGGGAGCTTGTGACGATCGAGGGGGGAGACCTCGTCGTCTTTCGCGACCTTGTCGGCGGCGGCTGGTTCCGCCACCGCTGAGTGGCAATGCTGCGTGGCGCTGTGCGCGCTTCGGGGCTGACTGGCAGTAGCGGCGTAACCGGCGCGCCGCCAGCTTCTGCCGTGTGCGCAACGACAGCGGCCAAGCCAGCCTTGAGTACATCGTCCTACTCGTGATCTCAACGCTGGTGGTCGGCGGCGGCGCGATGGCGGTCAAAGGCGAAGGGCTGGCGGCTTCGGTGCTGGCGCAGTTCGCGCGCGGCATCTGCGTTGTCGGCGGCGGCGACTGCGAGCGCGACCGCGCGCCGTGTGTGACCGGCGCGCAGACAACGAGCCAAGATCTTGTCGTTGTCGTCGCCGTGGTCCGCCTCGCCGGCGGCCGCACAATCATCCGCCAGCGCAGCTCCGACGGCACCGAGTTCGTGACGCTGGTCGAGAGCGGTGGCGCTGGCCTTGAGCTGACGGCCGGCGGCAGCATCTCCGTCGGTGGCGCTGAGTTCGGCGCCGCGGCGAGCGGCTCTTTCAGCGGCCGCATCGCTCGCGGCCGCGCCTGGACGGTTCCCAACGCAGCGGCGGCCGAGAGCCTGATCGCGCAGCTCGCGCCGGCAGCAGCGATGATGACCGGCCGCGGCAGGCCACCGATGAGGCCGCCGCGCCGCTCTGTCAGCGCACCGCCGCCTGCCGACATCACCTTTGGCGAGAGTGGCCTGAGCAGCATCATCGGCGGCCGCCTCGCTGCGGCCGGGATCAGCTTCGAGGCCGAGGACTTAGTCGGTGAGCGGCTCGACCACCGCACAGGCCAGCGCACGCTGACGATCGCTCGTCGCAACGAGCTGCTCGCCGACCTCTCGCCATTGCCAGCCAGCGGAGTTGAAGGTGGGCTGCGCCACAGTGAGCTCTACACGCTGACGCTCGACCGCGCCGGCAACCCGATCGACCTTGGCGTTTTCGACGCGCGCCGCTTCCACGCCGGCGCGAAGCTGCCCGGCGCCGTCAGCACGCTCGTCTCCGGCGTCGGCAGTCTGCCGCTGCGTCAGGGGATGCTGGTCGAGGTTGAGCAGCATCTTGATCTCAGTGATGACGCGAGCCGCGCGGTGGCTGCCTCCTTCGTCGCCGCCCTGCGCGATCGTGGCGTCGGCTTCGGCCCGGCGGCGAAAGTCTCCGAGGCGCTGAAGGCAAGGATCAACAGCGACGGCGTGACGCTCGTCCGTAGCTATGGAATCGAGGGCCGCCGCAGCGGCTTTGGCGGCAAGCTCGGCGCCGGCGTGGGACTGGCCGGCAATTACCAGCGCAGCGTCGAGCGCGCGACCCTGCTCGACGCCCGCGTGCGCGGAATCGACCAGAACTGGCGCGCCCGCAGCGACTGCCTTCGTGCGCAGTGACGCGGTCTCCCTGCGGCGGGAAAAGAATTCCACAAAGCGCGCGCAATGATGCGAACATATGTTCGTGTTGTACGCAGAACTCCACTGTCATTCGGCCTTTTCTTTCCTTGACGGCGCATCGAGCCCCGATGAGCTCGTTGACGCCGCCGTCGCTCACGGCTACCGCGCTCTGGCACTGACCGACCACGACAATCTCTGCGGCGCGATGGAGTTCGCGCAGGCTGCGAAGGCGGCTGGGCTGAAGGCGATCCACGGCGCTGAGGTTCGCGTGGCCGGCGAGCGGGAGTCCGAAGCCGAGCATCGCCACCTAACGCTGCTGGTCAAGGACGCCCAGGGCTGGAGCAATCTCTGCCGCCTTTTGACGCTCGCCCACGCGCACACCCGCGATGGCCGCGAGCGCGGGCAACCGGAGCTGACGCTCGAACAGGTCGAAGCGCACACGGAAGGGCTGATCTGCCTCAGCGGCTGCGCCGGCCACGGCTTCCACGATGAGCCGAGCCTGCGTCGCCTGCTGGCAGCCTTCGGCCGCGACGATCTGCGGATCGAACTGCAGCGCCCGTTCGCGCGCCATGACCGCGCGCTGGGGCGTGAGCTGGCCGAGCGCGCGCGGCTGCTCGGAGTGCGCTGCGTCGCAAGCGGCAACGTCCACGCCCACGCGGCAAGGCGTGCGCCGCTGCAGGACACCTTCGTCGCCGTCCGCAGCCACCTCACGCTCGACGGCTGCGAGCCGCAGCGGCGCGGCAACCACAGCCACGTGCTCGCAAGCCCGCAGGCGATGGCAGCACGATTTGAAGACCACCCTGATGCGCTCGCCGAAACGGAGCGGATCGCCGAGCGCTGCCAGTTCGACCTAACGAGTGACCTCGGCTACCGCTACCCGGGTGCTGAGGACGGCGGCGCCGACCGTGATCTCGTGCAGGCCTGCCAGGCCAGTTTCGATCACCGCTACCCGCACGGCCACCCATTACGTGACGAGGCCGCCGCAAGGCTCAGCGAAGAGCTGAAGATCATCGCCGGGCTCGGCCTCTCCGGCTTCTTCCTGCTCCACCGCGACATGCTGGAGCTTGCGCGCGAGGTTGCCGCTGAGGTCCGTGGCCCCAGCAGCGCCCGCGCGCTGCTGCCGCCAGGCCGCGGCCGCGGCTCCTCAGTCTCATCAATCGTCTGTTATCTAACTGGCCTCTCGCACGTAGATCCTGTCGCCAACCGGCTCCTTCTTGGCCGTTTCCTCAGCGAACAGATCACCGAGCTGCCTGACATTGATCTCGATTTCCCACGCGACATTCGCGAGAAGCTGATCCCGCGGATCCACCAGCGCTACGGAGTCGAGCGAACGGCGCTGGTCGCCGCCTTCCCGACCTACAAGGCGCGCGGCGCAATCCGCGACTTCGGCGCCGCACTCGGCCTGCCAGCAGGGGAGATCGAGCGCGTCGCCCGCTCCAGTGAAGGCTGGTCGCTGCGCGGCTTTGACGAGCAGATCGCTGAGGCGATCGGTGAGGAGCGGGCGCAGAGCGGCCGCTGGCGCTGGCTCGCAGCGCTGGCGCGTGAAGCCTCCGGGCTACCGCGCCACTTGGCCCAGCACTCCGGCGGAATGATCGTCGCGACAAGGCCGCTGATCGACTGCTGCCCGGTCGTTCCATCGGCGATCGAGGGGCGCCAGATCGCCCACTGGGACAAGGACTCCTGCGCCGACGCAGGCTTCCTCAAGATCGACCTGCTCGGGCTTGGAATGCTCTCCGCCGTCGAGCGCTGCGTTGAACAGATAGACGCGCGCCGCGGCGAGCGAATAGATCTCTCGCGAATTCCCTACGACGACCCGCAGGTTTACGAAGCAATTCAGCGCGGCGAAACAACCGGCGTATTTCAGATTGAAAGTCGCGCGCAGATCGCCTCACTGCGGCGCACAAGGCCAGCAAACCTCGACGAGATAACGATTCAGGTAGCGATCGTCAGGCCGGGGCCAATTCAGGGCGGCGCCGTCAATCCGTACATCAAACGGCGCCAGGCGCTGAACGCCAACCCCGACTTCAAAATCCCTTATCCGCACCGCTCGCTGGAGCCGATCCTGCGTGAGACGCTCGGCACGATCATCTTTCAAGACCAGGTGATCGAAGTGGCGATGGCCTTCGCAGGCTTCAGCGCCGCCGAGGCGGCAGGCTTGCGCCGCGCAATGAGCCGCAAACGTTCGGCTGAGGCGATCGAAGCGCACCGCCGCGGCTTCATCGAGGGAGCGATGGCGCTCTGGCCTGACGTTGATGAAACGCAGGCTGCCGAGGTCTTCGAAATGGTCGCTGGCTTTGCCGGCTTCGGCTTCCCCAAAGCGCACGCCGCCGCCTTCGGCCTGCTCGCCTACCAATCAACTTGGCTGCGCGTTCACTACGGCCCGGAGCTGCTGGCTGCGCTGCTCGACGAGCAGCCGATGGGCTTCTACCCACCCGATTCTCTCGTTCACGAAGCGCAGCGCCGCGGCACGACTGTGCTGGCCCCCGATCTAAACGAGAGTGCGCTCGGCTGCCTGATCGACGAGCAGGGCGCTCTGCGGCTCGGCCTGCGCCACGTGCGCGGAGTGCGCAAAGAACAGATCGAGGAGCTGATTGACGAACGCAGCGCCAACGGGCCGTTCGCTTCGCTCAGCGACTTGACGGCCCGCGCCGGTGGCGCGCGCTCATCGCTTGAAGCGCTCGCCTGGGCCGGTGCCTGCGACCGGCTGGCCAGCGCCGACGCCAGCGCCAGCGCCGACGCCGAGCAAGCGCAGCGCCCCGGGCTGGCGCGGCGCGCCGTGCTCTGGCAGCTCGGCATCGGCGCGCCCGCTCCGGCCAGCAAGGCGCAACTTTCGCTCGGCTTTGATCTTCCTGCCGCGCCCGCGCTCGACCCGCTGACCGCTTGGCAGACGATGCTCGCCGACTACGCCGCGACCGGCCTAACTACCGGCAGCCATCCGTTGGAGCTGATGCGCCCAGACCTAGCGAAGCGAGGAGCGCTTCCCAGCGCTGCGCTCGAGCGCGCGCCACACCGCAGTCGCGCCAAGGTCGGAGGGTTGGTCGTCGCGCGGCAGCGGCCCGGCACGGCGGGCGGTGTCTGTTTCGTGCTGCTCGAAGATGAGCAGGGGACGATCAACCTCGTTCTCAAGCCGAAGATCTATGAGCGATTCCGCCTGACGGTCAGGACCGAACCGCTCGTCTTCGCCGAAGGGGTTCTCGAACGCCACGCCAGCGCCGGCGGCACCGTCAACCTGCTCGTTGATCGAATTGAGGCGCTTGAGCCGGGCAACGCTCAGTTGGCTGAGGTTGGTGAGCTCGTAAGCGCCGACTTCCGCGCCGTCGCACCGGCCGTGATGTCGTTCGCTCAGGGCCGTCGCCGCTGAGGCGTTTGTGCGCCCAATAGTTGCTGCGAGCGGGCGTGGCGTGCGTGGCTGCGTGTATCGTTTGAGCTGATGCTCGCTGCCACCATATTCACCGCAATCTTCGTGATCGTCGGAATCGCCGTCTTCGCCGCTGGCTTCGCAGCCAACCGCAAGGACAAGGCCGCTGGCGGCGACGGCAGCGGCAAGATGCTTTACGTCGGTGTCGCTCTCTGCGTCGTCGGCATCGGGCTTGCGATTCCAGCCGCCTTGGTCGTCGACAATGGCACGAAGACTTCACGCGACGCGAGCGGCGGAGTCGTTCTGACTGCCAATCAGGAGAACGGACGCGTGCTGTTCGCACAGAACTGCTCAACCTGCCACACGCTGCAGGCATCCGGTTCGGTCGGCCAGACCGGACCTAACCTTGACATGATGGTTCCGCCTGAAGCGCTGACTCTGAACGCAATCCAGATCGGCCGCGCCCGCGGAGCCGGCAACATGCCGGCCGGGCTCGTGACAGGCAACCAAGCCAAAGACGTCGCCAGCTACGTCGCCGCCGTTGCCGGTCAGGGCATGGTCGCGGGCGAGAACGACTCCGCTTCAACGCCTTAACGCACCGTTTCGTGCAGCAGTGGCAGGGTTTTGCCCACTCGCGCTACCGTGAACTACGCATATACCGCTGAGTTCCCAGTCGCCCTTCTGGCGCTGGGGAGCGGGGGACCCAACAGTCGGGGCGAATCGCCGTTTAAGTCGGCGTAGCGCAGCTCTTTCAGCGCGAGCCCGTCAGCTAACCCCGTAAGCACAAGAGAGAGGCTCGATGAGCGATGTCAACAGAGATCAATTCCCCATGGTGGTCGGAAGTGGAACACCTTCGCCCGCAGAGCGAAACACGCGCTGCCGTTGCCGCGCAGTCACCGAACAAGCTTGAGGACGCTGCGCCAGCGCAGCGCGAAAGCTTCCGCCGCCTGCCCATGGTCCGTCGCCCCGGCGCGCCGAAAGCTCGCGCGCTCGTTGAGCAGCGCCGCAGCCGCGGCGTTCGCAGCCCCGCTCCGAAGAGCTCGATCACGATTCGCCGCCCCGACCGGATCGCCGGCTTGGCAGTGCTGCTCGGGTTGGTGCTGGTTCTGACGGCGGCGGTCAGCGCTGGCGCAGCGCCGCTGCACAAACTTGGCGACCGCACGCTGAAGACATCGATGAACGGTCATGACGTCCGCCAGCTCCAGGCCAAGCTTCATCACATCCGCCTCTTGAAGGTCGCGCCGACGGGCCACTTTGGTTCGCTCACCTACGCAGCCGTGCGCCGCTTTCAGAACAGTCGCTGCATGACGACCGACGGGATCGCCGGCCCCGCGACAATCGCGGCGCTCAAGGCCGGAAAGCGGCCCTGCTCGTCGAAGGCTCCCTCCAGCGGTGGTCGCGGCAACAGTGGCGGCATCAACCGCACCCGCGTTGTGACTTGGTACGGACCGGGTTGGTACGGGCGCCGGACGGCCTGCGGCAACACGCTTACTAGCCGCCTGATGGGCGTTGCACACAAGACGCTTCCCTGCGGCACCGTCGTCTACTTCAAGTTCCGCGGCCAGACCGTGAAGACAAAGGTCGTTGACCGCGGCCCTTACGCTGCTGGCGTCCATTACGACCTCACTTGGGCCGCTGCGCGCAAGCTCGGCGTGATCAGCATTGGCCGCGCAACAGTTCGCGCAAGTCGCTGACCAAAACGCCCAGATTCGCTCTGCGGCGCTAGGGTCGTTTGATGGCCGATTCGCCGACCAGCTCGGAGGACGTGAAGGCGCTCTGCGCTGAGCGTGACATCCGTTTCATCCGCCTCTGGTTCACCGACATTCTCGGCCAGCTGAAGTCGTTCTCGGTCGGCGTTGACGAGCTCGATGACGCCTTCGAAGGCGGCATGGGTTTTGACGGGTCATCGATCACCGGCTTCAACGCGATCGAAGAGTCGGACATGATCGCGATGCCCGACGCTTCAACCTTCGCTGTACTGCCGTGGCGGCCTGATGAGCAGGGCGTGGCACGGATGTTCTGCGACATCCAAACGCCCGAGCGGACCCCTTACGAAGGTGACCCGCGCCAAGTCCTGCGCCGCGCAATCGCGCGGATGGAAGGGATGGGCTTTGACACCTTCAACGTTGGCCCAGAGCTTGAGTACTTCCTTTTCAAGGACTCAAACGGAACAGAAGTGCTCGATCAGGGCGGCTACTTCGACCTGACGACGCTAGATGCCGGCTCCGACGTGCGCCGCGAAACGGTGCTCGCGCTCGAGCAGCTTGGCATTCACGTCGAATACAGCCATCACGAGGTCGGGCCCAGCCAGCATGAGGTTGACATGCGCTACGCGCCGGCGCTGAAGATGGCCGATGACTGCATGACCTACCGCATCACGGTCAAGGAATACGCGATGAAGTACGGCTGGCACGCGACCTTCATGCCGAAGCCGCTGTTCGGTGAGAACGGCTCCGGGATGCACACCCATCTCTCTCTCTTCAAAGACGGGCGCAACGCCTTCTACGACGAGAACGACCCTTACTTCCTCAGCGATATAGGCAAGGCCTTTATCGCCGGCCAGCTGCGCCACGCGCGAGAGATGAGCGCGATCTTCGCCCAGTGGGTCAACTCCTACAAGCGGCTCGTGCCCGGCTACGAAGCGCCAGTTCACGTTGCTTGGTCACGCCGCAACCGTTCGGCGCTGGTGCGCGTGCCGCTCTACCACCCAGGTAAGGAGATGGCGACGCGGATGGAGCTGCGCTGCCCTGACCCGGCCTGCAATCCGTACCTAACTTTCGCCGTTCTACTTCAGGCTGGCCTCGAGGGAATTGAGAAGGGCTACGAGCTGCCGGAGCCGATGGAGCAGAATCTCTATCACCTCTCGCCGGAGGATCGTCAACGGATGGGGATTGAGCAGCTTCCGGCGAGTCTTGGAGAAGCAGTAGAACTTGCTGCTGCATCGGAACTCGTTTTGCGTACCCTTGGGGAACACACCTTTAATCGCTTTGTTGAAATTAAGCGTCGCGAGTGGGAGGAGTACCGACTAGATGTCTCACAGTGGGAACTCGACCGCTACCTCGCGATTCTTTAAGTAGTCCTCAAAAGGAGACAGCTAATGGCCAGTGCCGCCCGCGCAGGAATGATCACGATCGGTCCCGACCTCGAGGTCAGGCGGATGGGCTACGGCGCGATGCGTCTTACAGGCGAAGGTGTGTGGGGGCCGGCCGACGACGTCGACAACGCCCTCGCAGTGCTGCGCGCCGCAGTCGAGATGGGCGTAACGCTGATTGACACCGCCAACTCCTACGGCCCTGAAGTCAATGAGCAGTACATCCACGACGCGCTCTTCCCCTACGCCGATGATCTCGTAATCGCGACCAAGGGCGGCCTTACGCGAAGTGGCCCCGGCGAGTGGCACCGCAACGGCGACCCCGCGCATCTGAAGGAGCAGTGCGAGGGGAGCATCAAGCGCCTTGGCGTCGATGCGATCAAGCTCTACCAGCTTCATGCGCCCGATCCCGAAGTCCCGTACGCAGAGTCGATCGGCGCGCTCGCCGATCTCAAGCGCGAAGGGAAGATCCAGCACATCGGGATCTCAAACGTTGATTCGATGCAGCTCGAAGTGGCGTCCGACATCGTCGAGGTCGTCAGCGTTCAGAACCGATTCAGCGTCAGCGACCGTGGCTCGCTCGAAGTGCTGCTCGCTTGCGAGCGCAAAGGAATCGCATTCCTGCCTTGGTTCCCACTCGTAGCCGGGTCTGTCGAGGACGATGGGCCGATCGCCTCGATTGCCGCCGCGCACGACGCGACCGTCTACCAGATCGCTCTCGCGTGGCTGCTCGCGCGCTCACCGGTGATCGTGCCGATCCCCGGCACGTCATCGCTCGCTCACCTTGAGGAGAACGTCGCCGCCGCGGCGATCCGCCTCAACGAGAGCGAGATGCGCGCACTTGAAGTCGTTGCCTAAGCGGTAGGAGTAGCGGCGTCTGGTTCGACGTCCGGCTCGGCTTCCGGCACATGCTCGCCAGGTTCGCCCTCGTGCGCCATCCGCGACGGCCACCAGACCTTCTTGCCGATGTCGAGCACCAGCGCTGGTACCAGCGTTGATCGCACGATGAAGGTGTCGAGGAGGACCCCGAAGGCGATCGCGAAGCCAAGCTCGGTGAGGAAGATCAGTGGCAGCGTGCCGAGGATCGCGAAGGTGCCGGCGAGAACGATCCCGGCCGAGGTGATCACGCCGCCGGTCACGGCGAGGCCACGGATCATCCCGCGCTCGGTGCCGTACTTGAGCGTCTCCTCTCGCACCCGCGCCATCAGGAAGATGTTGTAATCGATCCCGAGCGCGACAAGGAACACGAAGGTGAAAAGCGGTAATCCGGGGTCGCTGCCGGGGAAGCCAAAGACGACGTCGTAGACGATCGCGCTGACTCCGAGTGAGGCCGCAAACGAGAGAATCACGGTCAGGATCAGCAGCACTGGAGCGGCGAAAGCTCGCAGCAGCACGATCAGCACAAGCAGCACAACCAGCAGCACGATCGGGATGATCAGCTTTGTGTCACGCGTCGAGGCTTCTCGCAGGTCGCGTTCGATCGCCGTCGGCCCACCGACGAGCACGTCTTGGCCGCCGGCCTGCTTGGCGGCGGTGCGAATGTTCGGGATTACGGCGTAGGCCTCAGTTGCGTAGGGGCTGTATTTCAGCGTCGCTGCGAGCTGCACGCCTGGCGGCCCAGCGCCGGCCGGGGCAACACGCACGACGCCCGGGACGTCAGCAACCGCGGCGGCGACTGCCTTCGCTTTGCTCTTGTCTGGAACGACAATGTCTGTCGGCGCGTTCTCGCCAGCCGGGAACGAGGTCGCAAGCATCTCTTGGCCTTGGACCGATTCGACCTCGCCGCGGAACGAGTTGCCCTGCGTTAGGCCGGTTGAGAAGTTGAGCAGACCGAAGCTCATCACGACCAGCAGCAGCGCCGTCATGATCCAAATCATTCGCGGCCGCTTGCTGATCCACTCGCCCCAGCGGCGCCACTTGCCGTGCGCTGCGTCTGCGCCCTCCTCACCAACGCGAGGGATGAAGGGCCAGAAGGCGCGTCGCCCTGTGATCGCGAGCAGCGCCGGGAGCAGCGTCAGCATCGCGAGCATCGCGATTCCCACTCCGAGCGCGCCGAGCGGTCCGAGTCCCGCGGTGCCGTTTACCTCGGCCAAGGTCAGGCAGAAGAGCGCGAGCATCACTGTTACCGCCGAGGCGATGATCGCCGGGCCGGCCGCGGCGGTGGCGTTGGCAACAGCAAGGTGTTTGTCATCGTGTTGGCGCAGCTCTTCCCTGTACCTCGCAACCAGAAGCAGCGCATAATCGGTGCCCGCGCCAAGCACGAGGATCGACATGATCGACGACGATTGGCCGTTGATCGTCACTCCGGCCTCGGCCAGCAGGTAGCCGATTGAGCGGCTCGCAAACTCGGCGAAGATCACCGTCACCAGCGGGATCCAGAGGAAGATCGGGCTGCGGTAGATCAGCGCCAGAAGGAAGAAGACGAGCCCGACGGCGGCGAGCAGCAGCGTGCCGTTAATTCCCTCGAAGATCTTGATCGCGTCGGCCGAGAAGCCTGCCGAACCTGTGACCTTCGCTTCCAATCCACCGCCTGGATCATTTACCACCTCACGTACCTTGTCGACCGGGTCGAGGATCGTGTTCGCGTCGCCGTTGGTCTCGATGTTTGCGACGAGCAGCTCCGCCTGCCCATTCTTCGAAGGGACTGGCCGCGCGAACGGCGTTGTGGCCGGCAGCTTCAGCGCGTTTAGTTCCTTGCGGTTCTGCTCAATTAGCGCGCGGTCGGCCGCGGTCAGGCCGCTCGGGCGGCGGTAAACGGTGACGATCGCGACCGTCTCCTCGCCCTGGATCGTGTTGACCGCCGCGAGCGCCTTGGTCGACTCAGCGCTCGCTGGGAGGAACGAGGCTGAATCATTCTTCTGAACCTCTTCGAACTTGGTCGGGAACTGAAGTGCCGAGAAGACGACCAGCAGTCCGACCCAGAACGCGACAACGACCCACTTCGCGCGGCGGCCCGCAGGGATGGAGAGAATTCTTTTCATCGAACGCTGGAGGATACGAGTGTCGCGGGCGGATCGACCAGCGCTTCGCGCGCGCGTGAACTAGCCGAGCGCAGCGGCGAGCGCTTCAGCGTCTGTAACTGGGGCCGCACAGGTGAAATTCTCGCAGAGGTATGCGGCAGGATGACCGTCGACCGGCGTGCGGCCTTCGAGCAGAGGCACAACGCTCTCGTCACTGCTGCCGTCGCCTGCCGCAACAACTAGCCGTGGCCAGAGCTGGCTGCGAACGACCTCCAGCAGCGGGCCAAGCTGCTCGCCAACCAGCGCCAGCTCCCGCGCCGGGCCGACGTGCAGGTCGATCGCCTGTAGCGCATGCCCGAAGGCCTG